>PHCS01000063.1 GCA_002840845.1 Betaproteobacteria bacterium HGW-Betaproteobacteria-14
GGCCTCACCACCAAACTTGCTCGACAACACCGTCGTGATCGCCGCCGTCAGGGTCGTCTTGCCATGATCCACGTGCCCAATCGTCCCAACGTTCACGTGTGGCTTCGTACGTTCGAATTTGCCTTTGGCCATGTTTCTTTTCCCTTAAGAACAAATCACTTCTTGTTAATAATTGCCTCGGCGACATTCTTCGGCGCCTCAGAGTAGTGCTTGAATTCCATCGAGTATGTTGCACGCCCTTGGCTGAGCGATCTCATCGTTGTCGAGTAGCCAAACATCTCGGCAAGCGGTACTTCTGCCTTAATAACCTTGATGCCACCGGCCTGATCTTCCATACCCTGCACCATGCCGCGGCGGCCCGATAGATCGCCCATCACATTGCCCATGAAATCCTCGGGCGTTTCAACCTCAACCGCCATCATCGGCTCTAGCAGAACCGGATTTGCCTTGCGCATACCATCCTTGAAAGCAATTGAGGCTGCCATCTTGAATGCGTTTTCGTTTGAATCCACGTCATGGTACGACCCGTCGAACAGGGTGACCTTGACGTCCACAACAGGGAAACCGGCGAGCACGCCATTTGGCAAGGTGTCGATAAGACCCTTTTCCACAGCGGGTATGAACTCACGCGGTACTGTGCCGCCTTTAATGGCATCAACAAACTCGAAGCCCTTGCCAGCCTCGTTCGGTTCAATGCGCAACCAGACATGGCCATACTGGCCGCGGCCACCGGACTGTTTGATGAACTTGCCCTCGACTTCGGCATTCTTCTTGATGGCTTCGCGGTACGCCACCTGCGGTGCGCCGACATTGGCTTCAACACCAAACTCGCGCTTCATGCGGTCTACAAGGATCTCCAGATGCAATTCGCCCATGCCTGAAATGATGGTCTGACCCGATTCTTCGTCCGTACGTACGCGGAAGGATGGGTCTTCCTGCGCCAAGCGATTGAGAGCGATCCCCATTTTCTCCTGGTCGGCTTTCGTCTTTGGCTCGACGGCAACGTGGATCACCGGCTCTGGAAATTCCATCTTTTCCAGAGTAATGATCTTGTCAGGGGCGCACAAAGTTTCTCCTGTGGTCGCCTCTTTCAGACCGACTGCGGCGGCTATGTCACCAGCGCGCACTTCCTTGATTTCCTCGCGCTGGTTGGCATGCATCTGCAGTATGCGGCCGATGCGCTCCTTGCGGCCTTTTATCGGGTTGTAGATCGTATCGCCAGAATTAACTACGCCGGAATAGACACGGAAGAAAGTCAGCTGACCAACATAAGGGTCGGTCATAATCTTGAATGCTAAGCCGGCAAACGGTTCCTTGTCGTCGGCCTTGCGCTCACCTATCTCATCGTTTTCCAAATGCCCCGTGACCGGCGGAATATCGGTTGGCGCCGGCATCAACTCGATCACGGCATCCAGCATGGCCTGTACACCCTTGTTCTTAAAGGCGGAACCGCACAGCATCGGCACGATCTCGCTCCCAATAGTACGCAAGCGCAGGCCTTTTTTAATGTCCTCCTCTGAAAGATCACCCTCTTCGAGATACCGGTTCATCAACTCTTCGCTTGCTTCGGCTGCAGCCTCGACCATTTTCTCGCGCCATTCCTTCGACTTCTCGACGAGATTGGCCGGAATGTCGCGCAATTCAAACTTCATGCCCTGACTTGCCTCGTCCCAGAAAATGGCTTTCATGCGAATCAGGTCGACCACACCCTCGAAATTTTCTTCAGCACCGATCGGCATCTGAAGCGGCACCGGATTTGCCTTAAGGCGCGCCTTCATCTGATCATAGACCTTGAAGAAATCCGCTCCCTGGCGATCCATCTTGTTCACGAAAGCCAAGCGCGGCACCTTGTATTTGTTGGCTTGGCGCCAAACAGTTTCTGACTGCGGCTGAACGCCACCTACGGCGCAGTACACCATGCAGGCACCATCCAGAACTCGCATGGAGCGCTCCACTTCAATTGTGAAGTCAACATGGCCAGGAGTATCGATGATGTTGATGCGATGCTCGGGGAAATTGCCGTCCATCCCCTTCCAGAAACAGGTTGTGGCTGCAGACGTGATGGTGATGCCACGCTCGCGCTCCTGCTCCATCCAGTCCATGACAGCTGCACCATCATGCACTTCGCCAATTTTGTGCGATACGCCTGTGTAGAAAAGAATGCGCTCGGTGGTCGTGGTCTTGCCGGCATCAATGTGGGCACTGATGCCTATGTTTCGGTAGCGCTCAATTGGAGTCGTGCGTGCCACTTTGCTAACCTGCCTTATCTAAGCCGAACCGCCTGGGTGTCAACTCGGGACACCGTGGCAGAGGTATTCACATCAAAGCCGGGATTCCCGGCCGCTCATCAGAATCGATAGTGTGCAAAGGCCTTGTTGGCCTCCGCCATACGGTGCACTTCCTCGCGCTTCTTTACTGCACCGCCTCGCCCTTCGGATGCTTCCAGCAACTCACCTGCCAGGCGTGCTCCCATGGATTTTTCGGAACGCTTACGGGCCGATTCACGGATCCAGCGCATCGCCAGCGCAGCGCGTCGCACTGGGCGCACCTCAACAGGCACTTGATAGTTAGCGCCGCCAACTCGGCGGCTCTTCACCTCAACCGATGGTTTGACATTGCCAACTGCGAGCGTGAATACCTCGAGCGGATCCTTGCCTGACTTACTCTTGATCTGGTCGAAAGCGCGATAAATCGTGCTTTCGGCAACCGATTTCTTTCCGCTCATCATCAGTACATTGACGAACTTCGCAACATCCTGGCTGCCGAATTTTGGATCCGGCAGAACGTCGCGTTTCGGAACTTCTCTGCGTCGTGGCATGTTCTCTTACCTCTTAGGTCTTCCTGTTAGGCAGCCTTCGGCCGTTTTGCCCCATACTTGGATCTGCTCTGCTTGCGATCCTTAACGCCTTGCGTATCCAGACTGCCGCGCACTATGTGATAGCGCACACCTGGCAAATCCTTGACGCGCCCCCCCCGAATCAGCACAACAGAGTGCTCCTGCAGGTTGTGCCCTTCGCCCCCAATATATGAAATAACCTCAAAACCATTGGTCAGGCGCACCTTCGCAACTTTCCGTAGCGCCGAGTTCGGCTTTTTCGGCGTTGTCGTATAGACGCGAGTACACACCCCGCGTTTTGCAGGACAATTTGCCAAAGCAGGCACCTTGCTTTTTGTGACAGGAGCCTTGCGTGACTTTCGCACTAACTGGTTGATTGTTGGCATATTATGATTTTCCAAAAAACCGAGGCGGCTCTTAAAGTGCGCCGCCCCTGGGTTCGTGTCCTCTCGCGCAGCGCGCGGTTTGGCCGCGCCGTTCGCAAAGAGGCCGGATTATAAGAGGTTTCTCGCTCCAGCGTCAACCTGCCTGAACGTCTTCCTGGGCCGGCCCTTCCTCAACCTCGACCATGAGTTCGCGGTCGGCGGCGATATCCTCTCCGACGGCTTGCATGCGCCGAGTACGGTGATAGGCAAGGCCAGTGCCCGCAGGGATGAGGCGGCCAACAATCACGTTCTCCTTGAGGCCGCGAAGCTCATCGCGCTTACCCATAATGGCCGCCTCGGTCAGCACGCGAGTGGTTTCCTGGAATGAAGCTGCCGAAATGAAGGAGTCGGTCGACAGCGAGGCCTTGGTAATGCCGAGTAGCAGGAACTGGTACTCGGCCGGACGCTTGCCCTGGTTGATCACTTTGTCGTTCTCATCAAGCACTTCAGCACGCTCCACCTGCTCCTCGCGAATGAAGTGCGTATCGCCCGGATCGGTAATGACGACGCGGCGCAACATCTGCCGCACAATTACTTCAATGTGCTTGTCATTGATCTTCACGCCTTGAAGGCGGTACACATCCTGAACCTCGTCTATGATGTAATGGGCTAATTCCTCTACGCCCTTTAGGCGCAGAATGTCATGTGGATCAGCCGATCCATCGACTATGAATTCACCGCGGTTCACTACTTGGCCGTCGTGGGCCATTACGTGTTTGTCCTTTGTAATCAGGTACTCATGCGCGACGCCGTCAGGTTCTGTGATTACAAGGCGCTGCTTGCCCTTGGTATCCTTGCCGAATGAAACCGTGCCTGTGACTTCCGCCAGCATGCCGGCATCCTTGGGTGACCGTGCTTCAAATAGCTCTGCCACGCGCGGCAAACCGCCCGTAATGTCCCGAGTCTTGGATGACTCCTGTGGAATACGCGCAAGAATGTCGCCCACACTGGCCTGCTGCCCATCCTTCACGGTGATGATGGAGCCAACCTGGAAGGTAATGGTCACAGAATGGTCTGTGCCATGAATCTTCACTTCTTCGCCAGACGGGGTAAGTAGCTTCACCTGCGGACGCAGGCCCTTAGTGGCGGCGCTTGCCTTGCGTTTCGGGTCGATGACTACAAGGGTGGACAAGCCGGTTACTTCATCAATCTGCTTGGTAACGGTGGCACCCTCTTCAACGTTCTCGAATTTCACTGTGCCTGCGTACTCGGTGACAATCGGACGCGTATGTGGGTCCCAAGTGGCCAACTGGGAGCCGGCCCTTACATGCTTGCCGTCATCCACCGACAGCATGGCACCATAGGGCACCTTGTGGCGTTCGCGCTCGCGGCCATGGTCGTCGGTAACCAGTACTTCGGCGGAACGGGCGATGACCACTTTCTCCCCTTTTGGGTTGGTAACGTAGCGCATGTTTTGAGTAAAACGAACTGTTCCCGCAGACTTAGCCTCAACATGTGAAGCTGATGCAGAGCGCGAGGCTGCTCCACCGACGTGAAAAGTACGCATGGTGAGCTGGGTGCCGGGCTCACCAATCGATTGCGCGGCAATAACTCCAACCGCCTCACCAGAGTTCACCAGCACACCACGTCCAAGATCGCGTCCGTAGCATTTTGCGCACAGCCCATAGCGCGTCTCGCAATTGAGCGGTGTACGCACGCGCACCTCGTCAATGCCGAGTTGCTCGATGAGTTCGACCGCGTCTTCATCTAGAAGAAAGCCGACAGGAAAGAGCACATCCTGTGTTTCGGGATGAAGCACATCTGAGACCGTAACGCGGCCAAGCACGCGCTCGCGCAGCGCCTCAACTACTTCGCCACCCTCGACCAGCGCCTTCATGGCAAATCCGTTGCTGGTCCCGCAGTCGTCCTCTGTGACTACCAGATCCTGAGTCACATCGACCAGCCGGCGGGTTAGGTACCCAGAGTTGGCAGTTTTCAACGCAGTATCTGCAAGGCCCTTGCGCGCACCGTGGGTCGAGATGAAGTACTGCTGAACATTAAGGCCTTCGCGGAAATTCGTCGTAATCGGCACCTCGATGATGGAGCCGTCAGGTTTGGCCATCAGACCACGCATGCCGGCCAGCTGGCGAATCTGTGCGGCGGAACCGCGGGCGCCTGAATCAGCCATCATATAAATGGAATTGAATGATTCCTGAGCTACTTTCTTGCCACTATGGTCGGCCACTTCCTCGTGAGAGAGTTGCTCCATCATAGCCTTCGCTACTTGATCGCCAGCACGGCCCCAAATGTCCACTACTTTATTGTAGCGTTCGCCATCGGTGACCAAACCAGATGTGTACTGCTTCTCTATTTCCTTCACCTCATGTTCAGCGGCGGAAATGATTTCGTGCTTCTGGGGTGGCACCAGCATGTCGCCGATAGAAATTGAAATGCCAGCACGTGTAGCCAAACTGAAACCGGCCTGCATCAGTTTGTCGGCGAAAATCACGGTTTCCTTCAAACCACAGCGACGAAAGCAGGCGTTGATCAGGCGCGAAATCTCTTTCTTCTTGAGTGTCTTATTTATGATCGAGAAGGGTAACCCTGCAGGCAGTATTTCCGACAGGATGGCTCGGCCGATAGTGGTCTCGTAGCGCGTTATTTTTTCGCGCTTCTCTCCGCTCTCATCGACGTCATACTCCTTGATGCGCGCGAGAATGCGGGCATGCACAGCTACCTGGCCGGACTCGTAGGCGCGCTTCACCTCGGAGATATCGGCAAATGCCATGCCCTCACCTCGGGCATTGATGCATTCGCGCGTTGCAAAGTAGAGCCCTAGCACGATGTCCTGGGAGGGGACGATGATAGGCTCGCCATTGGCAGGCGAAAGTATGTTGTTGGAGGACAGCATCAATGTCCGTGCCTCCATCTGGGCTTCCAGCGAAAGCGGAATGTGTACTGCCATCTGGTCGCCGTCAAAGTCGGCGTTGAATGCTACGCAGACAAGCGGATGCAGCTGGATTGCCTTGCCCTCAATCAGCGTAGGCTCGAAAGCCTGGATGCCGAGACGGTGCAGCGTTGGCGCACGGTTGAGCATTACTGGATGCTCACGAATCACCTCTTCGAGAATGTCCCATACCTCAGGCACTTCCTGCTCGACCAGCTTCTTCGCTGCCTTGATCGTTGTGGCAAGCCCCAGCAACTCCAGCTTATTGAAAATGAATGGCTTGAACAGCTCCAGCGCCATTTTCTTCGGCAGACCGCACTGGTGCAGCTTTAGCTGCGGGCCGACCACAATTACCGATCGGCCCGAGTAGTCGACGCGTTTGCCCAGCAGGTTCTGGCGGAAACGCCCCCCCTTGCCTTTTATCATATCTGCGAGCGACTTGAGCGGGCGCTTGTTGGCCCCAGTCATGGCCTTGCCTCGACGACCATTGTCAAGCAGCGAGTCAACTGCTTCCTGCAGCATGCGTTTTTCGTTGCGAACGATGATTTCTGGTGCCTTGAGTTCGAGCAAGCGCTTCAAGCGGTTGTTGCGGTTAATGACGCGGCGGTAGAGGTCGTTAAGATCCGACGTCGCAAAGCGGCCTCCGTCCAACGGTACCAGAGGGCGCAAGTCCGGCGGTAGTACGGGAAGCACTTCGAGGATCATCCAATCCGGCTTTATTCCGGATTGCTGGAAGGCTTCCAGCACCTTGAGGCGCTTTGCTATCTTCTTGATCTTGGCTTCAGAGCCGGTCGTCTCAAGCTCCTTACGTAGAGTGTCGATTTCGTGGTGCGCATCAAGAGACCTCAGCAATTCACGAATGCCCTCGGCTCCCATCACCGCGGTAAAATCATCGCCGTATTCTTCGACCTTTGCGAGATAGTCATCCTCTGAGAGCAACTGAGCGCGATTGAGCGGAGTCATACCGGCATCGACCACTACATATGCCTCGAAATACAGTACGCGTTCAATGTCGCGCAGTGTCATGTCCAGTACCATGCCAAGGCGGCTGGGAAGACTTTTCAGAAACCAGATGTGCGCAACCGGCGAGGCCAGTTCTATGTGGCCCATACGCTCACGGCGCACTTTGGATAGCGTCACTTCGACGCCGCACTTCTCACAGATGACACCGCGATGCTTGAGACGCTTGTACTTGCCGCACAGGCACTCATAGTCCTTCACGGGACCAAAAATCTTGGCGCAGAAGAGTCCATCCCGCTCGGGCTTGAAGGTGCGGTAGTTGATGGTCTCAGGTTTTTTCACTTCGCCGTAGGACCAGGAGCGGATTTTATCGGGCGATGCGAGGCCAATAGTAATAGCATCGAACTCCTCTTCCTGGGTTACCTGTTTGAACAGATCAAGTAGTGCTTTCATGTCTTCACTCCTGCATGGGGGTGAACTTCAAAATCAAATAATCGGGCGTCATGCGTCTAATGACGTGCGAAATGCATGGCCGACAAACCGGCACTGTCAGTACCGCTCTAGGTCGATATCAATCGCCAAGGAGCGGATTTCCTTCACCAGAACATTGAAGGACTCTGGCATTCCAGCGTCTATCTTGTGCTCGCCCTTGACGATGTTTTCGTAGACCTTGGTGCGCCCAGACACGTCATCGGACTTAACAGTGAGCATCTCCTGGAGCGTATAGGAGGCTCCATAGGCCTCTAGAGCCCACACCTCCATCTCGCCGAAACGCTGGCCGCCGAATTGCGCCTTGCCGCCCAGCGGCTGCTGAGTCACAAGGCTGTATGGGCCAGTTGAACGCGCATGCATCTTGTCGTCAACCAAGTGGTGTAGTTTCAGGACATGCATATAGCCCACAGTGACGGCGCGCTCGAACTGCTCGCCCGTTCGCCCGTCGAACAGCGATACCTGACCGGTGCTCGGCAATCCGGCCAACTCGAGCATATTCTTGATTTCATTCTCGTGAGCGCCGTCGAACACTGGCGTTGCAAAGGGCACGCCTTGCTTGAGGTTTCCAGCTAGCTCTAAAAGTTCCAAGTCGGATAGTGAGTCAATCTCCTCCTCTTTACCGCTCGAGTTGTATATTTTGTTTAAATACTTTCGAAGTTCAGCCACGGCGGATTTCGCCTTCAGCATCTCGCCAATCATCAGGCCAAGTCCTTTCGCGGCCCAGCCCAGATGGGTTTCCAGAATCTGGCCAATGTTCATGCGCGAAGGCACACCAAGCGGATTGAGCACTATGTCAACCGTCGTGCCGTCGGCCATATGGGGCATATCCTCAATCGGCACAATGCGCGAAACAACACCCTTGTTGCCGTGGCGACCTGCCATCTTGTCGCCTGGCTGCAGGCGGCGCTTGACGGCCAGATACACTTTGACCATCTTTTGCACCCCCGGGGGCAATTCGTCTCCCTGCGTTAGCTTCTTCTTTTTCGCCTCGAAGGCTAGATCAAAATCCTTCCGCGTCTGTTCTATGCTCTCTCGCAAATTTTCCAGTTGCTGGGCGGTTTCATCATTGGCCAGGCCAATATCGAACCAGTGATGCGGATCCATCGACTCCAGGTAAGCCTTGGTCAGTTTGGTGCCTTTTGCCAGCTTTTTGGGGCCCTTGTTGGCGACCTTGCCTACGAGAAGACGCTCAATACGCGCAAATGTGTCTCGCTCGACAATACGCATCTGGTCGGCAAGGTCCGTTTTGTAGCGGCGCAGTTCATCGTCGATGATCTGCTGGGCACGCTTGTCGCGCTCGATACCTTCCCGAGTAAACACTTGAACATCGATAACCGTGCCGGACATGCCTGAGGGAACACGTAGGCCCGTGTCCTTCACGTCGGAAGCTTTTTCACCAAATATGGCACGTAGAAGCTTTTCTTCGGGGGTCAGCTGCGTTTCGCCTTTCGGCGTCACCTTGCCAACCAGTACATCGCCAGCCTCCACCTCGGCACCAATGTAAACAATGCCGGACTCGTCCAGGCGGGACAGTTGCGCTTCACCCAATGAGGCGATGTCGCGCGTAATCTCCTCTGCGCCCAGCTTGGTGTCTCGGGCGACCACCGTCAGTTCCTCAATGTGGATAGAGGTAAAGCGATCGTCAGCAACCACGCGTTCCGAAATAAGAATGGAATCCTCGAAGTTGTAGCCGTTCCATGGCATGAAGGCCACTAGCATGTTCTGACCGAGCGCCAGTTCGCCCATATCAGTTGAGGCGCCGTCAGCAATAACGTCGCCCTTGGCGATGACATCGTTGACCTTGACCAACGGACGCTGGTTGATATTGGTATTCTGGTTGGAGCGGGTGTACTTGATCAGATTGTAAATGTCGACACCGACTTCACCAGGCACCGTCTCTTCGTCATGTACGCGGACGACAATTCGATTGGCGTCGACATAATCGACAACTCCGCCGCGCAGCGCCTGAACGGCAGTGCCGGAGTCGACGGCCACGGTACGCTCTATGCCGGTGCCGACCAACGCCTTCTCGGCGCGCAGGCAGGGCACTGCCTGTCGCTGCATGTTGGCACCCATTAGGGCGCGGTTGGCGTCGTCATGCTCGAGGAACGGGATAAGTGAGGCTGCCACCGAGACGATCTGCCCCGGCGCAATATCCATATACTGCACTTGGTCGGGCGTAACCAGCGAGAACTCGCTCTTGTGGCGCGATGAGACCAATTCGTCAACAAGCTTTCCCTTCTTGTCCAACTGGGCATTGGCCTGGGCAATGACGAAATGCCCCTCTTCGATCGCAGACAGGTAATCGATCTGGTCGGTTACTCGCCCATCAACAACTTTGCGGTAAGGCGTCTCCATGAAGCCAAACTGGTTGGTGCGTGCATACAGGGCCAGAGAATTAATAAGTCCGATATTCGGGCCCTCCGGAGTTTCGATCGGGCAGACACGACCATAATGGGTCGGGTGCACGTCGCGCACTTCGAAACCGGCACGTTCGCGGGTCAGGCCGCCCGGGCCGAGAGCGGAAACACGGCGTTTGTGCGTGATCTCCGAGAGCGGGTTGGTCTGATCCATGAACTGCGAAAGTTGGCTGGAACCGAAAAACTCCTTAATCGCCGCCGAGATGGGTTTGGCATTGATCAGGTCGTGAGGCATAAGGTTATCGCTCTCGGCCTGACCAAGCCTTTCCTTAACGGCACGCTCGACGCGTACAAGGCCAGCGCGGAATTGGTTCTCTGCAAGTTCACCGACAGAACGCACACGTCGGTTGCCGAGGTGATCGATGTCGTCGATCTCGCCGCGGCCATTGCGTAGTTCGACAAGAATACGGATGACGTCGATAAGATCCTGATTGGAAAGTGTTCCAGGTCCATCCAGTTCGGCACGCCCAACCCGGCGATTGAATTTCATGCGCCCGACAGCCGACAAGTCGTAGCGCTCTTCCGAATAGAACAACCCGTGGAACAAGGTTTCCACGGCGTCCTCGGTGGGGGGTTCTCCTGGGCGCATCATCCGATAGATGGCGACGCGGGCCGCCAATTGATCTACTGTTTCGTCGGAGCGCAAGGTGGAGGAAATATAGGCGCCGCGGTCGAGATCGTTGGAATACAGCGTACTAAGATCCGTAACACCAGACTCGCGCAACTTCCCAAGCAGGCTTTCGGTCAACTCTTCGTTGGCATTGGCGAGAATTTCGCCTGTATCGGCATCGATGACGTTGCGACCTAGTACGCGGCCGACGAGAAACTCCTCCGGTACGTTGATTTTCTTGATACCTGCTTCAGCAAGTTCGCGAATGTGCTTGGCGGTAATGCGCTTATCCTTGGCCACTAGCACCTTGCCTGCTTTATCGGCAATGTCAAAACGCGCTACTTCTCCACGCAGGCGCTCCGGTACAACTTCGAACTGAATGCCCTTCTTGCTCAGATGGAAAGCATCGAACTCGAAGAAGGTGGCCAGAATCTGCTCTGGGGTCAAACCGATCGCCTTTAGCAGGATCGTCACCGGCATCTTGCGGCGGCGGTCGACGCGGAAGAAGAGAAAATCCTTCGGGTCGAACTCGAAGTCCAGCCATGAGCCACGATAGGGAATAATCCGCGCCGAGAACAGCAATTTGCCAGAAGAGTGGGTCTTGCCACGGTCATGCTCAAAGAACACGCCAGGCGAGCGATGCAATTGGGAGACAATGACCCTTTCCGTGCCGTTGATTACGAACGATCCCGTGGTAGTCATGAGCGGAATTTCGCCCATGTAGACTTCCTGTTCCTTAACCTCCTTTATGGTCTCCTTGGCCGCCTCTCGGTCCATGATGACCAGACGCACACGAGCACGGAGCGGACTGGCAAAGGTTAAGCCACGCTGCTGACACTCCTTGACGTCGAAAGCCGGTTCGCCCAAGGCGTAGTAGACGAATTCCAAGCGCGCGTTACCACTGTGGCTGGAAATCGGGAAAATGGAGGAAAAGGCCGCCTGCAGGCCCTGGTTTCGGCGTTGTGCCGGTGGAATGTCCGTCTGTAAGAAAGACAGGTAGGACTCCAACTGAGTAGCCAGCAGGAAAGGCACATCGAGCACACTCGCACGCTTGGCAAAGCTCTTGCGAATGCGTTTTTTCTCGGTATAGGAGTACGTCATATCGGCTCCGGGGGTGAGAAATCAGTTTTCAGTTGTCAGTTGCTTGCTATGAAAATGTCAGCTGCAGGCAATTGGAAACTGGAAACTGGGTATTTCTTCAAAGGCAAAGGGCTGGCGGCCTTGACCGCCAGCCCAACCTGCGAAAACAGCTTTACTTGATCTCAGCTTTTGCGCCTGCGTCTTCCAACTGCTTTTTGATCGCCTCAGCGTCGGCCTTGGGAATCGCTTCCTTGACGGGCTTCGGCGCGCCATCGACCAGATCCTTGGCCTCCTTGAGGCCCAGCCCGGTCACAGCCCGAACCACCTTGATCACCTCAACTTTCTTGTCGCCGGTAGCGGCAAGAATCACAGTAAACTCGGTTTGCTCTTCCGCAGCCGGAGCGGCGGCACCCGCCCCCGCTCCTGCAACCGCCATCGCAGCCGCTGAAACGCCAAACTTCTCCTCAAACGCCTTCACCAGGTCGTTCAAGTCCATCACCGTCATGCTGCCGACGGCTTCGAGGATGTCTTCTTTGCTGATAGCCATGTTCAATTACTCCAGATTTCAAATTGGTAAGGGTAAGTTCAGGCGGCCGCCGCTTCGCGCTGCTTGGCGAGCGCGCCAAGAGCGATGGCAAAACCGGATACCGGTGCCTGCATGACACCAAGCAGTTTTGCAAGCAACTCTTCGCGACCCGGAATGGAAGCCAACGCCTGCACCCCGGCCTTGTCCAGCGATTTGCCGGCGTATGCACCTGCCTTTAGCACCAGTTTCTCATTGCCTTTGGCAAAATCGTTCAGTACTTTCGCTGCCGCGACCGGGTCGTTCGAAATGCTATAGATCAACGGGCCGGTCAATTGGTCGACGAGCACCGAAAATGGTGTGCCTTCTACCGCGCGCCTGGCCAGAGTATTTCTCAGCACACGCAAATAGACGCCAGACAGCCTCGCTTTGGCACGAAGCTGGGTGAGATCGCCCACTTCAATGCCGCGGTACTCAGCCACAACAACGGTCTGGGCGTTGGCAACCTGCGCCGACAGTTCCGCCACAATGGCTTTTTTGCTTTCAAGATTGAGGCCCATGAGGTCCTTTCTCCTATCAAGTCCACACACGGCGGAAACCAATCCACCGCACCTACGGCGACCTGGATCAGGAGTGCAATCCATTGCGATCAGGCAACAGACAAAATCCTGTCTGAGTACACCATCTGCGCAGGCCGCGTTCGCGCTTAAGCCTTCAGGCCAAACAGCGCCCTCAGGTACCTGCGGTCTTTGACGATCCGCCGGAACAGCTTGCGCCACCCCGACGTCTCAAAGCCTTCTTCCCGCCTAAACGGGCATTCCTTTCTTCCTTACTGCTGCGCAGACAAACTTGCCTGGTCCACGCGCACCCCCGCTCCCATGGTGCTGGAGACAGAGATTTTTCTCAGGTATTGCCCCTTGCTGGTGGCCGGTTTGGCCTTATTGAGCGCATCGATCAGTGCAGCCACATTCTGCTGCAATTGTTCGACCGAGAACGAGGCCCGACCGATCGTGCATTGCACAATGCCGGCTTTGTCAGTGCGGTACTGTACCTGGCCAGCTTTGGCATTCTTCACTGCAGTGGCGACATCCATCGTCACCGTGCCTACCTTTGGGTTGGGCATGAGGCCGCGCGGGCCAAGAATCTGCCCCAGAGTGCCGACCACTTTCATGGCGTCTGGCGTAGCAATGACCACGTCGAAATCCATCTTCCCTTCCTTGACCTGTGCCGCAAGGTCGTCGAATCCGACGATGTCTGCTCCGGCGTCCTTGGCAGCCTGGGCTTTGTCACCCTGAGCAAATACAGCAACCCGCATTTTCTTGCCGGTGCCTGCAGGCAGAACGACGGAGCCCCGCACCAGCTGATCGGATTTCTTGGCATCGACACCGAGATTCACGGCAACATCGACGGATTCATCGAATTTGGCGGTAGCACACTCCTTGACGAGTGTGAGCGCCTCGACTACCGGATAAGCCTTGTTGCGGTCGACTTTGGCGCGAAGCGATATTCCGCGCTTGGAGAGCTTAGCCATTTACATGCCCTCCACTGTGACGCCCATGCTGCGGGCGCTGCCCGCAATGGTGCGCATGGCCGCTTCCAGGTCTGCGGCGGTAAGGTCTTTCATCTTCGACTTGGCTATTTCCTCAACTTGGGCGCGGGTCAATTTGCCAACCTTGTCCGTATGCGGCTTTGCCGAACCTTTGTCGAGCTTTGCGGCCTTCTTGATCAAGACCGACGCCGGTGGCGTCTTCATGATGAAGGTGAAGCTCTTGTCCGCGAAGGCGGTTATCACAACAGGAATCGGCAAACCAGGCTCTACACCCTGTGTTTGGGCATTGAACGCCTTGCAAAACTCCATGATGTTGAGACCGCGCTGACCCAGCGCGGGGCCAATCGGGGGCGAGGGATTCGCCTTGCCCGCCGGTACTTGCAGCTTGATATAACCAACAATCTTCTTGGCCATGATGGCTCCTGTTAAGTGAGTATTAGCGCGCTTTCGACTGCCCTACTTGCGCTCCTCTGCCGGAAATTTTCCAAGCCAATGGCCTGGCGGACAATTCCGACTCCGTCCGAAATTACGCCTTCTCGACCTGTGAGAACTCCAGTTCAACAGGCGTCGAACGGCCAAATATGGTCACCGCCACACGCAGCTTGCTTTTCTCATAGTTAATATCTTCCACCGTACCGTTAAAATCAGTGAAAGGACCTTCCTTGACCCGCACCATCTCACCAACCTCATACAGCACCTTGGGCTTCGGCTTCTCGACGCCCTCCTGCATCTGCTGCATGATTTTTGCGACTTCCTTTTCGGATATCGGCGTCGGCTTGGTCGACGTGCCCCCTACAAAACCGGTCACCTTGGATGTATTCTTCACCAGATGCCATGTGTCGTCGTCCATCTCCATTTCCACCAGCACATAGCCAGGGAAGAATTTCCGCTCCGAAATGCTCTTTTGGCCGGATTTCATTTCGACCACTTCCTCGACCGGCACCAGAATCTGGCCGAATTTGTCTTCCATGCCAGCGCGCTTGATGCGTTCAGTCAGAGCACGCAACACGGACTTCTCGAAGCCTGAATAGGCGTGCACAACGTACCAGCGTTTGCTCATGATTTCTTCCATCCCAGGATCAGGTCATAGAGAACCCACTCCAGGCTCTTGTCGGTCAGCCAAAGGAAAACCGCCATGACAACGACAAAGGCAAACACTACCCCGGTGGTCTGAACGGTTTCCTTGCGGGAAGGCCAGGCCACCTTCTTGGTTTCCGTCCAGGCTTCCTGGCTAAAGGTGAAGAAACGCTGCCCCGGCTCTGTGAACCAGGCCAATACGGCACCGGCAATCACACCTGCAAGGACGGATAACACGCGCAGAATGAGCGCGGCTTCACTCAGCAGGTAGAAACCCACGACGCCCGCAGCCACCATTAATAGCGCTAGCGCGAACTTGATTTTGTCGGCCATTACTCTCGCCTTAAGTTCTGTTGGCAGGGGCAGAGGGTCTCGAACCCCCAACCTTCGGTTTTGGAGACCGACGCTCTGCCAATTGAGCTATGCCCCTGCGGCAGAGACTGCGAGGCATCCCAAGGGTCGGGGTGCCTCTCGTTCACGCATTAATTATTCGATCACTTTCGCCACGACGCCGGCGCCGACGGTACGGCCGCCTTCGCGGATGGCAAAGCGCAGGCCGTCTTCCATGGCGATCGGAGCGATCAG
>PHCS01000064.1 GCA_002840845.1 Betaproteobacteria bacterium HGW-Betaproteobacteria-14
CCGCCGCATTCAGGGGTTCCCAGAAACTGGGCCAGCCGGTGCCGCTGTCGTACTTGCGCGAACTGTCGAAGAGGGGCAGGAAGCAGGCCGCGCAGATGAAGGTGCCGTCGCGCTTCTCGCGATCCAGCGGGCTGCTGCCGGGCGGCTCGGTCCCTTCCTCGAAGAGGATTTCATAGCGGTCGGCCGGCAGCAGGCGCTTCCATTCGCCTTTCGGTTTGTTCAGCGCGGGCGCGGCGGCGCTGCCCCTGCTGAGTATCGGCAGGGCAGCGGCGGCAAACAGGCCGGTGAGGGCGGTCAGCCAGCGGCGTCGGGTGAGTGTCATGGTCTCTCCTTTATTAGAGTGTTCATGCCATTAGACCGGACGCAAGGCGCAAACCTTACACGTCTGCCATGTGCGCCTTGGGCACGAGCTGGTGGAACAGGCTCGACTCGCGCTTGTAGAAGCCTTCGGTGTGGAAGGTCTCCTCCAGTTTGTAGTGCTCGTAGTCGAGGTGGTGGCACAGCTCGTGCAGCAGGGTGCGCAGAAAACTTTTGAAGGCCACCACGCGCTGGTTCTTCGCCGTGCGCATCCACAGCTTGATGACGGCCTGCCTGCCCTCGTCCTCCGGCAGGTAGAGCCCGTGCAGTTCGCCCCAGTCGTGGCTCGGGCGCACTGCGAGCACGGCAACGCGCAGCGGCGGCGCGCCGAGCTGGCCGACGATGCCGGAGGCGATGGCCTGGCACAGGCGCCCGGCCTCGGCCAGGTTCTCCGCCTTCAGGGCGGCTTCGAGCGGGGCGATGAGCGGGCGCAGCGCGGCCGCGTCGGGCAGGTCGATGCGCTCGATGGCGTCGCTCCTGTCGTAGATGCGCTTGCGTGGGGCTGAGAGGCGGGCGTAGTAGGCGAAAGGCATTGGGTTATGTCCGACGAAGAACTATTATCAATCATCTGCTCATCGAAGGATTGCCATGCGCGCGCTTGTCACCGGCGGCAACGGACATCTGGGTTTCAACCTCGTCAAGGCCTTGCTCGACGGCGGGCATCAGGTGCGCGCCAGCGTACGTTCTCTCGCCGATGCCGCCAAGACGACGCCGCTCAAACGACTCGGCGCGGTGGAACTGGTCGAGGCCGAGCTCGACCGGCCCGATCAATTGCGCGCAGCCATGGGGGGCGTCGACGTCCTTTTCCATGCCGCGGCGGTGTACTCGGTGGCCGAGCGGAGCCGCGACCGGGAAATCCTCGATGCCTCGCTGAAGGGCGCCGAGGCGGCCCTGCGCGCGGCAGCCGACGCGCGGGTGGGCAAGGTGATCCTGACGTCCTCGATCGTCACCCTGCCGATGACTGCGCCGGGCGCGCCGCCGAGCACGGAGGCGGACTGGACGACCGACCTGCGCATCCCCTATTTCCGCGCCAAGACCGAGGCCGAGCAGCTGGCCTGGAAACTGGCCGGCGAACTGAAGCTCAATATGGCGACGATCCTGCCCGGCCAGATCGGCGGGCCGGGTTTCCGGCGCAACACGCCGACGCTGGACGAGATCGAGGCCATGATGAGCGGCGCCTTCCGCATGGGGGTGCCGGACCTCAACATGTTGTACATCGACGTGCGCGACGTCGCAGCAGCGCATGTACTGGCTGCGGAGCGCGACGGCCAGGGTCGCTTCATCGCCGTCGCTGACGAGGGGCCGACCTGGCGCCGCATCATGGAAGTCATGCACGACATCGATCCGCGCGTGAAGCCGGCGCTGATGACCTTGCCGGGCTTCATGAATCCCTTCCTGGTGTATTTCGACCGGGTGTTCGCGATGGTGTATGGCATACCGCGCACCGCATCACCCGAAGTGATCGGCACGGTGATGGGCAAGCGCTTCAATGCGAGCAACCGCCGCGCCCGCGAGGTGCTCGGTTGGGCGCCGAAGTTCAGCCTGGAAGACAGCCTGCGCGACACCATGGCGGCAATCCGCGCCCGTCGCGCTTCCGGAAACTAGAAAATTCCCAGCGCCACGCCGCTGGCCATCGCCTCGCCCAGTTCCTCGCAGGCGGCGAGATCGGCCGCAGTCACCTCGTTTCGTGCGATATGCGGCTCGGCGACGCGCTTCCAGCCGTAGCCGGTGGCGATGCGGTCGATCTGCGTCACGGCGCCGGTGCCGTCGTTGCCGGCGCTGACGAAGAGGGCATAGGGCAGGCCGACGGTCTTGCCCTCGGCCGGGTAGTAGGTGCGGTCGAAGAAGTCCTTCACCATGCCGGCCATGGTGCCGAAATTCTCCGGCGTGCCGATGAGGAGGCCCTGGCAGGCGAGCAGGTCTTCCAGCGTGGTTTCGCCGGCGCGCTGCATCACGGTTTCGGTTTCCGTCGCGCGGCGTGCGCCGCGCAGCACGGCCTCGGCCATGGCGCCGGTATGGCCGCCTTGCGTGTGATAGACGATGAGCAGGCGCTTCATCGGGCGAGACCGGTGGCCGGGTCCTGGCGGTAGAACTGCCGAAGCTGTTCGTACACGGCCGGATATTCGGCGTGCAGCAGGGCGGGCACCTCGAAGTACACCTCGCTGGTCACGGCAAAGAACTCGGCGGGGTGCTCGGCGGCATAGGGGTCGATCGTGGTGTCCTCGCCGGCATCGACGCGATTGCAGAAATCCAGGTAGGCCGGTTCGAAGGCGTCGATCCAGGCCTGCCGGTGCATGCCCTCGTGCAGCGGCGGCAGGCCGTCGGGCGGGCCGTTCAGCATGTCCAGCTTGTGGGCGAACTCGTGGATCACCACGTTCATGCCGTCGGCGTCCTCGGCCTTGTCGAACCAGGAGACCAGCACCGGGCCGCCTTCCCAGGCTTCGCCTGCCACGTTGTCGTCGAACTCGTGCACCACGCCGTCCTCCGACATCAACCTGCGTTGGATGACGAAGTCGCCGGGATAGACGATCACGCCGACCCAGCCGCGATAGGAGTCTAGGCCGAGATTGAGCACCGGCAGACAGGCCTGCAGGGCAATGGAGAGCTGGATGTCCTGCGTCAAAGTCAGTCCCTGCGCGCCGCTCCATTCCTTCTGCGCGATGAATTTCAGGGCCATTTCGCGCAGCCGCGAGCGGTCTGCCGCCGCAAGGTAGTCCAGGAACGGCAGCCCGGCTTCCACCCGCGCCCACTGCGCCGGGGCGATGGCGGGAAGGGGCGGGGCGGCCTTGCCGAAGAGTTGTTTGAGCGCGTGCAGCATCGGGTTAGGATAAGCGAACTCGGGCCGGCGCGGGGCTGGCCCGGTTGCCAAGGCCCTGACGCCATGCCTACCTATTCCGCCACCATCCTCTGGCAGCGCAGCGGCGCCGCCTTCACCGACCAGCGCTACAGCCGCGCCCATGTCTGGCAATTCGACGGCGGCGTGGAGGTGCCGGGTTCGAGTTCGCCGCATGCGGTGCCGCTGCCGTATTCGAATGCTCAGGCGGTGGATCCGGAGGAGGCCTTCGTCGCCGCCCTGTCGAGCTGCCACATGCTGTGGTTCCTGCACATCGCGGCGCAGCGCGGCTTCGTCGTCGAGCGCTACGAGGACCGCGCCGACGGCGTGATGGCGAAAAACGCCGAGGGCAAGCTGGCCATGACGCGGGTGACGCTGCGCCCGCGCGCCGAATTCGCCGGGGAGAAGCGGCCGGAGCGGGAGGACATCGAAGACCTGCACCACGCGGCGCACGATGAATGCTTCATCGCCAACTCGGTGAAAAGCGAGGTGCGCTGCGAGCCGGTTTTCTGAGGTGCGGGCGGTTGTCCTGCGCCGGTTGCGCCAGATCAAGTTTCCGCAGCGTCCCGTTGCTAGACTGTCCGCATAGGCATCGGCACGGCAGGCATGGGCGAGGAAATCACACGGAGCGAATTCGAGGCGGCGGATTTCACGCGTTTCAATGCGCGCCTGTCCGGCGAGACGGCGCTGTTGCGCGAACTGTTTGGACACGGGCGGATGGCCGCTTCCGGATACGTATTCGGCTATGAACTCGAAGCCTGGCTGCTCGATCACGCCCATTTCCCGTATTCCATCAATGAAGCCTTCCTGACACGACTGAATCATCCCCTGGTGGTGCCGGAACTGTCGCGCTTCAACGTCGAACTGAACGGCGCGCCGCTGCCGCTGCGCGGCGATGCGCTGCTGCGTGCGGAAATGGAGCTGGAACGCCTGTGGGATCACTGCAATGCGGTGGCGCATGCCATGGATGCCCACATGGTGATGATTGGCACGCTGCCGACGGTGCGCGACGAAGACCTTTCGCTCGACAACATCTCGCCCCTGAAGCGTTACTACGCGCTCAACAACGAAGTGCTGCGCCGCCGCAAGGGGCGACCGCTGCGGGTGGACATCGACGGCCGCGAGCGGCTGGTGGCCGAGCATAATGACGTCATGCTGGAAGCGGCGACCACCTCCTTCCAGTTGCACCTGCAGACACCGGCAGCGCTGGCGCACCGTTTCTACAATGCCTCGGTGGCCGTGTCGGGGCCGCTCCTGGCGGCCTGTTGCAACGCCCCATTCCTCTTCGGACGCAGCCTGTGGGAAGAGACGCGCATTCCCCTTTTCGAACAGGCGGTGGCACTGGCCGGCCTGCATGCGGACAGTCGTCGCGTCACCTTCGGCAGCGGCTACCTGCAGGCTTCGGTGCTGGAGTGCTTCGAGGAGAATCTGCGTGAGTACCCGGCCCTGCTGCCGCTGGAATATCAGGGCCAGCCGGCGGCGTTCAATCACCTGCGCCTGCATAACGGCACCATCTGGCGCTGGAACCGGCCGCTGATCGGCTTTGGCCGGAATGGCACGCCGCATGTGCGCATCGAACACCGCACCCTGCCGGCGGGGCCGAGCATCCTCGACATGATCGCCAATGCGGCGGCCTATGTCGGGCTGGTGTACGCGTTGGTGCATGAGGGCGATGACGAGACGCTCGGCCTGCCCTTCGAGGCGGCGCGGCAGAACTTCTACGCGGCGGCGCGCGACGGCCTGCGGGCGCGGCTGCAATGGCCCGGCGCCGGCGAGGCGACAGCGCGCGAGTTGCTCGAACAGGAGCTGCTGCCGCGCGCCGCGCGGGGGCTGGCCATGCTGGATATCGACGCGGAAGACATCGAGCGCTACCTCGGCGTGTTGCGTGCGCGGATTGCCTGCGGCGGCACGGGTGCGGCCTGGCAGCAGGCCTGCTTCGAGAGCCGCCAGCGCGATTCCTTTGAACTGATGGCCACCTATTGCGAGCGGCAACGCAGCCGCGCGCCGGTGCATGAATGGGACTTGTGAAGCCGACATGACAGCCTTGAAAATCTTCGAATCCCTGCCGCCCGGATTGCTGGAGGCGGACGCCGCCTCACTGGAGGACCTGCTCGGCGGGCCGGCGCTCATCCATCTGCCGGGCCGGCGTCCCGAGCCGCTCTTCGTCACGGTGCTGTTGCACGGCAATGAAACCACCGGCTTCGAGGCCGTCCAGGCCGTGCTGCGGCGCTGGCAGGGCCGCGAGTTGCCGCGTGCCCTGTCGCTGTTCATCGGCAACGTCGCGGCGGCCCGCGCGGGGCTGCGGCGTCTGGCCGTGCAGCCCGACTACAACCGCGTCTGGCCGGGCACGGAGACACCCGATCTTCCGGAGGCGGCGCTGATGGCCGAGGTCGTCGCGCACATGCGCCCGCGCCGTCCCTTCGCCAGCATCGACATCCACAACAACACCGGCATCAACCCGCACTACGCCTGTGTGGTGCGGCTGGAGCCGTCCTTCCTGCGCCTGGCGCAGTTGTTCAGCCGCATTGCCGTCCATTTCCAGCGGCCGCTGGGCGTGCAGGCGACTGCGGTGGCGGCGCTGTGCCCGGCGGTGGCGGTGGAATGCGGCAAGATCGGCGGCCAGGCCAGCATCGCGCATGCGGCGGAATTCGTCGAGGCGGTACTCCACCTCGACCATTTTCCGCAGCATCCCGTGCCGGCGCACGACCTCGAACTGATGCATACCGTGGCCATCGTCAAGGTGCCGCCGGGCGCGAGCTTTTCCTTCGATGGCAGCG
Organism: Betaproteobacteria bacterium HGW-Betaproteobacteria-14; assembly: GCA_002840845.1. Lineage (GTDB taxonomy): Bacteria > Pseudomonadota > Gammaproteobacteria > Burkholderiales > Rhodocyclaceae > Desulfobacillus. The sequence continues at coordinate 5,968 of PHCS01000064.1, forward strand.
CCGCCGACTTCCGCTTCCGCGGCGACCTCGATCACCTGAACTTCCGCGAGATGAAGCCGGGCACTGCCCTCGGCCATCGTGCGCCGGGCTGCGAGGCGCGCCTTCTTGTGCAGCCGGGCGGACAGGCGCCGCTGGAGGGGGAGTACTTCGATTACGCCGACGGCGAGATTCGCCTCATGCGGCCGATGGTGCCGGCCATGCTGACGATCGACCCGCTGGCCGTGAAGAACGACTGCCTGTGCTACCTCATGGAGCGCATCGAGTTCAGGTCCTGACTCGCGTGGTGAGGAAAATGCCGGCGAGGATGAGCGCGATGCCGGCGAGGTGGTAGAGCGCCGGCTGCTCGCCGAGAAACAGCATCGACAGGAGCGTGCCGAACGCCGGCATGAGGTGCATGAACTGGCCGGCGCGATTGCCGCCGACCTCCGCCACGGCGCGGTTCCAGAAGATGAAGCCGAGTGCCGCGGGGAAGATGCCGGCATAGGCGATGGCGGCGAAAGCCTGCACCCCCGGCACGATGAGCCTGCCCGAAGCCATTTCCCACAGGTAGAACGGCGCCAACCCGATCAGCCCCCACAGGGTGATGGCGGAGAGGAAGGAGAGGGCGTGCAGTCCTGGCGGCCGGTGCGCCAGCAGCACGGTGTACAGCGCCCAGAACAGCATGGCCCCCAGCACCCAGAGATCGCCCGCATTCGGGCGCAATTCCAGCAGGCGCGCCATTTCGCCGTGGGCGATGATGGCCACGACGCCCGCAAAGGACACCATCACTCCCAGCCATTCCAGCCGGCTGAGGCGCTTGCCGAACAGCGCCCAGGACAGGCCGATGATCATGATCGGCGTGGCGGAAGCGAGCAGCACGCCGTTGGTGGCGGTGGTGAGGGCCAGGCCGGTGTAAGTCAGGGCATTGTGGCAGGCGCCGCCGAAAAGCCCGAGCAGGGCCAGCACCTTCCAGTGCACGAGGATCTCGCGCCATTGCGCGCGCAGATGCGGCCAGGCCCAGGGCAGCAGGCAGGCGAAGGCGATGACCCAGCGCCAGAAGGACAGCGCGAGGGGCGGCACATCGTCGCGGATCCAGCGCCCGACCACCCAGTTGCCCGACCAGAACAGCACGGTCAGGGTCAGCAGCAGGTAGGCGAAGGCTCGGGAAGGGGGTGGGGTGCCGGGCAAGTGGTTTCCTCGACGATTATTTTAGAGGGGGTATTGTTGATCGAGGTCAAATCTTAGAGCGATTTATGGCACCATTATGCCTCTCAATGGCTCGAGCGGCGCTCCCAGCGTCCGGCCATGATGGAGGAATGAATGGGCGAGATCAAACCGCCGACCGGTGAACCCGGCACGCCGGCGGCAGGGCAGCGCGAATACCTCTCCGACGACCCGCGCGACATCGGCTGGGTCAAGCAGAATGTCCCCTGCCAGACGGCCTGTCCGGCGGGCACCAACGTCCCGGTCTACATCCGGGAAATCATCGAGCGCCAGTACGGCCGTTCCTACGAAACCAACCGCGAAGCGAATGTCCTGCCCGGCGTGCTCGGCCGCATCTGCTCGCGGCCCTGCGAGGCGCAGTGTCGCCATGGCTGGCCCGGCAACGGCGAGCCGGTGGCGATCTGCCACCTGAAGCGCGTCGCGTCCGATCTGAAGGACGCCGGCCACCGCATCACCGAGCGCCTGTATTCCCCCACCGGCAAGCGCGTGGCCATCGTCGGCGCGGGACCGGCCGGCGTGGCGGCGGCGCACGACTTGTCGCTGCTCGGTCACGACGTGGTGATCTTCGAACGCGAGGAGCGCGCCGGCGGCATGCTGCGCTACGGCATCCCGGAGTTCCGTCTGCCGCGCGACACGCTGGACATCGAACTGCACAACGCGCTGCGCCTCGGCGTGCAGATACGCACCGGCGTGGAGATCGGCAACAAGGACAGCCAGATGCCCATGGGCAAGCTGCAAGAGGAATTCGATGCCGTCCTGCTCGCCACTGGCTGCATGGCCGCTTCGCCGCTGCCGCTGCTGGGCGAATGGGAGCAGCGCGACCTGCGCGGCATGGAAGGCGTCGAGTACGGTCTGGATTTCCTCATGGAGATGCACCGCGGCGTGGAAAAGACCGTCGGCAAGCGCGTGGCGGTCGTCGGCGCCGGCTTCACGGCGCTGGATTGCGCGCGCGTGGCGGCGCGCCTGGGGGCGCAGGAGGTCACCATCCACATCCGCACGGCCGAGGAGTACATCCCGGTGACGCAGGAGGAGATTTTCGAGGCGAAGCGCGAGGGCGTGCGCATCAAGGGCCTGCGTACCCCGGTCGGCCTGACGGCGGAGGGCAACCGGCTGACCGGCATCGAGTTCGTGCAGAACCGCCTCGGCGGCTGGCGCAGCAACGGCCGCCGCCAGGCCATCGCCATCGAGGGCTCGGAGTTCATCGAGCCCTGCGACACGATCATCATCGCCATCGGCCAGCAGACGGCGAACGACTATCTCGGCACCCGGCTGGAACTCGACCGCTGGGGCAACGTGCGCATCGGCGTGGACGGCATGACCTCGCACAAGGGCATGTTCGCCGCCGGCGACTACGTCAGCGGCGCCTCGACGGTGGTGCAGGCGGTCGGCCACGGCCGCCAGGTGGCCAAGCGCATCGACGCCTGGCTGATGGGCCGCGAGCGGCGCAAGCAGGTGGTGCGCATCGTGCCGGTGGAGAAACCGCTGCGCGAGCGCGCCTTCGACTTCATCACCCGACAGCACATGCCGACGGCGCAGCTCGACGAGCGCATGCGCGACGGCAAGCACGAGGTCGAACTCGGCCTCGACGAGAACCTGGCCTTCGAGGAGGCCAAGCGCTGCTACCTGTGCAACCTGCGCTACCAGATCGATGTGGACCGCTGCATCTTCTGCCGCGCCTGCATCGAGGTCGCGCCGCGCAACTGCATCAAGCTCGTGCGCGGCGTCGAGATCGACGAGCAGGGCGCCTACGGCAAGCTGCTGGAGACCAAGGAGTGGAACCAGGTCGGCGCCATCTGGATCGACAACAACGAATGCATCCGCTGCGGCCAGTGCTACACGGCCTGCCCCGTGCAGTGCATTTCGATCTCGCGCTGCGAACTGACCGAAGTGGAGATCTGAATGGCGGAAGCGAACCGGAAAGTGCGCCACCATGTCATCGTCGGCAGCGGCGTGGCCGGCAGCCAGGCGGCGGAAACCCTGCGCGAGTGCGAGCCCGACGCGCGCATCACCATTCTGACCCTGTCCAGCCTGCTCTTCTACAACCGCTACGATCTGCCCAAGGTGTTCCGCGGCCATCGCGACTGGCGCGAGTACCTGGTCTATCCGGCGGCGTACTACCGCGACTGGAAAATCAACGTGCGGCGCTGCAGCCGCGTCGCCGGCGTCGATGCGCGCCGGCGCGTCATCGCCCTCGACCACAAGGAGGAGATCCGCTTCGACACCCTGCTGGTGGCCTCCGGCGGGCGCGGCTACATCCCCGAGGACCTGACGGACTTCCGCCCCCTGATGCACGGCTTTTCCAGCTACACCGAGGCCATGTCGGCCGCCAATCAGGTGCCGAAGAAGGGGCACGTCATCATGCTCGGCGGCGACATGATCGGGCTGGATCTGGCGCGCACGCTGCTCGAGACGCGGCACCGCGTCACCCTCGTGGCCGGCCCGAACACCTTCTGGCCGCACGAGGTGGATGAGGAAGAGCGTCCCGCCCTGATCGCCGCGCTGGAGCAGATGGGGATCGAAGTCGTCGAAGGGGCCGACGCCGGCGGCATCGTCTCGATCGAGCAGGGCGCGCCCGGCCTCTCGGCGCGCCGCGTGCTGTTCCGCGACGGCACCGAGCTCTACGGCGACGTGGTGATGCCCTTCTTCGGCCTGTCGCCTTCGGTCGAATTCATGCTCGGCTCCGGCGTCGACATCGAGCGCGGCCTGCTGGTCGATCCGGCGCTGCGCACCACCACCGAGGGCATCTATGCCGCCGGCGATGTCTGCCAGATCTGGTCGGACGCCGAACGGCGCTACCGCTTCTATTACGGCTGGAAGAACGTGCGCGCGATGGGCGACCTCGCCGCGCGCAACATCACCGGCAGCAGCGATCCCTGGGTGCCGGCACAGGACGAAAAGCTGCACATTTCCGGCGACGGCAAGATCCAGTCCCCGTTCTGGGAGTACGCATAGTGTCAACAGACATCCAGATCTCCATCGTCGGCTCGGCCGGCGACGGCACCATCGCCGCCGGCGACATCCTCAAGAACGCGCTGGCCGGCATGGGCTACAAGATCATCAGCTTCGACATCTACCCGCCCGAGATCCGCGGCTTCGGCAAGTGCATCGCGCGCATGCGCATCACCACCGAGCAGGCCTACTCGCTCAAGCACAAGTCGGACGTGCTCATTTCGCTCGACGACAGTCATGCCATCCCGCACGCCAATGAAGTGCGCGAGTGCGGCGCCGTGATCTACGAGCGCGCCTCCATCGTGCAGTTGCCGGAAGGCGGCCACATCAGCGCCCATATCGGGCCGGGCCAGTTGCCCTACCCGGTGCCGATCCGCGAACTGGCCGAGAAAAGCACCAGCGCCAACCGTTCGCGCAACATCGTCGTGCTGGGTTTCCTCGCCGGACTGCTCGACCTGCCCGACGAGGCCTTCCTCAAGGCCATTGCCCGGAAATTCAAGCGCAAGGCGGAAGCCGCCGCGGCCGGCGAGGCGGCCTACCGCATCGGGCGCGAATTCGCGGCGCAGACCTTCAAGCTGGACGACGTGGTGTTCGGTCCGCCGGTGTCCACCGTGGTGCCGGGCGCGAGCGTCGAGATGATCAACGGCAACGCCGCCATCGTGCGCGGCGCGCTCGATGCCGGCATCGACACCTTCTTCGGCTACCCGATCACGCCGGCGACCTCGATCATGGAACGCCTGGCCATCGACATGCCCAAGCGCGGCGGCCGCCTGCTGCAGACCGAGGACGAGATCTCGGCGATTTCGGCCGTCATCGGCGCCGGTTTCGCCGGCGCGCGCGCGGCGACCTCGACCTCCGGGCCGGGCCTGTCGCTGATGGCCGAGATGCTCGGCATGGGGGTGATCGGCGAGGTGCCGGCCGTCATCTTCGTCTCGCAGCGCGGCGGCCCCTCCACCGGCCTGCCGACCAAGACCGAGCAGTCCGACCTGCACATGGCGGTGTTCGGCGGCCATGGCGACGCGCCGCGCATCGTCATCGCGCCGACCAACGTCGATGGCTGCTATCGCTGCGCCGGCAAGGCCTTCGAACTGGCGGAGGCCTACCAGACGCCGGTGATCGTGCTGGTCGACCTCTATCTTTCCAACCGCTACGAGACCGTGGTGTTCCCGGCGCGGCCGCCCTTCGAGGCGGATGTGAACCGCAAGCCGGGCAAGCAGCTGGCTGGCGCGCCGTACAAGCGCTACGCATTGGGCGGGGATTCGGTCAGCCCGCGCGCCATCCCCGGCGAGAAGGGCACCATGCACGTGGTGACGGGCCTCGAGCACAACGAGCTGGGCCGGCCCAGCGACCAGGGCGAGATGCACGAGGCGATGAGCCGCAAGCGCCACGAGAAGCTGCAAGGGGCCTTGAAGCATCCGGACCTGACGGTCTGCAAGCGTTTCGGCGACGAGGGCGCGGTCGACGTCGGCGTGATTTCCTGGGGCTCCAATTTCGGCGAAAGCCTGGAGGCGATGCTGAAGGCGCGCGGCGAGGGCATCCGCTGCGCGGCGATGAAGGTGGTGATGCTCTCGCCCTTCCCGACGGAGCGGGTGGCGGCCTTCCTCGCCGACTGCAAGGAAGTGCTGGTGCCGGAACTCAATTACCAGGGGCAGTTCGCCAACCTGCTGCAGGCGCATGTGGCGCGGCCGGTGACGCGCCTGAACCGCGTGCCGGGCGAGCCGATGAAGGTCGAGGACATCCTCGAGGAAATCCGCCGGCTGGCGGGGAAAAAGGCTGCGCAGAAGGCTGCGTAGGCCCTGTAGGTCGGCCTTTAGGCCGACAGCAGCGGCAGGCGTCGGGCTGAAGCCCGACCTACATTGGAAGGAACACGATGGGCGACATCAAACCGGTCTATCTCGAAGAGAAGCTCAAGGAGATCGAGGACAGCGGGCGGCTCGATTACCGCTCGAAGACGCTGCCGACCTGGTGCCCGGGCTGCGGCTACTTCTCCATTGTCGAGGCAGTGGCGGCCTCGCTGTGCGAGCTGAACATTCCGAACGAGAGCGCCGTGATGGTCTCCGGCATCGGCTGCTCTTCGCGCTTCCCGTTCTTCGTGAACAGCTATGGCATGCACACCCTGCACGGACGCGCGCTGCCGGTGGCCACCGGGGTGAAGACGGCGAACGACGCGCTGACGGTGGTGGTGGTGGGCGGCGACGGCGACGGCTTCGCCATCGGCGGCGGCCACGTGCCGCACGCGGCGCGGCGCAACGTGGACATCACTTACCTGCTCTTCGACAACGGCATCTACGGCCTCACCAAGGGCCAGACCTCGCCGACCTCGGCGATCGGCTTCCGCACGCCGACCAGTCCCTACGAGAACCCCGACCGGCCGCTCAATCCGCTGCTCATGGTGCTCTCCTACGGCGCGAGCTGGGTGGGGCAGGCCTATGCCGGCCGGCCGGATCATTTGCACAGGATGATCACCCAGGCCATGGCGCACCGCGGCTTTTCCTACCTGCATATCCTCTCGCCCTGCGTCACCTTCGACAAGACGCACCGCACCTACGGCAACCTCGGCATGCAGGTGCGCGACCTGCCCGCCGACCACGATCCTACCGACCGCCTCGCCGCCATGCGCGAGGCCATGGACGACGCCTTGCCTGCCCTCGGGTTGTACTTCCGCGAAGAGCGGCCCACCCTCGCCGATGCCCTCGATGGCCTGGTGGAAAAGGCCGGCGGCGAACTGCCCGGCAAGGTCGCGGCCAAGCCGGCGCGCAAGACGGCACGGCGCTGACTGGAACGCATCCCCCCTCTCCCCACTCGCGGGGAGAGGGTTGGGGTGAGGGGAAAGTCAGCCCCCACGACACGGCGGCAATGTCCGCCGTGTCGCATTTTTGGGCGATAATTGCCCCATTGGCCCGATTCCCGGGCCGCTCCCCATAGCATCCAGTGGTCTCCGTCACCCATTCCATCGCCCAGGCCGGCGCCGAAATAGCGCAGCTCGACCTGATTGCCGAAGGCTTGCCGCCCGAGGCGCGCGAGCGCATTGGCCGGGCGGCCGACTTCGCCAAGGCACTCTGCGCCGGCAAGCCGCTCGGCACGGGCGAGGACGCCTGGCAGCACGCCGTCGGCATGGCGCTGGTGGCGGCTTCCCTCAGGCTGGACCTCGACACGCGGCTGGCGGCGCTGCTCTTCGCCGTCTCGGACCATCTCGAGGATGCTGCGGAGAAGCTGACTGCCGATTTTGGCGCGCCGGTGGCGGAACTCGTCGACGGCCTGCGCCGCCTCAAGGGCCTGCAGCTGGTGACGGGCAGGAACGAAAGCGCGCAGAGCGTCAAGGCGCAGGCCGAGGTGCTGCGCAAGATGCTTCTGGCGATGTCGGCGGACATCCGCGTCGTGCTGCTGCGCCTGGCCAGCCGCACGCAGACTCTGCGCCACCTGGCCGAACAACCCGACGCCGACCGCAGTCTGGTGGCGCGCGAGAGCCTCGACATCTATGCGCCGCTCGCCAACCGCATCGGCGTCTGGCAGCTTAAGTGGGAGCTGGAGGACCTGTCCTTCCGTTTCCTCGAGCCCGACACCTACAAGCAGATCGCCCGAATGCTCGACGAGCGCCGCGTCGAGCGCGGGAAATTCATCGACGAGGCGATCGCCCGCCTGCAGGGCGAGCTGAGCGACGCCGGGATCAAGGCCGAAGTCTACGGCCGACCCAAGCACATCTACAGCATCTACAGCAAGATGCGAGCGAAGCGCCTGGAGTTCTCCGAGGTCTACGACGTGCGCGCGCTGCGCGTGCTGGTCGACGACGTGAAGGACTGCTACACGGTGCTGGGCATTGCGCACCACATCTGGCAGCCGATCCCGCAGGAGTTCGACGACTACATCGCGCATCCCAAGGGCAACAACTACCAGTCGCTGCACACCGCCGTGATCGGCCCCGGCGGGCGGGCGCTGGAAGTGCAGATCCGCACCCACGAGATGCACCGCCACGCAGAGCTGGGCGTCGCCGCCCACTGGCGCTACAAGGAGAACGCCGGGCAGGATGCGCGCTACGACGACAAGATCGCCTGGCTCCGACAACTGCTTTCCTGGCGCGACGAGATCAGCGATTCCTCCGAGTGGGTGCGTCAGTTCAAGCGCGCCGCGCTCGACGACACCATCTACGTGATGACGCCGCAGGGCCGCGTCCTAGACCTGGCGCGGGGTGCAACGCCGGTGGATTTCGCCTACCGCCTGCACACCGACCTCGGCCACCGCTGCCGCGGCGCCAAGGTCAACGGCGCGCTGGTGCCGCTCAACACGCCGCTGCAGAACGGTCAGACCGTCGAGATCACCACGGTCAAGCAGGGCGGCCCCTCGCGCGACTGGCTGCAGCCTGAACAGGGCTATCTCGCCACCTCGCGGGCGCGCGCCAAGGTGCGGCAGTGGTTCACCGCGCGGGAGGAGGCCGAGACGCAGGCGCAGGGACGCGCCATCGTCACGCGCGAGATGCAGCGCGAGGGCAAGTCGGGCGCCAGCCTCGACGAACTGGCGCACAAGCTCGGCCATGCCAACGCGGATGCGCTTTTCATGGCGGCGGCGCGCAATGAGGTCGGGCAGCGCCAATTGCAGGCGGCGCTGCGCGGCGCGCCGGTGGAGGCGCCGGCCGAGCCGGAACTGCAGACGCGCCGCAGCAAGGCCGCCGCCTCGGGCAACCGCGTACTCATCGTCGGGGTGGACAAGCTCATGACCCAGCTCGGCCGCTGCTGCAAGCCGGCGCCGCCGGACGACATCGCCGGCTTCGTCACGCGCGGCAAGGGCGTTTCCATCCACCGCCTGGATTGCACCAACTTCCGCAACATGGGCGCGCGCAACCCGGAGCGGATCATCGGCGCGGAATGGGGCGAGGGTGCGGACGCTCTCTATCCGGCGGACATCGTCGTCGAGGCGCAGGACCGCCAGGGACTGCTGCGCGACATCTCCGAAGTGCTCTCGCGCGAGAAGATCAACGTCACGGCAGTGCGCACCCAGTCGAAGCAGGGCAGCGCCCGCATGTCCTTCACCATCGAAGTGAGCGGCGTGGCGCAGCTGCAGCGGGCGCTGAAGCTGATCGAGGAGATCGGCGGCGTTGAGTCGGCGCGGCGCAGCTGATTCCTCACCCCTCTCCCGCGTGCGGGAGAGGGGCA
>PHCS01000065.1 GCA_002840845.1 Betaproteobacteria bacterium HGW-Betaproteobacteria-14
GGGATCGGCGGCTGGTAGCGATGGTTGCCGAAGAGCAGGGCGATCCGGCGCGCCGTCGGCTGCGCGGCAACCGCCTCGGGCACGCCGCCCGCCGAGGCCTGCGGCAGGCAGAGGGATTTCTCGTCGTCGCCGGCGCCGCATGCGCGCACATCGACGACTTGCGGGTTGCGCCGCAGTTCCTCGAGGGCCTCACGGTAGAGCAGTGTCCGCGCCTGGTGGCGCTGGATTTCGATGGCCTGCATCTGTGCGCGACCGGGAATGCCGGCGGCAAAGGGCGGCGGGCGGAATCCCTGGGCCAGCGCCACCGCCGGGAGCAGGCCGACCAACGCGAGCAGCATCCGTAATTCGTGCCTCATGGCGTTCCCTCCTGTATGCGGACGCGCCGCAGCAGTTCCGGCCAGTTGCGCGCCCAGCAGCAATCATGATCGAAACCAGTGAGGGTTTCCAGTCGGCCGCCGCGACGCCGCGCAAATTCGGCGACGATGTCCGGCGGCACAACCTCGTCGGCTTCACCGACGAAATGCACAGCCGGCGGCAGCCGTCCGGTTTCCGCCAGGCGCATCGGGTCGAGCGCCTTCTCGAGCGGCGACAGCCCGTGCCGGTCGGTCCAGGCCGTCAGCGAGAGCGGCGCGGCGACGGTGACCAGACTATCGACATCGTTGCGCCGCAGGGCCAGCAGGGCGGCGATGACGCCGCCGCCGGAGTGGCCGACCAGGCGCAGGCGGTCGGCGCCGGCCGAGGCTTTGAGCCGGGTCACTGCGGCGTCCATGGCGTCGACCACCCTTTGCACGTAGCGCCGGCTGCTCCAATAGACCGCGCCGCACTTCGCCCGTTCGGCCTCGCCGAGATACTGGCAGGGACGGCCGAGATAGGCCACCTGGGGCGATGGATCACGCTCGGCGAGCAGCAGGGCGACGGGACGGCGAGGGGTGGGGTCGTCGGGCGGGCGCCGGGAGTCCGGCCAGGGGGCGCCGTCGCCCTCGATATAGACCGTGAGCTGTGCCGCAGCGGCGCGCCGCCGCAACAGGGAATAGAGATCGAACCCCTCGGCGGAAACGGTTTCGGCGCGAAAGCCGCGGGCGGCGGCCCAGGCCGTCACCCCTTCACGCGAACCGCCGATGGTTTCCTGCAGGGCGCAACCGGCCGGAAAGCAAAGAGCCGCGCCCAGCAGCAGCGCGGCCCCGCGAAGTGAAACCACCCGTTCAGAAGCGCAGGTTGATGTTTGCCATCAGGCTGTAGTTGGTCTGGTTGTTGCGGCCGAATTCCTGTCTGTAGCCGACCCCGCCGGTGACGCCGTCCTTCATCGAGTAGAAGTTCAGGCCCGCGCCCAGCACGAAGGCATCACGGCCGATCGGGTTGCCGGAAACGCCGAACTGGGTGGTCTTGCGGCCGACGTCATCGGTATAGGCCAGCGAGACATAGGGCATCACCCCGTTCAGCCAGTAACCGGCCTGGGCGCTGAGGCGGAACTGGTCGAGGGTGTTCTTGGCGTCGGTGCCGACGAACTTGACGCCGGTCGCGGAATTCTTGATGTCGTTGTAGTCCTCGACGCCGCGCATCAGGCTGGCCTGGCCGGTCAGCTGCCAGTTGCCCACCCAGCGGCTGTAGTTGAGGTTGGCGGCGGCAAACCAGCGGCTGCCGGAGACGTCAGTGTTGCTCGTAGTCTCCAGGCGACCGTGGCCGAAGCCGGCGCTGGCGTCGAGCGACCAGTCGCGGGCGAACTGCCAGCCGAGATAGGGGGCGATCACGTAGCCGTCGGTCTGGATGCCGTTCGGCGCGCTGCCGGGGGAGCGGTTGCTGCCGCCGCCGGCGCCGTCGTCGTAGGCGGCCGAGACGCCCAGGGTCAGGGCATTCGAGAGCGCGTAGTCGCCGCCGAACACGATGGTGGTGACGTCCGACTCGTTCTTCGTCCTGAAGCCGTTGGCGGCCATGTAGGTCTGGCGGGTGTCGTTTCTGTCGAGGTTGCTCCAGAAGTTCCACTTGCCGGTCGTGCCGCCGGCCGCCATGCCCCTTTCGCCGCTGTCGCCGACCATGTAGGGGGCGAAGGTGCTGAGGAACATCCTGCGCAGGGCCAGGACCTGCATGGTCCGGTAGAACAGCACGAACGAGGTGGCGTTGATCATCATCATCGAACGGCTCGGGCTGCCGGCGAAGCATTCAGGGTGATTGGAGACGACGTACGCTGCATTGCTCGAGTCGCCGATGGAGACGTAGGACTCGTAGCTGGAGAGCGCGCTGTCGCAGGGCGTGGCCCAGGCGCTGGCAGACACTGCGCCGAGGCCGGCGATGAGCCCGGCACGGATAATCCCTTTAGTATTCATGTGTAACCCCCTGAGCCGAAACAACTGCAAAATACCAAGCCAAGACAATGGGTTATACTCCCAATCGCCGGCGAAGACAAGAGGCCGGATCAAGCGATTCCGGCTATTTCTTCTCCGCCATCTTCGCATTGCCGATGGCGCGCTTGTAGAGCGAGGCCAGTACCTTGACCTCCTGGTCGTCGGGCGACTTCTCGCCCAGTTGCTGCAGCAGCGTTTCGACCTTGTCGAATTCGCGCAGCTCGAAATAGCTCGCCAGCAGGTACAACTCCGGGTTGCGGTCGGCGGGGTCGGCCTGCTTGCGCAGGTCGGCGTAGTTCTTCTCGACCGATTCCAGCGTACCGCCGGAGGGCATCGAGCGCATGCGCACCATGCCGGCCTTGACGTTGCCGTCGGGCGAAGGCGTCTTCGACAACTGCTTGACCAGAATGGCCGGCAGCTTCTTCACCTCCGGCTGCAGATCGCCCTTGATGGCCTTGCTCGCGCCGCTGCCGACTTCCAGCTGGCCGGCGCCCCGCCAGGTTTCCTGGCGCCCACCTTCAAAATAGACCATCTGCAGACGCGCCGCACCCTCCATCGTCAGGCGGTCGCCTGCGCGCAGCTTGACGAAGGACTTGAGCTCGCTGGCAGCCGCCTTGTCTTCCTGCAGCTTGACGTTGCCCGACACGGCCGTGACGAGGCCGACTTCGGCGCCCCACGCTCCTGCGGACAAAAAGGCGAGCCCCACCATCCACCATGCTTTGCGCATCATCGCTTTTCTCCCGGATTGACTGAAAGTACCTCGAACACCCTGACCGGCGCCTCACGGCCCTTGACCGTGATGACCTCGCTGCGGCCGCAGACCACCGACTCGCCGGCGCTGACTATGGTCGATTCACTGGCCAATATAGCGCAACCCAGCTGCTTGGTCATGCCCTCCAGGCGCGAGGCCAGGTTGACGGTATCGCCTATGGCGGTGAACTCCATGCGGGTGGGCGAGCCGATGTTGCCGATGATCGCCTCGCCGCTGTGCAGGCCGATGCCGACGGCGAACCCCGGCAGGTCGCGGCCGGGGAAACGCTGCTCCATCCAGCCGGCGAATTCCCCGGCTACCGCGCGCAGGGCGACGGCGGCGCGCACGCCGCGGATGGCATGGTCCGCGACCGGCAGGGGGGAGCCGAACTCGACCATGATCGCATCGCCGATGAACTTGTCGATGCTGCCGCCCTCCGCCAGCATGGCGGCGCAGGCGCGCTCGAAATAAGTGTTGAGCATCTCCACGACCTCCTTCGCGTTGAGCCGCTCGCTGATCGTGGTGAAGTTGCGGATGTCGGAGAAGAGCACCGTCACCGTTTGCGACTGCCCGCCCAGTTCCGGACGATGCTCGGCCTGCAGCAGGGCCTCGACGACCTGGTCCGAAACATAGCGGCCGAACATGCGGCGCACCCGCGCCCGCTCGCGCTCCTCGCCCGTCAGGCGCCAGCCCAGCACGCCCAGCAAGGCCAAGCCAGCGACCAGGGCATAGGCTGCGACCGGCATCAGCACCCCGCCGCGGAACGCGATGAAGCTGGCCAGCGCCAGCAACGGCACCCCCAGCAGCCAGAGCAAACCGCCCTGCCAGGCCGGCAGCGCGACGAAGACCGCGACGGCGAGCCCGGCCAACACCAACAGCGTAGCCAAGCGCAACCCGTCGCCCATCGGCCGCAGGCGCTCGCCGGAGAGCAGGGATTCAACGATGTTGGCGTGCACCTCGACGCCGGTCATGAGGGCGCCGCGGCCGGAGAAGAAGCGGGTCGCGTAGGGCGTGAAATGCTCGTCGTTGAGCCCGGCCGCGGTCGCGCCGAGGATGACGGCCTTGCCGCGCAGCGAAGACGCCACCGCCTCCGGCAACGGCCCGTCGGCCAGCAATGCCTTGAGCGAGATGCGCGGGAACGTGCCCGGCGGGCCGAGATAGGGGATTGGCGTCGCCGTATCCTGGCGGCTGACTTTGCGTCCGCCGAGCGTCCAGCCCTCGCCATGGGGGTCGAGGCCGGCGGCGCGAACCGCCAGCAGCGAAGGGAAGCCCAGCACCGGTACGCCATCGCCGGGCAGCTTGACCCCGGTCGCGGCGACCGGGGCCACATGGAAGCGACGGATGACGCCGTCGCCCTCGTCGAGCAGATCGCCGAGGCCGATGTGGCCGGGAATGTCGAAGTCCGGCAGCGCCAGCAGATAGTCGGGGCTCGGCAGCAGATAGTCCGATTCGCGCGCGCCGGAACCCGCGCGCGTCGCCACCAGCACCAGGCGGCCGCTGTTGACCTCCTCGCGGAACGGGCGATCGTAATCGCGCGCCGCGCTCTGCAATTCTCCGCCCAGCTTGCCGAGCCAGCGCTCGGGGCTGATGCTGAGCAGCATGTCCAGTCCGATGGCTTGCGCCCCGGCCCCGCGCAGGCGCGACAGCGCCAGGGCCATGCGGTCCGTCCAGAACACCATCGGATCGTCGGGGTACGCCGCAAGCGTATCTTCGTCGATGGCGACGATGACCACGTGGCGCGCCCCGGCGCGTTGGCCCTGCCACTGGAACCAGGCGTCCTGCAGGCGCTCATCGACAGGATTCAGCGCGCCGCTGCGGAACAGTGCCTCGGCGGCCAATGCGGCGCCCAGTGCGAACAGCATGAGCCAGAAGCGTTGCCTGCCGCCGCGAAAAATGCTCACGCCGCCCGCGCCTTCCTGGCCAGATGGCTCATCAGGCGCGCGCGCCCTGCCTCATCGACGCGCAGGCCGCATTTGCTCCGCCGCCAGAGAATATCGTCGGCCTCGCGCGCCCACTCGTGGTCCGTCATGTAATCGACTTCCGCGGCGTACAGCCCGGCGCCGAAGTGTTCGCCGAGGTCCGCTTCCGTCTGCGCCGCGCCGAGCACGCGCGCGGCCAGCGTGCCATGGCGGCGCGCCAGCGCATGCAGCAGATCGGGCGGCAGCTGGGGGTAGCGCCGGGCCAGCTCCAGCAGCAGGCCGGGCAGGCCGCGTTTGCCCAGCCCGCCGCCGGGCAGGTGCACCGCCGCGCTCCAGGCCGGCCGCAGCCCGGGCAACCAGGGGCGCAGCCGCTCGAGCACGCGCTCGGCCAGATGCCGGTAGGTGGTCAGCTTGCCGCCGTAGATCGACAGCAGCGGCGCCTCCTGCGGGCCGCCGTCCACCGTCATGCGGTACTCGCGGCTGACGGCCGAGGCATTGCCCTGGCCGTCGTCATAGAGCGCGCGGATCCCGGCGAAGGACCAGACGACCTGCGACGGAGCGGGCGGCGCCTGGAAGAAACGGCCGACGACGCTGCACAAATAATCCGTCTCCGCGGCATCGATCTGCGGCGCGGCATCCGGCGCGTCCAGGGGCACCTCGGTGGTGCCGATGAGGCTGAAGCCGTCCTCGAAGGGAATCACGAAAGCGATGCGGCCGTCGTCGTTCTGCAGCAGGTAGGCCTGCTCGCCCGCGTACAGCCGCGGCACCACGATGTGGCTGCCCTTCACCAGGCGCAGCGATTCGCGGCCCTCGCCGTGGCCGACGATCGCCTCGCGCACCGCCACGGTCCATGGCCCCGCCACATTCGCAATGATGCGTGCGGTGCATTCCCGCTGCGTGCCGTCCGCCGCCTGCAGCACGGCCGTCCATGTGGTGCCTTCGCGCCGCGCGCCGACCAGCTTGGTGTGCGTCATCACCTGGGCGCCGAGCTGCGCCGCCGACACCACGTTGAGCAGGGTCAGCCGTGCATCGTCCGTGGCCAGGTCGGAGTAGGCGAAGCCGTGCGCGAATTCCGGCCGCAGCGGCTGGCCGAAGGGCGTGCCGCGCAGGGCCAGCGCCTGCGCCCGCTTCAGGCTGGAGCCGCGCGCCAAGCCGTCGTAGAGCGCGAGCCCGAGGCGGATCATCCAGCGCGGGCGCTGCGCCGGCGTGTGCGGGATGACGAAGCGCTGCTCATGCGCCAGGTGCGGGGCGATCGCGAGCAGCGTCTCGCGCTCGGTCAGCGATTCGCGCACCAGGCCGAATGCGTAATGCTCCAGGTAGCGCAGGCCGCCGTGGATCAGCTTGGTCGAGGTGGAGGAGGTCGCGCCGGCGATGTCGCCCTGGTCGACGAGCAGTACTTTCAGCCCGCGGCCGGCGGCGTCGCGGGCGAGGCCGGCGCCGTTGATGCCGGCGCCGACGATGAGCAGGTCGTAGGCAGGTTCGGGGCTTGAAATCACACCGGCATGTTACCCCGGCACAAGCGGCAAGGTCACGGTCACCGCAACGCCGTCGCCGCCGGCCCGGTTCTCCGCGACGATCGTGCCGCCGTGGAACTCCGCGATGAGCCTCGCGATGTAGAGGCCGAGGCCGAGGTGCGGTTCCTCGTTGCCCCTGTCGGGCCGCGACGAGATCATCGCCTCGAAGAGCCGGCCCTGCATCTCGGGCGGCAGCGGCGGGCCGGCGTTGATGACGGCGAGCTGCGCATTGTTGCGTTCTCGCGTCAGCTCGATGCGCACCGGCTCGCCGGCCCGGCTGAAGTCGACGGCATTGGCCACCAG
The DNA here is from genome assembly GCA_002840845.1 of Betaproteobacteria bacterium HGW-Betaproteobacteria-14. GTDB lineage: Bacteria > Pseudomonadota > Gammaproteobacteria > Burkholderiales > Rhodocyclaceae > Desulfobacillus. The sequence continues at coordinate 6,827 of PHCS01000065.1, forward strand.
CTTGTCGAGCAGCTGCACCAGCAGGTCGGGGGAACCCTCCACCGCGAGTGCCTGGTCGGGCGGCAGCCACTCGAAGCCTTGCTGCGGATAGGCATGCCGGTAGCCGCTCACGCATTCCGCCGCCACCGCGGCGAGGTCGAAGCGCTCCCGCGCCTCGGTGCGCAGGCTCTGCTCCAGGCGCGACGCTTCGCTCATGCGCGTGAGGATCTTCGACAGGCGTGCGAGCCCCTCTTCCGCGCGCTCCAGGTAGACCTGCGCCTTCGCGGCATCCGCCTCGGCGCGCAGGTTCTCCAGCGAGGAGCGCACCACGGCGATGGGCGTGCGCAGCTCGTGCGACAGGCGCCCGGCGAGGCTCTCCAGGTAGCCGTGGTGCTGGGCCAGCTTGGCCAGCACGGCGGAGAAGCTGCGCGACAGGTCGCCGATCTCGTCGCTTGCCTGCGAGGCCGAGGTCAGCCGCTTCAGCCGGCCGCGCGCGTCGACCGCGCTCTCCGCCTCGTCGCGCAGGCGACGGATGCGGTGCGACAGGCGCGTGGCGAAGCCGAGCAGCACGGCGGCCGTCAGCGCAAACACCACGAGGGTGGTGAGCAGCAGGCGCTCCAGCGCCTGGTTGCGCACCGAGAGGATGGAGTGCGTGGTTTCCTCCACCACCACCGCCCCCGCCACCGTGTCGCCGCTCCAGATCGGGTGCGCTGCCGAGACGATCATGGCGCGGCCGTCGGCGCTGTTGCGCAGCCGCGTCGCCGGCGCGCCGAGCAATGCGTGGGCGACCTCGCGGCCCGTGCCGAGCACATCCTCGTCGAGCGACTCGTCGAAATCCTCGGCCGGGCGCGGCAGGATGCGCGAGAGGATGTCACGCCAGATGCTCGCGAGAATGTCGCGCCAGATGCGCCCGCTGCTCCGTGCCGCCCCGGCATCTTCCGGTTGCGCCTTCGGCTTCAGGCTTCCCGCCAGCGCCAGCAGCTTCAGTTCGCGGTTGACCACCCAGATGCGCGCCGTCGACCGCTCCAGGCCTTTCAGGATGGCGTTGATCTCCGCCACCGACTGGCGCTCCGTCATTGCCGACTCGCGGCCGATCTCCTCGACCACCACCGGCATGCCGGTCCGCTCCGCCAGCTCCGCCGCCTGCCTGAGGCTGTCCTCCGCCGCCTGCCGCACTGCGTTTTCCCCCGGCTTGAGGCGCATCAGCTGCGGCCGCTCGTGCAGGGCAGTGGCCACCGCCTGCGCCGTCGCCGTCAGCGTCTGTTTCTGCGCCTCCAGCAGGAAGCGCTCCATCTCCTGCACGTACTGGTAGCCGACCCAGGGCAGGGCGAGCAGGGTCAGCGCGACCAGCGCCAGCTTGAGGCGGAGGCTGAAGCGGAAAGGCGATTGCGCTTTCATGTGGCGCTGCGGAGCAAGTCCGCGTCATTCCCGCGGAAGCGGGAATCCAAACGCCGCGTGGATTCCCGCTTTCGCGGGAACGACAAGACGCGCCTCATGCCTTCCACCGATACCCCATGCCGTACACCGTGTCGATGGAATCGAACGAGGCGTCCACGGCCTGGAACTTGCGGCGGATGCGCTTGACGTGCGAGGTGATGGTGCCCTCGTCCACCACGAGTTTGGCGTCGTGCATGAGCTGGTCGCGATCCTTCACGTGGCCGGGAAACTTCGCCAGCGTGTGCACCATCCAGAACTCCGTCAAAGTCAGCGCCACCGGCACGGCGTTCCAGGTTGCGCTGAGGCGTTTGGTGTCGAGGCGCAGCGCGCCGCGCTCGAGCACCTCCTCCTCGCCCGAGGGCTCGCCCAGCACCTCCACGCGGCGGAACAGCGCGGCGATGCGCGCCAAGAGGTGCGGCAGGCTGATGTCCTTGGTGAGGTAGTCGTCGGCGCCCAGGCGCAGGCCGGAAACGATGTCGAAATCGGCATCGCGCGCCGTGAGGAAGATGATCGGCAGGCGCGGGCTCATCGCGCGCAGCGCGCGGCACAACTCGAAGCCGCCCTCCGGTTCGTCGCCGAGACCGATGTCGATCACCGCCAGGTCGGGCAGGCGCGTGCGGAACGCCGCCAGCGCCTCCGGACGGCCGGCATAGGCGGCGACCTCGTAGCCTTGTCGCGTCAGCGCCTCCGCATAGTTGGCGCGGATGGCAGCTTCGTCTTCGACGATGGCGATGCGTCTCGGCATGGCGTCCGACTATACCGAAAACCCCGCCGCACGGCGCACCGGCAAGGGAATTGCCATATTGTTGCCACAATTCTTCACCGCCCTGCCCGATTCCCTCCCCGCCGCCGCCCGACTTCCCCGCTTCAATGCGAACTGAACGGATGTCGTTCCAAACGGGAAGGAGAAAAACAATGAACACGGCGCAAAGTCATTCCCGCGCAAGCGGGAATCCAGGCAGCACCAACAACCACTGGATCCCCGCCTGCGCGGGGATGACGCGTCTCACCCGATCCAGACTGGTCGTCGTCGATGTCATCGCCTACGTCGTCCTGGCCTTCGGCATCGGCCTGGCCACCGCCGTCACGCTGGCCGGCGTGGTCCTGCTGCTGGCCCAGGAAGCGCAGGCCGCCGAGTTCATGCCGATGAGGCCGGCGCAGGCGCAGCAGGGCACGCTGCTGCTCAAGTCCGAAGGCAGCACCCTCGCCGTGCCGGCCGTGGCGACCGATGCCGAGATCAGGGTTTCCGGCATCGTCGCCCGCGCCGTCGTCAGGCAAACCTACCGCAACCCCTACGACGCATGGTTCGAAGGCATCTACGTCTTTCCGCTGCCGGAGAACGCCGCCGTCGACCACCTGCGCATGAAGATCGGCGAACGCGTCATCGAGGGCGACATCCAGAAGCGCCAGGCTGCCCGCGCCCAATACGAACAAGCCAAATCCTCCGGTCAGCGCGCCGCGCTGGTCGAGCAGGAACGGCCCAACATGTTCACCACCAGCGTCGCCAACATTCCGCCGCGCGGCGAGATCACGGTGGAAATCGAATACCAGCAGACCCTGCGCCACGACTCAGGCAGCGTCAGCCTGCGCTTCCCCATGGTGGTCGGCCCGCGCTACATCCCGGGTACGCCGAGCGAAGGCCGGGGCCATGGCTGGTCGCCCAACACCGACCAGGTGCCGGACGCCGCGCGCATCACGCCGCCGGTGCTCAACCCCGACAAGCATGCGCCGACCAACCCGGTGCGCCTCAAGGTCGTGCTCGACGCCGGCGTGCCGCTGGCCCGCGTCGACAGCCCCTACCACCCGATCGTGATGCGCGAGACCGATGGCGGCAGTCGCATCGTCGAGCTGGCCGCCGGTGAAGTACCGGCCAACAAGGATTTCGAACTCACGTGGACGCCGGCGGCGGGCCATGTCCCGCAGGCAGCGCTATTCACCGAGCAGCGCGGTGACAAGCACTACGCCCTGCTCATGGTCCTGCCGCCGGCGAAGGAGGTCGCCGCCGCTCGCCTGCCGCGCGAAGTGATCTTCGTCATCGACACCTCCGGCTCCATGTCCGGCAGTTCCCTCGCCCAGGCCAAGGAAGCGCTGGCACTCGCTGTCTCGCGCCTGGCCGAACAGGACACGTTCAACGTCATCGAATTCAACTCCTACGCCAAGGCACTCTACGGCGACGCGCGCCCGGCCAGCGCCGCCAACCGCGAGAGCGCCGTGCGCTGGGTGCGCAGGCTGCAATCGCAGGGCGGCACCGAGATGGCGCTGGCGTTGAACCTCGCGCTGAACGGACGCGAGAACCCCGGCCGCGTGCGCCAGGTGGTCTTCCTCACCGACGGCGCCGTCGGCAACGAGGACGGCCTGTTCAAGCTCATCCAGGACAAGCTCGGCGACTCGCGCCTGTTCACTGTCGGCATCGGCTCGGCGCCCAACAGCCACTTCATGAGCAAGGCGGCGCAGAGCGGCCGCGGCACCTATACCTACATCGGCAAGGTCGAGGAAGTGAAGGAGAAGATGGGCGCGCTCTTCGCCAAGCTCGAGTCGCCCGTGCTGAAAGGCATCGAGATCGCCTGGCCGGCCGGCAGCCTGGCCGAAGCCTGGCCGAAACGCGTGCCGGATTTGTATCTCGGCGAGCCCATCGTCGTCTCCGCCGCGCTGGAAAAGATGGCAGGCGAACTGCGCATCACCGGCCTGCGCGGTGACGCAGCCTGGCAGGCGACGCTGCCGCTCGGCGAAATGCGCGCCGGCAAGGGCATGGGCGTGCTGTGGGCGCGCGCGAAGATCGCATCGCTCATCGACAGCCTGCGCGACGGCGCCAAGGAAGAGGAGGTGCGCGACGCCGTCGTCGAGATCGCCCTCGCCCACCACCTGGTGAGCAAGTACACCAGCCTCGTCGCGGTGGACAAAACGCCGCTGCGGCCGGCCGATGCCGCGCTGAAATCCGGCGCCGTCCCCACCAACCTGCCGGAAGGCTGGGAATTCGACAAGGTCTTCGGCGAACTGCCGCAGGGCGCCACCGACTCGCGCTGGCACCTGCTGGCCGGCCTGCTCACATTGTTGCTGGCGGCCGGCTTGTTCCTGACCGCACGCCGCCGGTCAGTTGTTCTGTGGGGTGTGAAATGAGCCCGCCGTTCCCCCTCACCCTGCCCGCTCCCCGTCGGGGAGAGGGGAAACACTCCGGCGAAGAGTGGCCGCTCGGCGTCGAGTGCGCCTGGCCCGCCACCATGCACGCCGCTCCCGCCCAGGCCGTCGTGCGCGGCAAGGCGCGTCGCTGGCAACTCTGGCTCGCTACCGCCCTGCTCACCATCGGCCTCTGGCAGCTCGGCCAGGGCGGCTACATCCAGGCCAAGGCCTGGCTCGCGCAGGTGCTCATCAAGCAGGCCTGGTCGCGCACCCTCGAGGGCGAGGCACAAGCCAGGCCCTGGCCGTGGGCCGATACCTGGCCGGTGGCGCGCATCGCGGTGCCCGGCCGCGACATCGAGCGCTTCGTGCTGGCCGGCGCCAACGGCCGCACCATCGCCTTCGGCCCCGGCCACGTCTTCGGCACGCCTCTGCCGGGCGAGTCCGGCAACAGCGTCATCGGCGCCCACCGCGACACCCACTTCGCCTTCCTGCGCGAATTGCGGCAGGGCGAGGAGATCGTCGTGCAGAAGTCAGCCGCTGGAATACGGCGGTACCGCGTCGAACACAGTGAAATCGTCGATAAAAGTGAGACGCGCGTGATGGGGCAGGTGCCCGGTGAGTCCCGCCTCACCCTCGTCACCTGCTACCCCTTCGACGCCCTGCGTGCCGGCGGGCCGCTGCGCTACGTCGTCACGGCAAAGGCAATCTGATGAACATTCCAGAACCGCGGCGGCGGGGGTACGACCAGGCTTCCCTCCCTGGCCAGGTTGTACTCCCCGTCCGCTTCGGCATCTTCGTCATTCCCGCGAACGCGGGAATCCACCTGCGTCGAAAACCTTGGGTCCCCGCTTCCGTGGGGACGACAACTGCTAGGAGTCCCGCATGAAAACTTCCTCCGCCGTCTGCTTCTCCGTCGCCCTCGCCAACACCCGCGCCTTCGACGACAACTCGGGGTATCCGCGACCGATCCTGCTGCCGCGCGTGGACAAGATCGTCGTCGACAAGTCGCGCCGCCGTCTCACCCTGATGGGCCGTCAGCGCGTCGTGCGCAGCTACCGCATCTCGCTCGGCGAGAACGGCCGCACGCCGGCGGGCCGTTATGTCATCGCCGGGCGCAACCCGAAGAGCCCCTTCCACCTCGCGCTGCGCCTCTCGCGCCAGGCGCCGTCCGCCCCCGGGCACGCCGGCGGCACCCTGCAACTCCACGGCACGCCTGACTGGCTCGGCCCGCTCGGCGCCGCCCTGCACGGCAGCGACTGGACCACCGGCAGCATCGCCGTCGCCAACGACGCCATCGAGGAAATCTGGAACCTGGTGACCGACGGCACGCCGGTGGTAATCAGACCGTAGCCGGCCCGACCACAATGCGAAAATGCCGCGCCGTATATGGACGAGCTTGGCCGTTACAGGATGTCCGCCTGCCTCACGGCTCGTTGATGCGGGCGGCGAGCGACGTCCGGTTCGAAACTCCCAGCTTGTCGAACACGTGCGTCAGGTGGGTGCGTACCGTCCAGACGCTGATCCCCAGGTTTTCCGCAATCATGCGATCCGTCTGGCCGCTGACCACGGCCTCTGCAATTTCGGCCTCGCGGACCGTGAGCGACTCGAAGCGCAATTGCAGGTTTCCTGCCGACCAGTGCTTGTGCCTGCCCAGGGCCCGGGCGAACAGCGGCTCAATGATTTTCACCAGCACCAGTTCCCGCTCCCCGAACGGCTGGCTGCTGGGCGCGCGCCAGAAGCGCAGATCGCCAACGTTTGTCGTCCCGTCGTAAAGATACACATCAAGGCCGTCCGTGGTGGCATGGCGGCGCAAGAACTCGTTGTAATAGCGGGTTCGACGCAATTCGGATTGATCCATCACCTGCCTGACGAGGGTCGGGCCGCGGCGACGCCTGAGTTTGGGCGAGATCGGATCGCAATGCTGGTATTCCTGCGCGTACTCGTGCGCCATTTCAGCATCCCGGCCTACGCAGCGGGGCGACTCGATGCGCCGCGTCTTGGCGTTCCACTGCGTGGTGCCGATGAAGTCGGCGCCGATCAATGCCTGCAGGCCACGCGAAAGTGACGGCCGGCTGACCAGCCAGTCGGCAGGCAAGGGCCGCTGTACCGCACGAATCACCCCCATCAGCCGAGCAAGCTCGGCGTCGTTCAGATTCAGTCCCATGCGCGCCCCCGTCAATCACACATCGCAGATTCCTGCGATGGAAATTCTACTCCGCCCCCTCCAGAATTCGCCAAGGCTGCGATTCGGGCCGAACGGATTCCGAAACTTTCACCACAAGGAGTATCACCATGTACCTCACCGCTCCCGACGGCTGCTGTCTGGCCTATGACGAGTATGGCGAAGGCCCAACTTCGATCGTGTTCCTGCATGGGATCATGATGGACCGAAGCGTATTTTCCGAGCAGGTACCTGTCCTGGCCGAAAGCCATCGCGTCATCGTGGCAGACTTGCGCGGCCATGGCGAGTCCGGCAAGCCCATAGAAGGTTATGACTTGAAGCAATATGTTGCCGATCTCGCGTTTCTCATCGCCCAGCTCGGATTGACGCGCCCGAGGCTGGCCGGTTGGTCGATGGGCGGCTCGATCGCACTGGCCTTTGCCGCATCCCATCCCGGTGTCGCCAGCAAGCTGGTGCTCATTGGAGCGACGCCCTGTCTGGTACAACGACCGGACTGGCCTCACGCCGTACCGCCCGAAGCGGCACAGCAACTCGGGCAAGCGCTTGTCGCCGACTACGCGGGGGGCGCTGCCGCCTTCTGCCAGATGATGTTCCCCGAAGCAGACGCCGCCCAGGCCTCCACGCGCGTGCTGGGCGTGATGCGGGCGTCAGCACCGCACGTCACGCTGGCCTGCATGAACAACATCGGCGGGGCCGATATCCGGCCCTTGCTGGGGTCGATCAAGGATCCGGTGCATGCGATCTGCGGCGAGCACGACGCCGTCTGCCCGCCGGATGCAAGTCGTCACGTCGCAAGGGTTACAGGGGGAGCGCTGTCCATCATCCCCGAAGCCGGACATTGTGCGTTCATGACCCGTCCCGAGGCGTTCAACGCCGCAATGATGAATGAGAGCCCTTTCCATGCCTAGTCCAGGCTGGATGGCTGCGGAGACGCGCGGCACCTGACCTCCTCACCCCAGCCCTCTCCCCGCTTGCGGGGAGAGGGGGGCATAAGCCGCGTTCACCCTGTAAAATCCGCGAATGAAGCGGATTTCCATCTACGACTCCACGTTGCGTGACGGCGCCCAGGCGCAGGGCATTTCCTATTCGGTGGAGGACAAGGTCAAGATCATCGAGCGGCTCGACGCGCTCGGCGTGCAGCACATCGAGGCCGGCAACCCCGGCTCCAATCCGAAGGACCTCGAGTTCTTCGCCCGCGTGCGCGAGATGAAGCTCGCCAACGCGCGGCTGATCGCCTTCGGCGCCACGCGCAAGGTCGGCGTCGCGGTCGAGACCGACGGCAACGTCCGTTCCCTGCTCGCCGCCGGCACCGAGGCCATCGCCATCTTCGGCAAGAGCTGGGATTATCAGGTCACGAAGATCCTGCGCACCGAGCTCGACGAGAACCTGCGCATGATCGGCGACACCATCCGCTTCCTCAAGCAGCAGGGCAAGGAAGTGGTGTACGACGCCGAGCATTTCTATGACGGCTACAAGGCCAACCCGGACTACGCGCTGGCCACGCTGGCCGCGGCGGCCGAGGCCGGCGCCGACTGCCTGTGCCTGTGCGACACCAACGGCGGCACCTTCCCCAACGACATCTTCGACATCACGAAGAAGGTCGTCGCGCAGTTCAAGAAGGTGCCGATCGGCATTCACTGCCACAACGACTGCGAGATGGCAGTGGCCAACTCCGTCATGGCGGTGCAGGCCGGCGCGACGCAGGTGCAGGGCACCATCAACG
>PHCS01000066.1 GCA_002840845.1 Betaproteobacteria bacterium HGW-Betaproteobacteria-14
GAAGTGTCTTCCCTGCATACCCGCCCCGTCCTTTGAAATTCCTAAATGCTTGCTAAAAGTCCCTAAAATGCAGTTTTACGGGGAGGCGCTTGCAAAACCACTATTTCTTCGATCGCTTTGAAGTCAGGCCGGCGCAGCGCCTGTTGCTTGACGCGGGTAAGCCGGCGGCGATAGGCGCCCGTGCCTTCGATGTGCTGCTGTGCCTGCTGGCGCACCGGGATCGGGTCGTGACGAAAAGCGAGGTGCTCGAAAGCGTCTGGCCCGGCCTGGTGGTCGAGGAAAACAATCTGTCGGTGCAGGTGTCGGCGCTGCGCAAACTCCTGGGCCGAGAGGCCATCGCCACGATTCCCGGACGCGGCTATCGATTTTCGTTGGAGGTGCGGCAGGAAGACGCTGCGCCTTCGAGCGCGACACAGCAGGCCTCCGCAGCCTTCACGGACCGGCCCACGATTGCCGTGCTGCCTTTCAACGTGCTGGCGGATGACCATCAGGTGAATCTTCTGGCCGACGGCCTGGCCGAGGACGTCATTGCGCTGTTGGCGCGCGTTCCCGGGTTCCTGCTGATTTCCCACGCATCGTCCTTTGCCTTCCGCGGACAACCCGCCAGCCTGCCGGATGTCGCCCGTCAGCTTGGCGTGCGTTTCGTCGTCGAGGGCAGCGTGCGCCCGGTGGGGGATGTGCTGCGTATCTCGACGCAGCTGACGGACGCGGCATCGGGGCACGTCCTGTGGAGCGGGCGCTTCGATAGCCGTCGTGATGCAGCCGTCGACTTGCAGGAGGACATCGTGCGCGGAATCATCACGGAGCTCGAACCCGAACTCCGGCGCGCGGAAATCGCGCATGTTCGCCGCCAGCGCCCGGAGAACCAGGACGCCTGGGCGCATTACCACCAGGCGGTCGGCGCGATTGCCCAGAAGGGTTGGGGCGAGGAAGCCATGGACGAGGCGCGCGCCCATCTCCAGCAGAGCGTGGCGCTTGATCCGGCTTTCGGATTGGCGCATGCCCACTATGCGCTATTGACCGCGCTGGCCAGAAACATCGGGCTGCTCGCCGACCCTGCGAACATGCAAGACGACGCACTGAATGCCGCCAACCGCGCCATTGCATTGGATGAAGGCAGTTCCGAGGTGCTGGGCTATGCCGGTTGCGCGTTGTGCGACCTGGGCCACCTTGAGCGGGGCATTGGAATTCTTCGGCAGGCGCTGCAGATCGATCCCAGCAATGCCCAGGCCCACGTCGCCCTGGGCACGGCGCTGGCCCTGATGGGGCAATTCGAGGAAGGCATCGAGACAATGCGCTTCGGCATGAAGCTCAGCCCGCGGGACCGGCGCCTGGGCTTTTGGGGCTGGGCACTGGGCATGTTCCTGATCAGGGCCAATCGGACCGACGAAGCCCTGGAGGAGGCGCGCACGGCGAGCCGGCATGATGCAACGCTCTATCTCGCGCGCGTGCTGGAGGCCGCGGCGCTCGACCGCCTGGGACAGCCCGCCGATGCGCGCGCTGCGCTAGCCATGGCGCGCCACATTCGCCCGCAGCTCACCTTGAGCGAGGTGGCCTTGACCCATGGACGCGGCGTGGGCGAGCGGATGGCGCTGCTGTGGGATTCGCTTGCCTGAGGTTGCCGAAAAAACCGGGGCAGCGGCGGACACCTGAGCGACCGCAATGGCCGTTCCGTATCGACTTGTTCCATTCCTGAGCAATAGTCAGCCGCCACGACACGGCGAGTAGGTGTTGGGGGTGCTGGTTTTCGGCCGTAGCGGACTTTCGTCAGTACATATTTTGAAGGCCGCTCCCGACCCGAAGCGGAACTAGTCGAGATTAGGAGGCGGAAGTCCAACGTCTGAGCTAAGGCCTCGCCTTAGCGCGACTTCCTTCGAGAGAGATTCGAGTCGCCCTTTGCTTCTTGCACTTCTGCTTGAGGCTGAGGTTGTACTTGTGGTAGTCCTCTGGGACCTGCTCGTCATCGATCTTCCCAAACTCGAACGCACTACCCTAGCGGTCGTCGATTCATGTCGAGTGTCGGAAAAATACTAAACGTGTTCAACTTGCCCATAACCACCCCGCCTATTAGTCGCAATTAACATAGTTTCTTAACCGGCAGTTACGTGCCATTTCCTTGGCCCTGGCGATCTGCTGCGGAGTCATCAGAGTTTCTGCGTATGCACGGTTCTTCGAGGACTGATTGTCCCCCAGCGCAGCACCAAGACTGAACCACATGTGAGCCCGAACATAATCCTGGCTGACTCCGCGTCCAGTGGCATACATTAAGCCAAGATTGCCTCGCGACGACGGAGGAATTCCTTTTTCTGCAGCCAGCCGATACCACTTGACGGCTTCTGCATCGTTCTGAGGAATAATATTTCCGGCAGCGTACTCTAATGCAAGGTTGTATTGTGCTGGACCAATGCCCTGTGCCGCAGCAAGATGCCAATACCTAACTGCCTCTGCGTAGTCTTGGGCCACGCCTCGCCCAAGAAAATACATTTGTCCGAGATTGTATTGCGCTTCTGCTAACCCTTGAGCTGCGGCTAGCCGATACCATTTGATGGCTTCCGCATCGCTCTGAGCAACACCATATCCGTCAGCGTATCGCAAGGCGAGGTTGTGTTGCGCGGCAGCATAGCCCTGTGCCGCAGCAAGATGCCAATACCTAACTGCCTCCGCGTAGTCTTGGGTCACACCTCGTCCAAGGAAATAAATGCTGCCGAGTTGATATTGCGCGTCTGCAATCCCTTGCTCCGCAGCCAGGCGAAACCACTTAACGGCTTCTGCATCGTTCTGCGCAACGCCTGTTCCCTTGGCGTACTGCAAAGCTAGGTTGTATTGTGCTTGCGGAAAGCCCTTTTCTGCCGCCAGCCGATACCACTTGATGGCTTCTACATTGTTCTTAGTAACGCCTTTTCCGTCAACGTATCGTAAGGCGAGGTGGTATTGGGCCGAAGCATTGCCTTGGGACGCTGCCGAGCGCCAAAACCTAACTGCTTCTGCGTAGTCTTGCGCCACGCCATCCCCGGTGAAATACATGTTGCCGAGATTGAATTGCGCTTCCGTAATTCCTTGATCCGCTGCCAGACGATACCACTTGACTGCCTCTATTAAATTTTTTGTGACACCCTTCCCGTGGTCATGCATCACACCCACTAGAAACTGTGCGGACGCATTTCCCTGATTCGCGAGAGGCTGAAGTATCGCTAATGCGACAGTGAAATCACCGCGATTAAAGGCAGCACGACCGTCCTTTATGGAAGCAGCCCAAGCCGCGCTAGATAACGTCTGGAGTAAAAAGATAATGACAGCTAGAATCGGTTTGCGCATGTATATTCTCCAATTCGGAATTGGTTAATTTCATGCAAGCAACAAAATCACAATAGGCACCGCCTCTCCGACGGACTTTATTGTTTTCTATCACATGACCCAGGAATGGATGCACCGCTACAACCATGAACGACTCCATGAAGCCCTTGGCAGGATACCCCCGGCCAAGTACGACGTGGCACAATCGCATCAGCCTCTACTTTGAATCGGTTCGAAAAAGCGAGGAGGTTTCAGCCTAGCTCATATGAGTGAATCTAATACAAAATTAATCAACGAATCAATCCTGGCCTTGCGCTCAGGATTATTCATGAATATGTCTATCTTCAAAATCCTTCCGTTGTGCGGCATGAGATAAATCTCATGAAGGGTCTCGAATCCATCATAATATGACATTGTGACGCCTTCAATAGCGACACCGCCGACAGACCTTCGGCTGGTCTTTATCCAGTTCTTGGGAAATCTTGCGCCCGATTTGGCGGCTTCCTTGTATATGTAATTTACAGATAAGTTCCTCAGCGTATCCATAGTCTCTTTGGTCGGAGTCTGCTGGAAAAATATCGCTATCCTTAGACCCACTCCATTGTCCTGAATAATAACGATCGCTGACTCGGGATCAGACTCCTGGGAAAACTCCACATTGCTTGGATACCGGAACGAAATGCCGTACCCTTGGAAGACTTTTGGTACGCCTTCGACTGCGGCCACACTCACGATTACACGCCGTCCATCCTTCAATGTCACCTCCGACCCCTTGTCCTTCTCGAGATACAGGCGCGTTCCGTCAATTCTCGCCACGATTACATCTCCGAGAGTGCTTACCACCACGGATGCGCGCCGCCCATCCGTCAGGGTTACCTCATGCTCCTCGTCTGACGAGAGCTGATACTTATTTCCGTCAATTGTCACCTCATAGAGAGCGGCATGAGCTGCCATGGCAACGAGGAAGATAACGGCTGCGAGTGCGAATGACTTCATCGGGATCCCCTTTATTTGTCAATATGGCCCTGAGTAGAACGATGGTTCTTCGTTGTGAGGCTTTCGAATCCGTTCCTCGTCGCAGAGCAGGATCAAGGCGGCGCAAGGATCGGCAAGACAGCTGTGTTTATTGCCTTTATCACGTTCATGACTACGGGATTGGACTTCAGTGAGTGTTGAAGTGCCAGGCTGCATGTCTAGGCAGTGTTGTGCGATTTCCTCGTTTCCAAGACTTTCAACACCAAGCGCCTGTGCGAGCGGACCGAGCGCGAGCTTGCAGCCGAGATTGCGATAGGCGTCGAAGTGCTCGGGCGACATCGACTGGACGCGTGTCGGCAGTTGAGGAAAAGGGGCGTTACAACCCTCCTGTGTCGGCGCGGTACAGACAGCGGTTTCCTCGAAGGTGCAACGCAGGCTGTTTTCAAGTTTCTCGAAGGCACTGCATTCCTGGGTATTACACTTCTGCGCAATGCAGTTCACGGTATTGTTCTTCCACTTGAAGTCTTGTTTCGGGTTAGGGTGATAGGCGAGCTTGAGATAGAGCACGCGTATCGAATCGGAAGTGCAGTGCGCACCTGTCGATTGTTCCTGCTGTTTTATTGTGGGACAACTGTCGGGATGACGGTAGGGCAGGTACTTGATCCATCCTTCGGACAGCGGGTCGGCAGCTGCCCCCCGCCAGACGTCCTGATCCTGTGGAGGCAGTTTTTCAGACCCGTTGCAGGCGAGGCGATTTTCGCAGGCCTGGCGCCGGCGATCCTCGATTTCAGGAATCTTTAGCTCCACACCCATTTCACGTTCAAGCGCGCCCTTGAGCTTGAAATAGGCGTCGTAGCCATATCCCGTATCTTCCTCGGCATCGACGATGATGATTTCGCGGCACAGGCGGCGTACCAGCGAAAAGGCGCCGAGATTCTCGCTGTGGCCGCCATCGCTGAGGTAAATGTGGGTGCCGTCGGCGTCTCGTGCATAGTGCGGCCTGCCGAAGAGGTGGGCGAGCGGCGAAACCCAGTGAGCTATCTGCTTCGCAGAGCGTTTCAGGCGCGGGTTTGGAATGTAGCGACCGAGATCGAGATTGAACGCAGTAGCAATCTGGCGCAAGCTGGGATGATTGGTAAACTTGTTGAAATCAAAGGCTGCACCGGAAAACGCCACGATCTCGTGCAGGCCCCAGGTGCGCTGCACCGCCAGCGGCTCGCCTTGCCGCTCTTGGCCCTGGTATTGGTAGCGGCCCAGCGCGGCCGAGCCGTACTGGAAGGGTGTGAACTCGAATACGGTGTTCTGCAACAGCCCGGCCCGCGGACCGGCGGCATCGTCAATCAATGCCGTGCTGTTGAAAACGAAGAGCGGCGGCCGCAACTTGCGATGGAAGGTGTCTTCATCCTTATGGTTTCTATTTCTGACGGAACATTTCATGAACTTGCCCAGTTCCATCATGTCGATATCTGGTCCTGGAGGGCAATCACCCTCGGTGCATGGTGGTGAGTGATATACCTGTTGCAAGCGCTGTGCGTAGGCGTTGTAGAGAAATGAAGCATTCATATGCAGGCCGAACAGGCCGTTGGCTACCAGATTGAGCGGGATGCCGGGGAATACGGCGATGGCCAACGGTAGCGAAGCGTGACCGGCGGTGAAGAATTCGCTGTTTTGTCGCAGGTATTCCATCCATGTACCCCGCAGAGCGAACAGATTTTCGTCGTCTAGGCCTTCGCCACAGTTCGCCTTCCAGCCGAAGTATTTCTGCGCCACGTACCAGCTCAGGATATAGCCGCCGCCCGAAACTGAAGAGGCGACATCGATTTTGTGTAGCTGTTTTGCCTCGTGCAAGCCTTTAAGCACGCCGAGACCGAAAGTGGCCGAACGCAGGCCGCCACCGGAAAGCGCCAGGCACAGTTGCGGTGGAAAATCTTGTTTTGTGTTCCACTTCCATTCACTTACTAGGGGCTGGCCATCGGGCGTTACGTAGTCCGGATCAGGCTCGCTGCCGCAGGGCGCGTGCGGATAGCAGGGCGTCTCGGCGAGCCGCCGATGGTTGCCCAGCCCGATGGTGTCGAGATTCTGGGGCCTCAATCCGTGTGGCAGTTCAGCCGTGGTTTCAGGCGGGGCGTAGAGCTTTACCGGGCTGCAGGCGGATACAGCCAGCAGCAGGACAAGCATTCGGGCTGGGGTGACCAGATTCATGTTGGCAGCGCGATCAGCCACACCCATTCTCCTCGCACTCTCACACCTCCCTATGCACCATTCTCTTCAGGAAACTGGTCTACAGCACGTCATCGACAACGGCGACGGCAGGGCGCTTGTTGCAGCTATTCTGTTCGCAGGCCACTGCTGTAGAGAGGCATGAAAGAAGGGCGGCGGGCATCGCTGCCTGCGCAATACCAAGGGGAGAGGTTCGCTCATCGCAGCCTCACCATGAATGCCGTTATGCCGTATAGCGACGTGAGCAGCATATGGTACTACTTGATTTCTTTTTGATCGAAGAATTCAACTTCTCTGCTGTTGCCGTCGGGGAAGAAAAACTTTCCTTTGCCATGAAGCTTGTCACCGAAAAAATCGCCTTCATAGCGGTTGCCATTGGGGACGATATAAATGCCTTTGCCGTGCCTTTTGTTATAGAAAAAATCGCCTTCGTAGCGGTGATCGCCACCATCGGGATAGGTAAGTAGGCCCTTGCCGTGCATTTTTCCATCGAAGAAATCGCCTTCATAGCGACTGCCATTGGGGGCGGTAAGAATGCCTTTGCCGTGCGCATTCCCAGCGCGGAAATCGCCTTCATAGCGGTTGCCATTGAAGATATAAATGCCTTTGCCGTGCTTATGGCCATTAAGGTAATCGCCTTCATAGCGGTTGCCATTGGAGAAGATATAAATGCCTTTGCCGTGCATATGGCCATTAAGGTAATCGCCCTCAAAGCGATCATGCGGTATCCCGCCCTTGTACCACTGTAAGACACCTATTCCATTAGCCTTGCCGTCTGAGCATGGGCCTGACCATTCGATGCTTTCATTAGGCAGTGGATTCGGATTCCACGCTCGGCACTGGGTCCTGGCATCAGCAATCCACTCACCGGCAGAGGCCGAAACAGAAAAAGAGGCGGAGGCAAATGCAATGATTAGCAAGATGATTCTCATGATCGCCCGCTAGGCTGCTGCCGACTCTGAGTGTCGCCACTACTGCAACTCAATGCATTAGGAATGCAATGTCGTATAACTGCTTTAATAAACGCCATGCGAGGAAAACACATACCTGTTCATTGTTATCGCATAATCATCCGACATTCAGCCAATATTACGACCAGTACAAACCTGGACGCGGCTAGTGCTGAAGTATCAGGATTTAATTGTTGTGGCGACGCAGTGAGCTTAAAAAACAATAAGCCGGCTGGGTTATTAGTGCATCACCCATTTGGGTGAAGTGAGGCACGAACTAGCGTGGTGGCTTCATGACTGTCCCACGATGATTAGTTTGACAAGTTCGCTTTGTCTGACGCAATTTGTTTTACTAAAAAGGCTTTTCACCTGTGTTCTTACTGTCTCGTAGCTAATTCCGCGTGCTTTGGCAATTTGTTTCAAGGTTAGCCCGCGCGCAAGGTCCATAGCCAAATACGCCT
Source organism: Betaproteobacteria bacterium HGW-Betaproteobacteria-14 (assembly GCA_002840845.1). GTDB lineage: Bacteria > Pseudomonadota > Gammaproteobacteria > Burkholderiales > Rhodocyclaceae > Desulfobacillus. The sequence continues at coordinate 7,901 of PHCS01000066.1, forward strand.
CCGCATGAGTGAGCCCGTAGAGGTGTTTCAACCAATCTGGTTCCAATATGGCTTGAGATTTAGTGTTGTGAATAAAAAGTATGGCAATTTGTTCGCTTTTTACCCCATCAACAGATATGCTTATAGGTAGCCGTTGTCCAAAGCACACATAAGGCCGCTCCCCAGACAAACGCCGAATTGGAAAAACCCATCGGTGTGAGTCACGCTTGCTTGAATTGAATAAATTTGCGATGAACATTCGAATGACTGAGGTCTCTTGGGCCATTGAGCCGGCAAGTGTTCCACTTTGAGTCGTCAAGCCATCGGCTGCTAAAAATACCTGCCTCGCTTGCTCGTTTGCGAACAAGACCTTAGCCTCTCGATTCACAAGCAATATGGGAATTGTTAAGGCATTCAGTGACACATCGGCTAGGGTGGAGCGACTTTCGCAAGCAGAGAGCATGTAGTGTGTCTTTAAGGCCGCTTGAAGGTGTGGCATCAGTCGCTGGTAAAGCTTTTGTTGATGCGCGCTGAAACCGCCTTTGGCCATTGGCTTGAACACACTAAAGTGAATATTCCCGGGGCCTACACTGCCCTTAGATAGCACTACCCCGCCTAGCAGTCGTCCGATATCAAGCTTTCGGAGAAAGTCATTGTAAAACTCGCTCCGTTGCACTGTTTTGTGACTTATCACTGCATCGTCACGAAACACGAATCCGGAAGTGCTCAATTGCTCTGGTTGCATTGCCAATATCCATATGTCCTTGTCAGAATAGTAAGCAGCGTAGTCCTCCATATGGACGGGGAGAATTGAACGGGAAGCCCAGAATCCACCCAGTGATGGTGGCAAAAACGGTGAAAAGAGAATGCCTTCAGTAGCGCCGACCTCTTCAACAATCGCGGAGACGGCGCTATCCCAACGACCAGGATCAACCGCAGCTTCCTCGATCATCAATACCAGGTGGCTAAACCGCGCGAACTCATCCATGTCGTGTAGCCTCTAAGTCTGCACGCTCTTACATGATATCGCGGGTTTTACTTCGAAATGAAACTAAGGAAATCAGGTGCCGCAGCAGTTGGTTCAACATTTGCGCTCATGATCGATGAGTATGCCTCCCCATTGCCCGATCATAGCTAGTTGTTAGTCGTCGACTGCAATAGCAGGCTTCAAACTGTATTCCGCGCCCGGCAGATGTATCCGGCGCCAGTATATGCCAGACAACTCTATCGGTGCGAACCGAGTTCTCTCCATTTTCGCGCAGCCCATTCGTCTCTCACGTCGCCTAGCATGCTTGCATTTTATTGTGACTCATCATCTGTGGTCAGCTATGCGCCCAAATTCGGTCGTTCAATAATGCCTTGCACAAAGACAGCTTCGGCCGAGAACCAGCCTTCCAACCACACTAACTCGCCGTATTGCAGAGACTGACTTTCCCTTGGCGAATGCGCTGGAGGAGATTGGGCTCAGTCGGCTCCGAAGTGATCGATCAGGGTTACGAATTCAGTCCTTGAATTCGACCTCACCCTCGATCTCGACGGGAATGTCGAAGGGCAACTCGGCGAGTCCGACTGCACTGCGCGAATGCGCGCCGATATCTGGGCCGAACAACTCGAGGATGAGGTCGGAGAAGCCGTTGATGACGCTCGGCTGTTTGTTGAAGCCGGGCGCGGAGTTGACCATGCCGAAGACGCGCGTCCAGGCGGTGATGCGGTCGAGGTCGCCGAGCGCGCGCTGGAGGCTGCCCAGTATGGCGAGGGCGGTCAGGCGCGCGGCCGCGTAGCCTTGCTCGACGCTGACCTCCCGGCCGAGCTTGCCCAGCGGCGTGGCCAGCGAACCGTCCGCGTTCTGCGGGCCGTGGCCGGAGATGCAGGCCCGGTTGCCCAGCAGCCTGACGAACTGGAAGGGCAGCACGACGCCCGGCGGCGGCTGGAGCGGCGGCGGCAGGACCAGGCCGAGTGCGGAGAGGCGCGCTTCAACCCCGGCCATGAATGACTCCGGTTGCCTTGTTGTGCATGTCAGCGCTTTTCCGCGGGGCTGGGCGCACGGCGGCTCGGCCGCCAGATGACGGCGATGACGCCGCGCTCGACGGTGTAGCCCTTGACGACGTTCTCGCCGACCTTGATGCGCGCGCCGCCGTCGGGCAGGGCGGTGAGCACGAGCTCGGTGAGGACGTCGTCTGGAAGTTGCGTTCTGCCTTCGTCGTGCCACACCTTGAGTCCGCCGCAAGGGTCGCGGTCGAGGAGGAGGCGCTTGTCCGATTTTGCTTCGGGCAGTTCGATGACAATGCCCTGTTTCGTCTCGAAGGCCTGGGCGCGGCCAAGATCGGTCTTCACGACGTCGCCACCCTCGGGGCGGGCGCTGGCTTCGAGGTCGTGGAGGTCGTCGTCGAGCAATTGGCTGGCGCCGGCGCTGTGCCAGACCTTGTAGCTGCCGTCCTGCCGCAACTGGATCAGCAGCGCGTTGTCGGCGGGGCCGTTGGGCGGGGCGGCGTGCGAAGCCGGGGTGGCGAGCAGGAGCGCGAGGGCAAGCGCGGCGGGTTTCATGGCTTGCCGGTGCTTGCCGCTTGATATCGCCTGATCCAATCGGCGATGTCCTTCGTCACGGCCGCTTCGATGCCCTGGAACTGGTGGTGACCGGAGTGGCAGGGACTGCCATTGTTGGTGCCGCCCTCGGCCTCGATCAGTTCTACGGTTTTAGCGGACTTCAGGGCGGCCATCAGTTCTGGCATGGCCGAGAAGGGGGTGACGTGGCAGGCGTCCTGCTTGTGGTGGACAATCAGAGCGGGAACGGTGACTTCATGCAGCGGTGCGGTGAGCACGGAGTGCGCCTGGCTGACCGGCGCGCGCGTGGTGGAGGCAGTCAGCACGATGCCGTCGGGTCCCTTGTCCTTCAGATGGGCGGCGGTGGCGGCGGCGGACAGCGAGCCGTTGCTGGTGCCGACGGCCCATACCGGGACGGCGGCCTGCTGGCGCAGGAAGGCGATCATGACGGCGTTGTCCTGCGCGTGCTCCAGCGTGCCGCGGAAATTGTCAAGCGTGCGCCGGTCGGAGGGTACATCTGGTATGGCTACGCTGATGCCGTTGCTGGTGAAACGGTGCGCACCGCCGGAGAGGAAATTTTCGACGCGCATGGAACCATTGGGAAAGATGCCGATCGCGCCGGCGCCTCCCTGGAACAGCACGGCGCTGGCAATGGGGTTCTCCGCCTTCGCGTAGACGAAGCGCACGGTGACGCCGGGGCGGGAGGGTAACTCCTTCACTTCGATCTGGGCGAGACTGGCAAGCGGCTGCGCACAGAGCGCGAACAGTACGATGCCGAGTCGGTTCATGGCGCTTTCCTTGGTCGTGGCTTGTAAGGGGCGGTCAGCGCAGAATTCCATGCGCCGTACTGTGGCGGCTGACTTTGCGCGGCCGCGCCGCGCAGGGCTGCTCACTCCACGCGTCACTACTTGGCCGTGCAGCCGCCGACGCGCTTGCCGGAATACTCGGTGGTCATGGTGACCGGATCGCCATCCACTTTGCCGCTCAGCTTGAGCATGCCGCGATAGGTGCCCGGGCCGGTGGTCATTTCGCCGCTGCCGCTCATGGGATCCTTGCCGGTGCACACGACACGGTAGGTGGTGCGGTTGCCCATGGTCTTGCGGTCGGAGACCCTGCAGTCGTCTTCCACCGGGACGAGGTTGTCCGTATTGCCCTTGCGCGCGCAGACGCGCGTGGGTGCGCCGGGCATTCGCATGCCGTCCATGGTGATGTTGGCGGTGACTTCCCAGAGATCGTCGGCGCCCTGGGCGAGTACCGGAGCGGAAACCAGTGCAGCGAGGCCGATTGCCGAAGCGATTAGCGTGTGCTTGATCATGGGAGGGTGTCCTGTGTGTGGGGGTGGGGAAAAATACCATGCGGATAGCGGCGCCGCAAATGACCTAGCGTCCGCCTGCGGCGAACTGCCATTCGATCGTCACCTTCACCGGGCGGGATGCGGCGGGATTGTTCGCGTCGCCCAAGTCGGTGGTGAGCGTCTCCTTGCCGCGCAACTGCGGGCTGCGCGCCGAGCCGAGCTTGCCCTTGAAGGTCAGCACTTGGTCGAAATTGGCCGCGCCGCGCGCCGGGACTTGGCCGATGAGCGGCACTTTGCGGGTGTTCTTGCTGGGGCCGTGCGAACCGGTTTTGCTGTCTGAGCAGGATTCCTTCGTCGCGGCGCCGAAGCGGTTGGCCGGAATGCGGATCTCGAAGGTCGACGTCCTGGTGTTGACGCGCAGCTCGGCGCCGACCTTGCTGTCGGGCGAACCCGGCGCGATGTCGAGCTTGCCGGTCCATTGGCAGGAGATGTCGACCTTGCCGCCGCCTGCGGTATCGATGACGCCATAGGTTTTCTCGGCGAGATTCACCTGCACGCTGCCGCGGGCAGGCGAGGCTTCCTGGGCATCGGTCACCCACATCTGGATGCGCGGCTGCAGGTCGACGGCCTTGGCGCTGGCCATGATGTCCGGACCGGCCCCCTGCGCCTTGCGGATCATGCGCTGATACTGCGGATCGGAGAGCATCTGCCCGCGCACGCGATTCTCGCAGGCTTCGTTGCCGTCGCAGGCGTCGATCTTGTCCTCCCACTTTTCCTGGATCTCCTGGTCCTTCTCGGAGAAGGTCTTGTCGTAGGCCTCCTTCACCGCACCGGCCTTGCCCATGTTGTCCCTGGAGTCGTCAAGGTTGGGCTCGAGCGCCTTGAGGCGGATGGCGAGTTGCCCGGAATTGTCCATCTGCCATTCCTGGCGGTCCCAGTCTGCGCCGCCTTTCCCCTTGACCTGTCCGGCAGCCTTGGCGGTGACCTTGAAGCTGAGGATGCCTACGCTGCCCATGGGCGCGAAGTCGGCCGCCGAGGCGCCGGGGGCGCCGGCAGCAACGAAGAGGGCCAGGGCGCCGGCGACGGGAAGCAGGGCGGGGTTGTTGCGGTCAGGACAACGCACGATGTGGTTCCTCCAGAATATTTCCAGCCGGCTCAGGCCTGTTGTTTCTGTTTGGTTGCGTTTCCATCCGGCTCAGGCTTGTGGGACTTGGCGAGGAAGGCATCCGCCAGCGTCTTGTAGAGCGGGCGCGGGCAGATCAGGCGCGAGGTGCCGCTGGCGATCAGCGCGGCGGCCATGAGCGGCAGCACCATGTTGTGGTTGTCGGTCATCTCGATGACGATGACGAAGGCGGTGATGGGCGCGCGCACGACGCCGGAAAAATAGCCGACCACGGCGAGCAACACGACGGCGCCGTGCGGCGCGTAGGGCATGAGCTGGGCGGCGTTGAGGCCGAAGCCGGCGCCGACGGCCAGCGAGGGCGCGAAGATGCCGCCGGGGATGCCGCTGGCGTAGGAGACGACGGTGGCCAGCATCTTCATCAGGCCGTAGCCCGCCGGCAGTTCCTCGCGCCCCTCGATGATGAGCTTGGCCTCCTCGTAGCCGGTGCCGTAGGTGGTGCTGCCGGAGAACAGGCCGATCGTGGCCAGCACCAGGCCGCAGGCCGCGGCGAAGGCGATGGGGCGCTCGCGCATGGCCTCGCCGATGCGGCCGGGAATGCCGCGCGAGGTGGCGATCAGCATGCGGCTGAAGATTCCGCCGAGCAGGCCGCCGCCGGCGCCGCACACCAGCACGGCGATCCAGGCATGGTCGAGCGGCAGCGAGGCGGAGGTGTAGCCGAAATAGGTGTAGTCGCCGAGCAGGGCCAGCGAGAAAATGCCGGCGATGATGACGGCGGTGAGGATGGTGCCGCTGGTGCGCTGTTCGAGCGAGCGGCTCATCTCCTCGATGGCGAAGACGATGCCCGCCAGCGGGGTATTGAAGGCAGCCGCGACGCCGGCGGCGCCGCCGGCAATGATCAGGCTGTTGAGCATCTGCTCGCGGGTGACGCGCGTCCATTTGCCGAGCGAGTGCATGATGGCGGCGCCGATCTGCACCGTCGGCCCCTCGCGTCCGATGGAGGCGCCGCAGAGCATGCCCGCCAGGGAGAGGACGATCTTGCCGCTGGCGATGCGCAGCGACAGCACGGTGTCGCGCACGGTGTCGTTCTTGAGGGCGGCAATCGTCTGCGGAATGCCGCTGCCCTGCGCGCCCTCGAAGAAGCGCCGCGTCACCCAGGCCACTGCCGCCAGTCCCAGCGGGGCCACGATGAAGGGCAGGAAGGGGGAGAGCTTGAGCAGCTGGTGGTGCAGCGCATTGGCGTGCTCGGCGCCGATGGCGAAGAGGATGGCCGCGCCGGCGACGCAGATCGCGCCGCCCCAGAAGAGCAGGCGGCGCAGCCAGAGCCGGGGGGAAAACAGCTCATGCCGCATCCGTTTCATCGAACGGGTCCGCATGGCCTTGCTCACGTGTTCGCCTGCCCTCATTGCTTCTCGCCTATCGTCAAATCGTCTAAATGAAAATGCCGTCACGCATGCCTTGTTGCGCGAGCAGGAACGTCGCCGCGTTCCAGGTTTGCCGGGGCATGCCTTCCGGCCGGCCGCTCTGGCCGTTGAACCACTCGTTGAACTGCCAATGGCCGACGGCGTTGGCGCGCGCCAGTTTCTCCAGTTCGACCGCCGCCAGCCTGTCCTTGCCGGCCGCTGCCAGCGCCATGACCCAGAAACCGCCGACGAAAGGCCATATGCCGCCGTTATGATAACGGTTCTCCATGTTCTGGCGGTGGCGTCCCATGTAGGTGCGCCACAAGGGATTGTCGCGGTCGATGGGCGTGCAGGTGACGCGGACCGGATGGGCGGCATCGGCCTGGTTGCGTTCCACCGCGCGCAGGATGCGGTTGGCGCGATGGTCTTCGGCCAGTCCGCAGAGCAGGGCGAGCAGGTTGCCGAAGACGTCGCCCTCGTCGCCCCACTGGCCGAGGTTGACGAAGCTCAGGTAGAGGTCGCGGTTGCGCGTGCGGTTGCGCACGTAGTGCATGAGCAGGCGCAACCGGCGGTATTCGGGCAGGCGGCCGGAATAGGGATGGAAGAGGAAATTGAAGTGGTGGTGCGTGTCCTCGGCATGCGGCAGGCGGTAGAGGCGCTTGACGAGGTACCAGAGGGCATTGCTGTAGAGGACGAAGCCCGAGCGCGGCATGATGTCGGCCCAGTCGCTCGCCTCGTTCTGCTGCAGCAGGAAGATCTGCTGGTGCTCCTGGCAGGAAAGCCAGTCGAGCGCCTTTTTGATGCGGCCTTTGAGCCGCTGCTCGAAGGCGGGCTCGCCCAGGTGCTGGGCGACGCGGCGCACGGCGATCAGCCACCACAGCGTGGCGTCGATGCAGCCGAGGTACCAGAAATCCGCGCTTTTCGTTTCCGGGTCGACGTACTTGGGGATCTGTCCGTTCTTCGCCTGGTGCGCCGCCAGCGTGCGCAGGCTGCGCTTGGCGCCGGCA
>PHCS01000011.1 GCA_002840845.1 Betaproteobacteria bacterium HGW-Betaproteobacteria-14
CGGCACGCCGGCCGCCGCGCAGCGCATGCTCGACGAGGTGGCGCTGCTGGTGCCGGTGGCGCGCCTCGCCGGCCACTACCACGACACGTATGGCCAGGCGCTGGCCAACATCTACGCCTCGCTCGAGATGGGCGTGGCCGTCTTCGACGCCTCCGTCTCGGGCCTCGGCGGCTGCCCCTACGCGGCGGGCGCTTCCGGCAACGTGGCGACCGAAGACGTGGTCTTCATGATGAACGGGCTCGGCATCGAGACCGGCGTCGATCTCGACCGCCTGGTCGATGCCGGCGCGTTCATCTGCGCCGAGCTGGGCCGCGAACCGGCCTCGAAAGTCGCGCGGGCCGTGCTGGCGAAGCGATCCAGATCATGAGCCTGCCCTCGCCCTGCATCGATGTCTGCCGCATGGACCCGGCGAGCCGCCTGTGCGAAGGCTGCCTGCGCACGATCGACGAGATCGCCGAATGGGCCGCCGCTTCGGAAGAGCAGCAGAGGCACATCCTCGCCGCCATCGCGCAGCGCCGCGCCGCCCTTTCTCCTCCCCCTTTGGCAAAGGGGGGCAGGGGGGGATTTAACGGCCGCAAACCATGACCGGAGAAGCTCCCCGCGGGATGAAAACCGCCGACTGGTATTTCGACTTCATCTCCCCCTTCGCCTACCTGCAGTCCGAGTCGCTGGGTCGCCTCGACGGCAAGCTGGCGATACGCCCGGTGCCGGTGCTCTTCGCCGGCCTGCTCAAGCACTGGGGCCAGAAGGGCCCGGCCGAGATGGCGCCGAAGCGCCGCTTCACTTATCGCCAGGTGCAGTGGCTGGCCGAGCGGAACGGCATCGCGCTGCGCTTCCCGCCGCAGCATCCCTTCAACCCGGTGCGCGCCCTGCGCGCGGCCGTGGCGCTGGGTTCATCGATCGACGCCATCCATGAGATCTTCCGCTTCATCTGGCGCGAGGGGCGCGACATCAATGCGCCGGAGGAATGGGCCGAGCTGGCGCGCCGGCTCGGCGCGCCGGACCTCGACGCGCGCTGCAACGATCCCGCCGTCAAAAGTCAGCTGCTGCAGCACGGCGACCAGGCGCTGGCGGCGGGCGTTTTCGGCGTGCCGACGCTGGCCATCGACGGCGAACTGTTCTGGGGCTTCGACGCCACCGACATGGCGCTGGATTACCTGGCCGATCCGGCGCTGTTCGCGCGCGGCGAGTACGCGCGCATCGAAAGCCTGCCGGTCGGTGCGGCCAGAAAAGAAATTCCATGAACCTGTTGCCTGACCAGATCCGCGTCCTCGAGCGCGGCTGGCTGTCCTCCAACAACGTCGTTTTCCACGAAGGGACTGAGGCGACGCTGGTCGACTCCGGCTACCTGACCCACGCCGAACAGACGCTGGCGCTGGTCGAGCGCGCGCTGGAAGGCCGCAGGCTGGCGCGCCTCGTCAACACCCACTCGCATTCCGACCACATCGGCGGCAACGCCTCGGTGCGCCGCGCCCACGGCTGCCGCATCAGCGTGCCCGAAGGCATGGCGCCGGCGGTGCGCGACTGGGACGAGGACGCGCTCCTGCTTACATCCGCCTACCAGCGCGCCGAGCCCTTCGAATTCGACGCGACCATCGCGCCCGGCGACGAACTGGAAATGGGCGGCATCGCCTGGCAGGCGCTGCACGTGCCCGGCCACGACATGCACGCGCTGGCCTACTACGCGCCGGCGGAGAGAATCCTCATCTCCGGCGACGCGCTGTGGCGCGACGGCTTCGGCGTCATGTTCGCCGAACTGCACGGCGACTCAAGTGGCTTGCCGGCGCAGCGGCGCACGCTGGAACTGCTGCGCGAACTCGACGTGTGTACGGTGATCCCCGGCCACGGCGCGCCCTTCGCCGATTTCACGGCGGCCGTCGAGCGCGCCTTCCAGCGCCTTGCCGCCTTCGAGCAAAGCCCCGAGCGCATGGCGAAGAGCGCCATGAAGGCGCTGTTCACCTTCACCCTGCTGGAGAAGCGGCGCATGCCGCGCGTCGACATCGACGATTACTTCACGCAGGTCGCCATTTTCCGCGACGTCTCGCAGCGCTTCTTCGGCAAGGAACCCGCCGCCGTCGCCGCCCTGGTGATCGGCGAACTGCTCAAGGCCGGCGTGCTGGCCGAGCAGGATGGCGACATCGTCGCGCGCGGGAGCTGACGACATGCGGGGCACGGCAATCCGTCGCCGTCTTCCGGCGGCTGACTTTTACCGGTTGGCATTCGACTGATGGACGCGCCGACAGGCCCCACGCGCATCGGCTGGATCGCGGTGATCGCCACCATCTGCATCTGGACCGGCTTCATCCTCGTCACCCGCCACGGCGGCAAGGGCGTGCTGACGGGCTGGGACGTCACCGCGCTGCGCTTCGGCGTCGGCGCGCTGATCGCCGTGTTCTTCCTGCCGCGCGTCACGCTGCCGCCGCTGAAGGTGATCGCCCTGTTCTCGCTCTTCGGCGGCATCGGCTACGCGACGGCCGTGTATGCCGGCTTCCGCCTGGCGCCGGCGGCGCACGCCTCGGTGCTGCTGCCCGGCGCGCTGCCCTTCGAGACGGCGGTGATCGCCTGGCTGTGGCTCGGCATGAAGCCGACGCGGCCGCAGCGCATCGCCCTGTCGCTGGTCCTCGTCGGCATCCTGCTCACCGCCGCCGACACCTTCTCGCAGGGGCCGCGCATGACCGGCCTGCAGTTGCTCGGCGACCTGCTGTTCCTAACCGGCTCCTCGTCGTGGGCGGTGTTCTCGCTGCTCCTGCGCCTGCATCCGATGCCGCCGCTGGCGGCGACGGTGGCCACCACGCTGGGCAGCGCGGTGGTGTACCTGCCCGTCTGGTGGCTGTTTCTGCCCAGCACCATGGACCAGGCGCCGCTTGCCGAGATTGCCATGCAGGCGGTCTACCAGGGCGTGCTGGTGGTCTTCGTCGCCATGATTCTGTACACCTTCGCCGTGCGCCAGCTCGGCCCGCAGACGGTGGCGCTGCTCATGGCCTTCGTGCCGGGCCTATCGGCCGTCGCCGCCGTGCCCATCCTCGGCGAGCCGCTGTCGCTGCTCACGCTGGCGGGGCTGGGGGCGGTGACGCTGGGGGCAGTGCTGGGCGCGCGCGTGGCGCGCTGAAGGCGGGCTGATCGTGGGAATAACGATTCCGGCGGTGTTGGAGGAAAGTCAGCCGCGACCGGCTTCGGCATGCAACTTTAGACCAAGTGCGCCGATGACTTTAAGGATGGTGTCGAAGCCGGGGCTGCGCTCTCCGGAGAGCGCTTTGTAAAGACTTTCGCGAGACAGTCCGGCATCGCGCGCGACCTGCGACATGCCCTTGGCGCGAGCAATATCGCCAAGTGCTTTGGCAATGAATGCAGCATCCCCGTCGGCTTCTTCGAAGCAGGCTTCAAGATAAGCGGCCATTTCCTCCGGAGTTCTGAGGTGTTCAGCGACGTCATAGCGAGTGGTAACGGTCTTGGTCATGGTTGCTACTCCTAAAGATTACGTGCTAGGCGTAATGCAGCCTTGATGTCCTTGGTTTGGGTAGTCTTGTCGCCACCCGCCAGCAGAATGATCAGCTCTCGCCCTCGCTTCTTGAAATACACCCGATAGCCGGGACCGTAATTGATTCGCAACTCCGAGACACCTTCGCCAACGGGTTCGACATCTCCCGGATTTCCGGCAGCAAGCCGCTCAATTCTTGCCTGGACACGCGCCCTCGCCTGAAGGTCGCGCAAAGTATCCATCCATTGAGCGAAAAGGCTAGTTTTGCGAATTTCAATCACGGCGCAACTGTAGCCGTATGGCTACATATTGTCAATGCCCTACGCGCTGGACTGGCTTCGTTGTAATCCTTGCGTCAGCTCGGCCCGCAGACGGTGGCGCTGCTGATGGCCTTTGTGCCGGGCCTCTCCGCGCTGGCCGCCGTGCCGCTGCTCGGCGAGCCGCTGTCGCTGCTCACGCTGGCGGGGCTGGGGGCGGTGACGCTGGGGGCAGTGCTGGGCGCGCGCGTGGCGCGCTGAAGGCGGCCCGGCGGCACCTCTTCCCAAGTGTTACTAGTTCTTGTATATTTCAAGCAGAATGGCCAAGCCGATCGAATTTCTCGGCGACGCGCTCGATGCCTTGCGCGCTTTCCCCGTCGGTGTCCGTGTTGCACTGTTTCCAGAAGAAAACGGAGCAGACGAGCGACAAGGACTTCGACCTGGCGCGCAAGCGCTTTAGGGAACTGATGAGGAAGCAGCCATGAGCAGAAAGAAACGATTCGTCAGCGTCTGGGATGCCATCGAGGATACGCCGCAGCAGGCGGCCAGCATGCGTGCGCGCGCGGAGTTGCTGACGGCGCTGCAAGCCTGGGTAAAACACAGCGGCAGGACGCAGGCCGAGGCAGCGCGGCTGTTCGGCATCACGCAGCCGCGCATGTCGGACCTGATGCGCGGCAAGATCGACCTCTTCTCGCTGAGCGCGCTGATGGACATGGCCACCGCCGCCGGGCTGGAGCCGCGCATCGCCATCAAGAAGCCGAGGAAGCGGGCGGGGGAACTGGCAGAGGCGTAATTGCAGAGAACGGCGGCGTGGCGAGCGCAAGGGGCACTGTGCGCCTGAAAGTCAGCCGCCGTGGCACGGCGGCTGAGGGCTATCGGTTCGAAGCGGAAGTGGTGGTACCGGGATACCGAACGTTCAGCGTGGGGCTAGGCGTCCTTCAGGAACCTGAGCGTGCGTGACCAGGCCAGGGAGGCCGCCTTCTTGTCGAACGCGTCCGACCTGTCGCTCTCGAAGAACCAGTGCGTGGTGTTGGGATAGACATGGTAGGCCACGTCCTTGCCGGCGACGTCCATGCTCCTCTTGAGTCTTTTGACGCCGGCAGCGGAAACCCACGCGTCAGTCTCGGCGAAATGAAAGAGAAACCGTGACCTGCTCCGGGAGAAATCGCCGTTTCTGGCAGCGTAGTAGACAACCGTCGCGCCAATCGGAAGTTCAGGGCGCTGCGCCAACCAGAGCGCCCAGTGCCCGCCCATGGAGAAGCCAACTTGTGCGATGTGCGGGCTCGTGACGGATTCGTGGTGGGAGAGGTGGTCGATGGCATCGATCAGTTGCCTGTAGGCCGGGGTTCTTCGGGTGGCCGTAGCCTTTGCCCTGAGGCGCCTGGCCTCGAGCTCGGTGGTGGCGATCTGTCCGGAATAGAGGTCCGGCGCAAGCGCGACGAGGCCGGCTTTGGCAAACCGATCGCAGAGGCCCCTGAAGAACGGATTGAGGCCCCACCAGGAGTGCAGAACAATCACCCCGGGACCGGAACCGGACTTCGGGATTGCCAGGTAATGGGGCGATGCGCGCACTATGACTCCGTTCGAGGCCACGGGTACTGTGCGGCTTTATCGCGCAGCGTTAGGCCTTGCGGCGGGAAAGTGTGAACTGCTCACGAATGGATCGGGGAAGCCGAGAGCTTTACGCCGAGAGCGTGGAGCAGCTTGAGCATCGTGTCGTAGCGCGGCTTGGCGCCAGGCGTAAGCGCCTTGTAAAGGCTCTCGCGACCCAGGCCGGCATCTTTTGCGAGTTGCGACATGCCACGGGCGCGAGCCACATCCCGCACTGCCGTTAGAAATACGTCGGGATCGGGATCTTCCAGTGCGGCGGTGATGTATTCCGCGATGGTTTCTTCATCGTCGAGGTAATCGGCAGCGTCGAAGGGCGCAAATTTGACCATGGTTCACTCCTTGTCCAAAGCCCGAGCCATCTCAATGGCGCGCTTGATGTCGCGTTTCTGCGAGGACTTGTCGCCACCCAACAGAAGCAGATAGATCACCTCGCCGCGACGCGTGAAATAGACTCGATAGCCAGGGCCGAAATGAATGCGCATTTCGGAGACCCCTTCGCCCACGGGTTCGCAGTCGCCGAAGTTGCCATGCTCGGCAGACCGGATACGGTGAGCGATGCGACCGCGGCCCACCTTGTCTTTCAGTGCCGCGAGCCAAGAGTCAAATTCAGCGGAGCGGTGAAAGGTGTTCACTTGGTTAAGTGTATCCGACTGGATACTATTATGCAACCGTGACGAGGTTGCCTATTCATTAGGTGTGAGGCCCAACGCAGCGTCCCTTGGAACGAGGGTTGGCCAGCGAATTGCGTAGTGAGCTACGACCATTTGGCAAGCTTTCTTTGAATACGCGAACAGAACAACTCGACCTGTTTGGCAGAAAGGCGTTCTGCCTTGTAGAGCGATAACATCTCGAACCGACATGCGGGCGCACAGGTGCCAAGGAGTGCTGTTTTCAGCACTCGTTTCACAGGTTGCCACAGCAGCAGGCGATCCACCCACCACGGAGAGCCCAGCGATGTAATGACGAGTGCTCGCTGCAGGTTGTGGAGCCTTGGCTTGATCGGGCCGAGATCGGTAGCGTGGTCGTAGGCGATGCCTGGCGCCCAGACACGGTCGAACCACCCCTTCAGGATGGCTGGAAAGCCAAACCACCAAGTAGGAAACGCAAGAACGAGAGCTTCTGCGGAGAGCAGACGCTCGATCTGGGATTGTGTGGCTGAGGAATCAAACGGGGGGGCGTAGTAGCTCTGGCGTTCGCTGACTGTAAGCGAAGGCGAAAACCCGGCCTGGTAGAGGTCTTCGATCTGCACCGCGTGGCCGGCCTCGGTCAAGGCTTGGATAGCAGATCGCGCCAAGGAATGACACAGGCTGTCGGCGATTGGATGGGCGACTACGACAAGACACTTCATGTTGAAAATGGGCTGCGCGATACGGTACTCATACTAGCGAACGTTCTGCATCACCGGTTTGAAAACCGCGCAGCGGGTTTCAAGTCCGTGTGCATGCAGTTGTTATGCACTAATGTTCATTTCCAGCGTATATCCACATTGACTCGGTCTTGCCCGCCTTGACAAAACCAAGTGACTTATAGAACTCAATAGCTTCACCGTCTGCCGTTAACATTTGTTGGTGAAACTCTGAATATCTCTCTTGCAAGGCCGCCATCATTCTTCGGCCAATACCATTTCGCTTGTAGTCTGGATGAACCAGCATGTGCGGATAGTAGACGACCAAATGTCCATCTGATATTGCATTGGCGATACCAACAAGAAGGCCTGACACCCGTGCAGTCACTAGTGAGTGAGAATTTCTTAACGCCGCCAGCAGGTGCTCTGGTTTATCAGCTGAAGACCAGTTGTTGGCCCTGTATATTGCCAACACCTCTTCGACTTCTATTTTGTCATTGAGGCTTACTTCAATTTTCATACCGCTTCCAGTATTTCTCTGCATAAGTTATTAGTCGGACCCCCAGGGTCCGGATATGAAATGTTATCCATGCACGGATTATGCACACGCAATACCTTGACGGACAAGGCTAACCCTTTCATGAGGGTCCGCATAACAACGCCAATAGCCATGACAACGAGAAGCGGCCATGACTGGCCGGAATAGGCCGGTTGAGGGCGTCACTTCAAATTCATCGCCGTATTGCAGCGGCTGACTTTCCCCGGCAAGCGCCGCTTACCCTGGCGGAGCGGGGGGCGGCGACGCCGGGTGCGGTATCGAGTGCGCGAGTGGCGGCGAGCGGCGGGCGGGCATGATGGCCTGGGCCGCCAGGGCGGCGAGCACGATGCTGCCGCCGAACAGGGCGTGCGAAGTCGGCGCTTCTCCCGCGCCGAGCCAGGCCCACAGGGGGCCGAAGACGACTTCCGTCAATCCGATCAGCGCGACTTCCGTCGGCGAGAGGCTGCGCGCCGCGATCACGGCCAGCGCGCAGGGCAGGGCCAGTTGCAGGGCGCCGAGCAGGGCGAGGAGGGCGATGTCGCGCGTGCTGGCAAGGAAGGGCCAGGCCAGCGGCAGGGTGGCCAGCGCGGAGAGCAGGCCGCCGACCAGCACGGCGGGAATCAGGTTGATGCGCGCGCCGGTCTTGCGCATGAGGACGAAGTTGAGGCCGGCCGCCAGCGGCACGATGAGCGCGATCAGGTTGCCGGCCATGCGCCCGCCACCCGCCTCCCCGCCGAACATGACGAGGATGCCGACGAGGGCGGCGCCGATGAACAGCCAGGTGCGGCGCGGCACGCGCTCGCCGAGCAGCAGCCAGGCGAAGAGCGCGGCGGCGAGCGGGGCGAGGCTGGTCAGGACCAGGGTGTTGGCGGTGCTGGTCTGTGTCAGCGCCAGCATGAAGCCGGTGAACATCACCGCCCACAGCGCGCCCGAGACGAAGCCGACCCGGCCAAGCCGGACGACCTCGGCGACGGCGCGGCCGCGATGCAGGACGAGGAGGATGACGACCATCGCCAGCGAGCAGAAGAAGGAGCGCCAGAAGGTCGTCTCCCAGCGCGGCGCCTGCTCGATGTGGCGTGTGAACACGCCGGCGATGCTCCACAGCAGCCCGGCGCAGAACATCAGCGCCACGCCGCGGCGGTGGCGGCTGGGGTCGACGGCCATGGATAGGCGCGGCCGCTACGCCGCTCCAGGCTTGCCGGCGATGAGGATGTCCTGGTAGGACAGGTATGTGTTCCGGCCGCACCAGGAGCCATATCTCACCGGCAATTCGACCGTCAGTCCGCATTTGTCGAAGAACGACAGGGCAGCCGCTTCGTCGTAGGCGATGGCGGCCTCCGGGTCGGCCGGCTTGGTCGTGAAATAGCCGTCCATTTCATGCACGAAATCGAGGTCGCTCTTGCCGGCGCGGATCAGTCCGGCGGAGTCCTCGTTGATGAGCAGGAAGGTGATCAGGCACCTGCCGCCCGGCTTGAGGACGCGGGTGATTTCCTTCAGGTAGTTCTCCAGATCCGCAGGCACCATGTAAGTGAATACCGAGGTCAGGAAGACGAAGTCGAAGAAATCGTCCTCGAAGGGAAAGCGGTAGTCGCAGGCGTGCTCGCTGCCCCCGGGGTTGTAGTGCTTGTTGTAGACGTCGCTGTGCCGGAACTGGAAATTGGGGAACTTCGGCGTGATGCGTTCCTGGCACCAGTCGATGCCTTTCTTCACGATGTCGAAGCCCCAGTAGCCGCCGGCGGGAGTGATGAATTCCGTCAGGGGAATCGCCATGCGGCCGATGCCGCAGCCGACGTCGAGCACGCGATGTTCCGGCCGCAATTGCGCCAGTTCGATGAAGTGCCGGCGGAATTCGCGGCCGATTTTGACGAAGTCGCCCTTGCCGACGAAGCTCAGCGACTGGGGCGGGATCATGTCGTTGCCGTCGTCGCGTTCCTCGAAGAGGGGCCGCAGGATTTTCGGTATGAGTTTCTTCAGGCGCATGGAGAAGCCTTGGGGTGCGCGGGAGCACAAATGCAAAGCCGCGATTGTGCCACCATCGGGTGCGCGCCGCTAACGCTTGGAGCCGGGAATCGGCTCGCCCGAGTCGCGCAGGCGCACCGCCTCGTGGAAGCCGTGTTCTTCGGAATAGGCCTTGAACCACATGCCTTCCGGCGAGTGGCGCGTGATGCCGTCGAAGAGGGTGGCGATCATCTGCGTCGAGGCGAGCCCCATGTTCTCGTAGGCCTGGTTGATCATCAGCTTCTGCATCATGAGCTGGTTCTTCGGCACGCCGGCCATGCGCCCGGCCAGCGCGTCCACCGCGGCATCGAGTTCGGCGGCCGGCACGGCGTCGTAGACCAGCCCCATCGCCTTGGCGGCGCGGCCGTCGATCAGGTCGCCGGTGAGCAGCATGCGCTTGGCGCGCTCGGCGCCGATGCGGTACACCCACATCGCCGTGGTCGGGCAGCCCCAGACGCGCGCCGGCGGATAGCCGATCTTCGCGTCCTCGGCCATGATGACGATGTCGGCGCACAGCGCGATGTCGCTGCCGCCGGCCACCGCGTAGCCGTGCACCTTGCAGATCACCGGCTTGTAGGAGCGCCACAGCGAGAAGAAGTCGTCGGTGCAGCGCTTCATGAAGCGGTAGTCCACCATCGGGTCCCACGGCATGGACTGCACGCCGGGGTTCTCCCCTTCGGTCTCGGCGAAATCCTTCAGGTCGTAGCCCGAACAGAAGCCGCGTCCGGCGCCGGCGAGGATGATGACGTGGATGGCGTCGTCGGCGTTGGCCTGTTCCACCGCGGCGCGGATCTCGCCGGGCATCTTCTCGCCGATGGCGTTGAGCCGCTCGGGCCGGTTGAGGGTGATGCGGGCGATGCGCCCGGCGGTTTCGTAGCGCAGGGTCTCGAAAGGCATGTTTCTCTCCGTGGCGTAGGTACGTGTGCGGCAGGGGGAATGATGGCAAGAAGCGGTGCTTTTGGCTATGCTTGGTTCCTTTGCAGCGGCTTTATCCCATGCACCTCATCCTCATCAGCGGCCTGTCCGGCTCCGGCAAGAGCATCGCCCTGCGTGCGCTCGAGGACGCCGGCTACTACTGCGTGGACAACCTGCCGGCGACGCTGCTGCCGCAGCTGGTGCGCCAGCAGCGCGACGAGGGCTGCGAAAAGATGGCGGTGGCGATCGACGTGCGCGCCGGCGTTTCCATCGCCGCGCTGCCGCAGCAACTGCGCGACCTGCGCGCCTTTGGAATCGAGCCGTGCTTCCTCTTCCTTGAAGCGCGCGACGAGTCCCTCATCGCGCGCTTTTCCGAGACGCGGCGCAGCCACCCGCTGTCGAACGCCGACACCACGCTGGCCGAGGCCATCGTGCGCGAGCGCGAGATGCTGGAAAACATCGCCGGCCTGGGCAACCGCATCGACACCAGCAGCCTGCATCCCAACGCCTTGCGCGCCTGGATCCTCGATTTCGCCAAGCTCGGCGTATCGCAGGGGCTGACTTTGCTGTTCGAGTCCTTCGGCTTCAAGCATGGCATTCCCCTCGATGCCGACCTGGTCTTCGACGTGCGCTGCCTGCCCAACCCGCATTACGATCCGCTGCTGCGTCCGCTCACCGGGCGCGATCCCGAGGTGGCGCGCTTCCTCGAGGGGCAGGAGGCCGTGGGCCGGATGGCGCAGGACATCCGCCGCTTCCTCGCCGACTGGCTGCCCGCCTACGTGCGCGACAACCGCAGCTATCTCACCGTGGCGATCGGCTGCACCGGCGGCCAGCACCGTTCGGTGTATCTGGCCGAGTGGCTGGCGCGCGAATTCAACGAGCAGGCGCGCGTGCTGGTGCGCCACCGCGCGATCACATGAACGGCGCACCGCGCCGCGCGAATCTCCCCTCTCCCCGCGGGGAGAGGGGCTGGGGGAGAGGGTAAACGCACGTGAAAAATTTCCTGCGCTTCATGAAGCCCGGCGACTGGGCCATGCTGCTGCTGGCCGCCGCCGGCACGGCGGCCCTGGCGCCGATCGCCTTCTCCGGCGGTGCCGCGGAAAAGGCGGTGGTGCGGCGCGACGGCGTGGTCGTCGCCGAGCTGCCGCTCACGCAGGCGCGCCGCATCGAAGTCGCCGGCGCCATGGGCGCAAAGGGCACCACCGTCATCGAGGTGCAGCCGGGCCGCGCCCGCGTCGCATCCGACCCCGGCCCGCGCCAGTACTGCGTGCGCCAGGGCTGGCTGACCCAACCGAACGCCATCGCCATCTGCGCGCCGAGCCACATCAGCCTGTCCATCGCCGGACGCACGGGAAGCCATGACAGCCTCGCCTATTGAATTGACGCCGACGGCCGATGACCACCGCATCGCGCGCTATGCGGCGGCGGCCATCGCGCTGTCGGTGGTCGAGGCGGCGATCCCCATGCCGCTGCCGGGCGTGAAGCCGGGCCTGGCCAACATCATCACGCTCATCGTGCTGGCGCGCTACGGCTGGCGCGACGCCGTCTGGGTGACGCTGCTGCGCGTGGTGGCAGGCAGCCTGCTGCTCGGCCAGTTTCTCGCGCCGGGCTTCTTCCTCAGCCTTGCCGGCGCGCTCGCCAGCCTCGTCGCGCTCGGATTTGCCATGCACCTGCCGGCGCGCTGGTTCGGCCCGGTGAGCCAGAGCCTCGCCGCTGCCTTCGCCCACATTGCCGGCCAGCTGGTGGTGGCGCGGCTGTGGCTGGTGCCGCACGACGGCCTGCTCTACCTGCTGCCGTTTTTCGCCCTGGCCGCGTTAGTATTCGGGCTGGCGAACGGCCTTGCCGCGGCGAAGCTGCTCGAAGAAACGGCATCCATTGCCTCACGCCCAGCAGGCGCGACGAACGACAGAACCTGACCTTGCCGATATTCAAGTTCCCCCCGCGGCGCGACGAGGCGCCGCAAGCCGCAGAGCTGCGGCTGTTCCCCCTCAATGCCGTGCTGTTTCCCGGCGGCACGCTGTCGCTGCGGGTTTTCGAGCAGCGCTACATGACGCTGGTGAAGGACTGCTTCAAGAACGAGCGCACCTTCGGCATCTGCCTCATCGCGGAAGGTGCCGAAGTGGGCGCGCCGGCGCAGCCGCACCCGGTGGGCACGGAGGCGCGCATCGTTTCCTGGGACATGACGCAGCCGGGCATCCTCAACATCGCGGTGCGCGGCGAGGGCCGCTTCCGCATCCTCTCGAGCGAGGCCGACCGCGAGGGCCTGCTGCACGCACGCGTCGAATCGGTTCCCGCCGAGGAAACCCTGCCCGTGCCCGAGGCGCTCGCCACGCTGGTGCCGCTGCTGCGGGTGATGGTGGCGGAGAGCGGCGAGGAGCGCCTGCCGCCGCCGCATCGTTTTGAGGACGCCGCCTGGGTCGGCTACCGCTTCTGCGAACTGCTGCCGATTCCGCCCATCGCGCGGCAGAAGCTGCTGGAACTGGAAGACCCGATCTCGCGGCTGGAGATCGTCTTCAAGTTTCTCGCCCAGCGAAACCTGGTCAAGTAAGACTGGCCAGTATCTTGCGGACCGGTGCCGGCAGCGGCGCCCCGTCCAGCGCCTTCAGGTCCAACCAGATGCCGCCCTCCGGCGTATTGCAGCGGCTGACTTTGCACAGCAGCGGCGTGATGTCCAGGCGAAAGTGCGTGAAGGCGTGGCGCACCACGGGCAGTTGCGTCGCGCCGGCGTAGCGGCGAGCTGGCTGGCCGGCCGCCAGTTCGGGCAGCGACAGCAGACCGCCCCAGATGCCCTTCGGCGGGCGCCGCTCCAGCAGCACACGGCCACTGCAGTGCAGCACCAGGAGCGTTACCGCGCGCTGCGGCACGGCGCGCCTGGCGCGCGGCGACGGCAATTCGGCGATGCGGTTCTCCCTCAGCGCCACACACTGCGCGGCGAGAGGACAAGCACCGCAGCGTGGCCGGCTGCGCGTGCAGAGCGTCGCGCCGAGATCCATCAGTCCCTGCGTATAGGCCTTGATGCCGCGCTCGGGCAGCAGCGATTCGGCAAGCGCCCAAAGACGGTTTTCCACTGCCTTGTCGCCGGGGAAGCCCTCGATGCCGAAGGCCCGCGCCAGCACCCGCTTGACGTTGCCGTCGAGGATGGCCGCGCGTGCGCCGAAGGCGAACACGGCGATGGCGGCGGCAGTCGAGCGGCCGATGCCGGGAAGCGTTTGGATGTCGTCCGCGTTGCGCGGGAAGCGGCCGCCCCATTGCGCGACGATCAATTGCGCCGCCCGCTGCAGGTTGCGCGCCCGCGCGTAGTAGCCGAGTCCGCTCCACAGCGCCATGACATCTTCGGATGGCGCGGCAGCAAGGCTGGCGAGATCGGGAAAGCGCGCAAGGAAGCGCCGGTAGTAGGGGATCACCGTGGCGACCTGCGTCTGCTGCAGCATGATCTCGGAGAGCCAGACGCGGTAGGGATCGACCTTGCGGCCGCGCTGCTGCCAGGGCAGATCGTGGCGGCCAGCCTGCTGTTGCCAGGCGATGACGCGGTAGGCGAAGGTGCTGACGCCGGAACGTGAAACCATCTTTGGAATAGGCTCTTTGCTTGTCAGGCGGGCGTCGGCGGGATAGGCTTGCTTGAATTCTAAAGCAACAAGGCAATCGATCCGATAACAGAACCATGAACATGCCGAGAGAAACCCCCCAGGATGCCTGGACCGACATCGAGCATCGCGCCCTGCGCGACGCGCTCGGCGCCTTCGCCACCGGCGTCACCGTCGTCACCGCCCTCGACCCGGACGGGCGCGCCATCGGCCTGACGGTGAACTCCTTCAACACCGTGTCGCTCGATCCGCCGCTGATCCTGTGGAGCCTGTCGCTGGCCTCGCCGAACCTCGAGGCGTTCCGCCAAGCCAGCCATTTCGCCGTGAATGTGCTGGCGGCCGACCAGCAGGCGATTTCCGAGCGCTTCGCCCAGCGCAATAGCGACAAATTTTTCGACATCGGCTGGCGCGAGGGCCGTGGCGGCACGCCGCTGCTTGACGGCTGTTGCGCGGTGCTCGAATGCCGCAACGAAATCCAGCATGCCGGCGGCGACCACCTCATCTTCATCGGCCGCATCGAGAGCTGCAGCCGGATGGACAAGGCGCCGCTGGTGTTCCATGGCGGGCGCTACCGGATTCTGGGCGACGGTTAACCCTCGCTATTCATCGCGGGCAAGTTTGCGCTGTCCGACCTGGCTTCCCCCAGCAGCCAGTCCCTGAAGGCCGCTACCGCCGGCCGGCTGCCAGTCTCGTCGGAACTCACCAGCCAATAGGCGTAGCGGGACGGCACGGCGATGTCGAACGGGATCGCCAGGCGGCCCGCCGCAACATCCGCGGCGACGAGGGGGCGCAACGCCAGGGCAACGCCCATTCCGTCCATGGCAGCCTCGATGGCCAGGCTGGAGTTGCTGAAATGGGGTCCCCGCGTTGCATCGGCTCCGGACTCTCCTGCGATGCGCAGCCACTCCGCCCAGCTCGGACGCTGGTCCAGGTCCGGGATCGTATCGTCGTGGATCAGCACGTGGTGGCGCAGGTCACGCGGACTGCTCAGCGGGCGCATTCCTTTCAGCAATTGCGGACTGCACACGGCCACGTAGGACACGCCGAATATGCGTTCAGTGCGCCGGCTGCCGTAGCGGCCGCTGCCGAAACGGATCGACACGTCGGGGGCAGGAGTGCGCGCATCCGCGGAAAGGTCTTCCGGCGAGACGCCATCCTGATTGTCGATGGCGGCCAGGCTCGACGACAGGCGCAACTCGATGTCCGGATGCGACTCGGTAAAGCGCTGCAGCCTAGGCATGAGCCAGCGGGCCGCGAAGGAAGGCGGGGCGCTGACCATCAGGGCGCCGCCCGCATCGTGGTGGCGCGTGCGGGCCACGGCGGTGGCAAGGCACTCGAAGCCCTCCTGCAGCTTGGGCAGCATCGCCTGACCTTCGCGGGTCAGTTCGAGGGCCCGGGTCAGGCGGCGGAACAGCGCAAGCCCGAGGTATTCCTCGAGGGCCTTGATCTGGTGGCTGATGGCTGCCGGAGTGACATGCAACTCATCGGCGGCCCGCTTGAAACTCAGGTGCCGCGCTGCCGACTCGAAAGCTCGCAGGGAATTGAGGGGTGGAAGCCGATAGTTCATGAAATCTACTGTTTAGTTTTCCTAATGCGTCAGGTAACTATATATCGTTTGTTGCGGCGCAACAATAGACCTATATTCCTTTTGCGGCGCTGAAATTCAACCCAAGAGGGCGAACCGAGGGCCGCAACCAGCGATTCATGAAGGAGACGGAAATGGAAGACTACGAAGACATCGCGGCGCACGTTGCCGAAGCCCAGCGCCTACGCAACGAGGTCGTGGGACAGTATCTGGCGGCGGGTTGGCAAGCGCTAGCGCGCGGCTTGCACGCACTGGTCCGCTGGATGGGCCAAAAGATCTCCAGCAAGGGTCATGACCTTCCGCCGCCGGCGCTGCATGCCTGACTTGGCGCATCGCCGCCAAGATGTCGAGCTACACAGATCACAGCGACCGGAATTGAACCGAGTCCCGGGATACTGTCCCGCTGATTGAGGTTCGCCCCTGCACGGGGTGTTCCGGCCGCGCCTTCCCCGCAACATGCCGCTGCGCGGCGTGTTGCCGAACCAGAAGCTTCTCAACCCGACACCAGCCACAAGACAAAAAAAGCCGGCTTGCGAGCCGGCTTTTTTTGTCTTGGAGCGGGTGAAGGGAATCGAACCCTCGTATGCAGCTTGGGAAGCTGCCGTTCTGCCATTGAACTACACCCGCGACTGGCGGCATTCTACTGCCGATGCGCCGCCTCCCTCAAGCCGCGCCTGTTAAAATCCCCGTCATGGAAATCAGGGTCAACGGCGAACAGCGCAGCGTTGCCGCGGCATTCTCGGTGGCGGATTTGTTGCGCGCGATGGGGCTGGAGGGCAAGCGCCTGGCGGTCGAGCGCAACGGCGAGATCGTGCCGAAGAGCGGGCATGCCGCCGCGCAGCTCGCCGAGGGCGACAACATCGAGATCGTCATCGCCGTCGGCGGTGGGTAATCAATCGCGTCATTCCCGCGAAAGCGGGAATTCACTTCATCTGTTGCTGGATTCCCGCTTTCGCGGGAATGGCGAACCAAGTGGAACGAGCATGAAAGATTCATTGACCATTGCAGGCAAGGCGTATTCATCGCGCCTGCTCGTCGGCACCGGCAAATACAAGGATTTCGAGGAGACCCGCACGGCCATCGAGGCCTCGGGCGCCGAGATCATCACGGTGGCGATCCGCCGCACCAACATCGGCCAGGAGCCTGGCCAGCCGAGCCTGCTCGACTACCTGCCGCCGTCGAAATACACCCTGCTGCCGAACACCGCGGGCTGCTACACGGCGGAGGATGCCGTGCGCACGCTGCGCCTGGCGCGCGAGCTGCTCGACGGCCACGACCTCGTCAAGCTGGAAGTGCTGGGCGACGCGCAGACGCTGTTCCCGGACATGCCGCAGACACTCGCCGCGGCCGAGACGCTGGTGAAGGACGGCTTCAAGGTAATGGTGTATTGCGCCGACGACCCGATCCAGGCCAAGCGGCTGGAGGAGATCGGCTGCGTGGCGGTGATGCCGCTGGCGTCCCTCATCGGTTCCGGCATGGGCATCCTCAACCCGTGGAACCTGCGCCTCATCATCGACAACGCGAAAGTGCCGGTGCTGGTCGACGCCGGCGTCGGCACGGCTTCCGATGCGGCGATAGCGATGGAACTGGGCTGCGACGGCGTGCTCATGAACACGGCGATTGCCGGCGCGCAGAATCCGGTGCTGATGGCCTCGGCCATGAAGAAGGCGGTTGAGGCGGGGCGCGAAGCCTATCTCGCGGGACGCATGCCGAGGAAACTCTACAGCGCCACGCCCAGTTCGCCGACCGGCGGCCTGATCGGAAAATCTTAAGCGGCCAGGGCGGTTTTCCTGTGGCCGAGCACGCGCTCGGCGAGTTCGGCCGCCGGCAGGGGCCTGGAGAAGAGGAAGCCCTGCATCTCGTCGCAGCCGCAATCGATGAGGAAATCCCGCTGTGCCTCCGTTTCGACGCCCTCGGCCACCACCGACAGGTCCAGGCTGTGTGCCAGCAGGATGACCGCGCGCGTGATCGCCATGTCGTCGGCATCCTCCGGAATGTCGCGCACGAAGGACCGATCCACTTTGAGGCAGTCGATCGGGAAGCGCTTCAGCACGGCAAGCGACGAGTAGCCGGTGCCGAAGTCGTCGATGGCAATGTGAATGCCGATCTGGCGCAGTTCCTCCAGCGTAGCGATGGCGCGCTCGACATGCTGCATCACCATGCTTTCGGTGATTTCCAGCTCGAGGTACTCCGGCAGGAAGTCCGGCTGGTCGATGAGGGTGCGGATGCGCTGTGCCAGGTCGCGCTGCTGGAACTGGCGCGGCGAGAGGTTGACGGCGATGCGCAGCGGCGGCAAGCCCTCTTCCTGCCACAGCCGGGCCTGCCGACAGGCGCGCGCGATGACCCATTCTCCCACCTCCAGGATCAGCCCGGTCTCCTCGAGAATGGGGATGAACTTGTTGGGCGGCACCAGTCCCATGTCCGGGCTGCGCCAGCGAAGCAGCGCTTCGACCCCGGTGATGGCGCCGCTGCGCAGGTCCACCTTGGGCTGGTAATGCAGCTCGAATTCGCCGCGTTCCAGCGCGTGGTGCAGTTCGGCGCCAACTTCCAGCCAGTCGTTGGCGGCACGGTTCAGTCCCGGATCGAAGAAGCGGAACTGGCCGCGGCCTGCCTGCTTGGCGGCATACATAGCCTTGTCCGCGGACATCAGCAGCGCCTGCAGGGTGTCGCCGTCCTGCGGATAAAGGGCGAAACCGAGGCTGGCCCCGGGAACGATTTCGCGCCCGTTCAGCGTCATCGGCGGGCTGAGCGCATCGAGCAGCTTCTGCGCCACGACGGTGGCGTCCTCCGGTCGCAGCAGGTCGTTGAGCACCACGACGAATTCGTCGCCGCCCTGCCGCGCGACGGTGTCGCTGCTGCGCAGGCAGCCTGAGAGCCGCTGCGCGATCTCCTTCAGGAGTTCGTCACCGGCGTCGTGGCCGAGGGTGTCGTTGATGATCTTGAAGCGATCCAGGTCGACGAAGCCGACCGCCATCAGGCCGTCGCCGCGCTTGGCGTGCGCGAGGGACTGCACGAGCCGATCGTTGAGCAGATTGCGGTTGGGCAGGCCGGTCAGCGTGTCGAAGCTCGCCATCTCGGAGAGTTTCTGCTCGAAGCGCTTGCGCTCGGAAATGTCCTGCAGCACGCCGGTCATGCGCAGCGGCCCGGTATCGTGGTATTCCATCTCGGCCTTGGTGTGCACCCAGCGGACCTCGCCGTCCGGCAGCAGGACGCGGAAATCCAGCTCGGCGGAGAGTGTCTTGCCGCTCTCCACGTCGCTCAGCTTGGCCTTCAGGCTGGCGCAGTCATCCGGATGAATGCGCTCGAATGCCAGTCCGTTGCTCGGCTCATGCACGTAGGGCTCGAAGCCCAGGATGCGGTATGTTTCCTCGGACCACCGCAACACCTTGGTGCGCATATCCCATTCCCAGCTGCCGACGTGGGAGAGCGCCTCGGCACGACCGAGGAGGGCCTCGTTGCGGCGCAGGGCCGCCTCGGCCTCGTTGCGCCCGGCCTCGGCGCGCAAAGCTGCAATTGCGTGGCCGATGTCGCGGGCGAGGTCTTCCAGCAGGCCGCACTCGGCTTCGCCGAAGGTGTCGTTGCAGGCATAGATGACCAGCGCTCCTTCGATTTTCCCGTCGACCAGCAGGGGGAACGAGGCGCAGGCATTGAACTGCATCTCCCGGGCCATATCGAGGTAGGTCGCGTAGTTCGGATCGCTCAGCACGTCTCGCACGACGCAAGCCTGGCCGCTGCGCAGCGCGCGCCCCACCGTCCCCTGCCCCCGCGGGTGGTTCTCGTCCCAACTGACAAAGCCACCATTCAAGCGGTCCAGAAGATCTGTGTTGCCGGCACCGGCGCGCAGCGTCACGCGCTTCTCGGCGTCATGCCCCTTGCC
This sequence comes from Betaproteobacteria bacterium HGW-Betaproteobacteria-14, assembly GCA_002840845.1. Classification (GTDB taxonomy): domain Bacteria; phylum Pseudomonadota; class Gammaproteobacteria; order Burkholderiales; family Rhodocyclaceae; genus Desulfobacillus. Next base: position 19,189 of record PHCS01000011.1, read on the forward strand.
TGCGATCCAGGCCGTCGAATAGCCGCCGCCGTCGACCAAGACTTCGCACGCGCACTGCAGCAATTCCCTCTCGGTGCTGGCCTCGCGCGTGACCCGTGTGACGGTCGAGAGCAGGCGCAAGGCGCGGTTGGTGCGCTGGAGCTCGATCTCGTGCACCACCTGTACGGTGACGTCCTGGGTAGAGCCGATGATGCGCGCGGGCCGTCCGTCGCGGTACTCGGCCTCGCACACCATGTGCACGTGGCGGACAACACCGTCCTCCCATGTCACGCGATGCTCGAATTCAAGAGCCGAAGCCTTCCCCTCGGCGAGGCTGCGGATGCCCATGGCGACCCGTTCCCGATCGTCCGGGTGCGTGCGCGCGATGACGGCCTCCTTGCTGGCCTCGATTTCGTCCGGCCCATAGCCGAAGATGCGGTACAACTGGCCGGACCAATAGACCGAATCGTCGAGCAGGTTCCATTCCCAGCTGTCGACATGCGCAATCTGCTGGGCGCGGTCGAGTATCGCCTCGCTCCTGCGCAGGGAGGCCTCGGCCCGCGAACGGCTCTCGCCATCGCGAAATCTGCGCAGGCCGTGGCTGATGTCCCCGGCCAGGTCCTCCAGAAGGGCGCACTCCTCCTCGCCGAAGGCGTCTTCCGTGGCGGCATAGATGACCAATACCCCGCGAATGTCGCCGACGTTCAGGGGAAAGGAGCCCGCCGAGGCATAGCCGCGTTCGAGCAGTGCCTCGCGCCAGGGCGCGGCGCGACCCTCGCTGGCGGTGCTGCGGATGATGAAGGGCTTGCCGCTGCGGAGGGTCATGCCGGCATTGCCCTGTCCGTAGGGTGAGTCCGCATCCCAGCTGACGTGGGCCTCTTCTAGAAAGCCGTTGTCGTAGCCGGCAGAGGCAACCGGGGTCACGGTCTTGTTCTCATCATTCTCCGCATAGCCGATCCAGGCGCAGCGGTAGCCGCCGACTTCGATGACGACGCTGCAGATGGCATCGAGCAGTTCGACCTGGCTGTCTGCGCCGCGCATGGCGCGATTCACGGCCGAGATCAGGCGCAGGGCGCGGTTGGCCCGTTCGATCTCGATTTCGCGCTGCACGACGGCGGTGATGTCATGGATGACCGCCGTGATCTTCAGGCCGCCGTTCGTCCGGCGCGGCCCCAGGCTGATGCTGGCGATGAATTCGCTGCCGTCCTTGCGGCGCGCGCGCAGCGAGGCCTCGGGGCCGATGCCCATGCGGCGCTGCTTCGGCTGGCCGGCGAAGCCCTCGCGCAACGATGCGTGCTTATGCCGCAGGGATTCGGGCACCAGGGCCTCGATGGGCTGGTCCGCGAGTTCCCCCGGGCCGTAGCCGAACATTTCCTCGGCGCGGGCGTTGGCCCGCAGGATTCTCCCCTTGTCGTCGCTGACGATGATGCCGCCGGGGGCGGTGTCGAGGAGTGCGTCATAGCTTTCGCCGAGTTCGCTCCTGGCGGCTTCAAGCCGGCGCATTCTCTGGGTGGTCCCCCAGACCAGCGCGGCCAGCAGGGCGAAGCCGAGACCGGCGAAGAGGACCACCCCGGGCCGCAACTCGAGCGCCTCCCCCTGCAGGCGCATCAGCAGGGCGAGGCCGAGCAACACCGCGGCGATCAGCGCCGACGTGCGGGATAGCATCTGCGAGCCGGAATACGTCCTGGGCATGGTGATCGGGGAAATCCTCTGCCTTTACTGTGGAGGGCACTGTCGCTAGACTGCGATACCTTAGTTATACGGCCCCCCGGCTTGTTTCTTTAGGGAAAAAGCCGAATTCCCGCAAACCCACGCTTTCATGAACCCAGAAGCCAATCCAAAGCGCCCGATTCGCAGTTACGTCTTGCGCCAGGGCCGCGTCTCGATTGCCCAGGCGCGCGCGCATGACCAGCTGCTGCCCCGTTATGGGATTGCCTATTCTGCGCAACCTATTGATCTGGAAAAAATATTTTGCAGGTCGGGACCGAAAATCCTGGAAATAGGCTTCGGCATGGGCGAGACGACCGCGACAATTGCTGCGGCGCACCCTGAGATCGACTACCTTGGCGTCGAAGTCCATACGCCCGGTGTCGGTAGCCTGCTCAAGCTGATCGACGCGGGCGGGCTGACCAACCTGCGCATCGTCCAGCACGATGCGGCCGAGGTGCTGCGCGACATGATCGCGCCGGCTTCGCTCGACGGTGCGCACATCTTCTTCCCCGACCCCTGGCCGAAGAAGCGCCACCACAAGCGCCGTCTCGTGCAGGCTGACTTTGTCGCGTTGCTGGCGAGTCGGCTCAAGCCCGGCGGCTATCTGCATCTGGCCACCGACTGGCAGGAATACGCCGAGCAGATGCTGGCCGTGCTAGGCGCCGCGCCGCAATTGGAGAACACCGCGGAGGGCTTTGCGCCGCGACCGGCGTATCGACCGCAAACCAAATTCGAAACGCGGGGTCTGAAATTGGGACACGGCGTCTGGGACGTTGTTTTTCGCAGGCGAGCGCCATGAGTCCGGCCTTCGTACCCTCTCCCCCAACCCCTCTCCCGCGTGCTGGAGAGGGGAGCTTTGTGGCGCTTTGCGCATAGATCGGATGGAACGCTACGACGAGCATTACATCAACAGCGTCACGGCGCTGGGCGACACGCACGAGGTCGTCACCAGCCAGGCAGTGTTTACCCGCAACGGCATCAAGCTGGTGGAGAAGGGCGCGCGCATCAATTCTGCCTTTCGCGAACGGCTGGTGCAGCACAAGTTGCTGCCGCCGATCGACCAGTGCCTGACCGCCGCCAACGGCGTCACGCAAGCCAGCCTGCGCGATCGCGCCCGCGAGATCCTCGAAGCCGAGCCGCGTTTCCAGCTCATCCGTTCCGCCCTGCCCGGCACCGAGCGGCTGCTCAATGCCTTTTACGCCATGCCGCTGAATGCGCCGCTGGCCTTCAAGCTGACGGTGGCGCGCGAGCAGCGGCCGGGCATATACGAGCACTGCGTGCAGACGACCCTGATCGCGCTCTTTCTGGCGATCAAGAACCGTTTTTCCGACCGGGATCTGGCGACTGTTGCGGCGGCGGGCATGTTTCACGACATCGGCGAACTGCACATCGACCCGGAGTTGCTGCGGGCGGGCCGCCGCCTCGGTGCGCTCGAGCTGCGCCATGTCTACGCCCATCCGATGACGGCGTATCTCATCCTGCAGGAGTATCCGCAATTTCATCCGGAGATCAGTACGGCGGTGTTCGAGCATCACGAGCGCCTGGACGGCAGCGGCTATCCGCGCGGACTGAAGGGCGAGGAAATCGGCCCGATCGGCCAGATCCTCATGCTGGCCGAGGCCGTGACCACGCTGTTCGGGAAGAGTTGGCGCACGCACGGCGCCTCGCGCCTGTCGGTGATGCTGAAGATGAACCGGCGCAAGTTCAACCTCGAACTGGTCGATCACATGATCGGCCTGCTGCATGGCGGCGAACCCGAGGGGCTGGACAGCCAGGGCGAGGTCTCGGCCGAGGCGGTGGTGGCCCAGCTCGACCAGTTGGCCGAAGTCTTTCGCAACTGGCACGGAGCCTACCAGGGGTGTGCGGTGGATACGCCGAAGATCGCCGAGTCGCCGCTGGTGGCCTTTGTGGACCAGCGCATTTCCGGTCTGGAGCGCGCCCTGCTGGAAACCGGCTTCCATCCTGACGAATTGGCGTCGCTCACTGCCGGTGTCGAGGAGGACGCCCTCGCTCTCGCCGAAATGCAGCTCATGGCGCGCGAGTCGCGCTGGCAGGTGAGCGACATCCTGAACGAGGTGAGGCGCCGCTGGACGGAACTCGAGGCGGACGCGACTGCCCGCGCGTTCGTCGAGAGCTGGATCCAGCGCACCGAAGCCCTGCTCCAGGGCTGATCAATCCCGCAGGAACAGTTGCAGCAGGTCGTTGAGGAAACGCTGCCCGCGCTCCGTCGGCGCGATGCGCTCGGCCGTCACGTCCAGCAGCCCTTTCGACACCGCTTCGTCCAGCTGCGGGCGGATCGTCCCCAAAGTCAGTCCCGTCCGCTCGGCGAAGAGGCGCACCGGGAAGCCTTGCGTGAGGCGCAGGGCGTTCATCATGAATTCGAAAGGCAAATCCCCGACGCCGACCTCGTGCGCTTCCTGCACCCCATCGCCGCGCGCCACCGCCTGCAAATAAGCTTGCGGAAGCTTGTGCCGCATCTGCCGCAGCACCCGCTCGGGAGATGACAGCTTGCCGTGCGCGCCAGCGCCGATGCCGAGATAGTCGCCGAACAGCCAGTAGTTCAGGTTGTGGCGGCATTGCTTCCCGCGGCGGGCGAAGGCGGACACTTCGTAGTGCTCGTAGCCGCGCGCGGCCAGCGTCTCCTCCGCTACATCCTGCATCTGCGCAGCGAGATCGGCATCCGGCAGCGGCGGCGGGGCGCGGTGGAAGGCGGTGTTCGGCTCCAGCGTCAGGTGGTAGGCCGAGAGATGCGGCGTGCCGAAAGCGGCTGCGGCCTCGATGTCGGCGCGCGCCTCTTCCAGCGTTTGCCCGGGCAGGGCGTACATCATGTCGAGGTTGACGTTGTCGAAGCACTGCAGCGCAAGTTCTACCGCACGGCGCGCCTCGTCGGCGTCGTGGATGCGGCCGAGCGCGGCGAGATGGCGCGGGTTGAAACTCTGCACGCCGACCGAGAGCCGGTTCACGCCGGCAGCGCGATAGCCGGTGAAGCGGTCCGCCTCCGCCGTACCGGGGTTGGCCTCCAGCGTGATTTCGGCGTCGGGCAGCAAAGTCAGCCTCGAGCGCACGGCGGACAGCAGCGCATCGACCGATTCCGGCGCGAGCAGGCTGGGCGTGCCGCCGCCGATGAACATGCTGACGACGGGGCGGCCCCATATCAGCGGGAGAGCGTGTTCCAGGTCGGCGATCAGGGCGGCGAGATAGGCCGCCTCGGGAATGCCGTTGCGCGCCTCATGCGAGTTGAAATCGCAGTAGGGACACTTGCGCACGCACCAGGGGAAATGCACATAAAGCGAGAGGGGCGGCAGGGTAGTCAGGCCGGCCGATGCGGCGCCGCGGCCTGCGGAAACAATCGGGATGACGCGTTGCGTCATGAAGGCGTTCAAATCCCCGCGCGCAGGCGCTCGGCGAGCTTGGCGAAGGCGCGCGCGCGGTGGCTGATGCCGTTCTTCGCTTCCGCCGTCAGTTCCGCGGATGAACAGTTCTCCGAAGGCACGAGGAACAGCGGGTCGTAGCCGAAACCGCCGCAGCCGCGAGGCGCCGTCAGGATTTCGCCGTGCCACTCGCCCTCGGCGATGATCGGCTGCGGATCCTCGGCGTGGCGCACCAACACCAGCACGCAGACATAGTGGGCACGACGGTCGCTGTGCCTGGCGAGCTCCGCAAGCAGCTTGGCGTTGTTGCGCGAGTCGCGCGTGTCGCGATCGCCCTCCTTGCCGGCATAGTAGGCGGAGTGCACGCCGGGCTCGCCGCCCAGCGCCGGCACGCACAGGCCGGAGTCGTCGGACAGGGCCGGCAGGCCGGACAGCCGCGCGGCATGGCGCGCCTTGGCCAGTGCGTTCTCGATGAAGGTGCAGTGCGGCTCCTCCGCCTCCGGCATGTCGAAGGCCGATTGCGGCACGACCTCGATGCTGAAGGGCGCGAACAGCGCGGCGAACTCGCGCAGCTTGCCGGGGTTGTTGGAGGCGAGGACGAGTTTGGTAAACATAGAGAACCCTTAACCACAGAGACACAGAGGCACAGAGATACTCCTGTCGCTCTTTGTTTTTCTCTGTGTCTCTGTGTCTCTGTGGTTCATGGTTCTTCCAATGCTGCCTTTTGCGCCGCGACGAGCTGCGCGATGCCGCGTTCCGCGAGGCCGAGCAGGAGATCCAGTTCGTTCCGCGTGAAGGGGACGCCTTCCGCCGTGCCCTGCACCTCGATCATGCCGCCCGAGGCGGTCATCACCACGTTCATGTCGGTGTCGCAGGCGGAATCCTCGGGATAGTCGAGGTCGAGCACCGGCGTGCCGTCGTAGATGCCGACGGAAATCGCCGCGACCAGCTCGCGCAGCGGATGGCGCGGGATGGCGTCCGCGGCGACCAGCCTGGAGAAGGCGTCGTGGGCGGCGACGCAGGCACCGGTGATGGCGGCGGTGCGCGTGCCGCCGTCGGCCTGCAGCACGTCGCAGTCGATCTGCACGGTGCGTTCGCCGAGCGCCTCGAGATCGGTGACGGCGCGCAGGCTGCGACCGATCAGGCGCTGGATTTCCAACGTGCGCCCGCTCTGCTTGCCCTTCGCCGCCTCGCGCGCGGTGCGCGTGTGGGTGGAGCGCGGCAGCATGCCGTACTCGGCGGTGAGCCAGCCCTGGCCCAGTCCGCGCAGGAAGCCCGGCACGCCCGTCTCGACGCTGGCGGTGCACAGCACTTTGGTGTCGCCGAACTCGACGAGCACGGACCCTTCGGCATGCCGCGTGAAGTTGCGCGTGATCGTCACGCGGCGCAATTCGTCTGCCTTGCGGCCGCTCGGCCGCGCTTTTTCCTCGCTCTTCACGCTCTACTCCTCACTTCGAAAACTTGCGAATGGCCGCGTTGATTTCCTGGATGGCACGCTCGATGTCCTCGTCCGACAGGTTGGGCACGGGCTGCGTGCCCTTGCGCGCCTTGGCGAAGGCCTCCATCTGCGTCGTGAAGGAATCGATCGGCATGGTCTTGGTCGACACGCTGCCGAGGGTATCCTCTGCATAGCTGTCTTCCCAGCGGATGGCGATCATGGACAGGTTGTCGGCGTTCTCGCCGCCGCGGGCCTCGGCCTGGTTCAGCAGCGCCGGGGTGGCCTGCAGGACATTGCCGGTGCTCATGGCGCGGGGAATCACGTCCTTCGGCAGCGGCCCCCATACGCCATCGGTGCACAGCAGGATGACATCGCCAGTCATCAGGGGCGTCTTCTTGGAGAAGTCGATCTGCGGCGCTGTGGTGCCGCCGAGGCAGCTGAAGATGCGGTTGCGCGCCGGATGATGCACGGCCGCCTCAGCTGTGATGAGGCCGTCCTCGACCATGCGCTGCACGCGCGAATGATCGCGCGTCACCCCCAGGATGCGCCCGCCGCGGATGGCATACAGGCGCGAATCGCCGGCGTGCGCCCAGTAGGCGATGGAGTCCTGCACGATGCAGGCGACGCAGGTGGTGCGCGGCGCCTCCGGCAGGAAGCGGTCCGCGGCATAGTCGAGGATGGCGTGGTGGGCGTTGCCGAGCGCGCCGGAGAGGAAGAGGAAGGGATCCTTCAGCGCCGGATGGGCCTCGCGCTGGAAGGCCTCGGTGATGTATTGCACGGCAATCTGCGCCGCCACTTCGCCGTGCAGGTGACCGCCCATGCCGTCGGCGACGACCATCAGCAGCGTTTCGCGCGAATAGCTGTAGGCGATGCGGTCCTCGTTGGTGGGACGCTTGCCGGGACGACTTTCCTGGTAGATGGTGAATTTCATGCCGCCTCCGCCGGGAATTCGGCGTAACGCCCGTGCCTGCGCAGCTGCACAGTGAAGCCGAATTGTTGCCGCGCTCCGCTGCGCACGTTCCGAGGCGCTACGCTCTCGCGCGGCCCCCAAGGAGGCGGCAAGTCAGCGACATGGAGCAGGCGTAGCCTGCGAACCGTTGTCACCCCTGCCCTTGGGGCGGGGGTTGGGGGGTGGGTCGTTTTCATTTGATCAGGTCACGTACGCGTTTGCGCAGGCCGCCGAGAAAGGTGGGGCGGGGCACGCTGCGTTCCTTGTCGGCGAGCGCCTTCTGCAGGGCGAACACGCTTTGCGGGCGCTCGAGGTAATTGAGCCGCATGCACCAATCCACGGTATTCAGCAGCTGTTTCGAATACTTGTCCGGCCAGCGCTTGGCGGCCGTCGCCAGCTGGTCGCGCTCGAGACGCTGGTCGGCCGCCTGGGGCGCCGCCGCCGCCATGCAGGCGTACATGCTGGCGCCGACCGAGTAGATGTCCGTCCACGGCCCGAGCAGCTCGCGCCGGGTGTTGTTGTACTGCTCGGGCGCGGCGAAGCCGGGCGTGTACATCGGCTTGAGCAGCGGCGTGTCGAGGGAGAGCGTCTGGCGCGCGGCGCCGAAATCGATCAGCACCGGCGTGCCGTCGTTGCGCAGATAGATGTTGGAGGGCTTGATGTCGAGATGCAGCAGCTTGTGCGTGTGCACCTCGCGCAGGCCGTTGAGCAGGCGCGCGAAAATGGCGCGGATGAAGCTTTCGCGGATCTCGCCCTTGTGCTTCTGGATGTGTTCCTGCAGGGTGCGCCCGCGCTCGTAGTGCATCACCATGTAGACCGTTTCGTTGGCGCGGAAGAAGTTCTGCACCCTGACCACGTTGGGGTGGGATATCTTGGCCAGGGCGCGGCCTTCCTCGAAAAAGCACTTCATGCCGTAGCGGAAGGTGGCCACGTTCTCTTCCGCGATCGAAGGCAGGGCGTCACCCTGCGAGCGCAGCGCCAGCGAATTGGGCAGGTATTCCTTGATGGCGACCGGCGTGTCTTCCTGATCGAAGGCCAGATAGACGATCGAGAAGCCTCCCAGCGAGAGCTGGCGCTCGATGCGGTATTCATCGAGCTGGTATCCCGGCGGCAGCGGAACGTTGGCTTGGGGTGGCATCGGCGAGGTGAGGCGATTGGCCGGGTGCTGCCGGCAGGCGTTCGGGTTAAGGTAAGATCAGGATTGTCTTTATTTATCGCCGCGCTGTAAAGCTGCGGATCGAGAACACACCCATGATCTACAGTATGACTGGATATGCCGTGCAAATGCGCGATATTGGGCGCGGCATCCTTCACCTTGAGCTGCGCACGGTCAATTCCCGCTATCTCGACATGACGTTCCGCATCGTCGAGGAGGTCCGCGTCGTCGAGCCCGCCTTGCGGGAAATGATTTCCGGCCGCCTCAACCGCGGCAAGGTCGATTGCCGCCTCAACCTGCTGCCCTCGGCGACGGCGCCGCGCGAGGCGAGCCTCAACCGCGCCCTGCTGCAGCAATTGGCGACGCTGCAGCGGGAGGTGCGCGGCGAGCTGCCCGATGCGGCCGCGCTCAGCGTCGGCGATGTGCTGCGCTGGCCGGGCATGCTGGGCGACGACCAGACCGGGGCGGACACCCTGCAGGCCGAATGCGCCGCGCTGGCGAAGGCCGCGCTCGACGAACTGCTCGCCACGCGCGCGCGCGAGGGCGAAAAGCTGGGGGGGATGATCCTCGAGCGCGTCGAGCGCTTGCGCGCCCTGGTGGCCGAGGCCGGACCCAAGCTGCCGCAGGCCCTGGCCGACTACCAGGAGCGCATGGCGGCCCGCCTGCGGGAGGCTGCGGCCAGCCTGGACGAGGAGCGCATCCGCCAGGAAATGGGCCTGTTCGCCACGCGCGTCGACGTGGCCGAGGAGCTGAACCGCCTCGTCGCCCACCTCGACGAGGTGGCGCGCGTCGTCGGCAAGGGCGGCGCCATCGGCAAGCGGCTGGACTTCCTCATGCAGGAACTGAACCGTGAAGCCAACACGCTGGCGTCGAAATCAGTCTCCAGCGAAATCACTGCCATCGCCGTGGACATGAAGCTGCTCATCGAGCAGATGCGGGAGCAGGTGCAAAATATCGAGTGAGGAGAAAGGAGTGAGGGTGAGGAGATGAGGCGGCGCCGGTTGTACCCCTCACCCCTCTCGCCTCGCTCCTCATACATATGACGGGAAACCTTTTCATCGTTGCAGCCCCCTCCGGCGCCGGCAAGACCACGCTGGTGAAGATGCTGCTTGAGCGCGACAGCGGCATCCAGCTGTCCGTTTCCTACACCACGCGCGCGCCGCGGCAGGGGGAGGTGAACGGCCGCGAATACCATTTCATCGATGTGCCGGCCTTCCTCGCCATGCGCGAGCGGGGCGAGTTCCTCGAAAGCGCCGAGGTGCATGGCAATCATTACGGCACCTCGCGCGTCTGGATCGAGGAGCGTATGGCGGCCGGGCAGGACATCCTGCTGGAGATCGACTGGCAGGGCGCACAGCAGGTGCGCAGGCTGTTCCCGGGCTGCATCGGCATCTTCGTCCTGCCGCCCTCGGTCGAGGAACTCGAGCGGCGCCTGCAGGGCCGCGGCCAGGACAGCGCAGACATCATCGCCCGCCGCGTGGCCGCCGCGCTGACCGAGATGCGCCATGTCGGGGAGTTCGAATATGTTATTATTAACAACAAATTGCCGGAGGCGATCGAAGACCTCCAGACTGTAGTGCGCTCGGTGCGGCTGCGCTACAACTCGCAACTGGCCCGCCACCGCGCGCTTTTCTCATTCATCGAACAGGACACCTAGGAAAATCATGGCCCGCATTACCATCGAAGACTGTCTGAAAAGAATCCCCAACCGTTTCCAGCTCACCCTGGCCGCCACCTATCGCGCCCGCCAGATCACCCTGGGCGCCTCGCCCATGACCGAGGGCGAGAAGGACAAACCGACCGTAGTTGCGTTGCGCGAAATCGCCGAGGGCAAGGTCGGCCTGGAAATGCTCAACCGCGGGCAGGCCTGAGCCGCCGCCGCCGCGCGGGAGGGGATGGTGACCGGATATGCAAGTCTCCGCGCCATCCCGTGGCCCGCAAACAGCTGAAGCCTACGAGTCAGAGCGGCGCCTACAGCTGGAAAAGCTGAGGGAACTGCTCGGCACCTACCTCAAGCCCGAGGACATCGAGCGCGTCGCCGCCGCCTTCCTCTTTTCGGCGGAGGCGCACAAGGGGCAGTTCCGCATCAGCGGCGACCCCTACTTCTCCCATCCGCTCGCCGTTGCCGGCATCCTCACCGGCTGGCATCTCGACGCACAGGCGCTCATGGCCGCGCTGCTGCACGACGTCACCGAAGACACGGAAATCACCAACAAGGAGATCGGCGAGAAGTTCGGCAAGGTCACGGCCGAGCTGGTCGACGGCGTCTCCAAGCTGGACAAGATCGAGTTCCAGTCCATCGAGGACGCCCAGGCCGAGAACTTCCGCAAGATGCTGCTGGCCATGGCGCGCGACGTGCGCGTGATCCTCATCAAGCTGGCCGACCGGCTGCACAACATGCGCACGCTCGACACCCTGCGGCCCGACAAGCGCCGCCGCATCGCGCGCGAGACGCTGGAGATCTACGCGCCGATCGCCAACCGGCTGGGCCTCAACAACCTCTACCGCGAGATGCAGGAGCTGGCTTTCCGCCACGTCTGGCCGCTGCGCTTCAACGTGCTGGCCAAGGCCGTCAAGGCGGCGCGCGGCAACCGGCGCGAGGTGGTGGGCAAGATCCAGCAGGCGATCAAGGAGCGCATGGCCGAGGCGAAGATCGAGGCCGAGGTGATGGGCCGGGAGAAGCACCTGTTCGGCATCTACCGCAAGATGCGCGGCAAGTCGCTCTCCTTTTCACAGGTCCTCGACATCTACGGCTTCCGCGTCATCGTCAAGGACGTGCCGACCTGCTACCTGGTGCTGGGCACCCTGCACGGCCTCTACAAGCCGGTGCCGGGCAAGTTCAAGGACTACATCGCCATTCCCAAGGGCAACGGCTACCAGTCCCTGCATACCACGCTGATCGGCCCTTACGGCACGCCGGTGGAGGTGCAGATCCGCACCACCGAGATGCACCACGTCGCCGAATCGGGCGTCGCCTCGCACTGGCTCTACAAGGACGACAAGAGCCTCTCCGAGCTGCAGCAGCGCACGCACAAATGGCTGCAGTCGCTGCTCGAGCTGCAGTCGACCTCGGGCGACTCGGCGGAATTCCTCGAGCACCTCAAGATCGACCTCTTCCCCGGCGAGGTCTACGTGTTCACGCCGATGGGCAAGATCCTGCCCCTGCCGCGCGGCTCGACGGCGGTGGATTTCGCCTATGCCGTGCACACCGACATCGGCAACCGCTGCGTCGCCTGCCGCATCAACCACGAGCTGATGCCGCTGCGCACCGAGTTGCGCAACGGCGACCAGGTCGAGGTCATCACCGCCTCGCACGCCAACCCGAATCCTGCCTGGCTGTCCTACGTCAAGACCGGCAAGGCGCGCTCGCAGATCCGGCATTTCCTCAAGACCGTGCAGCAGGCCGAGTCGGCGCGGCTCGGCGAACGCCTCCTGGCCAAGGCACTTGCCGACCTGAACGCCGGGCTGGAAACGATCAAGGAGGCGACCTGGGAGAAGGTGCTGCGCGAATCCGGCGCCAAGGTGAAGGAGGAAGTGCTGACCGACATCGGCCTGGGCAAGCGCCTGGCGCCGGTGGTGGCGCGCCGCTTGATGCTGCACGGCGAGGCTCAGCAGGCCGAGGTGCGCGCAGCCGGACCGGTGCCGATCCGCGGCACCGAGGGCATGGCGGTGCAGCTGGCCCGCTGCTGCCAGCCCATCCCGGGCGACCCGGTCGTCGGCTCGATCAAGAAGGGCCAGGGGCTCATCGTGCACGTCTTCGACTGTCCGGGCATCATCAAGTCGCGCGTGCAGGAAGCGGACAAGTGGCTGGACGTGGAATGGGCGCCGGAGAGCGGCCGCACCTTCGATACGCGCATTCGCGTCGTCGCGCAGAATGCGCCGGGCGTGCTGGCCAAGGTTGCCGGCGGCATCGCCGAGGCCGGCTCCAACATCCTCAACGTAAACATGGACGAGGAGCGCGATGCCTGCACGGCGATCGACTTCATCCTGCAGGTGACCGACCGCGTGCATCTCGCGAGGATCATGCGCATCCTGCGGCACATCCCCGAAGTGGTTCGCATCTCCCGCGTGCGGGAGTAGAATCCGCCCTTCCGAAGCACCTATAGGCATCGACATGGCCCAGTACGAATCCGAGCACACCCAGTTCATGCGCCAATGGATGGCGCAGCACCCTGAGGAGATCGCGGAGCAGCAGAAAGGCCGCGCCCTGTGGTGGGACAAGGCGCCGCAGACGCCCGACGATCAGCAGCGTTTCAAGGAATCGAAGGTGCCGCAGAAGGCCTACGTCTACAGATAAGGGAAAGTCAGCCGCCGTGCCACGGCGGCTGACTATTGCCGCCGCAACAACTTGCTCGCCCCCTCCATCGTTTTCGTCGATCTCGAGACCACCGGCGCCAATCCGGCCCTCGACCGCGTCATCGAGGTCGGCATCGTCAAGGTGAGCGGCGGACAGATCGAGTACGAGTGGTCCGCGCTGGTCGACCCGGGCGAATCCATTCCGCCGATGATCCAGGGCTTCACCGGCATCAGCAACGAGATGGTGCGCGGCGCGCCGCGCTTCGCCGATCTCGCCGACGAGGTGTTCGCGCGCATCGAGGGCAGCCTCTTCGTCGCCCACAATGCGCGCTTCGATTACGGTTTCCTGAAAAACGAGTTCAAGCGCCTGGGACGCGAGTTCCAGCCGCGCGTGCTGTGTACCGTCAAGCTCTCGCGCGCGCTCTATCCCGAGCACCACCGCCATGGCCTCGATGCGCTCATCGCCCGCCACAACCTCGCCTGCGATGCGCGCCATCGCGCCCTCGGCGACGCACGTGTCTTGTGGGATTTCGTGCAACTGGCCTACGCCGAGAAGCCGGCCGAGGCGATCCAGGCTGCGTTGAAGAAAGCCATGAAGACGCCCAGCCTGCCCTCCGGGCTGGAGCGCAGCGCGCTCGACATGGTGCCGGAGGGGCCGGGCGTGTACCTCTTCTACGGCGAAAATGAATTGCCGCTGTACATCGGCAAGGGCGTCAGCATGCGCGCGCGCGTGCAATCGCATTTCGCCGCCGATCACGGCGGCGGGCGTGCCATGCGCATCGCGCAGGAGGTTAGGCGCGTCGAGTGGGTCGAGACGGCCGGCGAACTCGGCGCCCTGCTGCTGGAGGCGCGCCTCATCAAGGAGAAGTCCCCCATCCACAACCGCCGCCTGCGGCGCAACGACGAGCTGTGCGCCCTGCACCTGAAGGAGGACGGCGGCGAATTTACCCAAGATCGCGCCGTCGAACTGGTGCCGCTGGCCGGCGCCGCGGCGGACGATCTCGACGAACTCTACGGCCAGTTCAAGTCCAAGCGCGAGGCCCACAACACCCTGCGCGAGCTCGCCGCCGAGCATGGCCTCTGCCTCAAGCGCCTCGGCCTGGAGCAGGGCAAGGGCCCCTGCTTCAACCACCAGATCAAGCGCTGCAAGGGCGTTTGCGTGGGCAAGGAAAGCCCGCAGCGCCACGACCTGCGGCTGAAGACCGCGCTGGCCGTGCTCAAGCTGCGCGCCTGGCCCTTTGCCGGGCGCATTGCCATCCGCGAGCGCGACGCAGGCAGCGAGCGCTGCGAGTGGCACCTGTTCGAATCCTGGTGTTATCTCGGCACGGCGAAGAGCGAAGCCGAGCTGCATGAAATTGCCGCCGCGCGATGCGAGGCACGCTTCGACCTCGACACCTACCGCATCCTGCGGCGCGAGCTGGAAAAGCGCGCCGGTTCGGCGGATATAACGCGGATCCCCTCTCCCCGTACGGTGGGAGAGGCAACCGTTGTCCCCTCTCCCCGCACGCGGGGAGAGGGTTAGGGTGAGGGACAAAGTGAACGAAGACGGCAGGGTCCGCATCTCCAAGCTGATGTCAGAGCAAGGACTGTGCTCGCGGCGCGAGGCCGACGCCTACATCGAGCGCGGCTGGGTGTTCGTCGACGGCGTGCGCGTCACCGAGCTGGGCAGCCGCGCGCTGCCGACGCAGAAGATCACGCTCAGCCGCGAGGCGCAGTCGAGCCAGCTGTCGCGCGTCACGATCCTGCTCAACAAGCCGGTCGGCTACGTCTCCGGCCAGGCCGAGCAGGGCTACAAGCCCGCGGTGACCCTGGTCACCGCCGCCGCGCACCACCCCGGCGACAAGTCGCCGCAGCGCTTCAATCCGGCGCACCTCAAGGGCCTCGCCCCGGCGGGGCGCCTCGACATCGACTCGACAGGGCTGCTGGTGCTGACCCAGGACGGTCGCATCGCCAAGCTGCTCATCGGCGAGGACTCGCGCATCGAGAAGGAATACCTCGTGCGCGTCGAGGGCAAGCTGGACGCAAAGCAGCTGGCTCTGCTCAACCACGGCCTCTCGCTCGATGGCCAGGCGCTCAAGCCGGCCAAGGTAAGCTGGCAGAACGAGGACCAGCTGCGCTTCGTCCTGCGCGAAGGCAAGAAGCGCCAGATCCGCCGCATGTGCGAACTGGTCGGCCTCAAGGTGACGGGCTTGAAGCGCGTGCGCATCGGCAGCGTCAAGCTCGGCGATCTGCCGGGCGGCAAGTGGCGCTACCTGCGCGAGGAGGAGCAGTTTTGATTTTCCGCTGCCTCAGGTTTGCAAAGTTGCCCCGAGGATCCCGGTCGTTTCCCGGCGAAAGTCAGCCTCCAGGATACGGCGCGGCACATGGCTTGAGCACCCTTTAACCCGCTCTAGTACGCGCTGTGCGCATCGTCTGGCTCCTCGGTCTCATCGCTGCTGCCCTTTTCGCGGGCATTGCCCTCTATTTGCAGCCGCTCAAGCCGAACGTCATCAGCCTGCAATTCACCTTCAGCGAATCCGCATTCCTTGCCGTTCTGCATGGCTGGCAGGCCGAGGGCGTTGCCCGCTTCAGGGCGCATTTCGTGGCGGATTACGCCCTGCTGGTTTGCTATGGCGCTTTCGGCTACACCTTCGCCAGAAGGGCCCGGGTTTTCAGCAGTTGTCCGTCCGGACGCAAGCGACTGCTCACCTGGGCGCTGCCGCTTGCCGCGCTGGCGGACGCCATCGAGAATGTCCTGCATCTGTACCTGTCCTCCGCGGCGTCGCAGGCAGCCGCAGCGCTGTTCCCGGCCGCCGGCGTCGCCGCGACGTTCAAGTGGCTGCTTCTGGGGATGTTCGCGGCTGTCGCCGTACTCAGCCTTGGCAAACGCACGGGCTGATACCCTGCGCAACATCTGGGCAGCAGGCATCCGTCTAGCCCGTTCGCGCTTCCGCCGGCGGCTCCCATGGCATGAGGTGAATGCTCGAGGCGAGCAGGGTGACGCGCGCCAATGCGCCGGGGGCGATGCCGTTGCGCTCGGCGACATGGGTGGGCACGGAGAAGGCCAGCGGTTCGCCGCCGCCTTCCGGCAGCAGGCGGATCTGCGTGAAGGGGCCAAGGCGCAGGCAATCCTGCACGGTGCCGGCGACGGGGTTTTCCGCCTCGCCGCGCGAGGGTCGCTCGCGCCGGTGCAATAGCACGCCTTCGGGCGGGATCACCCAGGCGACGCGATCGCCGGCCGCGCCCGCGATGCGCGCCACTTCAAGGCGGTGGCCGAGCCAGGCCAGACGCAGGCCGCCCCCTTCGCTGACCAGCGTTCCCTCGAAGAGATTCTGCAGGCCGACCAGGCGCGCGATGGCGGCGTTGTCGGGTTGCGTCATCACCTTGTCCGGGTTGCCGCTCTGCAGGGTGTTGCCCTTGTGCAGGATGGTCATGCGGTCGGCCAGCATGCGCGCTTCGTCGAGATCGTGCGTCACCAGCAGCATGGGGATGTTGAGGTCGGCACGCAGACGCGCCAGTTCCTGCTGCAGCTTGCGCCGGGTGACCTGGTCCACCGCCGAGAAAGGCTCGTCGAGCAGCAGCACGGCGGGTTCGCGCGCCAGGGCGCGCGCCACAGCGACGCGCTGTTGCTGGCCGCCGGAGAGCGCCGCCGGCTTGCGCTGCTCCAGGCCGTCGAGGTGCACACGGGCGAGCAGTTCATGCGCGCGCACCAGGCGCCCGTCGGCGGGCAGGTGGCCGAGCGCGGCGACGACATTCTCCTGCGCCGTGAGATGCGGGAAGAGGGCATAGCTCTGGAAGACGAAGCCGACGCGCCGCGCCTGCACCGGCCGATTGATGGCGGCGGCGGCATCGAACCAGGTATTGCCGTTGCAGCGGATGGCGCCGTCTGCCGCCGTGTGCAGGCCGGCGATGCAGCGCAGCAGCGTCGACTTGCCGCTGCCGGAGGGCCCGACCAGCGCCAGCAGTTCGCCCGGCGCACAGGACAGGGTCGCGTCGAGCGGGATCGGCGTGCGCTGGCTGAGGCGCGCATGCAGCCCTGCGGCAGCTTCAGCCACGATGGCCAATCCGCTTGCCGAGCATGTTGATCGCCGTGATGGCGACGAGGGAGAAGGCCACCAGCGTTGCCGACATGATCGCGGCGCCATGGTCGTCGAAGGCCTGCACGCGATCGTAGATGGAAATGGCGACGGTGCGCGTCTCGTTGGCGATGTTGCCGCCGACCATCAGCACTACGCCGAATTCGCCCAGCGTATGGGCGAAGGTGAGCACGATGGCCGTGAGCAGTCCCGGCCAGGCCAGCGGCAGCTCGACTTTCCACAGTGCCTGCCGGCGCGTCATGCCGCTGCACCAGGCGGCTTCGCGCACCTCGCGCGGGATGGCGTCGAAGGCGCGCTGCACAGGCTGTACCGCAAAGGGCAGATTGAAGATGATCGAGGCAAGCAGCAGGCCATCGAAGGTGAACACGAGCGCGCGGCCGGTGAGCGATTGATACAGGCTGCCAAGGACGGTGGCCTCGCCGAAAGCGACCAGCAGGTAAAAGCCCAGCACCGTCGGTGGCAGCACCAGCGGCAGGGCCACCAGGGCTTCGACCACGCTCTTGCCGGGGAAGCTGCGCCAGGCCAGCGGCCTTGCCAGCAGTACCGCCAGCGGCAGCAGGATCAGCGTCGTCGCCAAGGCGAGTTGCAGCGAGAGGGCGAGGGCGGGCCAATCCATGGCGAGAGATTACTTGTCCGCGCCAGGCAGCACAAATCCGTGCTTGGCGAGAATCGCGCGTGCTTCAGCCGTCTGGATATAGGCGTAAAAGCGCCGCGCCGTTTCGCCGGCGCCCTTGACGAGCGCCATGCGTTGCCTGAGCGGCGCATGCCACGACTCCGGCAGGGTGACGGATGCGCCCTTGCCGGCGAACTCTTCGGCGCGCACCAGCGACAGCGGCAGAATGGCCGCCTGTACCGAGCCGCTGATGCCGAAGCGCGCCGCCTGGGCGGCGTTCTCGCCCAGCGCCAGCTTGTCCGCCACCGCCTCCCAGGCGCCGACATGCTGCAGGGCTTCGCGTGCGGCGCGGCCGTAGGGCGCGTGCTCCGGGTTGGCGATTGCCAGGCGCTTCAGGCGTCCGTCGCGTGCCGCCGCCGCCAGGTCGCGCAGCCTGTTGTCCGCCTTGACCTGCGAGCCGTTCGGGATGAATAGCGCGATGCGGCCGATCGCATAGAGTGCCCCCGGGCCCTCGATGCGACCCTCGGCGATCAAGGCGTCGACATAGGCTTCGTCGGCAGAGAGATACAAATCGAAGGGCGCTCCTTGCGCAA
This sequence comes from Betaproteobacteria bacterium HGW-Betaproteobacteria-14, assembly GCA_002840845.1. GTDB lineage: Bacteria > Pseudomonadota > Gammaproteobacteria > Burkholderiales > Rhodocyclaceae > Desulfobacillus. Next base: position 37,370 of record PHCS01000011.1, read on the forward strand.
TCTGGCGGCGAAAAATGCCCGAGGAGCCGAAGCTGAGGCTGACTTGCCCGCCGCCGGCATGCGCATACGCCGCGGCGACCTCCGTCAGGGCGAACTTCAGATCCGCCGCTGCCGCGATATTGGGCGCAGCGGCGGCGCGCGCGGCCGGAAGCAAGCATAAGGCGAGGGCCAGCAGGATCAGGGCACGTTTCATTGCACGAATGCTTGACAAAATCAGTCGGTAAAACTGTAACACGCGGACGATCCCGCCACGATAGAGCCGGGGCGGGAAGGAGGCGCCCAATTCACAGGCTTGATAAAACAACAAGCGAAATTAGAATTTATTAATCCATCAGGAAAATTGACATTTATCAATACATGAGGAATACCTGTTGGACTAGCATGGGTTTCGAGCCCATGGGGCAAGCATTTCCGCAAGCATCATGAACATCTCCAGCATCATCGTGCACGCCAAGCCGGCCAAGCTCCCGTCGGTACGCGGCAGTCTCGAGCAACTCCCCGGCGTGGAGATCCAGGCCGCGAGCGAGGACGGCAGGCTTATCGTCACCATCGAAACAGAAACCGATGGCGAAACCACCAGCACATTCGATCGCATCAACCAGATGGATGGCGTGATGTCGGTCGCGATGGTCTTTCACCAGTTTGAATCCGATCCCGATATCGAAGTACCCGCCCAGGCTGGCCACGAGGTCACGCCCGAACTTAATGGAGGCTCCAAATGAAACTGACGCGACGCGAATTTATCAAGGCCAATGCGGCCGCCGCTGCGGCGACGGCTGCGGGAATCACGCTGCCCATGTCGGGTGCGGCGCTGGCGCAAGGCGCCGATGGCGTGCGCTGGGACAAGGGCGCCTGCCGCTATTGCGGCACGGGCTGCGGGGTGTTGGTCGGGGTCAAGGACGGCCGCATCGTCGCCACTCAGGGCGATCCGGATGCGCCCGTCAATAAGGGCCTCAACTGCGTCAAGGGCTACTTCCTCGCCAAGATCCAGTACGGCCAGGACCGCCTCACCAAGCCGCTGTTGCGCATGAAGGACGGCAAGTTCGACAAGAACGGGGAATTCCAGCCGATCTCCTGGAACCAGGCCTTCGACATCATGGAGCAGAAAGCCAAGGAGACGCTGAAAACCATGGGCCCGACCGGTGTCGCCATGTTCGGTTCAGGCCAATGGACGGTGTGGGAGGGTTATGCCGCCGCCAAGCTGATGAAGGCCGGTTTCCGCACCAACAACATCGATCCCAACGCACGCCACTGCATGGCCTCTGCCGTGGCCGGCTTCATCCGCACCTTCGGCATCGACGAGCCGATGGGCTGCTACGACGACATGGAGCACGCCGACGCATTCGTGCTTTGGGGCGCTAACATGGCGGAGATGCATCCAATTCTATGGTCGCGCATCACCAACCGCCGCCAGACTGCATCCCACACCAGGATATCGGTGCTGTCCACCTTCTCGCACCGTTCCACCGAGGGCGCGGACGCCGAACTGATCTTCAAGCCGCAAAGCGACCTGGCGATCCTCAACTACATCTGCAACCACATCATCCAGAGCGGCGCGGTCAACAAGGACTTCGTCGCCAAGCATGTCAAGTTCGCCAAAGGCGTGACCGACATCGGCTATGGCCTGCGTCCCAATGATCCGCGTGAACAGGCGGCCGGCAACAACGGCTATCCCGGCGCGGACGGCAAGCCGAAGGGCAATCCGAACAACGCGTCGCCGATCAACTTCGAGGAGTTCGCGCAGTTCGTCTCCGAGTACACGCTGGACAAGGCGCACCAGATCTCCGGCGTGCCGAAGGACAAACTGGAGGCGCTGGCCAAGGTCTATGCCGATCCGAAGACCAAGGTCTGCTCCTACTGGACCATGGGCTTCAACCAGCACAGCCGCGGCACCTGGGTGAACAACATGATCTACAACGTGCACCTGCTCGTCGGCAAGATTTCCGAGCCGGGCAATGGCCCCTTCTCGCTGACCGGCCAGCCCTCGGCCTGCGGCACGGCGCGCGAAGTCGGCACCTTCGCCCACCGTCTGCCGGCCGACATGGTGGTGATGAATCCGAAGCACCGCGAGATTTGCGAGACGGCCTGGAACATCCCCGCCGGCACGATTCCCGACAAGCCGGGCTATCACGCGGTTCTGCAAAGCCGCATGCTCAAGGACGGCAAGATCGGTTTCTACTGGACCTCGACCACCAACAACATGCAGGCGGGTCCCAACGTCAATGGCGAGATCTACCCCGGGTGGCGCAACCCGAAGGCGTTTGTCGTCGTCTCGGATGCCTACCCGACGGTGTCGGCCCTGGCCGCAGACCTGATCCTGCCCTGCGCCATGTGGATGGAAAAGGAAGGCGCCTACGGCAATGCCGAGCGGCGCACCCAGTTCTGGCGCCAGCAGGTGCAGGCGCCGGGCGAGTCCAAATCCGACCTGTGGCAGTACCTCGAGTTCGCCAAGCGCTTCAAGACAGAGGAGGTCTGGCCCGCGGATCTGCTCGCCAAGAAGCCCGAGCTGAAGGGCAAGACGCTGTACGAAGTGCTGTACGCCAACGGCAAGGTGAACAAGTTTCCAAAAGGCGATGCCGCCAAGGTCAATGCCCACGCATGGTCCGGCTACACCAACGACGAGACCGAGCATTTCGGCTACTACGTGCAGAAGGGCCTCTACGAGGAGTATGCGGCCTTCACGCGCGGCCACTACCACGATCTTGCCGACTTCGACGCCTACCACAAGGCGCGCGGTTTGCGCTGGCCGGTGGTCAACGGCAAGGAAACGCTGTGGCGTTTCCGCGAAGGCTATGACCCCTACGTCAAAGCCGGCGAAGGCATCAAGTTCTACGGCAAGCCGGATGGCAAGGCGGTGATTTTCGCCCTGCCGTATCAGCCCGCCGCGGAGCCGCCGGATGCCGAATACGATCTTTGGCTCAGCACTGGCCGCGTGCTTGAGCATTGGCACACCGGCACCATGACGCGGCGCGTCCCCGAACTGTACCGATCGTTCCCGGATGCCGTGGTGTTCATGCACCCGAAAGATGCGGACAAGCGCGGCCTCAAGCGACACGATGTCGTCAAGGCGGTCACTCGCCGCGGCGAGATACAGGTTCGCGTCGAAACCAAGGGGCGCAACAAGATGCCGGAAGGCGTGGTGTTCATCCCCTTCTTCGACGAGCACCGCCTGGTCAACAAGCTGACGCTCGACGCCACCTGCCCGATCTCGAAAGAGACCGACTTCAAGAAGTGCGCCGTCAAGATCGTCAAGGCCTGACCGGGTTAAGGCATCAGGGAGCGTGACGGGCGGCCCGGCAGACGGGCCGCCCTGAACACCATGGCCATGATCGAATCTGACGCAGACAAGCCGAGAAAGCCGTCGCCCGCATCGCAGGCGCGACGGCAGTTCATGCTTGATTCGGCCCGCATGGCGTGCGGGGTGGGCTTGCTCGGACTGGGCATCGGTCTCTACGCCAAGCAGGCGAAAGCATTGCCGCCGCTCGCGCTGCGCCCGCCCGGCGCACTGGCGGAGAAGGATTTTCTCGGCGCCTGCGTGCGTTGCGGCCTCTGCGTGCGCGACTGCCCTTACGACATCCTGAGCCTCGCCAATCCGGAGCAGCCGGTCGCGACGGGGACGCCGTATTTCGTCGCGCGGCAGCTGCCCTGCGAAATGTGCGACGACATTCCCTGCGTCAAGGCCTGCCCGACCGGTGCACTGGAACACCAGCTCACCGACATCAACAAGGCGAAAATGGGCCTGGCCGTGTTGGTGGACCAGGAGAACTGCCTCAACTTCCTCGGTCTGCGCTGCGACATCTGCCATCGCGTCTGCCCGGTGATCGACAAGGCCATTTCCCTGGAATCCCGGGTGAACGCGCGCACCGGCAAGCACACCCTGTTCATCCCGGTGGTTCATTCCGAGCATTGCACCGGCTGCGGCAAGTGTGAAAAGGGTTGTCCCTTGCCGGTAGCGGCGATCAAGGTGTACCCGACGGAACTCGCCAGGGGCGAGCCGGGCGAGCACTATCGACTCGGCTGGGTGGAGAAGGAAAAGGCCGGAGGCAGTCTGGTGGCGCCGGATATACAGCATCAGTACAACCTGCCGGAAGGCCTGCGCTACGAATCGGGACGCGGATTCGTCCCCGGCGGGGAAGCGCCGCCCGCTACCCCGGGGATGCGGCCGGCGGTGCCGCGTGCTTCGCAGGGAGACAAGCTATGAGTGTCGGCGCAGAGGCCGTGGCTGCCAAAGGCTGGCTGGGCGCACACAAGTGGCTGCTCGCGCGGCGGGTTTCGCAGTTGGGCATCCTCGCCCTGTTCCTGCTCGGGCCGCTGGCCGGCGTATGGATCGTCAAGGGCAATCTGACGTTCAGCTATACGCTGGATTTTCTGCCGCTGACCGATCCTTACATTCTCCTGCAGACACTGCTCACCGGGCATTTGCCGGAAACTAAGGCCATCGTCGGCGTCTTCATCGTGCTGGTTCTTTATGCCCTGGTGGGCGGACGCGTGTTCTGCTCCTGGGTGTGCCCGGTGAACATGGTGACCGACGCTGCAGCATGGCTGCGCGAGCGCCTCGGCATCAAGGGCGGCGCGCATGTCTCGCGCGAAACGCGCTACTGGATTCTCGCCATGACGCTGATACTGGCGCTGGCGACCGGCACGCTGGCGTGGGAACTGGTCAATCCCGTGTCGATGTTCCATCGCGGCATCATCTTCGGCATCGGCGCTGCCTGGGCGATCATCCTGGCGGTATTCCTCTTCGATTTGTTCGTGATGAAGGACGGCTGGTGCGGGCATCTGTGCCCGGTGGGCGCCTTCTACAGCCTCATCGGGAAAGTCAGCCTGCTGCGCACGGTGGCAGTCGAGCGTGCCGCCTGCAACGATTGCCTGGATTGCTTTGTCGTCTGCCCCGAGCCGCAGGTGATACGCCCCGCGCTCAAGGGGGTCGATGGGGCAGGGCCGGTAATCCTGGCCGCCAATTGCACCAACTGCGGACGCTGTATCGATGTCTGCTCGAAGGATGTATTCGCCTTCGGCTCGCGTTTCGGCAACAGGACGGGAAGGCATTCGTCGCCGGCCAAATCCATCACGCCGGCGACATGCAAGTGACAGGGCTATTTTTTCAACTTTTGACGTGAAGGGAGACGATCATGAATAGGACCGTCAAGGCAGCAGTGGCAGCGACGCTGGTCGCAGTGGTGTTCGGCTGTGCCCAGTATGGAGGTGTATCAACCCTGCGCGGTGCGGATGTCGCCGCATCGGACAAGGCGCCCGAAACATCGAAAGAGTACGAGGGCAAAAAACCAGGACTGCAAAAGCCGATTGCGCGCACGTTCAGCACGCAGCCGCCGCTGGTACCGCATGCGGTCGCGAATTTCGACGAGATCACCGTCGCCGAAAACCAGTGCCTGGAATGCCACAGCCTGGAGAATTATCGCAAGAAGAACGCGCCCAAGATGGGCGACACCCATCTGGTGTTCAGCAAGGATGGCACGAAGAAGATGGTGACGATGGATCGCTACCAGTGCAACACCTGCCATGTGCCGCAGGTGGATGCCAAGCCGTTAGTTGAGAATACTTTCGTCGGCAACGTCGCGCCGAAGCAGTAAGCACGTCCCTTCGCGTCAGATCAAGGCCGCGACCGGCGGGGATCGGTTGCGGCCTTTTTTCGTCCGTCCGTGCGAGCCCCTGCTACGCTTCGTAGGCGACCAGCACCACATCCGCCGCCTGTTCGCGCAGGGGAATCAGGGCCTGGTAGGCCGGCGAGGCAAACCAGGCGCGAGCGCTTGCCGCATCCGGGAAGCGCAGCACCACCGTATCCGCATGAGGATGTTCTCCGCTGAACACGGCCATGCGCCTGCCGCGGAAGACAATTTCGGCGCGCCAGGGCGCCAGCGTGGCCGGCACCTGGCTGCGGTAGGCCTCCCACTTATCGGGATCCCTGATGCTGATGTGGCCGATGACGTAGGACGCCATGCCAGCTTCAGTGCAGGCCGAAGAAGCCGGCTGCGCCCAGACCGATGGCGAGCAGGATGCCGTGCAGCATGGCGGCGCCGATGGTGGCGCGGATGGCCGGCACGAGTTCGGCGGGCCGGTCGGCATGCGCCAGCAGTTGACGCGTTCCGGCAAGGGCCGGCGCGAGTGCCGCCAGTGCGGCCAGCACCGGCCAGGGCAGCGCACCGAGTACGACCGCGCCGATCAGCCAGCCATAGGCGAAAGCTGAAATGAGCGGATAAACCCAGCGCGCGCGCTGGGGCCCGAGCCGCACGACCCAGTTGCGCTTGCCGGTGGCGGCGTCGGCGCGGTAGTCGGGGAACTGGTTGATGAAGAGCACGTTAACGACATGCAGGGCATAGGGCAGGCCGGCAATGAAGGGCAGGGCGGAGAAGGCGCCGCGCTGCACGTAGTCGGCGCCGACGACGACGATCAGCCAGCCGCAAGCCACCGCCGCCTCGCCCAGGCCGCGGCTCATGAACTTTAGCGGCGGCGCCGAATAGGCCCAGCCGACGAACAACCCTGCAAGCCCGATAAGGATCAGCCCATTGGCCGAACTCCAGGCCAGCCACAGGCCGGCGGGGACCACCGCAGCGAGCAAGGCATAGCCGAAGACGCCGGCGGCGCGCAGGCTGAGCACGCCGTTCTGGATGAAGCGGCTGCCGCCGGTGAAGGGAAACTGGCGCTCGGTGTTGGCGGCGTCGGTGCCGTTGAGGGCGTCGTAGTAGTCGTTCAGCACGTTGATGCCGGCATGGGCGACCAGCGCGAAGAACACCGTGAAGAAGGCCGCCAGCGGACGCGGCGCCGCGCCGTCGAGGGCGGCAGTCGCCAGGCCGATCAGGCAGGCGGCGAAGGTGACGCTGAGGAAGGGCGGGCGCGTCGCCGCGACATAGCGCAGAACGGGGTTGGGGAAGGCCGCGAGTGTCGGTTCAATGGGTGGCGGCATGGCGTCATCTGCTGCCCAGCAGTTGACGCGCGCCCGCCTCGATCTCGGCGTGGGTCATGGCGCCCAGCTTGCTGCCGACGACATTGCCCTTGCGGTCGATGAGCAGCGTGAACGGCACGACAGCCTTCGGGTTGCCGCTGGCCTGCATCAGGGCGATGCCGCCATCCTTGGCGAGGAGGCCCGTATAGCGCATCTCGTAGGCCTTGGCGAAATCCTTTGTCGCCTCGATCTTGTCGTCGAGGGCGATGCCGACGACCACCAGGCCTTTCTTCGCGTACTTGTCGTGGGCCGCGGTGAGTTCGGGTATTTCCTTGCGGCAGGGGCCGCACCAGCGCGCCCAGAAATTGACGATGAGCGGCTTGCCGCGCAACTGCTCGAAGGCGAAGGGTTTGTCCTCGAAGTCGTGCAGCGTGGCGGCGAACAGCGCCGTGGCCGAAGCCTGCGCCCAGGCGGGCGCGGCGACGAGGCAGGCGAGCAGGGCAAGCAAACGCATCAGGGCAGGTCGCCGCGACGGAAGAAGAAGTAGCCCGCGCCGGCACAGAGCGCGCCGATGGCGGCTGGGTAGGCCAAGGCGAAAAGCTTGTAGCCGGCCACGCCGAAGGTGTCGAGGATGACGTAGGCCGAGGGGCCGAGGACGATGAGCTGCGGATCGAACAGGGCCAGCGCCGCGGTGCGGAACACCTGCAGCGGGTTGGCCAGCGCGATGCCCACCACCACTTCGGGCTGCACCTGGCCCTGGATCATGACACCGAGCAGGATCAGATCGAGAAAGAGCAGCAGGGTCAGCCAGAGCATGAAAGCCGCACCCTGGGCGACGTCGGTACTGCGTGCCAGCGCCGAAACCAGCATGCCCATGCCGAGGAAGCACCAGCCCATGACGGCGAGCAGCGCCGTGTAATAGATGAACATGCCCCAGGGCACCTCGATGCCGCGCACCAGGGCCCACAGCACCGCGCCGCCCATGGCGGCGAACACCGGCAGGAAGATGACCAGGTAGCGGCCGAGGATCTTGCCCCAGAACCAGGCCGCCAGGCCGACCGGCAGCGACAGCAGGTACTCGAACACGCCCGCCTCGCGGTCACCCGCCACCGAGCGCACCGTGGTGATGAGCACGAAGATCGGCAGGATCGCCATGCACAGCTGGATGTAGGTGACCAGCAGCCTTGAGAGGCCGATGAAGCCGAGCACGCGCGACTCGGTCAGGCCGAAGATGAAAAGCAGCGCCACCAGGCCGCCGAAGACCAGGCTGTAGATGGCGAACCAGCGCGCGCGCAGCGACTCGACAATATCCAGCTTGGCGGTGAGCCAGAGATCTTTCATGGGTCAATATCCAATGGGCAGTTCTGGCGCCGGGCCGCCCCAAGCCAGAACGGCGTGCGCCGGAGGCGCAATCCGCGCCCACGCATCCACGAAGCGCCCCGTAACAACCGAGCGCAGCGAGCTTGCGGATTCCCCCTCGCGAGAGGGGGGTGGGGGGAGCGGGCCATCATTTCCCTTTCGCCAGCACGTGCTCGCGCATTGCATCAAAAGTCAGGCTCCCTGGCACGGCGGCAGCGACGGCGGCGAAGTTGTAGCCCATCGGCGAGGCCTTGCCGCCGACGAACTGCGCGGCGCGCGGGTCGAGCCAGCGCTCGCCCATGCCGGAAGAATCGGCCACCCACATGCGCGTCGCGGCGTCGGCCATCCAGGGATGGGAGGTCGCCTTGTCGCGCTGCCAGACCGCCAGACAGCCGATGTCGTCGAACTTGAAGACGGTGTCCTTCGCGCCACCGCGCATCTGCGCGGCGAAGCGGCGGTCCGAGATCACCATGCTGCAGCGCCCGCAGGTATCGCGATCCCATTTGATCTCGGCCATGCCTTCCGGCCAGTCGCCCTTTTTCCCGCAGGCGCTCAACGTGGCCGCGAGCGGACTCAGGACCAGTCCCGCCGCACCCAACTGCGCGAGAAAGCGGCGACGGCTCATCGATCCGCCCTGCCGCCCTGCTCGCGCATGGAAATGTGGCTGACCACGGCGACGTAGCGCGACAGCATGCCGAGGAAGCGCAGGCGGTCCGGTCCGGCGACTTCGCCTTCCCAGACCATGCCTGCGCCCGCATCGCGGAAATTCCAGGCACTTACCGCCTTGACGAAGGCGGGCTCCGCGCGACGCGCCTCGATGCGGCAGTCGAGCAGGCCGGAAAGGGAGACGTCGTCGGCGACGCGATCGTCGAGAACCACGCGACCCATGTCGAGTTCGACGACGCGATTGACCAGCGTGGCCACCTCGTCGAGGCGATGGCTGGAGATCAGCATGGTGGTGTCGTGCTGGCGCTCGGCGAGGAGCTCGAAAAAGATCTTGCGCGCCTCGGGGTCGAGGTTGGCGGCAGGCTCGTCCAAGACCAGCACTTTTGCCTCGCGCCCCAGCGCGATGGCGATGAGCACTTTCTGCTTCTGTCCGCCGGACAGCTTGACGAAGGGGCGGGAGAGGATCGGCGCCACGTCCAGGCCGAGGCGGCCCGACAGGTCGCGGATGCGCTGCGGATCGGTGCCGCACAGCGCGGCGGAGAAGCCGATCAGCTGGCCCACCGGCATCTTCAGCGGCGGCGGCAGCTGCGGCACGAAGCCGATGTCGCCCAGCACGGCGGTGCGCTCATTGCGCGGCGAGCGGCCGCCGATGGCGACGCTGCCCTCATGCGTGTATTCGCCCAGCAGGCAGCGGATGAGGGTGGTCTTGCCCGCGCCGTTCGAGCCGATCAAGGCGACCCGCTCGCCGAGGCCGATCTCGATGCTGATGCCGTCGAGGACGCGGGCGCGCTTGAAGGATTTTGCGACGTTCTCGAATCGAATCATGAAGGACGGATTATACGGGCGGCACCCTGCTTACATCAGCTTGGAAAGCCCTTTTACCTCATAGGTCAGCGAGCCGGTCGGGCAAACGTCCACGCACAGGCCGCATCGCGTGCAATCCGGCCCGATGGGCACTTCCGTATGCACGGCGCGCCCCTTGATGACGGTGTCGAGCACATGCGGCACCAGGCACACCTTGCGGCAGTTGCCCTCGTGGAAGCAGCCGTCCAGCGTGTACTTGATGCGCAGCGGCGTGAAGATGCCGACCACGCCGTAGGTCAGGCCGATCGGGCAGGCATAGCGGCACCAGGCCCGGCGCGAGAAGAAGACCTCGAACACCAGCAGGGCGAGCACCCACAGCAGGGCCAGGCCCGGCCCATAGATCAGTGCGCGCGAGACGATGCCGGTGGGCGAGATGGCCTCGTACACCGTGTAGCCGGTGGCAAAGGCAAGCAGGGCGAAGACGATCCAGAAGACGGTGCGCAGGCGCCGGTCGACCGGCTGGTCTATCACCAGCTTTTCCCTGACCAGCCAGAGGTGGATCTTCTCCGCCCACTCGGCGAGCAGATGGTAGGGGCAGACCCAGGAACAGAAGGTTCGTCCGCCGAAGAGGATCCACAGCACGAGCACGGTGCCGGTGCCGATCAGCAGGTTGGTGATGATGTTCCGGTGCGCCAGCATCACCTGCAGTGCCGAGTTGAGGTCGATCAGGTGGAAGCCGATGAAGCGCGAGGCGGTTAGCGCGCCTTCCAGGATCTGGATGTCGTAGTGGTAGGAGACGACGAAGAACAGGTTGATCAGCGCAAGCGTGATCCAGCGCCGGTTGCGCCACTTGTGCGAGGTGTTCATGTGCGCTTCGGCATGTGCCGCCGCGGCCTGCAGCTTTTCCTTGTTGGTGGTGCGCTTGACGAAATGGATCTGCTGCGCTTCCTCGCTGATCGCCTCGGGCTTTTTGGGCTCGCGGCCGAACATCACCATGATCTGCTCGAGGAAGCGCCTTCTGAGGATTGCGTTCATGTTCTCCACACCTCCCTGGGCATGATTTCGATGCTGCCCGGCTCGGTCGGGCAGATCATTTCACACACTCCGCAACCGACGCAGGGCTCATGCACCACCGGCGACTTGCGCTGCGAGCCGTCGGGCGCGTACACCGTTTCGATGGAGATGGCGTCCTTGATCGGGCACTCCCGCACGCACAGATCGCACTCTTCCACCTCGTAGCGGTATTCCGCGATCCGGATCGGTTTCCAGCGGTCGACGCGCATGTAGCGCATCTTGCCGCGGAAGGTGTGGCCGCGCGCCGGGCCCTTGAAGCCTTTGCCCTTGATGGCGAGGCAGCTTTCGGGCCGGGTGAGACGCGCCACGCCCATGCGTTCGCCGAAGTTGAGCGTCGGCTCGGGATCGTCTTCCTTGGCAAGCAGGATCGGTTTGGCGGCGAGTTGCGCACCCGGCCTCGTCTCGAGGAAAGCAGGCTTTTTGTAGGTGAGCGAGCCGGTCGGGCAGGCCAGGACGCATTGCACGGCGTCGCAGGAGAAGTCGCAGGCCTGCTCCCGGGCGTCGATGTAGGGCGCGCCGACGCCAACCCCGTCGACGAGGTCGGCCAGGCGGATCGCCTGCACGGGGCAGACCTGCACGCACTGGCCGCACTTGATGCAGGAGGCGAGAAAATCCTTTTCGTCCAGCGCCCCGGGCGGGCGCAGGCGCGGCTTGCGCGCATAGACCAGGGGCAGGAAGCCCGAGAGGCCTGCGCCGAGCACGCCGCCGGTCAGCAGCACGGTGCGCAGGAACTTGCGCCGCAGGGCCTGCCGCTTTGACCGTGAGAGCGGCGGCGGCTTCACCTTGCCGGCTGGCTTGGCGGGTTGTTCGTCGTCGGGCCTGTCATCCTCGCTCATGGCTTGCTTTCCTTTGCTTCTTGAAGCGCGGCGAGTCGTCGCGCAGCATCAGGTCGGGGGAAGAGAAGGGCGCCAGTCGCTCGAGAAAATCCAGCGCCTCCATTGCCGGCGAGGTCTTGAAAAAGCGCGCCGGCGGTATTTCAATCCAGATGCGGTCGGCGAAGGCAAACAACTCATAAGGCGTGTCGCCGACATTGTCGCCGTTGCGGTCGAAGCCCTGGTAGTCGTCCCAGTAATTGCCGCGCCACTCGTTCAGGTTCGAAGCGCCGCGGCCCGCCTGCATCACGTGCGTGAGGTTGCCCTCGAAGACGTTGCCGGCTGCGATGTTGCCGCCCAGTTCGCTGGTAAACATGATGCCGATGCCGTTGTAGGCGATGCGGTTTTTCCTGAAGTGAATCTTCGTGTCCGGCTCGAAGGGCGAGAGATCGGAGCCGATGCCCACCGCGCAATAGATGATCTCGTTGCCCTCTATAACCGAGTCCGAAGACTCCTTGAAGCCGAGGCCCATGCCGGTGGCTCCGGTAGCGTGCGAGATGACATTGTTGCGCACATGCACCCGCTCTGTGTACATCAGATACACGCCGACGGCGTTGTCGTAGAAGCGGTTGCCGACCACCTCGTTGTCGTTGGCGAACATGAAATGGATGGAGTAGCGGCTGCGGCGGCCGAGGTTGCCGCTGAAGACATTGCCGTTGGAATACCAGACCACCATGTCGCGCGAGTCGATGACCTCGTTGTCCTCGATGCGGTTGTTCATGCTGTACCACAGGCGCAGGCCGTCGCCGCGCATGCCCAGGCTGAGCGGCTTGGAGCTGATCTTGTTGCCGCGGACGAGGTTTTCGCTGGCCTGCTTCAGGTCGATGCCGAACAGGCAGTCGCTGATGACGAGCGATTCGATGGTGTTGTGGTCTCCGCGCACGTTCAGGCAGGCGTCGTCGGAGTCGTGCGAGGCGCCGGAGTTCTTCAGGTGCAGGCCGCGCAACGTCGAGCTGTTGGCTTCCAGAACGAAGACCGTGCCTTGGCCGCCGCCGTCGATGGTGACTTGGCCGCCGCCGTCGATGACCAGCGGCTTGTTGACCAGGACCGGACCGGAATAGGTGCCGGGGTTCAGCTTCAGGGTCGAACCGGCCGGCGCCCGGTCGATCAGGGGTTGCAGCCAGGGCAGGTGCGCCACGTTGGGCGCGGTGGGCATCGGCGCGGGCTCCGTCGACGAACCCCAGCCTGCGGAGGCCGGCGCGCCCATGCCGGGCGGCGCCTTTGAGGTGGCGGCGGCAACCGCCAGCCCGCCGGCGGTCAGTGCCAGGAGGGCAAGCGTGCGTAGCATCGTATTATTCCGCGCCGCCTTCGCGCATCTGCTTGCGGCGGATGAGCAGGGCCAGCATCAGCGCCACGAACACCACCATCAGGAGGGCGTAGCCCCAGTAGGGATAGGAATAAGTGGAGAACTGCGCCACCTTGCCTTCGCCGAATACCGTGGGCATGAAGGGCTTCACCGTGAATGCGCCCCAGGGATGCAGGTTGTGGCCGAAAAACCACAGCCAGCCGGCGTAGGTGATGACGAAATACAGCGGCAGCAGTGCCGGCACCAGGGCTAGCAGCAGCGAGAAATTGCGAATCTTCGCCACGCCGGCGACGACCACTGCCATGATGACGATGAGGCCGCCGATGGCGAGGTGCGTGATGTTGCGCACGTTGTCGCCCCACTCTTTGATCCTTTCCGGATCCTTGAAGTAGGTGCCGGATTCCTTCATGTAGGCCTGCACATGGCTTTCCAGGTGGCCGAGCATGTACTGGTCGACCAGCATCCAGGCGGCGACGGCGAGGAAACCTGCGCCAAGCACGGCGAGGCGAAGCTTCTTCTTGGTCATGGCGAAAGCCAGCATCAGCGCGGCGAAGAAACCGAAGAAGAACTTGGCCAGCGGCTTCTCCACCGGCGCGCCGGTGGCGATGGGGAACATGCCGACGTAGTGGTTGATGGTGTTCATTTCGTGGACGCAGTCGAGACCTTCGGCGCCCTTGTCGTGACTCTTGCTCTTGTCGAGGATCGGGTTGTAGCGCTCGTCCTCGTGCGAGAGATCCTTCTGGATGATCTCGCCGGCCATGCGGGTGCCTGCGCCAGCCGCCTTGCAGCCGTTGTAGACGCCGTCGAAATGGAAATGGATGCGGATGCCATCCGGGAACGCATCCTTGGGATAGTTGGGAGCGGTCAGCGAGACCCACCAGATCGGCGCGAAATAGGCGGCAACCATCGCCACCAGGGCAATGCCGGTTAGCGCGGCAACGATGAAATTCGGTTTTTTCTGGACGGGCATGTCGGTTCTCTGTCAGATGTCTGCCGCTTGTCAGGGGGCACCGCCTACCGCCGGCGATGCAGGCGGATTCATCCCCGGTTTGCCTCCCCCGGCGGTGACGCGGTTCTTATAATGAACTACCGCCCGGTCGAGCGGGCGGTAGGGAATGCAGCATTACTTTTTCTTGCCAGCCTTCGGCTTGCACATGCTGCCCGGCATGCTCAGGCTGGACTGGTAGGCGGAAATCGCCACCAATTGATCGTTGGTGTAGGGCTTGATGACCTTCACCATGTCCGGGTTGGCGTTGCGGCGGTGGCCGTCGCGGATCTCGGTCATCTGGCGCAGCAGATATTTGTAATGCTGGCCGGCGATGACGGGATAGAACTTGTCCTTCTTGCCCTCGCCGTTCTTGCCATGGCACTCGAGGCACTGCTTCTCGTAGAGGCCCTTGCCCTTGGCGATCTGCGCGGCGGCATCGGCGCCTTCGTACTTGCCATGGTCTGTCGGGATGCACAGGCTCTCGATGTAGGCCGACGTGTCGGCCAGATCTTGCGGATCCGTCATTTCCTTGGCGAAGGGATACATGGTGGGGTTGTCGCGCAGGCCCATGCGGATGTCGGCCATCTGCTTGATCAGCACGGTGGTGTGCTGGCCTGCCAGCTGCGGGAAGGTGCCGTCCGGGCGGCCGGCGCCACTGGGCAGGTGGCAGGCGCCACAGATTTCGTAGGTTTCCTGACCGCGCTTGACGTCGCCTTTCTTCGCCAGTGCTTCTTTCAATTCACCTTCCATCTTGGCCCACTGGTAATCCTTGGACTCGATGCCGGCGGCCTTCGGCGCGGGTGGGCCAGCCAGAACAAGGGCGGAGGAAAGGGCAAGTGACAGGGCTAACGCGACTCTCTTCATTTCAGTCTCCCACGACAGAATATAAGGAATGCCTTAATTATCCGTGTATTAGTTTGTGACACATTGACTTGTGTCAATAGGCGAAGAACGGTCGCCTGGGCGACCGTCGCAAGCAGCTGATTACTTCAGCTTGGAGAGGTACTCGGCAAGCGCCTTGATTTCCGCATCGTTCACCAGATGCATGACGCCTTTCATGGCCGCTGCCTGGCCGTTGGCGCGCGCGCCGCTCTTGATGTCCTTCATCTGCTGCTCGGCGTAGGCGGCGTTCTGGCCGGCCAGCTTGGGGTAGTTTGGCGTCAGGGTTTTCTTGGCGTCCTTGCCGTGGCAGGCGACGCAGGTCTTTTCCTGATAGAGCTTGGCGCCATCGAGGGCGAGGGCGTTGCCGGCGGCGAAAGTCAGTCCGGCCAGGACGGCGATATAGGATAGTTGCTTCATGGAAGTCTCCTGGAGAGGGTGAAAGTATCAGTTGCTTGAATGACGTTTGCGGGTAGCGACATTATGCCGCAAATAAAACGGGGAGCATGTTGCCACGCCCCCCGTACAGGGTACCTGCGAAGATCGGCTTACTTGATCTTCTTGGCGCCGTTCTGCTCAAGATAGGTCTTGGCGCGCAGCCCGAGATCCGCAGTCTTGACCTGGTACTGCCAGATCTGCTCGGCCCAGAGGTTGGCGTTTTCCCAATCCTTCTTGGCGGCAAACGCCTCGTGCTTCTCCTTCAGGCCCTTGGTCTTGCCCAGCTGGTCGAAGGCGTCTTCCACCATCGCCACGACATCCGGGAAGTCCTTGTAGTTCACGCTGGTGATGTAGGCCACTACGGAATCGATGATCGCCTGGGTGTCGGCCACCTTCTTCACCGTCGCCTTGTAGTCGGCTTCCGTATAGTTGCCCTTGGCCAGCGTCGTCTTGGTCGGCTTCCAGCCCTTCGGCTTCACGAGAAGATAACCCTGCATCTCCAGGTGCAGCGCCGAGCAGAACTCGGTGCAGTAGTAGGGATAGACGCCTTCCTTGTCGGCCTTGAACTTGACCGTGACGGTCTTGCCGGGTTCGACGGAGGCATGCGTGTTGTAGGTCGACACGGTGAAGCCGTGGGTCTCGTCCTGGGCGCGCTCGAGGTTGGTCAGGTGGATGGTGACCTCGTCGCCCACGTCCGCCTCGATGGTCTCGGGCGTGATGTGCGAACGGATCAGCGTGCCATAGACCGTGACCTTGTTGCCTTTCTTCTCGGTCCGCTCCTCGCCCGCGCGGACGGCGCCCGGATGCGGCTTGTCGGTGCGGGAATCGGTGCCGACCTTGTAGCGCACGCCCGGCTTCAGCTTGGTTGCCTCGATGGCAACCACATAGTGGGGCTCACCCAGCGGCAGCGGCATGTCGTAGAGGAGCTGCATCTTGTCGTTGCTGATGTCGATCAGCTGGTGGTTCTGCGGATGCAGCGGACCCACCGGCACGAAGCGGTCGATGGCCAGCTTGTTCAGCGCGACGAGATACTTGCCCTTCGGCTTGGTCGAGTCGCCTTCCATGGTCATCAGGTGGCCGATGTTGTAATGCACGCTGAGCTTGTCGAGCACCTTGCCTTCGCAGTAGTTCCACTTCGCCACTTGCGAGTCCACATACAGCGAGGTGTAGGCGATGCAGGGCTTGGAGTCGTACTGCGTATGCAGCGGACCGAGGCCCAGCGGCACTTGCACATGCACGGCGTCCTTCAGGCCGATCACCGGGATGCCGTAGGGATCCTTGCTCTCGAACTTGCCGGCCTTGATGGCAGCCTGAATCTTCTCGAAGCTGTAGACCGAGACGTGGGTGTCGAGCTTGCCGGAAACGATCATGAACTTGCCGTCGGGCGAGACGTCGACGCCGTGCGGGCTCTTCGGTTCCGGCACGAGGAAGAGGATGCCTTCCTTGATGGCCGTGTCCATCATGATCACGTTGTGGCCGTTGATCTTCTTGGCCTTGCCGGCCTTGACCACCTCGGCGGCTTTCTTCCAGTTGATCACGTGCAGGTAGTCGGTGTCCTTGGCGGAGCAGCCGGCCTCGTAGGGCGGGCGGCCTTTCTCGATGCCGCCGACGTAGCGCTCGGAGCAGAAGGAGTTGGTGAACGACCAGCCGTCGGACGGACCCTTGCCGAAGTCGGAAAGATCCTGCGAGTAAGGCGGCAGTTCGAGCGAGAAGGACTCTCCCGGCTTGATGCGGCCTTCCTTGCGGTCGAACTTCCAGTAGGTGACGCCGCCGCGGTACTTCTCGTTGAACTCCTCGAGCGGGAAGAACTTCTTGTTCTCCAGCGGCGCGGCGTATTGCGCGGCCTCGATGATGTACTCGGTGTTCGGGCTGACGAAGGCGCCGCCGTGTTCGGACTTGAAGATCGGGTTGACCACGATCTGCTTGGTCTCGAAGTCGCGCAGATCGATCACGGCGATGCGCGGGTTGGCCTTGTCGTTGATGAAGAGGAACTGGCCGTCATACTCGCCGTTGGTCTCGGAAATTGCCGGGTGGTGCGTATCGCCCCAGGTGATGTCCTTGCCGTCGATCTTGCCCTGTGCCAGCACGGCCTTGGAGTTCTCGTCGTAGCCGTAGCCCTGCCAGGGCTCGGGGGTGAATACGCCGATGTACTTGAGGATGCGCATCGAAGGCACGGCGTAGACGATGACCTGGCCGCTCTGGCCGCCGGAACTGAAGGCGACGAATTCGTCGCGCTTGCCGGTCGGCACATAGGTTTTCGCCGCAGCCAGAAGGTCCTGCTGGGAAAGGTTGCGGCGTTTCAGGACATCCTGCAACGTTTCCGCCGACAGCGCGGCGGTGGCAGCAAAGCCGATCCCGGCCGCAAGCGCCAGTGACAGCGCCCGTTTACTTGTCTTGTTCATGGAGATTCTCCCTAGATGACTGCGACTTTTGAAAATGCCTGCATACTGCAAACCAAGGCGTCCGGCAGAACGAAAGCCCAGCGCATAGTATAAACCAGGGCAAACGTCACTGCGACACTTTGCCGCACCACTTTATTCCATTAGGCTGACAACTCCTTGATGAATGTCAAATAATGATGGCGTGCAAGGACATGACAATCTTCCCGGAGCGGACATAGGTTTTTTCATGGCTGAACGAAATAATTTTTATCCTTCTCTTGCCGCCATGCTGGCCATGCTGGCCGCGGCCGCCATCGGCTACCTGTGGCTGCCCCGTGCCGATGTTTCCCTGCCCCTTGTCGAGGGTTGCCGTCTCGATCGGCAGGCGTGCGCATCCTCCCTCCCTGGCGGCGGACGCGTGGTTGTCGCGCTGGAGTCCGCAGACGTGTCGGCAAGCCCGATGCGCATCTCGGTGTCGGTGGACGGTGCGCAAGCCGATCATGTCGAAGTCGGTTTTCAGGGCGTGGACATGAACATGGGCTTGCATGTCCTGCAGCTTGCGCCTGCCGGTGGGGGGCGCTTTGCGGGCGAGACCACGTTGCCGGTATGCGTCACCGGCAGGATGATCTGGCAGGCGACCGTATTGCTGCAGGTCGGGCGCAAGGACATTTCGGTGCCGTTCCGCTTCGAGAGCGGCCACGGATGAGGCGGTCATTGATACGCTTTGATCGGCATCAATCACCAGGGCAAGGCGATTGGCGAAAATCCACACGCACCGCATTTCGTCGTGCTTTTGTATGACTGAACAAACGGATTCCTCGATTCATGCATGAAGCGTTTATTGCATTGCGCATGCCTTACCGCCTGACGGTGGCGCTGATCTGCCTGGCAGCATCCGGCGCGATCCAGGCAGAGGCGCCTGCGGGCGATACGGGCAAGGAGATCAACGGTGTTTGCGCGGCCTGCCATGGCGAATTTGGCCAAGGCGGCAAGCGCGGCGAATACCCGCGCATCGCCGGACAGCGCGCGGCCTACCTGAAGGATCAACTGAAATCGTTCCGCGCGCGCAAGCGCATCAACCTGCCGATGTATCCCTATACGCAGGAGCGGGAACTGTCCGACGCGGATATCGAAGCGGTGTCCGAGTACCTTGCCGCCATCGAATTGCCGACCAAGTGGCCGGAGTTCAAGGACAGCGACGATGCCCTGACCCGGCTGGCCGCGACGGAGAAGGTGATGATCATTCCGCGCGCGGAGGGCGACCTGCAGAACGGCAAAACGCTCTACCAGAAGGAATGCGCGGCTTGCCACGCGAAGGACGGCCGTGGCCGCGGCAAGTTTCCCATGCTGATCGGGCAGTACACCAACTACCTGATGAAGCAGGCGGAGGCGTACATCAAGGGCGAACGTCCGCACGACGAGGAGGGCACCGTGGGCATCCTCAACCGGCTCAAGGCACAGGACATACAGGACATCCTCGCCTATCTGACGAGCATCCAGAATCCTGACGGGCAATAAGCGGCTTCAGGCGATGCGGATCGCCTGCACCGGACAGGGTGAATAGCAGGCGCCGCAGCCGGTGCACAAGCCGCTATCCACCGCGGGTTGCGCGGCCGCCATCGGCGCCGGGCTGAAGCGGATGGCCTGCATGGCGCAGGCATCGCCGCAGGCGCGACACACCACGTTGGTCTTGGCCAGGCAGTTGTTCTGGATCTGCGCCTTGAACTGCCAGGGTGGTGCGCCTTCCTTTTTTTCCAGCGCTTTCGGCTGGCAGGCCTCGACGCACTCGCCGCAGAAAGTGCATTCGGCGCGGCTGAAATCGACCGTGGGCCGGGCCTCCTGGTCCATCACCAGGATGTGCTGCGGACAGACATTGATGCAATCGCAGCAACGCGTGCAAGCGGCGAGAAAGGCCGCCTCGGCGCGTGCCCAAGGCGGCCGCAGAACGACTTTTCGTGCAGAAAAATCGCCACGCAGGAATTTGCGGCGGCTGATATCGACCATATCGACAGTGTAATAAAAAAGGGCAGGGAACCCCTGCCCTTTGGGCGTGCTCCGCCCGGCTTATTCCTCGTCGTCTTCCTTCATGCCCTGGGGCTTCTTGTGGGCGATGCCCTTGTGGCAGTCGATGCAGGCATCGCCGCCCTTCATGGCCAGTTCATGCTGCTTGCGGGCGCGTTGCTTCTGCTTCTCGCTGTCCATGCTGACCAGGCTGTGGCAGTTGCGGCACTCCAGCGAGTTGTTGGCCTTCATGCGCTTCCACTCGCGCTCGGCCAGCTGCAGGCGTTTGGCCTCGAACTTCTCGCGCGTGTCGACGGTGCCCACCACCTTGCCGTAGAGCTCGCGCGAGGCCTGGATCTTCCTCAGCATCTTCGGGCCCCATTCCTTGGGCACGTGGCAA
>PHCS01000067.1 GCA_002840845.1 Betaproteobacteria bacterium HGW-Betaproteobacteria-14
CCTGCAGGGCCACGACCTCGCCGCCCTCGGCATACCGGGCGAAGCCGACTACGTCGCCCAGTACTGCCGCCGCACAGGGCGCGCATCGATCCCGGCGGCTGAATGGGAGTACTACCTCGCCTTCAACATGTTCCGCCTCACCGCCATCCTGCAGGGGATCATGGCGCGCGCAATGCAGGGCAACGCCGCCAGCCAGGAAGCCATCGACACCGGCAAACGCGCCCGTCCGTTGGCCGAGGAGGCGTGGCGGCAGGTGGAAAGCATCATTGCGGGGAAGATATGAGGGACGGCGTTTCGATTTCGACGGTCGTTGAAATCCCCCCTGGCCCCCCTTTTACAAAGGGGGGAACAAAACGAAGCCCCCCTTTGAAAAGGGGGGAACAAAACGAAGCCCCCCTTTGAAAAAGGGGGGTTGGGGGGATTTGAATCGCACCTGCTCACACGATTTTCAATAAAGGAACACCATGGATTTCGCACATTCGGAAAAAGTCAGGGCGCTGCAGCAGCGGGTGAACGCCTTCATGGACAAGCACGTCTATCCGAACGAGGCCGCCTTCGACGCCGAGGTCGAGGCAAACCGCAAGAAGGGCAACGTCTGGGTGCCGACGAAAATCATCGACGACCTGAAGGAGAAGGCGAAAGCCGAAGGGCTGTGGAACCTGTTCCTGCCCGAGTCGAAGTTCGGCGCCGGCCTGACCAACCTCGAGTACGCGCCGCTGTGCGAGATCATGGGCCGCTCGCCCATCGCGCCGGAAGTCTTCAACTGCTCGGCGCCCGACACCGGCAACATGGAAGTGCTGGTGCGCTACGGCGCGCCGGAGCACCAGCAGCAGTGGCTGCTGCCGCTGCTGGAAGGCAGGATCCGCTCCGGCTTCGCCATGACCGAGCCGGCGGTGGCCTCCTCGGACGCCACCAACATCGAGGCCAGCATCGTCCGCGAGGGCAACGAATACGTCATCAATGCGCGCAAGTGGTGGACCTCCGGCGCGCCGGACCCGCGCTGCAAGATTCTCATCTTCATGGGCAAGACCAGCCCGGACAACGTCAACCGCCACCAGCAGCAGTCGATGGTGCTGGTGCCGATGGACACGCCGGGCGTGACCATGGTGCGCCCACTCACCGTATTCGGCTACGACCATGCGCCGCACGGCCATGGCGAGGTGGACTTCAAGGACGTGCGCGTGCCGGTCAGCAACATCCTGCTCGGCGAGGGCCGCGGCTTCGAGATCGCCCAGGGCCGCCTCGGCCCGGGCCGCATCCACCACTGCATGCGCCTGATCGGCCTGGCCGAGCGCGCGCTGGAACTGATGTGCAAGCGCGCGCTCAAGCGCGTTGCCTTCCACCGGCCGGTGGCCGACCAGGGCGTCACGCGCGAGCGCATCGCCAATGCGCGCATGCTCATCGACCAGGCGCGCTTCCTCACGCTCAACGCCGCCTGGATGATGGATACCGCCGGCAACAAGGTGGCGAAGAAGGAGATCGCCATGATCAAGGTGGTCGCACCCAACATGGCCTGCCAGGTGATCGACTGGGCCATCCAGGTGCACGGCGGCGGCGGCGTCTCCGACGACTTCCCGCTGGCGCACGCCTACGCGAATGCCCGCACGCTGCGCTTCGCCGACGGCCCCGATGAGGTGCACCGCAACCAGATCGCCAAGTACGAGCTGGGTCGTTATCTGGAAGAGAAGTAAAGCGGTTTTCTTGCCATTCCCGCGAACGCGGGAATGAAGGGGCTTTCTACGGCCCCGGCTACAAATCCTTACACTTCCTTACCGCCGCGACATAGTTCCCGACACCCGGCTGGCTATGCTGTCTCCGCCATCACAGCAGGGAGACATAGATGGGCCCCCACGCTCACATTCGTTCGTTGCCCCCCGAGGGGGCGCATGCCTCCCTTGGGGCGGCCCGGCAGGAGGCATGACCATGCAGCCGCACAACGCCAAAGCCAACCTGGTCCGCGCGTCCATCGCCTTTCTCGTCGGCGAAGCCGACCGTTCCTCACGCTACTGCCTGCGCTCACGCACCTTCCTGCTGCTGGCCGAAGGCGGCAGCGGCCCGGTCACGCGGCGCGAGCTGGGCGCCAATGAAACCGTGGAGGTGCGCGACCAAGCCACGCGCAGCATCCAGCGGGTGAAGGCCGCCGAGGTTTCCCTCTACCGCCACAGCCTGATCTTCTCCGGGCGGACGTGGCGGATCATGAACATTGTCGGTTGATTGATTCCTGCTCTTTGCGGGCGGGAAGGTCAGTCATAAAGGGCTGAAACCGCACCGTCGTTCCCGCGAAAGCGGGAATCCAGTGCTCCAATCTGGATCCCCGCATTCGCGAGGATGACATGCATATCACCGCAATCGGAACACCACCGGCAGGATCACTTCGCGCGCGCCGGCATCCGGCAGGCTGCCCATGGCGTAGGCTGCCTTGACCGCTGCCTCGTCGAGCAGTTTGTGGCCGCTGCCGGCGGCGACCTGCGCATCCAGCACACGGCCGTCGCGTTCCAGCGTCAGCAGCAGGCGCACTTCACCTTCGAGACCGCGCGCCACCGCTTCCGGGGGATAGAACAGCACATCGGCGAGCTTGCGCTGGGCGGCTTCCTCCGGCGTGCGCGGGGGCGATCGACGGCTTTTTCCTTCGACGGGCTTCGGTTCCGTTCGGACGACCTTGGCCGATTCCTGCTCGGCCAGCGTGTCCTTCAGCAGGGTGTCCTGCGGCAGCACCGTGGCGGGTGGCAGCAGGCGGGCGGAGAGCGAGGCCGGCGTGTCGCGGGGACTGACTTTGCCGCCTGGCAGGCCGGAACCGATCACGACAAGGTGCAGCACGAGGGAGGCCGCCAAGGCGAGCAGAAAGCGGCGTGAAGGCATGGATATCAGATGCAGATCAAATCACCGAAAGCCGCATTTTGCTATAAATGCGTCATGAGAGCCGTCTTATCCCTGCTCAGTGCCTTCCTGTTTGCCCTCACCCTAAGTCTGACGCTGCGTCCGATCTGGGCGCAGGTGCCCGTTCCCGCACCGACGCCGCTCGAATTCGGCGTGGCCGTCGAGGCGGGCAACACCCTCGCCGTGAAGAAATGGCTGGCAGCGGGATTGCCGCCGGACTTCGTCGGCGACCGCTTCGGCAGCGGCCTGATGATCGGCGCCTGGATCGGCAACCTGGAAATCATGGGGCTTTTCCACGCGGCAGGCGCGAACGTGAACTTCGTGAACCGCTACGGCGAAAGCGCCCTGCAGTTGGCCGCCTGGCGCGGACACCTCGACGTCGTGCGCTGGCTGCTAGAACGCGGCGCCGAAGTAAACCGCACGGGCAAGCAATGGAATGCGCTGCATTACGCCGCCTTCGCCGGCCATGACGGGATTGCGCGCCTGCTGATCGAGCAGGGCGCGGACATCAATGCACGCACGCCGAACGACTCGACCGCGCTGATGATGAGCGCCCGCGAAGGCCAGGAGGAGGTGGCGCGCATGCTGATGGAGGCCGGCGCCGATCCCAAAACCGAAAACGAGTGGGGCGAGAATGCCCTGACCTGGGCGATGCGCCACAAGCATTTCCGCATCGCAAAAATGGTTGTCAATCCGGAGGAATTCGCCAAGGCCGTGAAGGCGCCGCCGGAAACCTACGGGCCGGCCGTCAAGTCCGTCGCCGCGCCGCCGGAGATTGAGGAAGTTCTCGAAAAAATGCGCCAGGCGCAGGCCGCCGGCAAGCCGACCGAGGCGCTGCGCAAGGCCCTCTTTGCCGCCATCGCCCTGCACCGGCACGATAGCGAGGTGTCGACCATCCAGGCGAAGCGCGGCAGGAAAGGAAAGCCCGAGGTGCTGGTGATCACCGCCAAGCGCCATGAGGCCGGCCGCGAGCGTGCCGAATTGCTCTACGAAGCCGTGCGTGCCGGCGCTGCCCTGACCACCCCGGCCGAAGTGACTGGCGGAGCCGAGGGCCCTTCGGAGATCAGCAGCATCCTTGAACGCATGCAGAGCGAGAAGGGCAAGAAGCGTTCTGCCGCCGAGCTGCGCAAGGCCCTTCACGAGGCCGTCAGCAGGTTCAAGCAGGACGCGAAAGAGGGCGCGAAAGCCGCTCCGACCGTATCCGGCGACCCCGTTGCTGAATAATTTAGACTTGCAGGATCCCGCGCCCCTATTGGGTTTCAGGCGAATTGCCGCGCACTGAAGGGTGTCTGTCCGTGGATTATTAAAATAATTCATGTAAAATAATGCCTTGCATTACTTCCGCCGGTCCGGATCGGGCCAGTTATCCACACTGGACAAGAAAAGGGGGTACCGGATGCAAGCATCCATCCTGCAATTTTTGAAAACCAGCGGCGAAGGCCTCGATATCGACATCGCCAAGGCGCTGCGCATGCCTGTGAAGGAGGTGAAGTCGCATGTGTCGCGGCTGTCCTCGGAGGGCGAAGTCATCTGCTGCGATGTGACGCGTTATGTCGACGGCAAGAAAATCGAAGGCGTCAGCTGCCGCCTCTCCGGCAATCTGCCTTCCTTCTCGCGCGGACCCAAGCCCGGCGCGAAGCGGGCTGCCACCAAGCCCAAATAAGGGGTTGCCTGCGCCAGGACGCGGTAGGGATAGGGTCTGGCCAAAACACCGTGAATTCCGTAACACCTTGTTTCATCAGGGTTACAGCTTGATTCGCGGCGCGCCATCATGCACAAATTCGCCGGGTTGGGTTCCTTGTAGGTTAAAGTACGCGTTTGGGTGAGCCTGCCTCGGCGCAGCCGGGCGGGAATTCACTCTGGAACCAGAGTAGGGACACCCGCATGAGCGCATCAATCCTGCAATATCTGAAAACCAATGGTGAAGGGCTGGACCTGGAAATCGCCAAGGCGCTCCACATGCCCGTGACGACGGTCAAGTCCCATGTCTCGCAGCTCTCATCCGCAGGAGAGGTGATCTGCTGCAAGGTGACGCGTTACGTCGACGGCAAAAAGATCGAGGGCATCAGCTGCCGGCTCTCCGGCAACGTGCCCACGCCGGCGCGCGGACCGAAACCCGGCGCCAAGCGCGAAGCTGCCGAGAAGAAAGTGGCCTGAGGCAGGGCCCGGGCGGCGCCCGGGCAGTCCTCAAGTCAGCAAGACCGCAACAATCCCCGTCACGAAAATCCCGTCGAAGCTGCCGGCCCCGCCGATCGAGGCCACCGGCTCGCCGAGCTTCTTGATGTCCTTCATGCGCAGCAGGTCTGCGCCGATCAATACGCCCAGCGTGCCGCCGATGTAGGCCAGCGCCGGCGCCTGTTGCGGGTCGAGCGCCAGGGCGGTGATGGCCGCGGCGAGCGGCGCGATCAGGATCGGCATGGCGATGCCCACGCGCGGCACGGAAAAGCTGACCCCGTAAGCCACCGCCGTCACCGCCGCCACCGCGACCATCACGTGCAGGAAAGACGGCCCGCTGAAATTGAACAGGTAGAGGGAAAAGGCCAGCGGCACCACGCAGCCGCCGACGTTCACCGCGATGATCGTCTTGCCCGGGATCACCGCGATGCGCTTGAGCAGCATGCGCGGCAGTTCGTGCAGGCGCTTTTCCTGCTCGACCGGATCCGTGCCGATGGTAAACAGCGGCAGGTTGATCATGCTGCCCAGCAGGGTGACGATGAGCAGCAGCGTCGCCGAATCCGCCGACAGCCCGAGCTTGTCGAAGGCGAACTGCAGGAGGCCGATCTGCACGATCGTGACGAGGAAGATGGCCGCGGCGATGAGCAGCATCATGCGGAGAGGGGGCAAGCGGTGCTCCTTGTGCAAACGGTCCAGTGGGGATGATAGACGCATTGCGGGTTGCGACGCGTTCTGGCCTGGAAAGTCAGTCCCCGCAGCATGGCGATGCAAGTATATTGGGGCCGTACAGCGGCCTTGTTCAGGCCGGGGCTGAATTGTAGCCTGGCTATCCACGGGGCATAATGTGTCCCGCAACGCAGGCGCCGGCAGCGGCGCTGGCACCTGACCATGAGGATTTCCCGTGAAGAACGATCTCGCCGCCTTTCCCGTCACGCGCAAGTGGCCCGCTGAACATCCCGAGCGCCTGCAGCTTTATTCCCTGCCGACGCCGAACGGCGTCAAGGTGTCGATCATGCTCGAGGAGACGGGCTTGCCCTACGAGGCGCACCGGGTCGCTTTCGACCGCGACGACCAGCTCTCCGAGGAATTCCTCTCGCTGAATCCCAACAACAAGATCCCCGCCATCCTCGATCCGGACGGTCCGGGCGGCAAGCCCCTGCCGCTGTTCGAGTCGGGCGCCATCCTGGTCTATCTCGCCGACAAGACCGGCCAGCTGTTGCCGCGCGACCCGCACGAACGCTACCAGGCCCTGCAATGGCTGATGTTCCAGATGGGCGGCATCGGCCCGATGTTCGGCCAACTCGGTTTCTTCCACAAGTTCGCCGGCAAGGAATTCGATGACAAGCGACCGCGCGACCGCTACGTTGCCGAATCGCGCCGCCTGCTCGGCGTGCTGAACCGGCGCCTGGCGGATCGCCCCTGGATGATGGGCGATGCCTACTCGATCGTGGATATCGCCACCTTCCCGTGGGTGCGCGTTCTGGTCGGGTTCTACGAGGCCGGGGAGCTGGTGGGCATTGGTGATTTCCCGCATGTTACGCGCTCACTTGAAACATTCCTCGAGCGGCCTGCCGTACAGCGCGGACTGACCATCCCGAAATAGCCGGGGAAAGTCAGTCGCCGGAATACGGCGGCGCAAATGGCTTGGGACGGAACGGACTTGGGGACGGAACGCGACTCCGGTATTCTTCGCATCCGGCAGGGGATTTTCAGCATCGTGGAGATGGGCAATGGCCAGGGCGCTTCAACCGGGCGGTGTCCCGTTCCCAGCGCCGGCCGGGGCAGGGCCGATGATGCCCGCCGACACAATTCAACCTGAGGATTAGAGAATATGACCCCAGCACTGACTTGGGCGCTTGCCGGGCTCCTGCTCATCACACTGGAGCTGCTCAGCGGCACCTTGTACCTGCTGGTGTTCGGCGTGGCCGCTTTGGCCGGCGCGCTGGCCGCCTACCTGGGCGGGGATTTCTGGCTGCAGTGCCTGCTCAGCGGCGTCACGGCATTGGCGGGCATCTATCTGATGCGCTGGTGGCGCGCCAGCCATCCGCGCGAGGCCGCGGGATCGAACGACCTGGATCGCGGCCAGATCGTGCAGATGGATTCGTGGATCGACCGGCCCGCCGGCATTGCGCGTGTGAAGTACCGCGGCGCCACCTGGGACGCGCGCGTCGAGGGCGAGTACCAGGATGGCGACGTGCTGCGCATCCGCGGCCAGGAGAATGGCGTCCTGAACGTCGGCGTCAATCGTCCGCAATAAATCCCGCTTCATCCCCTCAAGGAGATCGCATGTTCCTCAAGCTACTCGTCGTCATCATCCTGACTGCCGCGCTGTCGTTCACCCCGATGTCCGGCTTTGCAATTCCGCTCTTCGTGCTCGCCGTGATCGTGGCGTTCGTGATCGAGAGCGTACGCATCGTGCCGCAGCAAAGCGCCTGGGTCGTCGAGCGGCTGGGCAAGTTCCACGTCGTGCTCGAGCCCGGCCTGAGCCTCATCGTGCCTTTCTTCGATCGCATCGCCTACAAGCACTCCCTGAAGGAAGTGCCCCTCGACGTGGCCGAGCAGATCTGCATCACGCGGGACAACACGCAGCTCGCGGTGGACGGCATCATCTACTTCCAGGTGGTCGATGCGCGCCTCGCGTCCTACGGCACCTCCGATTACGTGCTGGCGATCTCCCAACTGGCGCAGACCACCCTGCGCTCGGAGATCGGCAAGATGGAGCTCGACAAGACCTTCGAGAGCCGCGATGAAATCAACAAGCTGATCGTCTCCACGCTGGACGACGCCGGCCGCACCTGGGGCATCAAGGTGCTGCGCTACGAGATCAAGAGCCTGACGCCGCCGGAGACGATCCTGCGCGCCATGCAGGCGCAGATCACCGCCGAGCGGGAGAAGCGCGCGGTGATCGCCAAGTCCGAGGGGCAGCGCCAGGAGGAGATCAACATCGCCGAAGGGGAAAAGCAGGCCGCGATCCTCACCTCGCAGGGCGCCAAGGAAGCGGCGATCAACCGCGCCCAGGGCGAAGCCATCGCCGTCACCACCGTCGCCACCGCCACGGCCGATGCGGTCACCGTGATCGCCAAGGCGCTCACCGCGGAAGGGGGCGCGCAGGCCGCCAACCTGAAGGTCGCCGAGCTCTACGTCAGCGCCTTCGGCAACCTGGCCAAGACCGGCAACACACTGATCGTGCCGGCGAACCTCACCGACGTCGCCACCATGGTGTCGGGCGCGATGACCGTGCTGGACAAGACGCGCCAGGCGCCAGCCGCGGGAAAGTGATGCCGGCTTGAACGCCCCGCGTCTTGCATCAGCTTCAACCCGAGAGTTACTGAATACGCCTGAATCGTCATTCCCGCGAAGGCGGGAATCCATGCTTCCAAGCCGTTACTGGATCCCCGCTTTCGCGGGGATGACTTGCTCGGCACTTCCCCAGAGACAATCCGCCAACGACAATGGCACGGGACAGGCGCCATTCCGCATGAGCGATGCGGGGCTGTTTGCCCGCGCCCGTCCGCATTCGGCGCCAGACCCCTTCGCTTCTCTTGATTCATGGCCACGTTTTTCCACCACCTGACGCTCGCTGTCCCGTTCTATTCCCTCGTCTTCGCCGGCTATGCGCTGATGCGCTTTTCCCGCATGCCCAAGGTGTGGTCGGACAGGCTGTCCTGGTTTGTCTTTTCCATCGCCTTGCCGGTGATGCTGTTCCGGCTGATGAGCGATTTCTCGAAGCTGCCTGCCGTCGATGCGCGCCTGCTGCTGGCCTTCTTCGGCAGTTGCCTGATCGTCTTCGTCGTCGGGCGCCTGATTGCCTGGCGAGCCTTCGGTCTCGACGGCGTGGGGCAATCGGTCTTCGCGCTGGGCGGCGTCTTCTCCAACAATGTCATGCTCGGCCTGCCGCTGGCCAAGATCGTGCTGGGCGATGCCGCGCTGCCATCCGTGGCGCTGGTGCTGGTCTTCAATGCGCTGATCCTGTGGGTCCTGGTGACCGTCTCGGTCGAGTGGGCCCGCCACGGCAGCCTTTCGCTGCAGGGCGGCGCCAAGACGCTGCGCGCCGTCCTCACCAATCCGATCATCGTCGGCATCCTCCTTGGCACGCTGTACGGGCTGGCGGGCTTTACCCTCCCGCCGCCGATCGACGTGCCGCTCGCGCTGCTCGCACAGGCCGCCGCGCCGCTGGCCCTGGTGGCGCTCGGCATGGGATTGGCCGCGTACCGCATCCGCGAAGGTTTGCGGATCAGCCTCGCCATCACGGCCATCAAGCTGCTGCTGCAGCCGCTGGTGGTCTGGGTACTGGCCATCCTCATCGGCCTGCCGCCCATGGAGACGCAGGTGGTCGTCCTGCTCGCCTCGATCGGGGTGGGCGCCAATGTTTACCTGATGTCGCGCCAGTTCAATGTGCTCGAAGGGCCGGTGGCCGCCAGCCTCGTGATCTCGACCGCGCTGGCGGCATTGACCGCGCCGCTGGTTCTGGCCCTGACCCACTTGGCCAACTAGTCCGGCTCCCGCGCGACACAGACCATGCCGATTTATCCTCGATCATTCAGTGCGTTGCGCAGGCCGTTGGTTCATGTCATGGTGCTGTCGTGTCGATGTCGTGATCGTGTCGTGGTGGATTTTCTGGCTCGGTGCCATATTGGGTGCTCCGTAGCCATTGGAGTTTGAAATGCTGATTCAAAAATTGCGTCTTAAGCGTGGCTGGTCCCAACAGCAACTGGCGGATGCCAGCGGCTTGAGTGCCAGGACAATTCAACGCATTGAAGCCGGCCAGCCGGCAAGCACCGAATCACTCAAGTCTCTTGGCGCGGTATTCGAAGTGGACTTTTCAACCCTGAGCCAGGAGCAAACCATGACTTCAACAGCAGCTACCCAGGTCGACAAACAGGAAGAAGAAGCCTTCAGGTATGTTCGCGCGCTGCGCGGCTTCTACTTGCACTTGTTGCGCTACATCATCGTTGTCCTCGCGCTGCTTGCCATCAATGTGATCGTGTCGCCGAACCGCATGTGGGTCTTCTGGGTCATGGGCGGTTGGGGGTTGGGACTCCTGATACACGCATCCCGCGTTTTCAGGCCGGATTGGTTTCTGGGTCCGCAATGGGAACGCCAGCAAATTGAAAAGCGGCTGGGGCGTCCTCTCTAGCGGAATCAGCCTGGCCTCTTCGCGCAGCCGGCCGGGGAAAGTCAGTCGCCACAATACGGCGGACAGCCTGGCGTGAGCAGGCATCGCCCCAATTCAGAGTGTTGAGGATGCCGCTCGCTGTCATGGATATTGGCGTTGTTATACGGACCCCGTCAGGCAGGATGCCTTGCGCATCAAGGCATTACATGGGCATACTGATGACTGGATAATAATTCATATCCGGACCCTGGGGTTCGACCAATAACTGTAGGTGCTTAATGGCGGATAGGAAGCCAATAAAACGAGCTCACGAGCGCGCTCAAGTCGCTGTCTTCTTGCAGTGGTTTAACGCACGCTATCGGACAAATTTTTCAGTCGTTGCGGAACCTGACCCCCCAGAGGCAATTGTCCGCTCCGGGCGCACTACCCGATGGGTCGAGGTGACTGATGCCTTTTGGAGCGACGCCTTCGCGAAAGATGA
Source organism: Betaproteobacteria bacterium HGW-Betaproteobacteria-14 (assembly GCA_002840845.1). Classification (GTDB taxonomy): domain Bacteria; phylum Pseudomonadota; class Gammaproteobacteria; order Burkholderiales; family Rhodocyclaceae; genus Desulfobacillus. The sequence continues at coordinate 10,650 of PHCS01000067.1, forward strand.
ATATTCGTATGCCACTCCGGGCGAAGTTCACGAGCCAATAGGGACTGGGCCGTTTACTAACCCCGATGAGGCTTTCTCGAAGCGTTTTGTTGATGCGGTACGAAAGAAGTTGGAGAAGAGGTCCTGCGAGTACGAGGACTGTAAAGGCTTGTATGGTCCAGGTTACTTGGTGGTACCAATCATGTATCCACTGCTTGACGCCAATACCTTACGCATGATGTGCGAGCTTTGGTCTCAGACCCAGATCAACGATTTGGGGTGTTTTCGGAGCGTCTACATGAATTTGCGGATGGGTAGAGGCCCGGTGCAACGGTGGAGTGCCTATGGCCGCACCTAAATCGGCGCTGCATCCGACCGTCTAAATGCTACGCATTTTGCCGTCGGCTGAGCTTGCACGTTAGCCCTTTACAGAACCGCTATGGAATTACTAGTTAATCTTCTCGTCGGAATTGCCTGGCCCGTTGCAGTAGTTTGGATCGCCTACTTATTCAAAGGTGAGCTACGGTCATTACTCCATCGTATGTCCCAATTGAAGTACAAGGACGTTGAAGCAAAATTCGAAATTGGTCTGGCTGAAGCTGAGGCAAAAGTTTTATCCATTGAGCATGTGGCACCTCAGCTGCCACAACGCCCAGAAATAACCTCCAAACTCGAATCATTGCGCCGTATTGCGGACGTATCGCCTCGTGCCGCGATTATGGAAGCTTGGGTTCTTGTCGAGGATGCGGCGGGAAAGTCTGGCTTTGTTCAAGGGGCCACTGTTCCTCGGGTCAATCCACACTTATTTGTTGAAGAGTTGGTCCGTCTCGGCAAGCTTCCTAAGGGCAGTGACTCGTTGCTTGACCAAATGCGCAGGCTAAGAAACCAGGCCGCTCATCTACCCGATTTCAGTCTCAACCAAGATGAAGCAGATCGTTATTTGCAGTTGGCGGCCAGAATGTCGGAGCTTATTCTCAATGTCGAGGGCTAAACCTTAGTGTAACGTTGGGCATTACAGTTTTAACCACTCACTAACATTTTCCGGAGGAAGACCATGGCATCCATTCCAAAGAAAGTCGCAGAACGCTTGATCGCCGGAATCAAGAGATATCAGCCAATTCTCGTTGCCGCAAAAGCTAGGGATGTCGGTGAGGCAGATACCGTAACAATTATCAAGGACATGCTGAGCGACGTTTTTGGATACGACAAATACACCGACCTTACGTCTGAGTATTCGATCCGAGGAACGTACTGCGATCTTGCAACAAAAATCGATGGCGTTTTGCAAACGCTCATCGAGGTCAAAGCGATTGGGCTTGACCTGAAAGACCAACACGTCAAGCAGGCAGTCGACTACGCTGCCAACCAAGGGGTTGAGTGGGTTCTGCTCACGAACGGAATGTGCTGGCGGGTATTCCGCCTAACATTTGCCAAACCCATAGACCATGAACTCGTCGTCGACATTGACTTCTCGACCCTCAACTCCCGCTCCGAGCATGACCTTGAGCTCATTTACCTGTGGTGCAAGGAAGGCTGGCAGCGCTCGGTTTTAGGTGAATACCACACTCAAAGGCAGGCATTGTCTCGTTTCTTTGTCGGAGCAATGCTCCAGACCAACCCGGTTCTAGAAGTAATTCGCAGAGAGCTTCGCCGCGTTTCTCCCGACGTTCGGATCGATATTGATCAAATCAAAGATGTACTTCTGAGCGAAGTCATCAAGCGGGAGGTAATCGAAGGCGAGAAGGCAGAAGAAGCACGGAAGAAGATTGCTAAAGCTGCTGCGAAAGCATTACGTGCATCGAACTCGAAGGTAAGTGGTAAAGAACCTGATGTTGTTTCGGCACCAACCACGGATAGCTCCGTGTAATACATAACCCATCGGGTAACACGGATGCTGCTCGGCAAAGGCGCGCAGCGCCGGTGACTTCTACGATAACGTTCGAAATCCCAACATTACTTTTTGCGCTTCGGGTCGAGTTCGGACATTTTTTCGAACGCTATAAGCCACATGCAGTCTCTATCTGAACTACCAGCATTTGCCTGTTCCAATGTAATCGGCGTCCTCACCGACATCGACGACACGCTCACCACCGAAGGCCGCCTGACCGCCGCTGCCTACGCGGCGCTGGAGCGCCTGCATGCCGCTGGCCTCAAGGTGATTCCGGTGACGGGCCGGCCGGCGGGGTGGTGCGACCACATCGCGCGCATGTGGCCGGTGGATGGGGTAGTGGGGGAGAACGGGGCGTTCTGGATGCGCCATGATGCCAGGGCGAAAAAGGTGAAGACCGTCTTTGTCGGCCAGCCGCCGGCGGACCGGCAGGCGCGCATCGAGGTGCTGGCGAAGGAGATCCTCGCCGCCGTGCCGGGCTGCGCGCTGGCGTCGGACCAGTTCTGCCGCATCGCCGACCTGGCCATCGATTACTGCGAGGACGTCGCGCCGCTGCCGACTGCGGCGGTGGACGCCATCGTGCGGCGCATGGAGGCGGCGGGCATGCGCGCCAAGGTGAGCTCCATCCATGTCAACGGCTGGTTCGGCGATTACGACAAGCTGTCCACCACGCGGCGCATGCTGGCCGAGGAATTCGGCGTGTCGCTGGATTCGGCCGAGGAACGGGCGCGCTGGGTGTTCGTCGGGGATTCGCCGAACGATGCGCCGATGTTCGGGTTTTTCCAGCATTCCGTAGGGGTGGCGAACGTGAAAGACTTCGGCGACCGCCTGGCGGCGAAGCCGGCGTACGTGACGCAGGGGCGGGCGGGGGCGGGGTTCGTGGAGGTGTGCGAGGTGTTGCTGGCGGGGCGGTAGGGCTGACCCACCCTCTCCCCAGCCCTCTCCCGCCCGGGCGGGAGAGGGGGAAATCAGTCGATGCGCAGTCCGGTCTTGGCGTCGAAGTGGTGTTCATGCGCGGGATCGTGGCGCACGGGCAGTTTGCCGGTGTGGGCGGCGAAGGACTGGTGCAGGCGCACGGCGATGCGCGCGCCGTCGCCGTTCTCGCCGAGATGGCCATAGACCAGGGTGTCGCTGCCGAGCGGCTCGACGAGGTCGACATCCACCGCCATGGTCGCTTCGCTTTCCGCGCAGGGCTCGAGATGTTCCGGCCGCACGCCGAGCAGGATGTCGCGTCCGTCGCGCTTCGTGGGAATGAGGTTCATCGGCGGCGAGCCGATGAAGCCGGCGACGAAGGTGGTGGCCGGCTTTTCATAGACTTCCAGCGGCGCGCCGATCTGCTCGGCACGTCCGTTGTTCATCACCACCATGTGCTGCGCCAGGGTCATCGCCTCGACCTGATCATGGGTGACATAGAGGCTGGTGGTGGCCAGGCGCCGGTGCAGGGCCTGCAGTTCGGCGCGCATCTGCACGCGCAGCTTCGCATCCAGGTTCGACAGCGGCTCGTCGAAGAGGAACACCGCCGGCTCGCGCACGATGGCGCGGCCCATCGCCACGCGCTGGCGCTGCCCGCCCGACAGCTCGCGCGGCTTGCGCTTGAGCAGCTCGGTGAGTTCGAGGATTTCCGCCGCGCGCGCCACGCGCGCCTCGATCTGGTCCTTCGGCAGGCCGCGGATCTTCAGGCCGTAGGCCATGTTGTCGGCGACCTTCATGTGCGGGTAGAGGGCGTAGTTCTGGAACACCATGGCAATGTCGCGGTCCTTCGGCTCGAGGTGCGTGACGCTGCGCTCGCCGATGGTGATGTCGCCCTCGCTGACGGCCTCCAGCCCGGCCACCATGCGCAGCAGAGTCGACTTGCCGCAGCCGGAGGGGCCGACGATGACGACGAACTCGCCGTCCTTCACGTCCATGTCGAAGCCGTGGATGACCTGGGTGCTGTCGAAGGCCTTGCGCACACCGCGAAAACTTACCTGTGCCATCGAATCATTTCTCCGTTTCAACCAGTCCGCGCACGAACCAGCGCTGCATGAGGATCACCACTGCCACCGGCGGCAGCATGGCCAGCATGGCGGTGGCCATTACCAGGTGCCATTCCGTCAGCGCATCGCCGCTGGTGATCA
>PHCS01000068.1 GCA_002840845.1 Betaproteobacteria bacterium HGW-Betaproteobacteria-14
CTCCTTCACCGTGCCGGCGGCAGGAGAAGGCACTTCCATGGTGGCCTTGTCGGACTCCAGCGTGATGAGCGGGTCTTCCGCCTTCACCGTGTCGCCGGGGCTGACTTCTATGCCGATCACCGGCACGTCCTTGAAGTCGCCGATGTCGGGAACCTTAACCTCGATCAGTTGTGTCATGTCGGCTCCTCAGACGGTCATCGGGTTCGGCTTGCTCGGGTCGAGGCCGTACTTGGCGATGGCTTCCGCCACCCTGGCCTTGTCGAGCTGGCCCTCGTCGGCCAGCGCCTTGAGCGCCGCCACCGTCACGTAGTGGCGGTCCACCTCGAAGAACTGGCGCAGGTTCTCGCGCGTGTCGGAGCGGCCGAAGCCGTCGGTGCCGAGTACCGTGTAGCGGCGCGGCACATAGGGCCGGATCTGCTCGGCGAAGGCGCGCACGTAGTCGGTCGAGGCGATGATGGGGCCGCGCGTATCCTTCAGGCACTGCTCGACATGCGACAGCTTCGGCTTGCCCGCCGGATGCAGCAGGTTCAGGCGTGCCACGGCGATGCCGTCGCGCGCCAGCTCGGTGAAGCTCGGGCAGCTCCAGATGTCGGCCTCCACGCCCCAGTCCTGCTTGAGCAGCTCCGCGCCAGCCATCACCTCGCGCAGGATGGCGCCCGAGCCGAGCAGTTGCACGCGCGGGCCGTTGCCGGCCGAACCCTTCCTGAGGAGGTACATGCCCTTGAGGATGTCCTGCTCCACGCCGGCCGGCAGGGCCGGATGGGCGTAGTTCTCGTTGAGCAGCGTGATGTAGTAGAAAACGTCCTCCTGCTCCCGCACCATGCGGCGCAGGCCGTCCTGCACGATCACCGCCACTTCGTAGCCGAAGGTCGGGTCGTAGGAAATGCAGTTGGGGATCAGCGCCGACTGGATGTGCGAGTGGCCGTCCTCGTGCTGCAGGCCTTCGCCGTTGAGCGTCGTGCGGCCCGAGGTGCCGCCGAGGAGGAAGCCGCGCGCGCGCTGGTCGCCGGCGGCCCAGGCCAGGTCGCCGAAGCGCTGGAAGCCGAACATCGAGTAGTAGATGAAGAAGGGGATCATCTGCACGCCGTGCGTGCTGTAGGCGGTGGCGGCGGCGATCCAGGAAGCCATCGCGCCCGCTTCGGTGATGCCTTCCTGCAGGATCTGCCCGTCCTTCGACTCCTTGTAGAACATCAGCTGGTCGGCGTCTTGCGGCGTGTAGTTCTGCCCCACCGAGGACCAGATGCCTAGCTGGCGGAACATGCCCTCCATGCCGAAGGTGCGCGACTCGTCGGCGACGATCGGCACGACATGCTTGCCGAGCTTCTTGTCCTTCACCAGGGTGTTGAGGATGCGCACGAAGGCCATGGTGGTGGAAAACTCGCGGCCCTCGCCGGAGGCCTTCAGTTGCGCGTCGAAGGCCGACAGCGCCGGCACTTCCAGCGGCTCGGCCTTTTGCCGGCGTTTGGGAAGGTAGCCGCCCAGGGCGTTGCGCCGCTCGAGCATGTACTTGATCTCCGGCGAATCCGGACCGGGGTTGATGTATTCCAGGTTGTCCACCTGCTCGTCGGTGAGCGGCAGCTTGAAGCGGTTGCGGAAGGCCTTGAGCGAGGTGGTGCCCATCTTCTTCTGCTGATGGGTGATGTTCTGCGCCTCGCCCGACTCGCCCATGCCGTAGCCCTTGATGGTCTTGGTGAGGATCACCGTCGGCTGGCCGGTGTGCGCCACCGCCGCGGCATAGGCCGCATACACCTTGTGCGGGTCGTGGCCACCGCGGTTGAGGCGCCAGATGTCGTCGTCGGACCAGCCGGCGACCATCGCCTTGAGTTCCGGCGAATTGAAGAAATGCTCGCGCACATAGGCGCCGTCCTTCGACTTGAAGGTCTGGTAGTCGCCGTCGACGCATTCCTCCATGCGCTGGCGCAGCAGGCCCTGCGTGTCCTGCGCCAGCAAGGGGTCCCAGTAGCTGCCCCAGATCACCTTGATGACGTTCCAGCCGGCACCGCGGAAGTCGGCCTCGAGCTCCTGAATGATCTTGCCATTGCCGCGCACCGGTCCGTCGAGGCGCTGCAGGTTGCAGTTGATGACGAAGATCAGGTTGTCGAGGCGCTCGCGGCCCGCGAGGCCGATGGCGCCCATCGACTCCGGCTCGTCCATCTCGCCGTCGCCCATGAAGGCCCACACTTTGCGGCTGTCGGTCTTGGCGATGCCGCGGTCGTTCATGTACTTCATGAAGCGCGCCTGGTAGATCGCCTGAAGCGGCCCCAGGCCCATCGACACCGTCGGGAACTGCCAGAAGTCCGGCATCAGCCACGGGTGCGGGTAGGAGGAGAGCCCCTTGCCATCCACCTCGCGGCGGAAGTTGTTCATCTGGTCTTCCGAGAGCCGGCCGAGCATGAAGGCGCGTGCATAGACGCCGGTGGCCGAGTGGCCCTGCACGAACACCATGTCGCCGCCGTGGCCAGCGTTGTCGGACGAGGGCGCATGCCAGAAATGGTTGTAGCCGACATCATAGAGCGTGGCGGCGGAGCCGAAGCTGGCAATGTGGCCGCCCAGGTTCGAGTCGCCCTTGTTGGCGCGCAGCACCATCGCCAGCGCGTTCCAGCGCACATAGGAACGGATGCTGTGTTCGATGGCGTGGTCGCCGGGCGAGGCAATCTGCTTGCCGGGCGGGATGGTGTTGATGTAGGCGGTGGTGGCCTTGTAGGGCAGGTTGATGCCGGTGCGGCGGGCCAGTTCGACGAGGCGCTCGATCAGGTAGTGGGCGCGCTCCGGCCCCTCCTGCTCGATGACGGCTTCGAGCGCATCGAGCCATTCCTGGGTTTCCTGCGCGTCCGGGTCGGACGGGACGAGGTTGTTCGGCATGGGTGACATGGTGATATCTCCTGGTGAGCCGCACCGGGCACGTTGTACGCGCCCCTTCCCCGCACGCAGCGGGCCTTTGCTTCCACTCTAGTACGGCAGGGTGTGCCGGGGAAGCTTTTCATATGGTAAAAGAACAAACCGGATAGCGCAATAGTGGAAAACCGCAATATTTTGCCAATATTCTGCATCATGAAAAGAGAAGGCCAGCCCGAGGGCTGGCCTGTCGCGATGATGAATGCAGGAAGGCCTGCTTCTTCGGCGCTTCCTGTTTGCCGCCGGCAGTCATGAACAGACCCTGGCAGGCTTGCTAGCAACAGAGAAGGATTCATGGTGCCCCCGGTTACCGCTTACCTCGGCGGCTTCGGTCTATTGCCTTCATGGGCGCGCACGACGCGGCCGCTGCGCACCTGGCCCATCACGACCTGGCTGACGTTGTCGAAGGCTTCATGATCCTGACGGGAAAAGGGCCGCTCGTAGGTCATGATGACGCCCTCGACCTTCTCGTCCAGCTCTTCCAGCGCCTCGCGCACGCGTGAGCCGAATGTGGTGCCGGCCTGGCGGATGGCCGCGGCCAGCAGCAGCATGGCATCGTACCCCTGTGCGGCGGCCGAGGGCGATGGCATGCGTTCCATGCGTGCGCGCTTCTGCCAGGCTTCGATGAAGGCTTGGCGTTTGGGCGTGTTCGCTTCCTGGATGAAGGTCTGCGGCATGCGCGCGCCTTCGCCGTTGGGTCCGGCGCTGTCGATGAAATTGGACATGGACAGCGGCCAGCTGCCGATGATCGGCACCTGCCAGCCGAGCCGGGCGACGCCGTTGGCGATCTGCGCCAGTTCCGGTCCGATGCCGTAGGTGAGCAGCGCCTCGGCGCCCGCCTTGCGCGCGGCGAGAAGCTGGCGCGTCATGTCGACGTCGCGGATATTGAATTTGCCCACCGTGACGGGCCGGACACCCATCTTCTCCAGCGCGCGCTCGAGGTCCTCACGGCCGAGCTGGCCGTAGTTGGTCGAGTCTGCGAGGATCGCCACCTTCCTGAACTTGCGGCGCACGATCGCCTCCTCGACGATCATGGCGGCCTGAATGGTGTCGTTGGCGGAAACGCGGAAGATGAAGTTCTCGGGATGCTGCGGAGGCAGGAACTGGCGCGTGACGATCGATCCGGTCGCCACCGCCGTGATCATCGGGATGCGCGCCTCCTGGTAATAGCGTTGGCTGGCCAATGCCACGCCGGTATTGACGATGCCGACGCCGGCGACGATCTTCTCCTTGCCGATGAGTTCCTGGGCGATCTTCGCGCCGCGCTCGTTGCGTGCCTCGTCGTCGCGTTCGACGAGCTGGACCGGCCGGCCCAGGAGGCCGCCTGCGGCATTGATCTCGGCTGCGGCGACGCGGATGCCGTCGCGCATGGACAGGCCCATCGGACTGGAGCCGCCGGTAAACGGGCCGGAGACGCCGATGCGTATCGGCCCGGCAGGCTGTGCGGATGCGCACAGCGACCAGGCAGACCAGCACGCTATAAGGATCAGATGCTGCAGTTTCATGGATTCGCCCGGAATGCCGGATCAGGTTAGCGGCGGCGCGGTGCGGGACAAATCAGGGTTAACCCCAAGAGCATGAGAAAATCCCAGCTGCCATCCTGCTAAGCGCATGAATACCGATACCGCCGCAAGCCAGCGCAACTGGGTCTGGAGCGTTCCCTATGTCGCCATCGGCATCTTTGCCCTGGCCATGCTGGCGCTCGTCTGGGGACTGCAGAAACGCGAGAACGATCTTCAGTACGATGCGCTCGGGCGCGACGTGCAGTGGGCCGAGCAGACCATGCGCCTGCACATGCAGGGCACGCAGGATTATCTCGCCCAGATGGCGCGCGAACTGGCCGAAGGCAAGCTCGACCGCGGCGCCTTCCAGGTGCGCGCCACGCAATACCTTGCCAACACGCCGGAGCTGGCCAACATCGTCTGGGTGGATTCCAGCCAGATCATCCGCTGGACGGCGCCATTTGAAACCACCGACTGGATCGCGGGCGAGCGACTCGCCGGAGCGCAGCCTTCGAGCTTCGCCCGCGCCCTGACCTCAGGCCAGCCGACCTATGGCGAGACCTACGTCAATCACCGCGGCGCCGCACTGCTGGAAGTCTATGTGCCCGTTCAGTACGGCCGCACTTACCTGGGCGCGCTGGTCGGGGTCTACACCATCGAGGGAATGGTGCGGCATCTTGTGCCGGGGTGGTTCGGCGAGAAATACAGCCTGGGCATCGTGGATGTTGAAGGCCGGGTGCTGGCCTCCAATTCGACTGTGACGCCTGCCGACGATGCGCTCAGCTATGCGATCGACTTCGATCCGCCCGGCAATGGATTGGCGCTGCGCGCCAAGGCCTTCCGCACCGATCCGGGCGTGGCGCGGGTGGTGCCCCTCATCCTCGTCGTCAGCCTGACGCTGGTGGTGGTATGGAGCCTATGGGCCCTGCGCAGCCATTTCCAGCGCCGCGTCAAGGTGGAGAAGGAGCGCGACCGCCTGTTCAACCTGTCGCTCGACATGCTGTGCATCGCCGGCATGGATGGCAGCTTCCGACGCGTGAACCCGGCTTTCGGGCGCGTGCTCGGCTATTCTGCGGACGACATCACCGGCAAACCGCTGCTCGATTACGTCCACCCGGATGACCTTGCCGCGGTGGTCGACGCCCTGCGACAGCTTGCGGCAGGGCAGCCCGTCAGCTTCGAAAACCGCTGGCGCGCGGCGGACGGCCGCTACCGCTGGCTGCTGTGGGCCATCAACCCGGTGCCGGAGGAGAAGCTGCTCTACGCCGTCGCCCACGACATCACGGACCGGCGCGAGGACGAGGAAAAACTGAAAAGCGCCTATGCCTTCCGCAAGGCGATGGGCGAGTCGCTGGTGACCGGCGTTCGCGCCATCGACAACGAGGGCCGCATCATCTTCGTCAACCCCGCTTTTTGCCGCATGATCGGCTGGAGCGAGAAGGAACTGCTCGGCCTGCGCCCGCCCTTCCCCTACTGGCCGCCGGAGGAAGCGGAGCAGCGGCGGCGCGACCTTGAACTGACGCTGGCCGGCCAGGCTCCGCCTGGGGGCATCGAGATGCGCATCATGCGACGCGACGGCCACCGCCTGGATGTGCGCATGTACCTTTCTCCGCTCATCGACAGCGGGGGCCGGCAGATCGGATGGATGGCCTCGATGAACGACATCACGGACCTCAAGCACATGGAAGCGGAAACGCTGCGCCACCAGAAGCACCTCGAGCAGACTTCGCGCCTCATCACCCTGGGCGAAATGGCCTCCTCGCTGGCCCACGAGCTGAACCAGCCGCTGTCCGCCATCGCCAACTATTGCATGGGCAGCGTCAATCGCCTCAGGTCGGGCGACTACCGGCGCGAGGACCTCCTCGCCGCCATGGAAAAGGCCAGCACCCAGGCCGAGCGTGCCGGCAAGATCATCCGCCGCACGCGCGAATTCGTGAAGAAGAGCACCCCCGTCCGCGCCCCGGTGGCGCTTGCCGACATCGTCGAGGAGGCCATCGGCTTTGCCGACATCGAGGCGCGCAAGGCGGCCGTGTCCATCCGCGTGACCATTCCGCCCGAGCTGCCGCCGGTGTTCGCCGACCGCATCATGATCGAGCAGGTGATGCTGAACCTGGTCAAGAACGGCATCGAAGCGATGCAGCAGGCGCCAACCGAGGCGCGCGAGCTGGGCGTGACGGCCCGCCTCGACGGCGAGGGCATGGTGGAGGTGGCGGTGGCGGACCGCGGTTGCGGCATGACGCAGGAACAGGCCGAGCGGCTTTTCGTGCCCTTCTTCACCACCAAGCCGGAAGGCATGGGCATGGGGTTGAACATATGCCGTTCGATCATCGAATACCATGACGGCCGCCTGTGGGCGCAGCCCAATCCACAGGGCGGCAGCGTGTTCAGGTTTACACTCCCGGTTCGTTCTGCGCGCGACGCGGCGCAGCATCCCGCCCACCCGCAGGCGGAAACGGAGCCGAAGGAGAAGGTCAGCGGGATCAACACATGACGGAACAGCGCGTCTATATCGTCGATGACGACGAGCCCATGCGCGACTCCCTGCAATGGCTGCTCGAGTCGCAAGGCTTCGCCGTGACGGCCTTCGCCTCGGCGGAGGACTTTCTTGCCGCCTGCCGCGAGGGCATGGCCGGCTGCATCGTGCTCGACGTGCGCATGCCCGGCATGAGCGGGCTGGAACTCTACGAGAAGCTGAATGCGCGGCGCTGCACGCTGCCGGTGATCTTCATCACGGGCCATGGCGACGTACCGATGGCCGTCTCCGCCCTCAAGAAGGGCGCCGTCGATTTCATCGAGAAGCCGTTCGGCGACCAGGATATGCTGCGCCTGATCGTGCAGTGCCTTGAGCTTGACCGCGCAAACCGCGCCAGGCAGCTGGAGGCGGCGGCGGCTGCGCAGCGGCTGGCGGGCCTGACCGAACGCGAGGCCGAAGTGATGGACCTCATCCTCGCCGGCAGGCTCAACAAACAGATTGCCGACGTCCTCAACATCAGCATCAAGACGGTCGAAGTGCACCGCGGCCGCATCATGGACAAGATGCAAGTGCGCACCGTGGCCGAACTGGTGCAGACGGTGATGCGCGGCAGACAATGATTTTTTACAGGAGAAGCAAGTGACGCAAGGCAGTCTGGCAGGAAAAACGGCAATCGTGACGGGGGCCGCGAGCGGCCTGGGCAAGGCCATCGCCGAGCGGCTCGCCGCGGATGGCGCGCAAGTGGTGGTGGCGGACATCAGCGAAAACGGCGCGGCAGTCGCCGCGGCCATCAAAGGGCTTTTCGTCAAGGGCGATGCGGCGAAGCGTGAAGACTGCAGGGCGCTGGTCGACGCCGCCCTGGCGAAATACGGCGCGGTGCACATCCTGGTGAACAATGCCGGCTTCCAGCATGTCTCGCCCATCGAGGATTTCCCCGAGGACATGTGGGAGAAGATGCAGGCGGTGATGCTTACCGCGCCCTTCCTGCTGACGCGCTACTGCTGGCCGGCGATGAAGGCGCAGCAATGGGGACGGGTGGTGAACATCTCCTCCATCCACGGCCTCATCGCCTCGCCGCACAAGGTAGGCTACATCGCCGCCAAGCACGGCCTCGTCGGCCTGACGAAAACCGCGGCGCTGGAAGGCGGCGCCTTCGGCATCACCGCCAATGCCATCTGCCCGGCCTATGTGCGCACGCCGCTGGTGGACAACCAGATCGCCGACCAGGCGAAGACGCGCGGCATCCCGCCGGAGGCGGTGATCGAGAAGATCATGCTCGAGCCGGCCGCCATCAAGCGCCTCATCGAGCCGGCCGAGGTGGCCGATTTCGTCGCCTATCTGTGCTCGCCGGCAGGCGGCGTCATCACCGGCTCGGCCCTGACCATGGACCTGGGCTGGACGGCACGGTAAACCCCAATGGCATCGCTGCCGGGCAAGCGATATATTCCCTCCTCTCCCCGCAAGCGGGGAGAGGGCTGGGGAGAGGGGATGCCGCCGGTCCACCCTCTCCCCAGCCCTCTCCCGCCAGCGGGAGGGGGAGCGACTCACTAGGAGCTTTGGATGCGCGTCGCCCTCTTCGTCACCTGCCTTGCCGATCTCATGCGCCCCGGCGTCGCCTTCGCGGCGATCCGCCTGCTCGAGCATGGCGGCTGCACGGTCGAGGTGCCCGAGTCGCAGACCTGCTGCGGCCAGCCGGCCTACAACTCCGGCGACCGTGCCACCGCCATCGCCCTGGCGCGCAAGACGCTCGAGGAATTCGAAGGCTTCGACTACGTCGTCGCTCCCTCCGGCTCCTGCGGCGGCATGATCCGCGCCCACTACCCGGAACTCTTCCGCGACGATCCCGCGACGCTGAAGCGCATCGAGGCCTTGGCCGGGCGCACCCGGGAACTGACTGACTTTCTCGTCAGCGTGCTCAAGCTCGACAGCGTGCCTGGAAACTATACCGGCACGGTGACCTACCACGACTCCTGTTCCGGCCTGCGCGAGCTGGGCGTCAAGGCGCAGCCGCGCGCCCTGCTGGCGAAGCTGCCCGGCGTGACGCTGACCGAGATGAATGAAGCCGAGACCTGCTGCGGCTTCGGCGGCACCTTCTCTCTTAAGTTCGGCGAGGTGTCCACGCAGCTTGCCGACAACAAGTGCGGCAACGCCTGCGCCACCGGGGCCGACGCCATCGTCGGCGGCGACCTCGGCTGCCTGCTCAACATTGAAGGCCGCCTGCGCCGGCGCGGCGACCTGAAAACGAAAGTGCTGCACATTGCCGAATTGTTGGCGGGACGGGGCGAGTAACCGTGGAACTGCGCTCCAACGAATTCAAGGCCCGCGCCGCCGCCAATCTCGGCGACGCCAAGCTGCAAAAGGGCCTCGGCCTGATCAAGGTGAAGGCGGTGGTGAACCGCGCCAACGCGGTGGCCGAGTTCGGCGACTTCGAGGCGCTGCGCGAGGCCGGCAAGGAGATCCGCAACCGTGCGCTCGCCGACCTCGACCTCTACCTCGAACGCTTCGAGCGCGAGGCAACCGCGCGCGGCGCCGTGGTGCACTGGGCGGAGAACGCTTCCGACGCCTGCCGCATCATCGTCGACATCGCCCGCGAGAACGGCGTGAAGAAGGTCGCCAAGTCGAAATCCATGGTGAGCGAGGAGGTCGGCCTCAACGAGGCGCTGATCGAGGCGGGCATCGAACCGGTCGAGACCGACCTCGGCGAGTACATCCTGCAGATCAACGATGCCGAGCCGCCCTCGCACATCGTCATGCCGGTGATCCACAAGACCGTCGAGGACGTCGCCGACCTCTTCCACGAGAAGCATGGCACGCCGCGCAAGACCGACCCGGCGGCGCTGACGCGCGAGGCACGCGAGATCCTGCGGCCGCAGTTCCTCTCCGCCGAGATGGGCATCTCCGGCGCCAACTTCATCGTCGCCGAAACCGGCTCCACCCTGATCGTCACCAACGAGGGCAACGGCCGCCTGTGCACCACGCTGCCGCGCCTGCATGTGGCCATCACCGGCATCGAGAAGGTGGTGCCGACGCTGGAGGACGCCTCCGTCCTGCTGCGCCTGCTGCCGCGCTCGGCCACGGGCCAGGCCATCACCAACTACGTCTCGCTGCACACCGGGCCGAAGCGCCTCGAGGAATCCGACGGCCCGCAGCAGTTCCACATCGTGCTGGTGGACAACGGCCGCTCGAAGCTGCTGGCGGGCGAGATGCGCGAGATGCTGCGCTGCATCCGCTGCGGCGCCTGCATGAACCACTGCCCGGTGTACCAGGCCGTCGGCGGCCACGCCTACGGCTGGGTCTATCCCGGCCCGATGGGCAACATCCTCACGCCGTCCTACGTCGGCCTGGAGAATGCCGTCGCCCTGCCCAACGCGGCGACGATGTGCAACCAGTGCGGCGTCGTCTGCCCGGTGAAGATCCCGCTGCCCGACCTGATGCGCACGCTGCGCGAGGAGCAGATGGCGCGCGGCCTCAAGCCGTGGGCGGAGCGCATGGGCCTTGCCCTGTGGGGCTGGGCGGCGCAGCAGCCGGCGCTCTATGCGCTCGGCACGCGCATCGCCGCGCGGGTGATGAAATGGATGGGCGGCAGCGAAAAGCTGATCCATCGCCTGCCGTTCGTCTCGGGCTGGACCGATGGCCGCGATTTCCCCGCGCCGGCCGGAAAGACTTTCCGCGAGTTGTACCAAAGGAGCAAGCGATGAAGCTGCTATTGTTTTTCTCCCTCTCCCGCGCGCGGGAGAGGGCCGGGGAGAGGGCAAGCTTATGAGCAGCCGCGACGCCATCCTCGGCAGGGTGCGTTCTGCCCTCGCCAGAAAAGTCAGTCTCGGCGATACGGCGGCCATCGACGCGCACATCGCCGCGCACCCCGTCGGCCTGCAGCCGCAGCGCGACTGGGAGCCGGAAGCGCGCTTCCGCGCCCGCGCCGAGGCGCTCACCAGCACGGTGGAGAAGCTCGGCAGCCTGCAGGCGGTGCCCGCCGCCGTGGCGCGCTACCTGGTCGCGCACGGCCTGCCCACCGGCGGCGTCTGCTGGCCCAGTTTGCGCCGCCTCGACTGGATCGGCGCCGGCCTCGGCATGGAGGACCGCCCGGCGCGCGGCGACGACCTCGTCGGCGTCACCGGCTGCTTCTGCGCCATCGCCGAAACCGGCACGCTGATGCTGCTCTCCGGCGCCGACACGCCGGCCGCCGCCAGCCTGCTGCCGGAGACCCACATCGCCATCGTCGAGACGCAGCGCATCGTGCCCTTCATGGAAGATGCCTGGGCGCTGCTGCGCGAGGAAAAGGGCAGCCTGCCGCGGGCGGTGAACTTCGTCTCCGGCCCCTCGCGCACCGCCGACATCGAGCAGACCGTCACCCTGGGCGCGCACGGGCCATACCGGGTGCATATCATCCTGGTCGGTTGATTTCCCGCCTTGCCCGTTTCGATTGCGCTGGCTTGGCTGGCCGTTTCGCCGCCTGGTCGTAACACTCCTGTCACATTGCTCGATTAGCATGCTCTCCACACATAGAGACAAGACAAGGAGAGAACAATGATTGCCATGAATGCAAAGCGTGTCCTGACGGTGCTGTCCTTCGGCCTGCTTGCCGCCGCCGCCATGCAGGCCCGGGCCACACTGGTGAAGATCGATGGTTCGAGCACGGTCTATCCGGTCACCGAGGCGGTGGCCGAGGAATTCCAGATTTCCAAGAAGGGCGCCATCCGCGTCACCGTCGGCATTTCCGGCACGGGCGGCGGCTTCAAGAAGTTCTGCCGCGGCGAGATCGACATTTCCGGCGCGTCTCGGCCCATCCTCAAGAGCGAGATGGAAGCCTGCGCCAAGGCCGGCATCAAGTACTTCGAACTGCCGGTGGCCTTCGACGCGATCACCGTGGTGGTCAACCCGAAGAACGATTTCCTCAAGCAGATCAGCGTCGATGAACTGAAGAAGATCTGGGAACCGGCGGCGCAGGGCAAGGTGGCGAAGTGGAAGGACATCAACCCGGCCTGGCCGGACCTGCCGCTCAACCTGTTCGGGCCGGGCGCCGACTCGGGCACCTTCGATTACTTCACCGAGGCCGTCGTCGGCAAGTCCAAGTCCAGCCGCGGCGACTTCACCGCCTCGGAGGACGACAATGTGCTGGTGCAGGGCGTCTCCCAGGACCGCGGCGGCCTGGCCTATTTCGGTTATGCCTACTACGCCGAGAACCAGAAGCGCGTGAAGGCGGTGCCGATCGTCGACAAGGCCGGCAAGCCGGCAGTGACGCCCTCGATGGATACCGTCATCAGCGGCAAGTACCAGCCGCTGTCGCGGCCGATCTTCATCTACCTCAGCGAAAAGGCCTGGCAGCGCCCGGAGGTGAAGGAGTTCATCGCTTTCTACATGAGCCAGGGCGCCAAGCTGGCGAAGGAAGTGAAGTACGTGCCGCTGCCGGCGAAGGCCTACACCGACAACCTGGAACACCTGAAGAAGGGCAAGCTCGGCACGGTGTTCGGCGGCACGCCCGAAGTCGGCATAACCATCGAAGAGCTGATGAAGCGCGAAGCCAAGCTCTGACAGGCCCGACTGACGGATAATCCGCCGTATTCCAGCGCCTGACTTTCACACCCGCGACCATGACCGCCGCCCGCCTCTCGCACCGCGCCACGCGCCATATCAAGGAAAGGATCATCGAGAGCATCCTCCTCCTTGCCGCGCTGGTGTCGGTGGCGACGACGCTGGGCATCGTCTACATCCTGGTGAAGGAGTCGGTCGTCTTCTTCAACCAGGTGCCGTTGTGGGATTTTCTTACCGACACCCAGTGGACGCCGCTGTTCGACGACGCCCACTTCGGCATCATCGTCCTGCTCTCCGGCACCCTCGTGAGTTCGGGCGTGGCACTGGCAGTGGCCATTCCGCTCGGCACCATCATCGCCATTTTCCTGTCCGAGTTCGCCTCGGCGCGCGCGAGAGAATTCGCCAAGCCGGTGCTGGAACTGCTCTCCGGCGTGCCGACCATCATCTACGGCTATTTCGCCCTGCTGTTCCTGACGCCGCTGCTGCAGAAGGTGATCCCCGGCCTGCCCGGCTTCAACCTGCTCTCCGCCGGCATCGTCATGGGCATCATGATCGTGCCCTACGTCGCCTCGATCAGCGAGGACGCCATGCGCGCCGTGCCGATGAGCTTGCGCGAGGGCTCCTACGCCATGGGCGCGACGCGTCTGCAGACGGCCCTGAAGGTGGTTTTCCCCGGCGCCCTGTCCGGCATCGCCGCGGCCTACATCCTCGGCATTTCGCGTGCCGTGGGCGAGACCATGATTCTCGCCGTCGCCGCCGGCATGCAACCGAACCTCACCTGGAATCCGACGGAATCGGCGGCGACCATCACCGCCTTCATCGTCCAGGTGGCGCTGGGCGACCTGCCGCACGGCAGCGTCGGCTACCAGACGATCTTTGCCGCCGGCCTCACCTTGATGTTGCTGACCCTGGTCTTCAACGTCCTCGGCCACTGGATGCGGCGGCGCTTCCGCGAGCAATACTGACATGGCGGGCATCGCACGCAAGGATATCGGCGAAATTCGCGGCATCATCGCCCGCGCCAAGCGCCTCGACGTCGTCTTCGGCGTGCTCGGCGTGCTCGCCCTGGGCATCGGCCTGCTGACCTTCGTCACCCTCTTCGTCGACATGGCGCTGGACGGCTACACGCGCTTGACGCCGGAATTCTTCACCGAGTTTCCCTCTCGCCGCGCCGAGCGTGCCGGCATCCTCTCCGCCTGGGTCGGCACCACCCTGGTGATGCTGGTGACGGCCGCCGTCGCCGTGCCGCTCGGCGTGGCTTCCGGCATCTACCTCGAGGAGTACGCGCCGCGCAACTGGGTGACCGATATCATCGAGATCAACATCACCAATCTGGCGGGCGTGCCGTCCATCATCTACGGTCTGTTGGCGCTCGGCCTGTTCATCTACGAGTTCGGCCTCGGCCAGAGCATCCTCACCGCCGGCCTGACCCTGGCGCTGCTGATCCTGCCCGTGGTGATCGTGGCAACGCGCGAAGCGATCCGCGCCATTCCGTCCCACATCCGCGAGGGCGCGTACGCGCTGGGGGCGACGAAGTGGCAGGTGGTGCAGCATCACATCCTGCCCTATTCGGCAGGCGGCATCATGACCGGCGTCATCATCGGCATGGCGCGCGCCATTGGCGAAACAGCGCCCATCATTACCATCGGCGCGCTGACCTTCATCGCCTTCCTGCCGGCTTCTCCCGTGACGGGCGAGTTTCCCTTCCTGTCGTTTGAGTGGCTGAAGTCGCCTTTCACCGTGATGCCGATCCAGATCTTCAACTGGACCTCGCGTCCCGATCCGAACTTCCATGCGAATGCCGCCGCTGCCGGGTTTATCCTGGTGCTGATG
>PHCS01000069.1 GCA_002840845.1 Betaproteobacteria bacterium HGW-Betaproteobacteria-14
ATCTTCCAGATCCGCAATGTGCCGGACGAGGAACTGGAGCCGGTGATGTCCATTGCCTGCCCGAACATCCTTTTTCCCTATGTTCGTGAAACGGTATCCGACATCATCAATCGCGCCGGCTTTCAGCCGATCCTGCTGGCGCCGGTGAATTTCGAAACGCTCTACCGCCAGCGTCTGGAGCAGGCCCAGGCGCAAGCCCAGGGCGGCGAGATCCCGATCCAGTGATGCGCGCCGGCCGCCGGGCCGCCCCAAGGGCGGCGCAGTCAACCTACGGAGCCGCGCAGCGGCGAACCACCGTCACTCCCGCCCTTGGGGCGGAGGCCGGGGGGCGGGTAGTCCGGATGGCCGCCGTCTTCTGCGCACTGACTTTCCTCGCCATGGGCGCCCATGCACTTGAATTCCGCTCGGTGGACGAGACGGGCGCGGTGATGTTCGACGCCCCATCGCAGAAAGCCAGGCCCTTGTTCGTGGTCGCACGCGGCACCCCGGTCGAGGTGATCGTCAGCATCGAAGGCTGGACCAAAGTGCGCGATGCCGTGGGCGACCTTGCATGGGTCGAGAAGACAGCCCTTGCCGAAAAACGCATGCTTATCGTCACGGCCCCGAGCGCCGAAGTGCGCAACCAGGCGGACGGTTCGGCAGGGATTGCATTCGAAGCCGAGAAGGACGTCCTGCTGGAACTGATCGAGCCGGGCCCGGCCGGTTGGGCCAAGGTGCGCCACCGCGATGGACAGAGCGGTTTCGTGCGCGCCAATCAGGTCTGGGGCCTCTGATTCCGTTATGAGAATCGCCGTCCTGGGCGCCGGAGCTTGGGGCACGGCGCTTGCCATCGCATTCAGCCGCCATCACCAGACGGCCTTGTGGGTGCGGAATCCCGAGCAGGCCGCGGCAATGCGCTCGAAGCGTGCGAACGCTCGCTATTTGCCGGGCTTCTCCTTGCCGGACGCGCTGCAGGTCGAAACCGATTTCATTGCGGTGGCCAAGGCCAGCGAACTCAATATCCTCGCCACACCGCTCGCCGGCCTGCGTGAAACCTTGCGGCACCTGCTTTCGACGGCCCCTGCAACGCCAGTGATCTGGGTGTGCAAGGGACTGGAGTCGGGCAGCCAGCGGCTGCCTCACCAGATCGTTGCCGAGGAACTGGGCGAACGGTTGCCGTGCGGCGCGCTTACCGGGCCGAGCTTCGCCGAGGAAGTGGCGCAGGGCCTGCCGACGGCTATCACCCTGGCTTCCGCCGACGGCGCCTTCGCCGACGCCATGGCGCTAACCCTGCACAGCTCCCGCCTGCGTATCTACGCCAATCACGATGTCGTCGGCGCCGAAGTGGGCGGCGCGGTGAAGAACGTCATGGCCATTGCTGCGGGCATCTCCGATGGCATGGGCTTCGGCCTGAATGCCCGCGCCGCGCTGATTACGCGCGGCCTGGCCGAAATCACGCGCCTCGGCCTGGCACTGGGGGGCAAGCGTGAAACCTTCATGGGCCTGGCCGGCATGGGGGATCTCATCCTGACCTGCACCGGCGACCTGTCACGCAACCGCCGCGTCGGCCTGTCGCTGGCGAAGGGGCTGTCGCTCGAGCAGATCCTGAAGGAACTGGGCCATACCGCCGAGGGCGTGTCCAGTGCCCGCGAGATTGCCGTCCTGGCCCAGCGACTCGATATCGACATGCCGATCACCCATGCGGTGAAAGGCGTTCTCCAGGACGGCGTTCCGGTCAGCGAGGCCGTGGCGCAACTGCTGGGCCGCGATCCCAAGCTGGAAACCCTGTAGGTCGGCCTTCAGGCCGACAATGGCGGCCGTGCCGCCCCGTAGGCCGGCCTAACTCCCTCCCGCAAATCCGTTCTGCCGCCAGGCCTCGAATACCATCACCGCCACCGCATTGGACAGATTCAGGCTGCGGTTGCCGGCCACCATCGGCAGGCGGATGCGCTGCTCCGGCGGCACGCTTTCGAGCATTTCCTGCGGCAGGCCGCGTGTTTCCGGACCGAAGACGAAGGCATCGCCCGGGCGGTAGCGGGGGATGTCGTAGCGGGCGGTGCCACGCGTACTGACAAGAAAAAGCCGGTTTTCACCAAGATCTGCCAAACAGGCAGACCAGTCCTCATGCACCCGGACCTCGGCCAGATCGTGGTAATCCAGGCCGGCGCGGGCCAGTTGACGGTCTTCCAGAGTGAAGCCGAGCGGCTTTACCAGATGCAGTCTTGCGCCGGCATTGGCGGTCAGCCGGATGACGTTTCCGGAGTTGGGTGGGATCTCGGGCTGGTAGAGGACGACGTGAAACACTTGAATCGGCTCGGGAATGAGGGTATTTTTGCCTATAATCAGAGATGTTACGTGATTTTTCAAATAAACAAGTTTAACTTTTTGGTGATTCCATGGCGCGCCCGGAAAAATTCCGCCTAGGCGAAATCCTCGTCCAGCAAAAGCTGCTTAGCGAAGAGCAGTTGCAGGCGGCGCTTGGCGAGCAGAAAAAAACCGGCCGCAAGCTCGGGCGGGTTTTCGTCGACAAGGGCTTCGTCACCGAGGAGCAGATTTCCGAGGCGATCGCCCGGCAGATCAACGCGCCCTACATCAACCTCAAGTATTTCAACATCAAGCCAGCCGCCGTGCGCCTGCTGCCGGAAGCCCAGGCGCGCCGCTTCCGCGCGCTGGTGCTGGAGGAGCGCGACAACGCCATCCGCGTCGGCTTCGCCGACCCGACCGATCTCTTCGCCTACGATGAAGTCGCGCGCATTCTCAAACGGGAGATCGAACTGGCCGTCGTCACCGAGAGCCAGCTGCTGGAAACCGTCGACCGCGTCTATCAGCGCACCGAGGAAATCACCGGCCTGGCGAAGGAGCTGACTGCCGAACTGGGCGAGGGAATCGTCGATCTCGGCGCACTGGCGCTCACGCCGGGGCTGGAGGAAGCGCCGGTCGTCAAGCTGCTGCAATCCGTTTTCGAGGCGGCCACCCAGGTGCGCGCCTCCGACATCCACATCGAGCCGCAGGAACGCTCGCTGGTGATCCGCTTCCGCATCGACGGCGTCATGCACGTGCAGACCGAGGCCGACATGAAGATCGCCTCGGCCCTGGTGCTGCGCCTGAAGCTGATGTCCGGCCTGGACATCTCGGAGAAGCGCCTGCCGCAGGACGGACGCTTCAATGTCAAGGTGAAAAATGCCGCCATCGACGTGCGCATCTCGACCATGCCTACGCAGTATGGCGAATCGGTCGTGATGCGCCTGCTCAACCAGGGTTCAGGCATGCTGCGGCTGGAGCACCTCGGCATGCCGCCCGGCATCCTCGAGCGCCTGCGCGAAGCGATCCATCGCTCCAGCGGCATGGTGCTGGTGACCGGCCCCACCGGCAGCGGCAAGACCACCACGCTCTATGCGGCCCTGGCCGAGATCAACACCACCGAGAAGAAGATCATTACCGTCGAGGACCCGGTCGAATACCGCCTGTCCGGCATCAACCAGGTGCAGGTCAACGACAAGATCGAGTTGAGCTTCGAGCGCGTGCTGCGCTCCGCCCTGCGCCAGGACCCGGATGTGATCCTGGTCGGCGAGATGCGCGACCAGATCACAGCCGAGATCGGCCTGCGCGCCGCCATCACCGGCCACATGGTGCTCTCCACCCTGCACACCAACGACGCCGCCAGCACGCCGATCCGCCTGCTCGACATGGGCGTGCCGCGCTACATGGTGGCGATGTCGCTGCAGATGGTCATCGCCCAGCGCCTGGTGCGGGTGATCTGCGAGCACTGCGCGCGGCCACGCACCTTGAATCCGCAGGAGCACGAGTGGCTGCGGGTCGAGATCGGCGACGAAGTGGACCGCCACGAATACCGCGAGGGCGCCGGCTGCTCGCACTGCAACGGCACCGGCTACCTCGGCCGCAGCGGCATCTACGAGATGCTGGAGATGACCGCGCCCGTCGTCGAGGCGGCCAACCAGGACGATCCGGCCGAGTTCATCCGCGCTGCGCGCGAGCAGATGGCCCACCATACCCTGCGCCGCGATGCCATCCGCGCGGTGATCGAAGGGCGCACCACGGTGGCTGAAGCCATGCGCACCACCAGCCAGTACGAGGAATAGCCGGGCCATGCCGCATTTCGCCTACGTCGGCCGCAACGCCCAGGGCAACCGCATAGAGGGTGTCATGGAAAGCCCCAGCGGCAGCATCCTCGCCGAGCATCTGAGCGAGAGCGGCATCACGCCGATTCAGATCGCCGAGTCGGCCGCCCCGGCCGAATCCTTCGGCAAGCAGCTCTCGCGGCTGCTCGACCGGCAGAAAGCCGGCTTCCTCGACGTGTTGTTGTTCAGCCGGCAGATGTACACCCTGATGAAGGCCGGCGTGCCGATCATGCGGGCGCTGGCCGGCCTGCAGGAATCGGCCATGAATCGTGCCTTTGCCGCGGTGATCCAGGATCTGCGCGAAGCGCTCGATTCCGGCCGCGAACTGTCGCAGGCGCTGGCGCGCAACCCTTCGGTGTTCGGCCCCTTCTATGTCGCCATGGTGCGCGTCGGCGAGACGACGGGGCGGCTGGAGGAGGTGTTCCTGCAGCTCTTCCATCACCTGGAATTCCAGAAATACATGAAGGACCAGGTCAAGGCGGCGCTGCGCTACCCGAGCTTCGTCATGCTGGCCATGGCCATCGCCCTGGTGATCATCAACATCTTCGTCATCCCGGCCTTCGCCAAGGTGTTCAAGGGCTTCAATGCCGAACTGCCGCTGATGACGCGCGTCCTGATCGGGTTTTCCGATTTCACCCTGGCCTGGTGGCCGGCGATACTGGCTATCCTGTTTGTCGCTGTGTTCGCTTTCCGCGCATTCGTGAAAACGGCGGATGGCAGATTGGCCTGGGATCGCATCAAGCTGCGCATCCCGATCGCCGGCAAGATCATTCGCAAGGCCACGCTGGCGCGCTTCGCCCGCAGTTTCGCCATGGCCTCGCGCAGCGGCGTACCCGTGGTGCAGGGGCTGACTTTGACCGGCCAGGTCGTCGAGAACGCCTGGATCGAGAAGAAGCTCGAGGACATGCGCATGGGCGTGGAGCGGGGCGAGAGCGTGCTCCGCACGGCCGTTGCCTCGGGCGTGTTCACGCCGGTGGTGCTGCAGATGGTCATGGTCGGCGAGGAGTCGGGTTCGCTCGACGACATGATGCTGGAGATCGCCGACATGTACCAGCGCGAGGTCGAATACGAACTTAAGACGCTGTCGGCGCAGATCGAGCCGATCCTCATCGTGGCCCTAGGCGTGATGGTGCTGATCCTGGCGCTCGGCGTCTTCCTGCCGATGTGGGATCTGGGCAAGGCGGCGATCAAGTAATGCCCCGCAAGACGCAGGGCTTGCCGGGAGTGGCGTTGCGCGGTTTCGGCCTGGTCGACCTCGCCGTCGCCCTCGCCGTGCTCGCGATCCTGCTGTATTTCCTGCTGGACCGCGTGCTTTACATGCAGGAGGTGGCGGAGAAGACCGAAGTCGAGGAAACCGTGCGTTCGATCAACTACGGCCTGCGCCTGGAAGCCGCCAGCCGAATCGCGCGCGGCCCCGATCCAGGGCGGCTGGCGCTGGAAAAGGATAATCCGATCAAGTGGTTGAATGCCCCGCCGCGCAATTATGTTGGCGAGCATGAAAAGGCGCCGGGGCATGCCAAGCCGGGCTACTGGTATTACCAGCTGCAGTCGCGGCAACTGATATACCGGCCGAACCGTGCCGAGCGCCTGAGGGTCGAAGGCATGAAGGAAAAGGAACTCAGGTTTGACGTCCGGAGGAATGGCGTTTCGTCCCAGCCGAGGCTGGTGCCGCTTCCGGCTTATGTGTGGTTTGATGACCGCGCAGGTGGAAACCGGTAATAGTTGGCATGGGATTTTGAGGTAATCGTATATGATTGAACCACGTAGCTGTTTCCATAAGGAGCAAGTCATGAAAAAGCAATCCGGTTTCACGCTCATCGAACTGGTCGTCGTCATCGTCATTCTCGGCATCCTGGCCGCGACGGCTTTGCCGCGATTTACTAGCCTTCAGCGCGATGCACGCATCGCCAAACTTAGAGCAGGATTAGGCGCTGTCCAAGCTGCAGCAGGATTGATTCATGGCAAAGCGCTTGTACGTGTGGGGCAGGGCGCCGAGGCATGCCCTGTAGGCGGTAATGCCACCGTGACCGCAGCAGGTGGTGGCGCTGTTTGTACCGAGAACGGGCCGCTGGCGATCGCTTTGCTTTATCCCAATGGTGGGACCATCCTGACAGCGTCGGGTTTAGGGGCCACACCTGCCGAGCGCACCGCAAATGGTTGGGTCATAACTGGGGGGGCAGCGGCAGGACCTACTACAGTAAGTGTAACGGGTGCCACCAATACCACTGCTGCGGGATGCGCATTTACGTATACTTTGCCAGCCGCGCTTGGGGCAGCACCAACCATCACTGTGCCGACCAACGCAGTTCTGAATGCTAACTGCTGATGAGACAATGTTGATCTGTTCCCAGACCCGAGCCACGCAAGCAATGAGATACGGCTGATGCTCTTTCGACGCCAGCCGTATTCCTCGGGTTAGCCCATATGGTAGTCATGCCCCTCGAAATATCGCTGCGGCAGCGAGTAAAAGGAATGACCGTGGTCGAACTGATCACGGTCATTCTTATTTTGGGCATACTGGCTGCGGCGGTATTGCCACGTTTTATTGATAGAGGTGCTTTTGATCAGCGAGGTTTCCGGGATCAGGTGATCAGTAGTGTCCGCTTTGCGCGGCAACAGGCTATCGCAAAAAGGAGAGAAGTTTGCATTACGATCAATACCGCCCCTCCCGCCAGCATTGTTCTCACTTTCAATCCCAGCACAGTACCTGGGGCCGCATGTACCTTGCCCATTGTCTCACCGGGTTCCTCCGACCCCTACATTCTTACAGCCCCAGTCGGCGTGACGTTGACCGCATCGAACACTGGTTTCAGATTCAACGGCTTGGGTCAGCCTGTTCCGAATAATGCAACAAGTCTGGTTGTTGCCGGAACGGTGCCAATCAATGTAGCCATTGAGACAGGCCATGTCACGAACTGATCGCAACTCAGTAATGCGCTCGGGTTGCAGGGGCGTCACCCTCATCGAGGTGATCATGTTCACCGTGATCGTCGGCATCGCGGCAGGCGGCATCCTGATGGTCTTCGCCAACACATCCCGCGCCAGTGCTGATCCCCTCATCCGCAAGCAGGCCCTGGCGATCGCCGAGTCGCTGGTGGAGGAGGTGCGGATGATGCCTTTCACCTTCTGTGATCCGGACGATGCGAATGCATCGACGGCGACCGGCGCCTTCGTCGGCGTCAACGGCTGCGCCGCGACGGTCGAGGCTATGGGACCGGAGGCAGCTCAAGGCGAAACGCGCTATGCTGCCCTAAGGCCATTCGACAACGTCAACGACTACAACGGCTTCGCCATGGCGGGCGGGATTCTTGATATCACCGGCCCCCCTGCAATTCCTGGCCTCGGCGCCTATGGCGCGACGGTTGTCGTAGCGCCCTTCGCCTTCGGCGGCATCGCTGCTGCCGAGGCCCTGCAGATCACCGTCACCGTCACCGGCCCGGGCAATATCGTTGTCACCCTCGACGGCATCCGCACCCGCCATGCGCCGAACCTCTGACCCAGTCGCTCTGCGCGGCTTTACCTTGATCGAATTGATCACGGCGTTGGTGCTCACCGGCATCCTCGCCGCCGCCGCCGCGGTTTTTCTGCGCGTGCCGATTGCCGGCTATTTCGATCTCGCGCGCCGTGCGGCACTGACCGATATCGCCGACCTTGCGGTGCGGCGCTTCAGCCGCGACGTGCAGACTGCCCTGCCCAACAGCGTGCGGGTGGCCGGCGCCTGCAACGGACTGACGACCTGCTATCTCGAATATCTGGAAGTGCGCACGAGTGGCCGCTACCGGGAAGAGCCAGCAGGAGTCGGGCCACTGATGTGCCCGCCCGGCGCGGGCGCCTACACCGATGCATTGCAGGTCGGCGCTGTCGACACCTGCTTTCGCAGCCTCGGCGCGGTGCCCAATCTGGCCGCCGTCCTGACCGGCGCGGCCGGCGATTTCCTGGTGGTGTACAACCTCGGCCCCGGGTTTGCCGGCGCCGACGCCTACGCCAGCGGCGGCGTGACGGGCGGCAACAAAAGCCGCATCACCGCTGTTGCCGCCGGCGCCGGTTCGGAGGACATGATTGTATTTCAGCCCCTGGCCTTCCCGCTCGCTTCGCCGGACAGCCGCTTCCATGTCGTTTCAGGGCCGGTGACCTACGTTTGTAATCCGAGCCCGCTGCCAGGAGTGGGGACACTGACCCGCCAATGGGGCTATGCCATCGGCGCTGCCCAAGGCACGCCGCCGGCTGGCGGCGTGAATGCCCTGCTGGCGAACGGCGTGACGGGCTGCAGCTTTACCTACAATCCGAACGTCGTGGCGCAGCGCAACGGCACCGTGTCGATCCGTCTTGAGCTGACCCAGACGGATCCTGCCGGAACCCCTGAGCGGGTCACCCTGTTTTCGCAGGTTCATGTGAGCAACGTGCCATGACCGAAGGCAATCTCCGTGGCGTGAGGCGGCAGGGCGGGTTTTCCATCGTCACCGCGATCTTCCTCATCGTCGTGCTGGCCGCGCTCGGCGCCTTCGCCGTGAGCATGTTCCGCGTGCAGCAGACGACGGCTGCATACGACGAACTGGGCGTGCGCGGTTACCAGGCGGCGCAGGCGGGCATCGAGTGGGGGGCATGGCAGGTGCTCAGGAACGGTGGCGCTTGCGCGGCGGCAACGAATCTGGCGCTGCCCGGCTCGCTCTCGCCCTTTGCCGTGACCGTTGCCTGCGCTTCGACGGCCCATACTGAAGCTGGTAATCCGGTTACCATTTATCAGCTGACTGCAACGGCCTGCAACCAGCCGGCGGCAGGGGCCTGCCCGAATCCCGCGCCGGGGCCGGACTACGTCGAGCGGCAGGTGCAGGCGGCGGTGGAGCTATGAGTGCGGGAAAGATAATGTGCCAGGGATTGGATGACCGGACGGGTTGCGATTGCCGTCCCGCAGGGACTGACTTTGGCGGATGAAACCATGCGATTCGTAGCCGCCCTCTTTTTTCTGCTTCTGGCCGGACAGGCTTCGGCAGCCACCCTGCTCGGCGAATACCGGCTGGAGGAGTTGCAGTGGACCGGTGCTGCGGCCGAGGTGCGTGATACCAGCGGCAACAACCGGCACGGGCAGGCGATCGGCAGCCCGCTGCCGACGCCGGTGGATGCGGCGCCGGCCCGGCCCGGCAAGCCGGGCACCTGCGCCTACGGCAGCTTTCCCGGACCGGCCGGCAATGGCGGCGCTTTGAGTATTGGCGGGCTTCCGGTGAGTCTGGCCCCTGGCGCGAAGACCAGCGTGTCGTTCTGGATGTACTGGGACGGCACCAACAGCGTCATGCCGATGGGCTGGAATCGCCACGATCTCTGGCTGGTCAACGGCCATTTCGGCTTCAATACCGGCAACAGCGACGTGTACGGCATCAGTTCTGCAGGCTTGGCGAATCGCTGGGCGCATGTAGTGGCGGAATTCACCAACGGCAACGTTGCGGCGAACGCGTTGTATATCGACGGGGTGGCGCAAGTGCTGACGCAGCGCCAGAGCACGCCCAACAATACATATTCATATGCCAATGCAACGTTACGGGTCGGCGGCTGGCAGACCGACACCAACTACCGCTTCTCCGGCCGCATCGACGAAGTCAAGGTATTTGACGGCCAACTGACCCCGGTTGAAGTCACGACCCTTTTCAATGAGACCCATGTCTGCGCACCCCGCCTGACGCTGGAATGGCGCCTCGACGAGTGCGCGCTCGGCACGGTCGTCGGCGAGGTTTCCGATGACAGCGGCAACGGCAACCACGGCACGCCGGAAGGCGCCGCCAACACTGGAACCGGGCGCGTCTGCAAGGGCGGCATTTTCAATGGCGTGACCCCCACCCGCATCAAGTCGGTGAGCAACTTCGCCGATGGCATCACCAACGATTTCACGATCGCGTTCTGGGTCAATCCATCCGGGACGCATCAGATCGACAGCCAGTCGACGAGCGGCACGGGCGGCACCTCTGGCCAGCGCTATGCGCTCTATCCAGCCCAGGGCACCGATGCATGGGGGGCCGGGCATGCCGGCGTCGGGGTATCGGTCGGCACCAACGGCGTGTCGGTCTATGAGCATGCCGCCAGCTACATGCCGGCCCTCCTGGTCTGGCCCGGCGCGGTGAGCGGTTGGACGCACGTGGCCGTGGTCTATCAGGCGCGGCAGCCGAAGCTCTTCATCAATGGCGCCTTGGTGGCGACGGGTCTGACCAGCACTTATGCAAACGTCCACCCGGGATTGCGCACCTCTGGCGGCACGCCTACCAACGACGGTGGTCTCGGCGGCGGCAACTGGGGCTGGTTCAATGGCGGCATCGATGAGTTCCGCATTTACGACGGGGCGCTGGATGCCACACAGGTCGCCAGCATTGCCGCTGTGCTGGCTCGCAGCTGCGCGTCCTGCGCCACGCTGGCGCACTACCGCCTGGAAGAGGCGGGCTGGACCGGCGTTCCGGCGGAGGTGCTGGATACGAGCGGCAACTTCCGGCATGGTCAGGCGCTCGGCGCGCCGCTGCCCGTGCCGGCGACGGCGAGCCCGGCCCGCGCCGGCAATCCCGGCACCTGCGGCTATGGCGATTTCAATGGCGGCGCGCTGAACCTGCCGGTGGCCGCCAACACGGCGGCCGGCGCCAGCACCACGGTTTCCTTCTGGATGTACTGGAACGGGGCCAACAGCGTCATGCCTGTCGGCTGGTTTCGCCACGATCTCTGGCTGGTCAATGGTCATTTCGGCTTCAATACGGCCAACAGCGATGTGTTCGGCATCAGTTCCGCGGGATTGGCCAACCGCTGGGTGCATGTGTCGGCGGTATTCACCAACGGCAGCGTTGCCGGCAACAAGCTCTACATCGACGGCGTGCAGCAGACGCTGACGCAGAGGCAAAGCACGCCTTCCCTCGGCAATGCCGTCGTCAACGTCAACCTGCGCGTGAGCGGCTGGCAATCCGATGCCGGCTATCGCTTCCGCAGCCGCATCGATGAAGTGAATGTCTTCGATGGCGAGATGACGCAGAGCCAGGTGCTGGCACAGTACAACGCCACCCACCCTTGCGGCGGCGCGGTAATCCCGGGCAGCTTCAACGCCTTCGAGACGGCGACGCCGCCCGGCATCACGGGGGTGGTGCACACGAAGGTGGCAGGGCAGGCTTTCGATCTGGCCATTGTGGCGATCAATGCCCCCAAGACGGCTGTCGAGACCTTGTTTGTGGGGGATGTGAAGATCGAACTGCTGGATGCCTCGAACAACGCCGGCGCGATCGACGCCAACGGCTGCCGGCCGACGTGGACGCCACTGCCGGTGTTCGTGCCGCCGACGCTCACCTTCGCCGCCGGCGATCTGGGCCGCAAGAACATCACGCTGACCGAGAACAATGCCTGGCGCGACGTGCGGGTGCGCATGACCTACCCGGCTGTCGGTGCGCCGCTTGCCGTTGGTTGCTCGACCGACAACTTTGCGATCCGGCCGGCAGCGTTGGTCATGGCGGCCACCGATCAGGATTGGCAGACGGCGGGCATAGCGCGAGCGCTCACAAATTCGGGATATCCCGGCGGCACGGTGCACAAGGCCGGCCAGCCTTTCACCCTAACGGTGACGGGCAATAACGCGCTGAGCGCCATGACGACCAACTACAACGGCAATCCGGTCGCCAATGTAGTCGGCTTTGTCCTGCCCGTCCTTGGCGCCTGTCCAACCTGCCTTCTCAGCGCTGGGGCATTCGTCGGCGCGGGCGGCACGGTGGTGTCGAACACCGCTACCTATAGCGAGGTTGGCGCATTCCAGTTGCAGATGTCCGACGATACCTTCGCCGCCGTGGATGCGGGGGACGGCTCCAGCGTGGCCGAACGCACCGCCTACTCGACCATCACATCGGTCGGGCGGTTCGTTCCGGACCATTTCACGCTGACCTCGGGGACCTTGACGGCAGCATGTGCCACGGGTGCCCCCGCCTTTTCCTACATGAACCAGCCCTTCCAGAGCCTGACTACGAATGTCGAGGCGCGGAACGCGGCGGATGCGGTGACCGTGAATTATCACAGCCCGGGTTTCCCGGCCAGTTTGGCGACCCTGGCCTGGCAGGCGGAAAACGCCGACAACGGCACTGATCTGTCCGCTCGTCTCAGCGTGCCCGCGCCGGCCGTGCCCTGGAGCAACGGCATATATGCGGTCAGCACGCCAGCGGCCTTCTTCCGTCGCGCCACGCCGGATAATCCCGACGGACCCTTTGACAGCTTGAGGCTGGGAGCCCGGCTGAACGATCCGGATGGGGTAGCGCTGAACGGCCTGGACATGAACGTGGCCACTGCCGGTGCATGTGCGCCTTGCACCGCGAAGGCGGTGGGCGCTGCTACAAGCGTGCGCTTCGGCCGCCTGCGCATCCTCAACGCCCATGGATCGGAATTGCGCGCGCTGCCCCTGACGGTGCGCAGCGAATTCTGGAACGGCAGCGGTTTCGCCTTGAACACTAGCGACAACTGCACAGCCCTGGTAGCGGGGGACTTCACGCTCGGCAACTGGCAGAGCAACCTGAATGCAGGTGAAACAGTTCTGGCGGCAGGTGGACCATGGACTGCGCTTGGTGGCTTGTTAGCCGGGCCCGGCTTGACTGCGCCGGGGGTGGGGAATCAGGGCAGCGTCGATGTCACGATCAACCTCGGCACGCGGCTCTGGCTGCGCGGCCGCTGGAACGATGCCGTCGACACCGATGCGGATGCCAACACGATGTATGACGACGATGCTGTCGCCCGTGCAACCTTCGGCATCTACCGCGACAGACTGATTTACAGGCGCGAAGTCACACGCTAGGAAAATGACTATGCAATAACCCCGCTTAAAAGATTGACAACCCAGTCGAAAACCTTTAGTTTCCGTGGGTTATATGGGTAAGTTAACGTAAAATGAGAATTTTCAGCTCCGGCAAGCGGGACGGCTGGCTCGCCGTTGCTAGCCGCGATGGCGTGGTGGATCTGGCTCACATCCACGCCGGGGCGGGCGGACGGCCCGAAGTGACCCTCTGCGAAACCTTCAGGAAGGAAGGCGCCGAGGCCGATACCTATGCGCGCCTGCGCAAGCAATTCAATCTCGATCGCTATCGCGCCACCACCAGCCTGCGCTTCGGCGAATACCAGTTCCTGCAGGTCGAGCCGCCGGATGTCCCTGCCAACGAATTGAAGGAGGCCATGCGCTGGAGCATCAAGGGCATGGTGGATTTCCCCGTCGACCAGGCCACGCTCGATGTGCTGCAGGTGCCAACGGAAGAAGCGAGCGGCGCGCGCAGCCGCTTCGTTTTTGTCGCCTGCGCGCCCAACGAATTGATTGGCGCGCGCATTCAGACGCTGCAGAGGGCGAAAATCGACCTCGAAGCCATCGATGTACCCGAGACTGCGCAGCGCAACCTCTCCACGCTCTACGAGCCGCCAGGACGCGGCGTGGCGATGCTGGGTTTTTCCAGCGAAGGCGGTCTGCTGACATTCACCTATCGCGGTGAATTGCAGGCTTTCCGGCGGCTGGACATCACCCTGGACCAGTTGATGAATGCGGATGTGGAGGAGCGCCAGGCGCTGTTCGACCGCATTGTCCTTGAACTGCAACGCTCGCTCGACACCTTCGAGCATCAGCATCACTACGTCAGTCTGGCGCAGGTGATGGTGATGCCGCTGCCGGCGTGTGGAAGCCGCAGACCTGAGCAAGGTCATGGATCTCATCAAGGTTCCAGAATTGCGCGAGCCGGGCCGACAGGCGCAGTGCTTCCATCTTCTGGGCGCCGCCTTGCGGGACTTCGAGGTGCGCAGGTGACGCGGCAGATCAACCTGTTCAACCCCGCACTGCGCCTCAAGCGGGAGTGGCTCACTGGCAAGTCCCTGCTGAACGGCATTGGCGTCATGGTCGTGCTGCTCGGGCTGTACGGCGGCGTGGTGCGCTGGGAAAACCAGCAGCTGACAGAGGAAGCAGGCCGCATCGGCGGGGAACTGGCCGGAATGCAGGAGGAATTGACGCGTCTCACTCAGGAAATTGCCAATCGCAAGGTGAGCAGCGAGACGCAAGCCGCGCTGCAGCATGCAGAGGCGGCATTGCAAGGCCGCGAGCGGGTTCGCGAGGCGCTGGAAAGCGGCGCCCTGGGTTCATCGGAAGGGTTTTCGGAGTTTTTGCGGGCATTTGCCCGCCAGACCCAGGACGGCTTGTGGATGGTCGGGCTGCAGATGGCCGAGGGCGGTCGCAACATCACGCTGGAGGGGCGTACGGTCAACCCTGACCAGATTCCCGGCTACATACGCGGACTCAACAGCGAACCCACGCTGCGCGGCCGTTCATTCGAGGCCTTGAACGTCCAGCTGGTAGGCGAGGAAAAGCCTGGGATGCAAGGCGCGACTTCGGGCAGTACCGTGCAGGTGGCCCAGGACGGTGCGCCGAAACTGCCGCCCTATCACGAGTTTGCACTGACGGCGATCCTGTCACGATCCGCTCTGGACAATGCGGCGGGGGCGGAGGCACGATGAACGAGGAAAGGCCACTGAGATGAACAAGGCGCTTGCCGCCCGATTGCAGAAGTTCGATGCCTTGTCCTTGCGCGAGCGCATGCTTGTGGCCGCAGCCGCCGTTGTCATGACGTTTTTCCTGGTGGACACGCTTCTGTTGAGTGCGTGGACGCGGCTGAACAGCGGCATGAAAGCCTCGCTGCCCGAACAACGGGCGGAATTGACCCGGGTGTCGACGCAAGTTAAGGAACTGCAGGCGCAAATTTCCGCACATCCAGATGCGCAGGCGCGGGCGCGGATCGAAGAAATCGGCAAGAAAATCGCAGCCATTGATGCCGGCCTGCAATCGTCCGCGAAGCAACTCGTGCCCCCCGATCGCATGGCCACGCTGCTTGAAGACCTGCTCAAGCGCAATCGGCGGCTCCAGCTCGTGAAGATGACGACGCTGCCCGCCGAGGAACTTCTTGGGCGCGATCCTGCCGCTACTGGGCAACCCGTCGCAGAGCAGACCACGGCAGCTGCGGAGCAGTCAGGCAGCCAGAACAACATCTTCAAGCATGGCGTGGAATTGACGCTGCGCGGCAGCTATTTCGACATGCTGGAATACCTGGCCCAAATTGAGTCGTTGCCCTGGCAGATGTACTGGGGCCGTCTCAGGCTGGATGCGCGCGAATACAACCGCCCGGTGCTGACACTGACCTTGTATACGCTCAGCCTCGACAAGGTGTGGCTCACGATATGAGCAAAGGACATTACAGCGGCCAGCACGGCACGAGATTGACGGTGGCGATGCGTATCTGCGCCCTCTCGATGCTGGCGGCCCTGCCTGGCGCCGTCATGGCCCAGGGAATGAAGGATCCGACGCGCCCGCCGCCGCAGTTCCTCGATCCGGCCGATGTGGCGCAGGCCGCAATGCCGCCCGATTCGGGCCTGCAGTCGATCAAGCGCACCGGCAAGCGCTATCTGGCGTTGCTCAATGGCGAGTGGGTCAAGCCGGGCGACAGGGCCGGCGAGGCAGTGGTGGTGAAAATCGCGGAACAAAGCGTCGTCCTGAGCTATCCGGACGGACGACGCGAAACGATCGGGATGTACCCGGATATCGAACTGCGACCGAAGGAAGTGCAAAGCCGGCCGCGGAAGGCTGTCGGCCGAACAGTGGGAAAATAAGGAAAAGCCATGATGCGAATACTCGGGGTAGCGACAGCGACAGTCAGCATCCTGCTGGCAGGATGCAATTCGATCTCGTCGATCAAGCCCGGTCAGGTGCGCCAGGATATCGATGCCGAAATGCAACGCGCAACGGAGAATCGCAGTCGCGAGACGGCCCCCGATGCCGTCAGCCGCGCCCTCGTGCCGCCCCTGACGGGCCAAATCGATGCGCCGGCCGGAAAAATTTCGGAATCGCGCTTCGACCTGTCGGTCAGCAATGCCCCGGCCAGCCAGGTTTTCATGGCCATCGTGTCTGGCACGCGCTACAGCATGCTGGTCAACCCCGAGGTGACCGGCAGCATTTCCGTCAACCTGAAGGACGTGACGGTGATGGAGGCGCTCGACACCATCCGCGAGTTGTATGGCTACGAATACCGGGTGCAGGGCACGCGCATCTTCGTGCAGCCGCTGACAATGCAGTCGAGGGTGTTCAAGGTGAACTACCTGACGGCGCAACGCATGGGCCGCAGCGACACCCGCGTCGTCTCGGGCTCGATCACGTCCACCACGTCCGGTACGGCCGGTGCGGCCGGTGCGGCCGGTGCGGCGGGTGCGGCAACACCGGCGACGGGTGCGGTCGGCACGACCACTCAGGCCGGCAGCTCGGTCTCGACCACCAACCAGATGGACTTCTGGGGCGAGATCAGCGAGGCGATCAAGGCGGTCATCGGCACCGAGGGCGGACGCAGCGTGGTGATTTCGCCGCAGTCGGGCGTCATCGTGGTGCGCGCCATGCCGCGCGAACTGCGCGAGGTGGAGAATTTCCTGCGCGCATCGCAGCTGACCATCGAGCGTCAGGTGATGCTGGAGGCGAAGATCGTCGATGTGGTGCTCTCCGAGCAGTTCCAGGCCGGCATCAACTGGGCAGGCTTCACCGCAACGGGGCGGCACCGTCTGTCCTCCGGCGCGAACGCCAGCCAGTTCAAGACGCAGGCACCCAGCCTGGGGCTAAATCAGGCAGGTGAAGTCGCAACGCAATACAACACGGACTCCGGGTCGTTTGTCGCCAACGATCTCGGCAACATTCTGGCCGCGCCGCTTGCGGGCGCTGTCGGCCGTCTCGCCGGCGGCCCGCTCGCCGGCGTGATGGGGCTGGCTTTCCAGACCGGCAGCTTTGCGGCGCTGATTTCCTTCCTCGAAACGCAAGGCTCGGTGCATGTGCTGTCCAGTCCGCGCATCGCCACCATCAACAACCAGAAGGCGGTGCTCAAGGTCGGCACCGACGACTTCTACGTGACCAACATCAGCACGACGACATCGTCGAGCGGCAGCAGCACGACGACCTCGCCGACCATCACCGTGCAGCCCTTCTTCTCTGGCATTTCGCTCGACGTAACGCCTCAGATCGACGAGGACAGCAATATCATCTTGCACATTCGCCCCTCCGTCAGCGTCGTGACCGAGCGGAACAAGGTGATCAATCTCGGTACCCTCGGCACCTTCCAGCTGCCGCTGGCCTCGAGCAGCATCAACGAGACGGACAGCATCGTGCGGGTGCGCGACGGCAACATCGTCGCCCTTGGCGGGCTGATGGAATACATCCAGTCCGACGACGGCGGCAAGGTGCCCGGCGTCGGCGACGTGCCGGGCGTCAATGCGTTCTTCAAGCAGGGCAAGAAGGGTCTGCAGAAGCGCGAGATCGTCGTACTCCTGAAGCCGACGGTGATTCACGGCGACAAGCAGTGGGAGCAGGATATCGTCGAGACGCGCGAACGCCTGCGCGCCATGGAACGTCCGCTGCCCGTTGCCCCGGCGCAACAATAGCGATGTACCTTGAGCATTTCGGCCTGCGCGAGCTTCCTTTCGGCATCACGCCGGACACCAGCTTCGCGTTCGCCGGCACGGCGCACCAGGAGGCGCTCAACACGCTGCTGATCGCGCTGCGCAGCGGAGAAGGCTTCATCAAGATCACCGGCGAGGTCGGCACCGGCAAGACGCTGCTCTGCCGCCGCCTGCTGGCCACGTTGGGTGAAAGCACGGTCAGCGCCTACCTGCCCAATCCGTATCTCGAGCCGCGCACCCTGATGCTGGCGCTGGCCGAGGAGCTGGGCGTCGAACTCGACAAGGATGCCGACCAGTACCATTTGCTCAAGGGCCTGAACCAGGCGCTGCTCGAATTCGCGCGCCAGGACAAGTCCGTCGTGCTTTGCCTCGATGAAGCCCAGGCCCTGCCGATGGAGAGCCTGGAATCGCTGCGGTTGCTGTCCAACTTGGAAACCGAGAAGCGCAAGCTGCTGCAGCTGGTGCTGTTCGGCCAGCCGGAACTGGACGAGCGGCTGGCCAATCCCTCGGTGCGCCAGTTGCGGCAGCGCATTTCCTTCCATTATAGACTCGGCGGGCTGAAGCCAGACGAGATGGAACTCTATCTGGCGCATCGCCTGCGCGTGGCCGGCTATCGCGGCCACCGCGTCTTTCCGCGTTCGTCGGTGCGCCTGATCCACAGGGCCGCGCACGGCACGCCGCGGCTGGTCAACATCCTGGCGCACAAGGCCATGCTGGCCGCCTACGGCGAGGGGCGGCAGGAGGTCGCGCCGCGCAACGTCATGGCGGCCGCGCGGGATACCGAGGGCGCGCGCCTGCCGGCGTGGCGCTTGTGGTGAGGAACAGGATATGAGCCTGATCAATAAGATGCTGCAGGATCTCGAGTCGCGGCGGGCGACGCTTTCCGGCGATGCCGGGGCCACCCAGGAGATACGCTCGCTGCCGCCGCAGCGTGCCGCCGTGCCCTGGACATTGATCCTGGGAGGCACAGCGCTTGTGCTAATGGCGGGGGCGGGCGCATGGTGGTTCATGGGTGGCGGACAGGCCACGATGGCGCCGACACCGCTCCCCGCACCTGCCGCAGCCGTGACGCCGGCCACACCCATTGCGCCGCCGCCTGCCGCCGTTGCGCCCGAGCTGCCGCAGCAAACGGCCGAGACTGCGTCCGCCGTCACGCCAGCCGCCGCGCC
>PHCS01000070.1 GCA_002840845.1 Betaproteobacteria bacterium HGW-Betaproteobacteria-14
ACCATGCGCGCCACCAGATCATGCAATGCCGCCGTGTCCGACCGGATCGTCGTCTCGAAGCCGAGGCTTTCGCGGCTCGACATGATCGCCACGCCGTGGTCGCCCAGCGTGCCGGAGACGAGGATGGCATCCCCCGGTTGCGCCCGGTCGCCGGAGATGTTCACCCCTTCCGGCACCACGCCGATACCGGTAGTGGTGATGAAGACGCCGTCGCCCTTGCCCTGCTCCACCACCTTGGTGTCGCCGGTCACGATTGCCACGCCGGCCTCGCGAGCGGCTTGCGCCATCGATTCGACGATGCGCTTCAGGTCGGCCAGCGGGAAGCCCTCTTCGAGAATGAAACTGGCCGCGAGATACAGCGGCCGCGCGCCCGACATGGCGACGTCGTTCACCGTGCCGTGCACCGACAGGCAGCCGATGTCGCCGCCGGGAAAGAACAGCGGCGAGACCACATGCGAATCCGTCGCCATCACCATGCGCCCATTCGGCACGGCGAAGCAGGCGTTGTCGTTGGCCGCGCGCAGCCACTCGTTGTCGAAGGCGGCGAGGAACAGCTCCTCGATCAATTGCGCCATCGCACGTCCGCCGCTGCCGTGCGTCATGTCCACGCGGCCATGCTTGAAATCGACGGGGCGGATGTAGCCTTTTCTCACGGTGCTCATGCGCGCCGTCCCTCCCCCTCTCCCCGCAAGCGGGGAGAGGGCTGGGGTGAGGGGCCCAGCGCCTCGCGTATGGCTTCGAGAACACCCACAGTGTTTTCCATCACTTCATTGTTCCAGAATCGCATCACATTCAAGCCCTGACTGATGAGGTACGCCGTCCGCTTCTCGTCGTGATTTCTATGCTCGTCATAATCATGCTGGCCACCATCGACCTCAATCACCAACTTCGCATCCGCACAGTAAAGATCAAGCACATATGGACCGACCGGGTGTTGCCTCCTGAACTTCCAGCCATCGAGACGCCGATCGCGCAAGTGATGCCAGAGCATTCTTTCGGCATCGGTCTGGTTACTCCGCAACGCTCGCGCTCGTTCGCTCATCTGCCCCTCACCCCAACCCTCTCCCCGCACGCGGGGAGAGGGGGTTAGATACCCACTGCATCCTTGTAGCGGCCGTAGGTGTAATGCGCCGCGCACGCCCCTTCCGAGCTCACCATGCAGGAGCCCATCGGGTTCTCCGGTGTGCACACCGTGCCGAAGATCTTGCAGTCCTGCGGGCGCTTGAGGCCGCGCAGGATCGCGCCGCACTCGCAGGCCTTGTTGTCGGCGACCGACTTGTATTCGATGCCGAAGCGGCGCTCGGCGTCGAAGGCGGCGTACTTCGCCTTGATGCGCAGCGCGCTGTAGGGCACCTCGTTGAGGCCGCGCCATTCGAAGCTCTTGCGCAGTTCGAACACCTCGGCCACCAGGTTCTGCGCCTTGACGTTGCCCGCGCGCGTCACCGCGCGGGAGAACTCGTTCTCCACCTCGGCGCGGCCCTCGTTCAATTGCCGCACCAGCATGAGGATGGCCTGCATGACGTCGAGCGGCTCGAAGCCGGCGATCACCACCGGCTTCTCGTATTCCTCGGCGAAATGCTCGTAGGGCTGGCTGCCGATCACCGTCGACACGTGCGCCGGGCCGATGAAGGCGTCGAGCGGCACCGTGCCGTGGAGCCTGACTTCCGGCGATTCGAGGATGTTGGCGATGGCCGCGGGCGTCAGTACGTGGTTGCAGAACACCGTGAAGTTGGCGAGGCCGAGCCTTTCCGCCTGCTGGAGGGCAACGGCCGTCGGCGGCGTGGTGGTCTCGAAGCCGATGGCGAAGAACACCAGCTCGCGCTCCGGGTTCTCCTGCGCCAGCTTCAGCGCATCGGCGCTGGAGTACACCATGCGCACGTCGGCCCCGCGCGCTTTGGCCTTCAGCAGCGACAGCCCGCCGGAGGCCGGCACGCGCAGGCAGTCGCCGTAGGTGGCGAGGATGACGCCCTTGTTCAATGCGAGGTCGATGGCATTGTCGATGCGGCCGATGGGAAGCACGCACACCGGACAGCCGGGGCCGTGGATCAGGCGGATGTTGTCGGGCAGCAGGTCGGAGAGGCCGTAGCGCGAGATGGCGTGCGTGTGGCCGCCGCAGAATTCCATGATGTGGTAGCGGCGCTCGGGCTGCACCTCGCGCGCTATGGCGCCGGCCAGCGCGCGCGCCGTTTTGCCATCACGGAATTCGTTGATGTATTTCATGCTGCGGGCGTACCCAGACTCGCCCCCATGCTCTCGTCCAGTTCTGCGAACAGCGCCAGGGTCTTCTCGGCCTCCTCGGCATCCAGCTTCTGGATGGCGAAGCCGACGTGCAGGATGACGTAGTCGCCGACGGCGATGCCGTCGACCAGCGCCAGCGAGATTTCCTTGCGCACGCCGCCGACGTCGACCAGCGCCTGGTCGCCATCGAACAGTTCCACCACCTTCACCGGTATC
The DNA here is from genome assembly GCA_002840845.1 of Betaproteobacteria bacterium HGW-Betaproteobacteria-14. Classification (GTDB taxonomy): domain Bacteria; phylum Pseudomonadota; class Gammaproteobacteria; order Burkholderiales; family Rhodocyclaceae; genus Desulfobacillus. The sequence continues at coordinate 2,455 of PHCS01000070.1, forward strand.
GCCAGGCACATGTCCGTATTCCTATGAGTTCATTGCCACCCAGGCCTGCCCCAGGCTCAAGCCGCCGTCGTTGGGCGGCGCATGGCGCGCCTCCAGCACTTCGAAACCTGCGGCGAGCAGCTGGCGCCGCAGTGTGTTGCCCAATATCTGGTTGAGGAAGCAGCCGCCGCCCAGCGCGACGCGGGCAATGCCGCTTTCGCTGCCGGCCCGCACGACCCACGCCGCCAGCGCGGCGGCGAAGGTGGCGTGGAACAGCGCGGCGGCGAAGCCGGCCTCTCGCTCGTCGGCCAGGCGCGCCAGCAACGGCAACAGGTCGAGCGTGCCGTCCTCGCCGAGGACGAATCCGCCTTCCATGGCGTCGACCTCGCCGTGCTGCGCAGACTGACTTTCGTAGAGCATCGCCGCCTGGCCCTCGAAGGCGGCGACCTCGCGCACTCCGGCCAGCCCCGCCGCGGCGTCGAAGAGCCGGCCGCAGCTCGAGGTGGGCGGCGTGTGCGCGTTGCCGCCGAGCATCATGGCGACCGCGCCGGCGGCGCGCTGCTGCGGAAAGCGTGCGCGGATCTCGCCGCCGCGCCCGAGCGCGAAAAGCGCTGCAGCGGCCATGCGCCAGGGCTCGCGCGCTGCCTTGTCGCCGCCGGGCATCGGCAACTCGCGCAGATGGCCGAGGCGGGCGAAGCGTTCGTTGTCCACCTGCAGCAGTTCGCCGCCCCAGGTGCCTTTGTCGGTGCCCATGCCGACGCCGTCGAGGGCCAGGCCGAGCAGCGGTCCCGCTGCGCCGTGCTCCGCCGCCACGGCGGCAATGTGCGCATGGTGGTGCTGCACGGCGACCGACTTCAGGCCGCGATCGCGCGCAAAATCGGCGGCGAAGCGCGTGCTGTGGAAATCCGGGTGCAGATCGTGGGCGACGATTTCCGGCGCGATCTCCAGCAGGTCCATCATGCGCTGCGCGGTTTCCTCCAGCGCGCGGCAGGTCGGCGCGTTGTCGAGGTCGCCGATGTGCTGCGAGAGGAAGGCTTCGTCGCCGCGCGTGAGGCAGATCGTGTTTTTCAGGAAGCCGCCGGTGGCGAGGACGGAGGGGCCGGAGTGCGCGAGCTTGATGGGTTGCGGGGTGAAGCCGCGGGCGCGGCGGATGAATTGGGTGCCCCCCTCACCCCGGCCCTCTCCCCCGCTTGCGGGGGAGAGGGGGAAAGATGTGCGCAGGACGGAATCGTCCACCCGCGTGATGATCTCGCGGTCGTGCAGCAGGTAGGCGTTGGCGATGCCGTGCAGCCGCGCCAGCGCTTCGTCGTCATCGCGCACGATGGGCTCGCCGCCGGGGTTGGCGCTGGTCATCACCAAAGTCAGCCGCTGGGACACGGCGAGCCAGTCGCTGCCGGCTGGCCGACCCGCCGCCTCGTGGAACAGCAGGTACTGGATCGGCGTGCAGGGCAGCATGGCGCCCAGTTCCTGCAAGCCCGGCGCAACATCGGGCAACGCGGCGTCACAGCCTTCACGCATTTTCAGGAGCACCACCGGCCGTTCGCGCGATTCGAGCAGCGTGCGCGCGCTTTCCGGCACCTCGGCGAAGGCATCGACGGAGGCGGCATTCGCCAGCATCACGGCGAAGGGTTTCTCCTCGCGGTTCTTGCGCGCGCGCAGGCGCGCCACGGCTTCGGAATTGCGTGCATCGCAAGCGAGGTGGTAGCCGCCGAGTCCCTTGATGGCGACGATCTCGCCGTGCTGCAGGCGTGCCAGCGTTTCGGCGATGGGATCAGCCACGTCGAGCAGTTCGCCCGCCGCATCGCGCATCGAGAGGCGCGGGCCACATTCCGGGCAGGCATTCGGCTGGGCATGGAAGCGGCGGTCTGCGGGCACTTCGTACTCGGCGCGACAGGCCGGGCACATGTCAAACGCCGCCATGCTGGTGTTCGGCCGATCGTAGGGCAGCGCCCGCGCGATCGTGTAGCGCGGGCCGCAATGCGTGCAGTTGATGAAGGCGTGGCGCCAGCGGCGGTTGGCGGCATCGAACAGCTCGGCAAGGCAGTCCGGGCAGGTGGCGGTGTCGGGGGTGACGGCAGTGTTCGCCGTGCCGTGGCGGCCAGTGCCAGCCCTTGTTGCTGTGGTACTGACTTTGATTTCGAAGCCGTGCGCGTTGCTCGCCGGCGCCTCGGCCGCTTCCACGGCAGTGACACTCGCCAGCGGCGGCGCCTCGGTTTCGAGTCGCGCAATCAGCGCATCGATTGCCTGCACCGCGCCCTGCGCCTCGATGTCCACGCCCTCGCCGTCGTTGCGCACCCAGCCGGCGATGTTCAGTTCCTGCGCGAGTCGATAGACGAAGGGTCGGAAGCCGACGCCCTGCACCTGCCCGCGCACGCGGATGCGGCGGCAGACGGTGGGGGCGCGTGCGTCGAGCAGCATCTCAATGCCTGCCCGCGGCGAAATCCCCCGGCTCGCTACGCGAGCCACCCCCTTTTGCCAAGGGGGTTTGTGCCACGACGCCGCGCTCCAGCCAGGCGATCCACTTGTCCATGCCCTCACCACTCTTTGCCGAGACCTGCAGCACCGCGATCTTCGGGTTGATGCGGCGCGCGTACTCGATGCACTTCGCCACGTCGAAATCCAGGTGCGGCAGCAGGTCCGTCTTGGTCAGCAGCATGAGGTCGCTGGCGGCGAACATGTTCGGGTACTTGAGCGGCTTGTCCTCGCCCTCGGTGACGGAGAGGATCACCACCTTGTGCGCCTCGCCGAGGTCGAACTCCGCCGGGCAGACCAGGTTGCCGACGTTCTCGATGAGCAGCAGGCCGCCCTGCTTCAGGTCGAGCCGCTCGAAGGCGTGGCCGACCATGTGCGCGTCGAGGTGGCAGCCCTTGCCGGTGTTCACCTGGATGGCCTGCGCGCCGGTGGCGCGGATGCGTTCGGCGTCGTTGCTGGTCTGCTGGTCGCCCTCGATCACCGCCAGCGGATGGCGGCCGGCGAGCCGGCCGATGGTTTCCACCAGCAGCGTGGTCTTGCCCGAGCCGGGGCTGGAGACGAGGTTTGCCGCGAAGAGGCCGAGTGCCTGCCACTGCTTGCGGTTGGCGTTCGCGTAGGCGTTGTTCTTGGAAAGGATGTCCTGCTCGATCTGCACCATGCGGCCCGGCGAGAGGCCCGGCGCGTGCGCGTGTTCATGTCCGTGGGAATGTTGTCGCGGCGCATAGCTCAAGCCGCCCGGCGCATGGGGATGGGCGTGGACATGTTCTCCGTCGTGGCCATGCGCATGACTGAGCACCGTGCCGTCTTCGTGGCGGTGCTCGTGCTCATGCCCGCCTTCGATCTTCGTTTCGCCCTGGCCGCAGCCGCACACTGTGCACATGATCCGTTCCTCCAGTTACTCGACTTCCAGTTCCTTGACGCGCATTTCCGTGCCGCCCGTCGCCTGCAATTGATAGCCTCCGCAGCGTGGGCAAGCGCTAAACAACTCCGCCATCGACACCGTCTCGGCGCACTGCAGACACCAGCCTTTGCCGGGCGTGTCCACGATCTCCAGCGCCGCGCCCTCGGCCACGCTGCCGCGCGTCACCGCATCGAAGCAGAAGCGCATCGCCTCCGTCTCGACGCCGGAGAGCTGGCCGATCTCCAGCCACACCGTCTTCACGCGCGTGAAGTCCGCTTTCGCCGCGTGATCCTCGATGATGGCCAGCACGCCTTCCGCCAGACTCATTTCATGCATGCGCCACGCGAACCTCGTAAGCCACGCAGGGATCGAGCGCATGCGCCAGCAGGCCGGCGGCACCGCGCGCCTCCGTCTCGGTCTTCGCCGGGCAGCCCAGCAGGCCGCGCACGAAAGCGCCCTGCGGATGAAAATTCCATTCCGTCGGCGCGACGATGCGGTAATGCGCCACCTGATCGCCCGCCAGCGTCACCTGATGCAGCAGCGTGCCGCGCGCCGTCTCCACCGCCGCGATGCCGACGCCGGGCCGGGGCGAGGCGCTGCGGATGCCTCTCGCCAGCGGCTGGCGCAGCTGCTCCGGCAATTGCGCCAGTTCGAGCAGGCGCGCCAGCAGCCGCGCCGCCACCGTGACGCCGTACTGGCCGATCTCCCGCATCAGTACCGGATGCCCCAACTGGCGTGCCAGGGCGCCGGTTTCCGCCGGTTCGCCCTGCCAGCCTGGCCGCTGCGCGAAGTCCGGCTCGGCATCCAGCCTGTCGGAGAGCGTCCGCAGATCCGCCGCTTCCAGCCAGGGCAGCAGGCCGAAATCCCCGCCCAGCCGCAACTGCCGCAGCCGCGCCAGCATGCGCTGCATGGGCGCGTCACCGCGCGCCACCCATTTTTCGAAGGCGGCCGGGCGCAGTCCGAGCCAGACGCGGGGGGACATCTCATACACGGCGCGCTCCAGCAATTCCTCCGCGGCGCCGGCGACGTCGTTCCAGCGCAGTTCGTCCTTGGCCGTGGCGATGCGGCGTCGCAGATCGGCCAGTTCTCCCGGCCGCGCGGCCTCGCCGAGCAGGGCCGGCAGGTCGATGAGCAGGCGCCAGGTGTATTCCTGCAGGCACTCGCCGGCGATGGCGCGCTCGCGCGCCACCCGCACGTCGTCACTGGGCGCGACGCCGCGGGCCGCTTCGCAGGCCACCGCGGCGGCGGCGCCCTGCGCCCGTCCGCACACGCTGAACAGGAGCGGCACCAGTCGCACCGCTTCCGCGGCTGGCTTGCCCTCCAGGATGCGGCAGGCGGCCAGCGGCCGGCTCGACTGGATCGAAACACCGGTTATCTGCTTGCCATCCCAAACCACATCGAGCTGCAGTTTTCCTTCAGCGATCATCGCCTTTCCAATCTGCAAGGCCTCTTGGATATCAAGAAGCATGCCGGTTTAAAAGACAGATAATGCCATTCATGAACAATGGCTTGCAAATATATAAGTGACTTGATTCGATAAACCCTTCCACCTCGCTGACCGTATTGGAAGGGAATTGACCGGTAAGCGGTTTATCGCTCGCCGGGATGGGTCAGTCCGCTGGAGGCCAGGCGCCGCCGAGAAGCGATTCGACATGGGCGACCGCGGCCTCCAGATTGCCCCGTGCGATGGGGCTGAGCGGCTCGCCCAGTTCGAAGGACTCGCCACGCACCGTCAGCAGCCAGGCCGGCGGCGGATCGCCGCCGGTAATCTGGCGAAACACCGCCAGCAGCGCCTCCGGCTTCATGGCGTGGGTGGTATAGCCAAAATCGCGCAGCGGCGGCAGGGGGCCGAAGGCGAAGGGCGCGGCGCAGGACACGCTGGCATCGACGAAAAGCACGCGGCTGCGTCCCTCCAGGTCGAGGGCATGCTCGGGCTGCAACTGGAAGTCGGTGAGCAGGGTTACGCCGCCCCACTCGGGATGCTGCGGCAAGGCCGCCTCGATCCGCTCGATCAGCGCCGGCCCGAGGGCATCGTCGCCGCGGCTCGGATTGCCCCAGCCGAAGATCAGCACCTTTTTAGCCTGCTCCCTCTCCCGCTGGCGGGAGAGGGTTGGGGTGAGGGTGGGACGGCCGCTTGCCCCTCACCCCAGCCCTCTCCCCGCAAGCGGGGAGAGGGCGATAAGTGCGCAGGCCTCATACCGTATCCCTGCACAACCGGTCGATCACGCTGCCGTCGGCGTCGATCAGCTCCGCCTCCAGCGGCATCTTGCCCAGCGCGTGCGTGGCGCAGGACAGGCAGGGGTCGAAGGCGCGGATGGCGACCTCGATGTGGTTGAGCAGGCCCTCGGTCAGGGCGCGGCCGTCGAGGTACTGCATGGCCACCTGGCGCACCGCCTCGTTCATCGCCTGGTTGTTGTTGGTGGTCGACACGATCAGGTTGGCGCTGACGATCTGATCGTCCTCGTTGACGCGGTAGTGGTGGATCAGCGTGCCGCGCGGCGCCTCGATGACGCCGACGCCGCGCAGGTGGCGCTCGCCGCGCACGACGAGGTCGCCGCCGGACAGGTCGTTGTCGAGCAGCAGTTCCTTGATGCCCTCGGCCGCGTGCAGCATCTCGATCATGCGCGCCCAGTGGTAACCGAGCGGCGCCGAGAGCGCCGCGCCGCCGTCGAAAGCCTTAAAGGCGACGCGCTCGGCCTCGGCCAGCTCGGTCGGGATGAAGTCGCATTGCGCCACGCGCGCCAGCGGGCCGACGCGGTACCAGCCGGCCTCGGTGCCCTTCTCGACGATGAAGGGAAACTTCATGTACGACCAGGGCTTCACTTCCTCGTGGATGTATTCGTAGTAGTTCTGGTAGTCGGCGTGGTCGAAGATCGTGCCGCCCTGGCCGTCGGTGGCGCGCAGGCCGCCGTGGTAGAGGTCGAGCGCGCCGTCGGCGCGCACCAGGCCGAGCAGGTTCGAATCGAAACGGCCGAAGGCCTTGTACAGCGCCGCATGGTCGATGAAGAGGTTCTTGATGATGTCGACCGCTTCCTGGCTCCAGGCGATGATGGTGTCGATGTCGCCGAGCAGTTCAACGCGCTCGGCGCGGCTCAGGTTCTTGTTCACTCCGCCCGGCACCGAGCCGGTGCCGTGCACGCGCTTGCCGGCGGTATGGCGGATGATCTCCTGGCCGTACTTGCGCAACAGCACGCCCTTCCTCGCCACCTCCGGTTCGACGGCGGCGACGCCGACGATGTTGCGCGTCGCCACGTCGGCATCGAAGCCAAACAGCAGGTCGGGCGAGGCCAGGTGGAAGAAGTGCAGCGCATGCGACTGCAGGATCTGGCCCAGGTGCATCAGGCGGCGCATCTTCTCCGCCGTCGGCGTCAGCTGCTTCGCGCCAACGATGAGGTCCAGCGCCTTCGAGGCCGCCAGGTGGTGCGACACCGGGCAGATGCCACACAGGCGCTGCACCATCACCGGCACCTCCCAGTAGGGGCGGCCCTGGATGAACTTCTCGAAGCCGCGGAACTCGACGATGTGCAGCCGCACCTGGTGCACCTTGTTGTGCGCATCGAGCAGGATCGTCACCTTGCCGTGGCCCTCGACGCGGGACACCGGTTCGATGACGACGCGCCTCAGGTTGGCGGCGTGGGCGGCAGTTTCAAGGTTGAACATAAAGAACCCTTAACCACAGAGGCACAGAGACACAGAGAAAAGCAAAGCCCTTTTCAAGAAATCTCTGTGTCTCTGTGTCTCTGTGTCTCTGTGGTGAAATGGTTTTCAATCATAGTGCAGCATCTCGTAGTCGAGCTTCGGCTCGCGGCCGGCAGCCAGGTCGGTGAGGAATTGCCAGATGGCGTCGGCCGAGGGCGGGCAGCCGGGCAGGAAGTAGTCGATGCGCACCACCTCGTTGATCGGGTGCACCTTGTCGAAAGGCAGCGGCAGCTCGGGGTCGTTGGGGATCTGGCCGTTCTCCAGGCCGATGCCGTAGTGGTACACCTCCTGGAAGCAGTCCCACAGATCGACGTTGTTGCGCAGCGCAGGGATGCCGCCGGTGATGGCGCAGGCGCCCATCGCCACGAGGACCTTGCAGTTCTTGCGGAACTCCTTCAGCACATGCACGTTCTCGGCATTGCACACGCCGCCCTCGACGATGCCGATGTCACACGGCCCGCAGGTCTTGATGTCGGTGATCGGCGAACGGTCGAATTCGACGACCTTGAGCAGGTCGAACAGCTTCTCGTCGATGTCGAGCAGCGACATGTGGCAGCCGAAGCAGCCGGCCAGCGAACAAGTCGCCACCCGAAGTTTTTTCGGCTCAGTCACCTGGAGCTCCTAACATGGCAAAACACGCGTGCGGCTAAGGCGTTTGGGTGCAGCGCTAGGCGCGGCGGCGCAGGCAGTGGTGACTCCACGACAAGCCGCCGTAACAACGCGATGCGCCCAAACGCCGACGCCCCGAAGGGTTGTGCTTGGATGGCGCGTCTGCGGCGTTGCGGCGCTTGCCCGCAGAATGACTGCGGGCGGCGCACCGCGCCTTGCATCCATCGCCATCCAAGCACAACGCATCGCGTGTTTTGCCATGTTAGGAGCTCCTGGGCTCTTTCATTCCGGCCACGGGCACCTCGGCGATGTCGTGGTGATCGTAGAGCCGCCGGCCGATGGGCACCGTGAAGCCGTGCCGCTTGCGGAGGATGGCGCCGGTCGGGCACACCTCGACGGCGCGGTCCGTCACGGACAGGTTGGTGTCGGCCAGGCGGCCGCTGGCCGAATTGACGATCAGGCGCGACTTGATGCCGCGCCCGCCGATGCCGAAGACGTTCTTGCCGTCCACGTCGCGGCTGGCGCGCACGCACAACTCGCACAGGATGCAGCGGTTGCGCTCCAGCAGCACGTCCGGATGCGAGGCGTCGATGTCGCGCGCCGGGTAGAAATGCGTGAAATGCGGCGTAAGCATGTCCAGGTGGTAGGCCACCGCCTGCAGCTGGCAGTTGCCGCTCTTCTCGCAGGAGGGGCAGATGTGGTTGCCTTCGACGAAGAGCATCTGCGTCAGCGCGCGCCGGTCGGCATTGAGCGCCTCCGTCTCGCTCTCCACCACCATGCCCGCCGCCGCCTTGTTGGTGCAGGACGCGCCGAGCCGGCCGCCGATGCTCACCGTGCACAGCTTGCACGAGCCATGCGGCTTGAACTCGGGGTGATGGCACAGGTGCGGGATGTAGACGCCCGCCGCCGAGGCCGCCTCCATGATGGTCTCGCCTTCCTCGAAGGGAATGGTCTTGCCGTCGAGAATAAAGGTCTTGTCCATCGTCAGAATAACCATTCACCACAGAGGCACAGAGACACAGAGACAACCGGATATGAATGAATTTGCATTTCTCTGTGCCTCTGTGTCTCTGTGGTTAAAGGTTTCGCCGTTCAATCGTTTGCCAGGTGCGCCCATTCGTCGTCGCGGCCGGTGATGAGGCGCGCCGTCGAGAGCGCGCCGTCGAGGTCGAAGGCCGGCTCGAAGTCCAGCTTCATCAACCGCTTCTCGTAGGCATCGGGAAACTTCTCCATGGTCTGCACCACCGGGTTGGCGGCGGTATGGCCGAGGCCGCAATGCGCCATGTCGAGCAGGATGTGCATGATGTTCTTCATCTCGTTCATGTCGTAGGCCGAGCCCTTGCCGGCCGCCAGCTTGTCCATGGTGTTGCGCAGGAGCGAGGTGCCGACGCGGCACGGCGTGCAGAAGCCGCAGCTCTCGTGCGCGAAGAAATGCGTGAAGTTGCGCGCCACCTCGAACATGTCGCGCTCGCGCGAGAACACCATGAAGGCGCCCGCCGTCGGCAGGTCCTCGAAGGCGATGATGCGGTCGAACTCGCGGAAGGAGATGCAGGTGCCGGACGGCCCGGAGACCTGCACGGCGTGGGCATCCTCGGCGCCGCACTCGATGAGGATCTGCCGCACCGTGACGCCGAAGGGCACTTCGTAGATGCCCGGCCGCTGGCAGTCGCCGGATACCGAGATCAGCTTGCTGCCCGTCGATTGCGGCGTGCCCAGCGCGGTGAACACGGCGCTGCCACGCTCGGCGATGCGCGCCGCGCAGGCGAAGGTCTCGACGTTGTTCACCACGGTCGGCTGGTTGCGGTAGCCGCAGCGGTCCGGGAAGGGCGGGCGGTTGCGCGGCTTGCCCGGCTTGCCTTCCAGCGACTCGATCAGCGCCGACTCCTCGCCGCAGATGTAGGCGCCGGCGCCCAGGTGGATCTCGATGTCGAAGTCGAAGCCCTGCTCGCCGAGGATGCTCTTGCCGAGCAGGCCCTTCTCCCGCCGTCGCGCCAGGACTGACTTCAGTTTTTCCAGCAGGTTCCTGTATTCGCCGCGGAGGTAGACCAGGCCCTGCTTCGCGCCGATGACGCGGGCGCACACCGTCATGCCCTCGAACACCAGGTCGGCGTGGCTGTTGAGCAGCACGCGGTCCTTGAAGGTGCCCGGCTCGCCCTCGTCGGCATTGCACACCACGTAATGAGCCCCCCCCGAAAACCTCGCTACGCTCGGTTCTCCCCCCAGGGGGCCAGGAAGCACTTGGGACGGCCCGGCGTGTTCCTGCGCCTCGCCCTCCGCCTTGCGGCAGCTCGCCCACTTGGTCGCCGTCTTGAAGCCGGCGCCGCCGCGGCCGCGCAGGTTGGCGGCTTCCAGCTCCGCCAGCGTCGCGTCGGTGCCGCGCGCAATCGTCGCCAGCAGCGCCGCGCCCGGCGTGAATGCCTCGCCCGTGAGCGGGCCGGCCTGGCGGATGTTGTCGGGGATCTCGAACAGCATGGGCGGCCAGTCGGCCAGCGGCTTCCTGTTGCGGATCAGTTCGGCGATGAGGTCGAGGCGCGAGTGGTCCAGCGCCGGCACCGCATAGCCGTTCACCAGCATCGACGGCGCCTGGTCGGCCAGGCCGATGTCGGCGGTGTCGTCGACATACACCAGCCCGTCCTCGGAGAGCTTGCGCGGCTCCAGCCACAGCCGCTCGCAGAGGTAGCGCTTCAACTCCTCCTTGCCGGCCATGTGGTCGATGATGTTGTCCGAGAAGAGGATCTCGTAGGCGCCGTGCGACTCGGCATGGAAGAAATGGTAGAAGCTCGCCGTCGCCTCGATGCGCACGCGCGGCACGCCCAGCAGCTTCGCCAGCTGGTCCAGCGTGTCGGAGGGAATCGTGCCGCAGGACTCCTGCACGTCGCGCAGGATCTGCACCATGTTCGCCGGGTCGTTGTTCCAGCGGGCGACGATGCCCGGCAGGTCGCAGACGTTATGTTCGGTCATTTTGCGGCAGGGGTTTGCACAGAGGCTTGCATATAGCCTAACGTTACTTTTTTCTGTTGACGACAGTTTGACACAGGTCAATCGGGCGGGTGGCGCTTTCCCCGTAGCTTGTCCGATATTATGTTCCGGAATGCCGGACGTCCCGGCGCCTGCCCGGAGGAACGCCATGAAAAAGCGCGCCCTGCCCCTCTCCCGCGTCTACGGCCTGCTCGAGCCGGGGCCGGTGCTGCTGATCACCACCGCCCGCAAGGGCAAGGCTAACGTCATGGCGCAGTCCTGGCACTGCATGATGGAGTTCGAGCCGCCGCTGGTGGGCTGCCTCATCAGCGGCCGCAACCACAGCTTCGACGCCCTGCTCGCGACGAAGGAATGCGTGCTCAACATCCCCACGGCAAAGCTGCTGGACAAGGTGATCGGCGTCGGCAACTGCTCCGGCCGCAAGGTCGACAAGTTCGCGAAATTCGGCCTCACGCCGCAACCGGCCTCGCTGGTCGGCGCCCCGCTCATCGAGGAGTGCTATGCCAGCCTGGAGTGCAGGGTCGTCGACACGCGCATGGTGAACCGCTACAACTTCTTCGTGCTGGAAGTGGTCAAGGCCTGGATCGACCCGAAGCAGAAGGAGCCGCGCACCCTGCACCACCGCGGCAACGGCCGCTTCATGGTGGCGGGCAAAACGATCCG
>PHCS01000071.1 GCA_002840845.1 Betaproteobacteria bacterium HGW-Betaproteobacteria-14
CGTTGCGGCGAGCCTTGACCGCCATCTTGAACGCACCCTCCTCGCCATATTTTTTCACGGAGAATTTGATCCGTTTGGCACGACCGTCGGGCAGCACCCAGGAGGCAACCCAAAACCAACGCCTCTCTGCGTTCGGCTTCTGGCTTGTTTCTGAAGCGCAATACCGGCAAACGCCGACCACACCCGACTTGTTGTTCTTTTTGACGATCTCGGCGTGCTCGCGCTTGGACAGTGGGGGATGCTTTTCCACGATTTCATCCCGATACGCCTTGGCTGCCGCCAGCGACTTGGTTTTGCCGCCCAATACGCCGTCGCTGAACTGCTTGCGGAAAATGACACCCCGTCGCTGGATTGTCACCAGCCAGCCATGTGTGCGGCTGGTTTCGTTATCGACGCGGGTAACGCCATAAATGGGGGCCTTTGTCTTCACTTCGCTCTCCAAAGTGGGTCATCGAAGAGAGTTTCGGCAGATCGCTACAAAACTTTAGCCCTATTATGCGACTTGAATTCTTCCTGCATAGCCCTCAGTTGGAATTCGACCCTCTTCTGGAGCAAGAAAATGTCCGAACCGCTCATGATCGTCTGCCCCCACTGTCATACCGCAAACCGCATTCCGGCTGGGCGCTTGGCCGATCAGCCCGCCTGCGGAAGGTGCAAGCAGCGCCTGTTTACCGGCCATCCCGTGGATCTGGATGCCACTTCATTTGATAATCATGTCGGCCGCAGCGACATCCCGGTGGTCGTGGATTGCTGGGCGCCCTGGTGCGGTCCCTGCCGCATGATGGCGCCAGCCTTCACCCAGGCTGCCCACCAGCTCGAGCCGCGTTATCGCCTCGCCAAGCTCAATACCGAAGAGGCACAGGATATCTCCGCACGCCTTGGCATCCGCAGCATTCCAACTCTGATTATTTTCCGCAACGGTCAGGAGATCGCGCGCCAGTCCGGCGCCATGGATACGGGCAATCTGGTGCGCTGGGTCACCTCTCATGCCTGAGAAGTCGCCGCTTGTCGCGCCAGTTATCTTCCACTCAAGATTTTTCGGGTTCTGCCGATAAAGAAGTCTGAGACGCCCTGGCGCTCGAATCGCGCCGCGAACATCTACTTTCTGCGAAAGCTTCGTTCCCGGGCCAGCTTCTTTCGCCGTGCCAGGTGCGTCTCACCATCCACACTCAATTCCCGGACATGCCCTCTGGACCCTGTATCCGCCGTACTGCAGCGGCTGACTTTGACCGTGCGTGTGCAACGGCAAGCAGCAACCTCCCGGGGTGAGCTGTCACGATGTTTTTTTTCCGGCGTTGTCCGGCGGCGGCTCATCCATCGGTTCCAGTTCAAGCTCGATTTCCAGTTTGTCCGTCGCTGCCGGCTGACGGGCCTGATCACCGAAGCGGGCCAGACTGTGGTCAGCGGCGACCAGTCGCCGGATAGCAGTGGCCACAAGTTTTCTCTGGAAACGCTGAAAACACTCCTCGGTGGCCAAGGATAGTGCGGAATTGCTTACATCAAGATAAACGATCGGGGAAAGCGTGACGACCGAGGCGCTCCGGCGCGGCGCATCCTGATTCAGATAAGCCAGTTCGCCCACCACCTCTCCGGCGCCAAGGCGACAGATAACCCGATCCTCAACCGATACTTCCACCTCGCCATCGACGATGACGCCGAAGGCGGATTCCTCGTCGCCCTCGCGCATGAGCAGCACATCCGCTGGAATATCGCGCCAAGTGCTGATGCGCAGCACCTCCCATAGCTCCAGTTCCTCGAATCCCTGGAAGAACTCCAGCTTCTTGAGCACATCCAGCCTGGAGGTATCCAGCGCCACCCAATTGTCGTCGACGATCTGATAGCGAACTGCAGACAGATCCTGCGCCATTTCCGCACCATTGCGGTAGCGCGAGTAGAGATCCTTTTCCAGCGCCCGGCCAATGATCTTGTCCATCGACACTGGCACATTCGGATTGATCTGGCTCGGCATCGGCGGCTCGGCGTTGATGATCTTGTAGACCAGTTGGGCCGTATTCGCAGCACGAAAGGGCAGACGCCCGGTCAGCAGGTTGAACAGGACCACGCCAAGCGAATATAGGTCCGTCTTCTGGTTGAGCGGATAGCCCTTGATCTGCTCCGGCGACATGTAGGCCGGCGAGCCGACGCCCATGATGAAGGTGGAATCGGTTTCGCTCTTTTTTGCGGTATTCAGCGCCAGGCCGAAATCCATGATCTTGACGTTGTCCTCGTCGTCCACCAGGATGTTGGCCGGCTTGATGTCGCGGTGGATGACCCCCTGTTTGAATGCATAGTCCAGCGCCAGGCAACACTTGAAGACAATGCCGACGACACGGTGAAGGGGAAGCAGCGTGTCAAAGGAACAATAATTGGACAATTCCCGTCCCGTGACATACTCCATCACGATATAGGCCCGATCCTCTTCGAGTACCGTGTCGTAGATTCGGATGATGTTGGGGTGATCGAGCTTCCTGGCCATCGCCCCTTCCGTGGCGAACAGTTTCTTCAGCCGGCGCGTCCACTGCGCCTCGTCCACCCCACCGCCGAAACGCACCAGCTTGATCGCCACCGGCTCGACACGACCGGGCGCTTCGGCCAGGAGGACAGTGGCCGTGGCGCCCCTTCCCAGTTCCCTGATGACGCGGTACTGGCCGATGTACTCGATCTGATCCGCCTTGTTCATCGGCCTATCCTAGGCTCGCCGGGGAATGGCGGCAAGGGCACTGCCATGAAATTTCCCATAGTGCATTACAATCAGCCCCCTTGAAAAAGCCAACAATGCCTCAAATTCATTGAGATAGTCCAAGGGAGCAGGAGCATGCAAGACACCCCACCCACCCCGGCCAAGCCGGAATTGACCGAAAATGGCGAGACGGCGCCGACAGTCGAATCCGGACAGGCAGGCCAAGTCGATACCCTGCCCAGCCCGGAAGAGTTGCTGCGGCAGGCCGAATTGAAGGCTGCAGAACACCATGATGCCTGGCTGCGCGCCAAGGCCGAAACCGAGAATCTGCGTCGGCGCGCCCAGGAAGACATCGCCAAGGCGCATAAATATGCCGCCGAGAAGTTCGCTGCCGAAATGCTGCCGGTCAGGGACAGCCTGGAGGCGGCTTTGGCCACGGAGAACGCCACGGTGGAGAACCTGAAAAGCGGCGTCGAACTGACGCTGAAGCAACTCTCCGCAGCATTCGATAAGTCTGGCCTGGCAGAAATCAATCCTGTGGGTGAGAAATTCGACCCGCACCATCACCAGGCCATCAGCACCCTGGATGACGAAGGAGAGGCCAATCGGGTGCTCAACGTGCTGCAGAAAGGCTATCGCCTCAACGACAGGGTGATTCGGCCAGCGCTGGTCATCGTATCCAAAGCCAAGGGGGCTTGAAATACCACCTGAAATCCCCATATCAAACACAAGCTTAACAACGCATTCAAGGAAACATCATGGGAAAAATCATCGGCATCGACCTCGGCACCACCAACTCCTGCGTGGCCATCATGGAGGGCGGCAAGCCCAAGGTCATCGAAAACTCCGAGGGCGCGCGCACCACGCCTTCCATCGTCGCCTATACCGACGACGGCGAGATCCTGGTCGGTGCCTCTGCAAAGCGTCAGGCCGTGACCAACGCCAAGAACACGCTCTTTGCAGTCAAGCGCCTGATCGGCCGCCGTTTCGAGGAGAAGGAAGTGCAGAAGGACATCGACATGATGCCCTTCAAGATCGTCAAGGCGGATAACAACGACGCGTGGGTTGAAGTGCGCGGCAAGAAGATGGCGCCGCCCCAGGTCTCTGCCGAAGTGCTGCGCAAGATGAAGAAGACGGCTGAAGACTACCTTGGCGAGGAAGTCAGCGAGGCCGTCATCACCGTGCCGGCCTATTTCAATGACAGCCAGCGTCAGGCGACCAAGGACGCCGGCAAGATCGCCGGCCTAGAAGTCAAGCGCATCATCAACGAGCCCACGGCAGCGGCGATCTCCTTCGGCCTGGACAAGCGTGAAGGCGACCGCAAGATAGCGGTCTATGACCTCGGAGGCGGCACCTTTGATATTTCCATTATTGATATCGCAGAGATCGAGGGCGAGCATCAATTCGAGGTGATGTCGACCAACGGCGACACCTTCCTCGGCGGAGAGGATTTCGACCAGCGCCTGATCGACTACATCGTCACAGAATTCAAGAAGGACCAGGGCGTCGACCTCAAGGCAGACGTGCTGGCTCTGCAACGTCTGAAGGAGGCAGCCGAAAAGGCCAAGATCGAACTGTCCAGTTCGCAGCAGACCGAGATCAACCTGCCCTACATCACGGCGGACGCCTCGGGCCCGAAGCACCTCACCATGAAGATCACCCGCGCCAAGTTCGAAAGTCTGGTGGAGGATCTCATCGCCCGCACCGTCGAGCCCTGCCGCGTTGCCATCAAGGATGCCGGCATAAAGGTTTCAGACGTCGAAGACGTGATCCTCGTCGGCGGCATGACACGCATGCCGAAGGTGCAGGACACGGTCAAAGCCTTCTTCGGCAAGGAGCCTCGCAAGGACGTGAACCCGGACGAGGCAGTGGCCGTGGGTGCCGCCATTCAGGCCGGCGTGCTGAAAGGCGAAGTCAAGGATGTGTTGCTGCTCGACGTTACGCCCCTGTCGCTCGGCATCGAGACGCTGGGCGGCGTGATGACCAAGCTCATCACCAAAAACACCACCATCCCGACCAAGCAGAGCCAGGTGTTCTCCACTGCCGACGACAACCAGTCGGCGGTGACCATCCATGTCCTGCAGGGCGAGCGTGACGTGGCTTCCGGCAACAAGAGCCTGGGCCAGTTCAACCTCACCGACATCCCGCCTGCACCGCGCGGCATGCCGCAGATCGAAGTCACGTTCGACATCGACGCCAACGGCATCCTGCACGTCTCGGCCAAGGACAAGGCCACCGGCAAGGAGAACAAGATCAAGATCCAGGCGAGTTCGGGCCTCAACGAGGACGAGATCAACCGCATGGTCAAGGACGCCGAGGCGCACGCCGAGGAGGACAAGAAGGCTCTCGAGATCGTCGCCGCACGCAATGCCTGCGACGCCATGGTCCACTCGGTGAAAAAGGCGCTGACCGATTATGGCGACAAGACCGATGCCGACGAGAAGGGCCAGATCGAAACAGCCCTGAAGGAGGCTGAGGAAGCCCTCAAGGGCAACGACAAGGAGACCCTTGAAGCCAAGACCACCGCCTTGGCCCAGGCCAGCCAGAAACTCGGCGAGAAAATCTACGCCGAACAGCAGGCGGCCGCCGGCGCAAGCGGGGGAGCACCCGGCCACGATGCAGGCGGCAAGCAGGATGACGCAGACGTCGTTGATGCGGAATTTACCGAGGTCAAGGACAAGAAAGCTTAACCCGGTCGCTACCGCGTCTTTTTTGTGGCCGAGTTCAAGCGGGCGTAGATGCGCCCCTTAACTCGGCCTTTGCACTGAGCAGCCCGAGCCGGCACACATGTCAAAACGCGACTACTACGAAATTCTCGGTGTCAATCGCGACGCCTCTGAGGATGAAATCAAGAAGGCCTACCGCAAGCTGGCCATGAAGCACCATCCGGACCGCAATCCGGACAATCCCAAGGCCGAGGAGCATTTCAAGGAAGCGAAGGAAGCCTACGAGATATTGTCGGACGCGCAGAAGCGTGCCGCCTACGACCAGTACGGCCACGCCGGCGTCGACCAGCAGGCGGGGGGCTTCGGCCCCGGTGGCCCCGGCGGCTTCGCCGACGCATTCGGCGATATCTTCGGCGATATCTTCGGTGGCGGCCGCGGCAGCGGCCGGGGCGGCGTTTATCGCGGTGCCGATCTGCGCTACAACCTGGAAATTTCTCTCGAGGACGCTGCACGCGGCAGCGAGACGCGCATCCGCATCCCGACCATGGAGCAATGCGAGGCCTGCGGCGGCAGCGGTGCAAAGAAAGGAACGGAACCGAAGACCTGCCCAACCTGCCATGGCCACGGCCAAGTGCGCATGCAGCAGGGGTTCTTTTCCATTCAGCAAACCTGTCCAAAATGCCATGGCAGCGGACGCTTCGTCTCTGATCCCTGCCACACCTGCCACGGGGCCGGGCGCGTCAAGCAGCACAAGACGCTTTCGGTGAAGATCCCGGCGGGCGTCGATGAGGGTGATCGCATTCGTCTCTCTGGCGAAGGCGAGCATGGCGTCGGCGGCGGTCCGGCGGGCGACCTCTACGTGCAGATTCACATCAAGCCGCACCAGGTATTCCAGCGCGACCACGACGACCTGCATTGTGAAATGCCGGTCAGCTTCACCATCGCCGCGCTGGGCGGCGAAATCGAGATTCCTACCTTGGACGGCATGGCCAAGATCAAGATCCCGGCCGAAACCCAAAGCGGCAAGGTGTTCCGTCTGCGCGGCAAGGGCATCAAGGGCGTGCGCAGCCATGGCCATGGCGACCTCATGTGCCATGTCGTGGTGGAAACGCCAGTCAATCTCACCGAGCGCCAGAGGGAACTCCTGCGCGAACTGGAAGCAATCAATATCACGGACGGCTCCCGCCATAATCCGCGCGCCAAATCCTGGATGGATCGGGTCAAGGATTTCTTCGGCGGCTAGCCGCCTGCTGCCGCGTTCGCTGCAGCACGAAGGGTTCGGCTCTGCGCCAACCCATTGATTTATTACGCTCCCCACTCAGCTCGTCCACCGCTTGCGATCCGCTGGCTGACGGAGTATATAATCGCACCAAATAACACAATAAGTTATGTTCATCTTGCCGTTCTGTGTCATATGACATATCAGCGCGATGTGATTTGTCTGCATTACTGATTCATAACGAATCAAATATGAAGTCTATTCGTATCGCTCAAGATCGAACACCCTGGCTGGGCGGCTCGCCAACATAGAAAAACATTGATGGAGGAGGATGGTCATGAAAACGATATTCAGGAGGTTGCTCGTGCTTTCGTTCTGCTTGTTCGGCACTGCTGGCGTCGGAGCGGAAACCGGGGTCACGACCGATCGCATCGTCATTGGTCAAACCGGCGTATTCACAGGACCAGTGGCCGAACCCGCATTGCAGTACCGTGCCGGCGCGCAGTTCTACTTCGATGAGATCAATGCCAAAGGTGGAATCGCAGGACGCAAGATCAAATTAGTGTCCTACGACGATAAGTTCAATCCCAAGCTGGCAGCCGAGAACACCAAGAAGCTTCTCGAGGAAGACAAGGTGTTTGCCCTCTTCGGCTATATCGGCACAGGCGCCACTGCTGCCTCAATACCCCAAATCAACAGTCATCGCATTCCCGTCGTCGGGGTATTGTCTGGATCTGACGGTTTGCGCGATTCCAAATTGAACATGCTTTTCCACACCCGCGCGAGCTACGGTGCGGAGACCGGCAAGATGGTGGAGCAATTAACAACAACAGGGGTTAAATCCATTGCCGTGGTCTATCAGGACGACCCCTTCGGCAAAGCCGGGCTGAAATCGGCACAAGGCGCTTTTTCCCGATATGGCATCCAGCCTGTCATCGAAGCTCCCATCGACATGGGCAAGCTGGATGCCCTCGCCTCGACAACGGAGCAAATTGCCAAGACCCACCCTGGCGCCATCATCATGATCACTGCCGGGAAGGCCTCCTCAGCATTCATCCGCGCCTACCTCAAGACCGGCGAGCGGCCGCAATTCTTTGGTGTCTCGGTGCTCAGCGCAAAGGCACTGCTCGCGGATCTCGGCGCCGATGCCCATGGCATTGTCATCGCCCAGGTTGTCCCCTCACCTTTCCGCAGCAGCTACCCCATCTCCAAAGAGTTTGTTGCTGCAGCGAAGAAAGCCAACAGCAAAGACATCACTTACAACAGCCTGGAAGGCTATATCTCGGCAAAAGTATTTGTCGAGGCGCTTCGACGCGCCGGCAAGGATTTGACCCGGGGGAAACTGATTGCCAGCCTGGAGTCGATGAACAATTACGATCTGGGCGGCTTCGTGGTCGACTATTCCGGTGGCAAGCACGTCGGCTCGACTTACGTCGATCTTTCCATCATCAGTAAAAGCGGACAGTTCCTGCACTAATAGCGAGCGGTCAGGCGCACCCCAGGAGTACTTCTTCGAACTGGACAAGCCCGGCCCTCAGGCGCGGCGCCATTCCGTGGTGCCGCCCGGCCTGTCTTCCAGCACGATGCCTGCAGC
This sequence comes from Betaproteobacteria bacterium HGW-Betaproteobacteria-14, assembly GCA_002840845.1. Taxonomy (GTDB): domain Bacteria; phylum Pseudomonadota; class Gammaproteobacteria; order Burkholderiales; family Rhodocyclaceae; genus Desulfobacillus. Next base: position 8,160 of record PHCS01000071.1, read on the forward strand.
CAGCAGTTCGGCGCGGATGCGATCGGCCTCAGCGTAGTTCTTTGCCTTTTTGGCGGCTATGCGCGCAGCAATGCGCAATTCGATCGCAGTGGCATCAGTTTGTCCATGCGTCGATGCTTGGAGGAAGAGCACCGGATCGCGTTCGAGCAGGCCCAGCACGCCCGCCAGGGCCTTGAGCTCACCGGCTGCCTGGGCCGACTGCGTGCGATTCACCTCATTGGCCAGTTCGAACAGGACAGCGATGGCCTCAGGCGTATTGAAATCATCATCCATCGCCTCGCGGAATTTTGCTGCGTGCGGTGCCCCCCAGTCGATGTCAATCGATTCGGCAGCAACGCCCTTGAGCGCGGTATATAGACGCGTCAGCGCGATGCGCGCATCGTCAAGATGCACGTCTGAGTAGTTGAGCGGACTGCGGTAGTGGGCCCGCAGGATGAAGAATCGCACCACTTCGGCGTCGTACTGTTTCAACACCTCGCGAATGGTGAAGAAATTGCCGAGCGACTTGGACATTTTCTCGTCGTCCACCCGCACAAAGCCGTTGTGCATCCAGTAATTCACGAAGCGGCAACCGTGCGCGCCCTCGCTCTGGGCGATTTCGTTCTCGTGATGGGGAAACTGCAGATCCTGACCGCCACCATGAATGTCGAAATGCGGGCCCAGCAACTCGGAACTCATGGCCGAACACTCGATATGCCAACCGGGTCGGCCGTTGCCCCAGGGGGAAGCCCATTGCGCCTGCTCTGGCTCGTCCGCCTTGGCGTGTTTCCAGAGCACGAAATCGAGCGGATCGTTCTTGCTGTCCATCACGTCGACGCGCTCGCCCGCACGTAAATCCTCCAGCGACTTGCCTGAGAGACGACCATAGCCCTTGAACTTGCGCACGCTGTAGCAGACGTCTCGATTGGCGGCGACATAGGCATAGCCGTTCCTCTCCAGTGCGCCTATCATTCGCAGCATGGCAGCGACATGTTCAGTCGCACGCGGCTCATGGTCTGGCTTCAGCACGCCCAGTGCCGCTGCATCCTCGTGCATGAAGGCGATGTAACGATCGGTCAGCTCCTTGATCGGTTCTCCATTCTCCTGCGCGCGCCGAATGATTTTGTCGTCGATGTCTGTGATGTTGCGAACATAGACGACCTTGTAGCCGGAAGCGCGCAGCCAGCGCGCCACCAGATCGAACACCACCAGCACGCGGGCATGGCCGAGATGGCAATAGTCGTAAACGGTCATGCCGCAGACATACATGCGCACAAGGCCAGGCTCAATCGAAGCAAAGAGCTGCTTGTCGCGCAGCAGGGTATTGTGGATTTTCAACATCGAGGACGGAGCGTTCTGAAAACAGCGGATCGACTGAAAATGGGCGATTATTGTTGATCCGGTGCCGTTCTTGTTAGAATGCCAGACTATTCAAACGCCTATGGCCGAAAAGTATAACATAATGACCCTACGCCGCTTTTCCGCTCTTTCGCACACCCTCGCCATCCTATGCTGTGCGGGGTTGTTTGCAATGGCTCCGACGACTTCCCGTGCAGACACCCTGCAAGATGCCAATCGCCTCTTGAAACAGGGCCAGCTAGGGCCAGCACTGGAGAAGACCGACCAGGTACTGAGTACCAAACCGAAGGATGCCCAGGCGCGATTCCTGAAGGGCCTCATCCTCACGGAAATGAACCGCCACAATGACGCCATTACCGTCTTCACCAAACTGACAGAGGATTATCCTGAACTGCCGGAGCCCTATAACAATCTCGCGGTCCTCTATGCCCAGCAGCGTCAGTTCGAGAAGGCCAAGAACGCGCTTGAGATGGCGATACGGACCCACCCCTCCTACGCCACGGCTCACGAGAATCTCGGCGACATATACGCGCGCATGGCCAGCCAGGCCTACGACAAGGCACTGCAGATCGATTCCTCCAACGCCAGCGCTCAATCCAAGCTGGCTCTGATCCGGGATTTGATGGGCGCTTCCACCCGACCATCGACACTGGCCTCGCGCAGCACGTCCGGTAAAGTTCCATTGCCCGCCGCCCCTGCCCAGAAACCCGAGGTCGCGCCAGTCGCCAAGGCCGAATCCGCCGCTGCCGCAAAATCCGAGCCCGCACCCTCTGCCCGGCCATCCGAGCCACAAGCGACATCCGCCGCCGAACCCAAGCAGAACGCCAACGGCGAGGCCGAGGTGGAAAATGCAATACGCGACTGGGCGAAAGCTTGGTCGGGAAAAAACGTCAAGGCCTATCTTGCCGCTTATGCGCCTGACTTCAAGACGCCGGGTGGTGAAACAAGGAGTGCCTGGGAAGCCGGGCGCACGCGCCGAATCGACAAACCCGGCCCGATCCAGGTCACCCTTGAGAATATGCAGATAACGGTTGAGGGGGATGCAGCCAAAGCCAAGTTCCGCCAGCTTTACAAGTCGGGAAAATTCAAGTCCACTGCAACCAAGTCGCTTGTATTGGTCAAACGGGGCGGCAAGTGGTTGATCCAGCAGGAGCAGGTCTCCAACTGATGAACGGCCGCGGTTTAATACGACTCCTTGCATCGGCACTTTGCCTGGCCGTCGCTGGCTCGGCGTACTCAGCCACACCAGAGCAAAACCACTCGGATTCTGGGCTTGAGCCGATGCTGGCCCAGGTCTTCACCCACATTGAGCAGAACCATCTCGATGCAGCGCTGGGCCAGACGGAAAAACTGCTCAAACTCTATCCAACTTTCCGCCTTGGACACCTCATCAAGGGCGACATTCTGCTTGCCCGCTCGCGTCCGCTCGTCACCCTCGGCAACGTCGCCAACGCACCGCATGGGAAATTGGATGATTTGCGTGAGGAAGCCATCGCCCGCCTCAAGGCCTATCGCGACAAGCCGCCGACCGACTACGTGCCGCGCTACTTGCTGCAGATGCACCCGGAACAGAAGTACGCCGTAGTAGTCGACACGCAGAAAGCCCGCCTCTATCTCTACCAGAACTCAAACGGTCAGCCGCGTTTCGTCGCTGACTACTACATTTCTCACGGCAAGGCCGGTTCGGACAAGGCGCGCGAAGGGGACAAGAAGACCCCGGTCGGGGTTTATCACGTCACCGCCAGCCTGCCACGGCAGAAATTGACCGACTTCTACGGGAGTGGCGCCTTCCCCATCAGCTATCCGAACGAGTGGGACAAGCGCCAAGGTCGCAACGGACACGGCATCTGGCTTCACGGCACGCCATCCGACACCTTTTCGCGTCCGCCCAAAGCCTCCGATGGTTGCGTCGTGCTGGCCAACCAGGATCTCGATGCGCTGGCGAAGAACCTTCAGATCGGCACCACACCGGTCATCATTTCGAACAGCATTGAATGGCTCTCGCTCGATGATTGGCAGGCTGAGCGCGCCGCGCTCTCTCGGAGCATTGAGGAATGGCGCTACGATTGGGAAAGCCTCGATACCGACAAGTACTTGCGACACTACTCCAAGCGCTTTCAAGCCGGCAGCCACAACTACGAGCAATGGTCGGCGTTGAAGCGACAGGTCAATGCGGGCAAGCAGTGGATCAAGGTCAGTGCCGCCAACATCAGCATGTTCCGCAATCCCGGCAAGGAAGAAATGGTAGTAGTCACTTTCGACCAGGATTACAGGAGCAGCAACCTCAGCAACATCATGAAGAAGCGCCAGTACTGGATGAAGGAAGACGGCGCATGGAAGATCATCTACGAAGGCGGCACATAACCCGCTTTTCCTTATTTTCGGGAACCTTGAAATGAAGAAACTGACCGCGCTGGCCGTAGGCCTGCTCATGAGCCTGTCCGCCATGGCCGCCAACCCGGTCGTCGAGATGAAGACGAACCAGGGGCTTATTGTCATCGAACTGCATGCCGACAAGGCGCCGAAAACCGTCGAGAATTTCCTTCAGTATGTGAAAGACGGTTTCTACAACGGCACGATTTTCCACCGTGTCATCGACGGTTTCATGATCCAGGGTGGCGGCTTCGAGCCTGGCATGAAGCAGAAGACAACGCGCGCGCCGATCGAGAACGAGGCGAAGAATGGGTTGAAGAACGCGACCGGAACGCTGGCCATGGCACGCACACAGGATCCGCATTCTGCCTCTGCACAATTCTTCATCAATCTTGCCGACAATCGGCCGCTCGACTACCCGTCGCGCGACGGCTGGGGTTATGCAGTGTTCGGCAAGGTCATTCAAGGCATGGATGTCGTACAGAAAATCGCCAAGATCAAGACCGGTAATGCCGGCTTCCACCAGAACGTTCCCGTCGAGCCAGTGGTGATCGAAGCCGCCAGGCTGGTCGAACCCAAATCCAGCAAATAACAGGAGACCCACATGGTCAAGCTGCAAACAAATTTTGGCACTATCGTCCTCGATCTGGACGCCGCCCAGGCGCCTGAAACGGTCAAGAATTTCCTCGCCTATGTCGAGGCCGGCCATTACGACAACACGATCTTCCACCGCGTCATCAAGGGGTTCATGATCCAGGGTGGCGGCTTCGAGCCCGGCATGAGCCAGAAGCCGACCAACGCGCCGATCCAGAATGAGGCCACCAACGGTCTAAAGAACGATCACTACACCGTCGCCATGGCGCGCACCGGCGATCCCCATTCCGCGACCGCCCAGTTCTTCATCAATGCCAAGGACAACGCCTTTCTCAATCATACCGGGCCTAGCGGCCAGGGCTGGGGCTACTGCGTCTTTGGCAAGGTAGTCGAGGGCATGGATATCGTAGACAAGATCGAGAGCGTAAAGACCGGCAGCAAGGGTTTCCATCAGGATGTGCCGGTCGAGGACGTGGTGATCCAGAAGGCTGAAGTCTCCTGAGTCGGCGGTCGGTGATGACCACACTCTTCATCTCCGACCTACACCTTTGCCCGAGCCGGCCGCATATCACCAGGATTTTCCACGAGTTCCTTGCCGGCCCAGCCCAACAGGCGGATTCACTCTACATTCTTGGCGATCTGTTCGAGTACTGGGCGGGAGACGACGATCTCGACGACCCGTTCAATGCCATAAACTGCGCCGCCCTGCGTGCATTGTCGGATTCCGGCGTGCCGGTTTTCTTCATGGCGGGGAATCGCGACTTTCTGGCCGGCGAGGGTTTTGCGCATGCTGCCGGCTTATCCCTGTTGCCGGAACCCGCCGTGGTGGACATCCATGGCGAGCCCACCCTGCTCATGCACGGCGATACGCTATGCATTGACGACGACGCCTATCAGGCGTTTCGCGCCGAAGTCCGCTCGCCGGATTGGCAGCAGGCCTTCCTGGCCCTGCCGTTAACCCGCCGCAAGAGTCAGATCGAACTATTGCGGCGCGAAAGCGAGGCGCAGAAACTGATCAAGACGGCGCAGATCATGGATGTGAACCCGGACGCC
>PHCS01000072.1 GCA_002840845.1 Betaproteobacteria bacterium HGW-Betaproteobacteria-14
TCATCAGACGCTGGGCTATCGGACGCCGGTGGAATTCGAGGATCATGTTGGAGCTTAATTTACCTGTCCGGAAAAACCGGGCTAGCTCAGAGTCGATTTAGTTTGAGAAAAAATAACTCCGGTACCTTTGGTTCAATAACTGTTATGCGCAAAGGGAGGTTCAATGATTCGCCGCAACAAAATGGCAGCATTACTTGCCGCAATAGGGCTAATTCTCTCTGCCTGCTCCACCACGCAGACCATGCAGGGCATCATGTCATCATGGGAAGGCGCAAATATTTCTGAGGTAGTATCGCAATGGGGATACCCAGACGAGGAGCGAGAGTTTCAGGGCAAAAAACTTTATATCTGGCAACACAAAAAGTCGGCTTACATTCCTCAAACGACGAACACCACTGCAACTACTTACGGCAACACCATATATGCACAGTCTCAGTCTGCTGGCGGCTATGCAATTCACGGTAGCTGTGTACGCATCCTAGAGGTTGACGGCGGGGGCACAGTTACTTCGTGGCAGTGGAAAGGCAACAACTGCCCGTTCGGCGAACTCATGGAGTATTCAACTTGGCGCCGGAAATCAGCAAAGTAGCGCATAACAGGGCGCTCCAGCCGACCCGTTACAGCGAGTTCCGCCCGCTTCCACGGTCGGCTGAGCTTCGACGTTGACCGTCCGCTTCGGGTCGGTAACGGTCGTACCGTACTACCCTAAAGATTATGGGCCATCCTGTATGAATTACTGGTTCTTGCCCACGCCCTTCGCCCGCACATAGACCTCCTTCCTGACACGGGCAACCACCAGCCCATCCTTGTCCGTCAGGTCGGCTTCGAAGTGGTAGGTGTTCTTGCCCAGCGCATCGACTTCGGCGCGGATTTCCTCGAGGCGTTCCTTGCTGATCTCGAACACGCCGAGGATGGTGCCCTTCGCGGGCTTGAGGAAGTCGATGGCGGCGGACTTGTCCCAGACGATGTAATTCTTGCCGAGGTTCATCGTGACGATGAAGACGAAGAAGGGATCGGTCATCGAGTAGAGGCAGCCGCCGAAGTGCGTGCCGAAGAGGTTGCGGTTGTACCACTTCTGGCGCAACTCGACCTCGAAGCGCGTGTGGTCCTCGCTGAACGAGCGGACCTTGATGCCCATGCCGAGGAAGGGCGGATAGAGGTTGATCTTGCGGATCAGCTGGTCGAATTTTCGGTTCTTCATGGGGATTGCCCCTCACCCCAGCCCTCTCCCCGCGAGCGGGGAGAGGGGGAATAACATTCACAGCGCGGCGGCGGCGCGGGTGCCCTGGTCGATGGCGCGCTTGGCGTCGAGTTCGGCGGCGACATCGGCGCCGCCGATCAGGCTCACGGCCACGCCGGCCTGCTGCAGGTCGTCGAGCAGATCGCGGCGCGGTTCCTGGCCGGCGCACATGACGATGGTGTCGACGTCGAGCACTTTCGACTCGTAGCCGAGGCGGATGTGCAGGCCGGCATCGTCGATCTTCTCGTAGGCCACGCCCGCCAGCATCTTCACGTTGCGCCGCTTGAGCAGGGTGCGGCGAATCCAGCCGGTAGTCTTGGCCAGCCCCTCGCCGACCTTGCTGGTCTTCCTCTGCAGCAGCCAGATCTGGCGCGGCGGCGGCTCGTCCGAGGCTTTCTTCAGGCCGCCGCGTTCCGCGTAGGTGGCGTCGATGCCCCACTCGTTGCGGAAGTGGTCGATGTCGTTGGGCTTGTCGCCGCCGTGGGTGAGCAGTTCGGCGACGTCGAAGCCGATGCCGCCGGCGCCGACGATGGCGACCTTGCGTCCCGCTTCGCGCCGGCCTTCGATGATGTCGATGTAGCGCGCCACCTTCGGGTGGTCGCTGCCGGGGATGCCGGGGGAACGTGGCGTGACGCCGGTGGCGAGCGCGACGTGGTCGAAGCCGCCCGCGGCGAGTTCTGCCGCCGTGGCGTGGTGGCTGACTTTCAGCTTGACGCCGGTGACGTCGAGGCGGCGGCGGTAATAGCGCAGCGTCTCGGCGAACTCCTCTTTGCCGGGGATGCGCTTGGCGAGGTTGAACTGGCCGCCGATCACGTCCGAGGCTTCGAACAGCGTGACATCGTGGCCGCGCTCGGCCGCGGTGGTGGCGAAGGCGAGGCCGGCCGGGCCGGCGCCGACGACGGCGATCTTCTTCTTCGCCGTGGCGGAGCCGATGACCAGCTCCGTCTCGTGGCAGGCGCGCGGGTTGACCAGGCAGGAGCAGGTCTGGCGCTGGAAGATATGGTCGAGGCAGGCCTGATTGCAGGCGATGCAGGTGTTGATCTCGTCGGCGCGGCCGGCGGCGGCCTTGTTCACGAACTCGGCATCGGCGAGGAAAGGCCGCGCCATCGACACCATGTCGGCGTCGCCGCGCGCGAGCACGTCTTCCGCCACGTCGGGGGCGTTGATGCGGTTAGTGGTGACGAGGGGGATCTTCACCTCGCCCTTCATGCGCCTTGTGACCCAGGTGAAGGCCGCACGCGGCACCATGGTGGCGATGGTCGGGATGCGCGCCTCGTGCCAGCCGATGCCGGTGTTGATGATCGTGGCACCGGCCGCTTCGATGGCCTTGGCAAGCTGCACGACTTCCTCCCAGCTGCTGCCGTCCTCGACGAGGTCGAGCATCGACAGGCGGAAGATGATGATGAAGTTGGGGCCGACCTTCTCGCGCGTGCGGCGCACGATCTCGACGGCGAAGCGGATGCGGTTCTCGAAGGGGCCGCCCCATTCGTCGGTGCGGTGGTTGGTCTTCGGCGCGATGAACTGGTTGATGAGGTAGCCCTCGGAGCCCATGATCTCGACGCCGTCGTAGCCGGCCTTCTGCGCGAGGTGCGCGCACTTCGCGTAGTCGGCGATGGTCTTGCGCACGCCCCAGCCGGTGAGCGCGCGCGGCGCGAAGGGGCTGATCGGCGACTTCAGCTTCGAGGCCGACACCGCCAGCGGGTGGTAGGCGTAGCGGCCGGTGTGCAGGATCTGCAGGCAGATCTTGCCGCCGGCTTCATGCACGGCGTCGGTGACGATGCGATGCTTGCCCACCTGCCAGAAGAAAGACAACTGGGATGCCTTCGGTGCGCCGCGCCCGGCGAGGTTGGGCGCGAAGCCGCCGGTGACGATGAGGCCGGCGCCGCCCCTCGCGCGCTCGGCGAAGAAGGCCGCCATGCGCTCGAAGCCGTTCGGTTCCTCCTCGAGGCCGGTGTGCATGGAGCCCATCAGCGTGCGGTTCTTCAGGGTGGTGAAGCCGAGGTCGAGGGGGGCGAGGAGGTGCGGGTATTGGGCCATTTGTATATTCCGTTATCGGTTATTACACGTCGTCCGTCTGTCTTAGAATGTCATCCCCGCGAAAGCGGGGATCCAGCAGTTTTTCGATCATCGTGGATTCCCGCTTTCGCGGGAATGACGAGCATTTCAAAAGCCGAGTTGCCTGGCGGCCAGGTCCTTCAGCACTTCTTCGGCGCCGCCGCCGATCATCATCACTTTCACTTCGCGGTAGATGCGCTCGACGCGCACGCCGCGCATGTAGCCGGAACCGCCGAGGATCTGCACGGCGGCGTCGGCGCAGAACTGCATGGTGCGGGCGGCGGTGTTCTTGGCCATGGCCGTCTGTGCGACCAAACCTTGCCCCTCACCCCGGCCCTCTCCCCGCGAGCGGGGAGAGGGGGAAGAACTCCCCTCGCCCGCTTGCGGGAGAGGGGCTGGGGGAGAGGGCTCGGCATCCAGCCGCGACGCCAGATCGTCGAGCAGCGCGCGCGTCGCTTCGATGCGCTCGACCATGTCCACCAGCTTGTGGCGGATCACCTGATGGCCGATCAGCGGCTGGCCGAAGGTCTTGCGGCTGCGCGCCCACTCGACGGCATCCTCGAGGCAGGCAATCGCCGCACCGCAGGCGGACGCCGCCAGGGTCAGGCGCTCGCCGTTGAAGTTACGCATGATAAGCGGAAAGGCCTGGCCTTCGGCGCCGATGAGGTTTTTCGCCGGCACGCGGCAGTCGTCGAAATGCAGCTCGGCCGTGTCGGAGGCCCACCAGCCCATCTTCTTCAACTCCGTGCGCGTGAAGCCGGGCGTGTCGCGCTCGATGGCGAGCAGCGAGACGCCCGCAGCGCCCGGCCCGCCGGTGCGCACGGCCACGGTATACCAGTCGGCGCGCAGGCCGGAGGTGATGAACATCTTGGCACCGTTGACGACGTAGTGGTCGCCTTCGCGCTTTGCCGTGGTGGCGAGCTGCGCCACGTCGGAGCCGGCGCCCGGCTCGGTGACGGCCAGCGCGCTGATCTTCTCGCCGGCGAGCACGCCGGGCAGGATGCGCGCCTTGCCGCCGCTGCCGGAGCGGCCCATCTCCTCGGCGAGGATCAGGCGGTAGAAATGGTCGGCCGGCGTGCCGCCAACTTCCTCGGGGAAGCCGACGCCGAGCAGGCCGGCCGCGGCGGCCTTGCCGTACAGCGCGCGCGGAAAACCGCTGGCCTCGTCCCATGCGGCGGCGTGCGGGATGATTTCGCGTTCGACGAAGCGGCGCACCGTGGCGCGGAAGGCCTCGTGGTCGGGGGTGTAGTGGCGGGGGTTGGGGTGGGTGAGCACGATTCGTCATCCCCGCGAAAGCGGGGATCCAGGGGTTTCGGGGGGTTCGTGGATTCCCGCTTTCGCGGGAATGACGGGGGAGGCTTTCGCGGGAATGACAGTTCCCAGCAATTTCCCCGGCGCCACCTGTTCGCCCACCGCGCAAGTCAGTTCAGCCAACACGCCGTCGCAGGGCGCGGCGAGCGTGTGTTCCATCTTCATCGACTCCAGCACGATGAGGCCCTGCCCGCGCTTGACCTGCGCGCCCGCCGCGGCCAGCACGGCGACGATGCGGCCGTTCATCGGCGGCGTGAGGCGGCCGCTGCCGGCGGTGGCTTCCCTCGCCTGCGCCGGCTGCATGGTGAGGTCGCTGACGACGGCCTGGGCGCCGTCGACCTCCAGGTGCAGGCGGCCTTCGGGGTCGAAGGCGTGGCGCACTTCGTGGATCAGGCCGGCGAAGGCGATGCGGCAGGTGTTGCTGTCACAGGAGAGAAATTCGACTTGGTTGGTAATTCCGTTGGCTTCGATTTCGAAGCGCTGCGCCCTCACCCCCTGCCCCTCTCCCGCTTGCGGGAGAGGGGAGTATTGCTCCCTCGCCCCAGCGGGGAGAGGGGGGGCAAGAGTCAGCCGCAGCGACACGGCGCGGTTGCCGATGCCGAGCGTGAAATGCATCTCTGCCGTGCCGCTGGAACGCCAGAAGGCCAGTTCCGGCTGGGGCAGGCGCGCGGCGCTGCGTTGCGCGAGGATCAGCGCGGCGGCGGCGAGGAGTTCGCTGCGCGGGTCGGCTTCCGCCTGCGGCGTGAAATGGGCGGCGATGAAATCCGTGGTGGCACGGCCGGCGAAGAACTCCGGGTGTTCGAGACATCCGACGAGGAAGGCCTTGTTGGTGGCGACCCCGAGCGCCGCCGTCTCGCGCAGGGCGGCGATGAGCTTCTGCCGCGCCGCGTCGCGCGTGGCGCCGTGGGCGATGACCTTCGCCAGCAGCGGGTCGTAGTGCGAGGTGATCTCCGTGCCGGTGTCGACGCCGGCGTCGACGCGCACACCGGCTGGCGCCTGCCAGCGCAGCAGCGTGCCGGTCTGCGGCAAAAATCCTGCGTCGGGATTCTCGGCATACAGCCGCGCCTCGATGGCGTGGCCGTCGAGGCGCACATCGGCCTGCGACAGCGGCAGCGGCTCGCCGGCGGCGACGCGCAGCTGCAGGTCGACGAGGTCGAGGCCTGTGATGAGCTCGGTGACCGGATGCTCGACCTGCAGGCGGGTGTTCATCTCCATGAAGACGAAATCGCCTTCGGCCAGCAGGAATTCGATGGTGCCGGCGCCGACATAGCCGATCGCGCGCGCCGCCCGCACGGCGGCCTCGCCCATGCGCACGCGCAGCTCGGGCGTGACGGCAGGCGACGGCGCCTCCTCGATGACTTTCTGGTGGCGGCGCTGGATGGAGCAGTCGCGCTCGCCGAGGTGGATGACGTTGCCCTGCGTGTCGGCGAAGACCTGGACCTCGACATGGCGCGGCGCCGTCAGGGCGTATTCGAGGATCAGCTCGGCCGAGCCGAAGGCCGACTGCGCCTCGGAGCGCGCCGAGGCGAGCGCCGCCGGCAGCTCGGCGAAGTCATTGATGCGGCGCATGCCGCGCCCGCCGCCGCCGGCCGCGGCCTTGATCATCAGCGGCAGGCCGATCTTCTCCGCTTCCCGGATCAGCGTGGCGTCGGACTGGTCGGTGCCGTCGTAGCCGGGGATGCACGGCACGCCGGCCTCGCGCATGCGGCGCTTGGCCTCGGCCTTGTTGCCCATCAGGCGGATCGCCTCCACCGGCGGGCCGATGAAGACGAGGCCGGCCGCAGCACACGCCTCGGCGAAGTCGGCGTTCTCGGAGAGGAAGCCGTAGCCCGGATGCACGGCCTCGGCGCCAGTGGCCTGGGCGGCGGTGATGAGGCGCGCGATGTTGAGGTAGGACTCGCGCGGCGGCGCGGCGCCGATCTCATAGGCCTCGTCGGCGAGGCGCGCGTGCAGGGCGTGGCGGTCGGCGGCGGAGACGACCGCCACGCTGCGGATGCCCAGCGCGCGGCAACTGCGGATGACGCGTATTGCGATTTCGCCGCGGTTGGCGATGAGGATCTTGGAGAACATCAGGTCTCCTCCCCTCGCCCCGCTTGCGGGGAGAGGGTTAGGGTGAGGGGCAGAGGCCCATCCACCCTCACCCCGGCCCTCTCCCGCCAGCGGGAGAGGGGGAAAGTATTGCAGTGCATTTACGCCTTCCTCGGCAACGTGCCCATGTACTTGCTGATAATGCCGAGCATCACCTCGTCGGCGCCGCCGCCGATGGAGGAGAGGCGGATGTCGCGCAGCGCGCGCGAGACGTTGCTCTCCCACATGTAGCCCATGCCGCCCCAGAACTGCAGGCAGCCGTCGGCGACCTCGCGGCCGAGGCGGCCGGCCTTGAGCTTGGCCATCGAGGCGAGCAGGGTGACGTCCTCGCCGGCCACCAGCCTGGCGGCGGCGTCGTGCACCAGCGCGCGCAGGGCCTCGACCTCGGTGCGCATCTCGGCGAGGCGGAAATGCACGTACTGGTTGTCGAGGATGGACTGGCCGAAGGCCTGGCGCTCGCGCGTGTAGGCGATGGTCTCGCGCAGGATGCGGTCGAGCACCGTCCATTGCGCGGCGGCAAAGAGGCGCTCCTCCTGGAACTGCTGCATCTGGTAGGTGAAGCCCATGCCCTCCTCGCCGATGCGGTAGCGCTGCGGCACACGCACTTCGTCGAAGTAGAGCTGCGCCGTGTCGGAGGACCACATGCCGTGCTTCTTCAGCTTCTTCGCCACGGAGACGCCCTTGGTCTTCATCGGCACGCAGATCAGCGTCTTGTTCTTGTGCGGCGCGCCCTCGGAGGTGTTGGCGAGCAGGCAGATCCAGTCGGACTGGGTGCCGCTGGTGATCCACATCTTGGTGCCGGTGATGACGTAGTCGCCGCCATCTTTCTTCGCGAAGGTCTTGATCGAGGCGACGTCGGAGCCGGCGCCCGGCTCGGAGACGCCGATGCTGCAGACGTAGTCGCCGGCGATGGTCGGGGCGAGGAATTCGCGGCGCAGTTCGTCGGAGCCGAAGCGGGCGAGCGCCGGCGTGGCCATGTCGGTCTGCACGCCGATGGCCATCGGCACGCCGCCGCAGCGCACCTCGCCGAGCGCCTCGGCGAAGGCCAGCGCGAAGGAGTAGTCGAGGCCCATGCCGCCGTACTCCTGCGGCTTGTTGATGCCGAGGAAGCCGGCATCGCCCATCTTCTTGAAGAGTTCGTGCGCCGGGAAGATCTCGGCGGCCTCCCATTCATCGACGTAAGGATTGATCTCGCTGTCGATGAACTTCTTCACCGAGCGCTGCAGTTCGAGGTGTTCCTGGGTGTACAACATATTCGCTCCTTTTTCCCTCTCCCCCGGCCCCTCTCCCGCGAACGGGAGAGGGGAGCAGGTCAATGTCTTGCCACGGCGAACTGCACCGGGCGCAGCGTGCGCGCATCGGCCTCGCGGCAGATGGAGAGCACGTAGGCCAGCACCTTGCGCGTGTCGCGCGGGTCGATGATGCCGTCGTCGAGGAGCCGCCCGCTGGTGTAGAAGGCGGAGGACTGCCGCTCGAAGGTGTCGATGATCTGCTTCTCCAGCGCATCCAGTTGCGCCTTGTCAGTCTCGCCGCCGCTGCGCTTCATTTTCGCTTCCATCACCAGCCGCATGGTCATCGCCGCCTGCTCGCCGCCCATCACCGAAGTCTTCGCGTTCGGCCAGGAAAAGGCGAAGCGCGGACCGTAGGCGCGGCCGCACATGCCGTAGTTGCCGGCGCCGAAGCTGGCGCCGATGTGCAGCGTGATCTGCGGCACGCTGGCGTTGGCCACGGCCTGGATCATCTTGGCGCCATGCTTGATCATGCCGGCCTGCTCGCTCGCCTTGCCAACGATGTAGCCGGTGGTGTTCTGCAGATAGATGATCGGCGTGCCGGACTGGCAGCAGGCCTGGATGAAGTGCGAGGCCTTGGTGGCGCCGGCCGGGTCGATCGGGCCGTTGTTGCCGATGAGGCCGACCGCGTGGCCGTCGAGCGCGGCGTGGCCGCACACCGTCGACACGCCGTAGCCGGGCTTGAAGTCGAGGAAGTCCGAGCCGTCGACGATGCGGGCGATGACCTCGCGCACGTCGTAGGGTTTTTTCGTGTCGAGCGGCACCAGGCCGAGCAGTTCCTCGATGTCGCGCCGTGGTACGGAGACTGACTTTTGCTCCGCGTGCCGGTCGCGGTTCCAGTCGAGCTTGGCCAGCACCTCGCGGGCGAGGCGGATGCCGTCGGCGTCGTCCTCGGCGAGGTATTCGGCGAGGCCCGAGACCGTGGCGTGCATCTCCGCGCCGCCGAGTTCCTCCTCGCTGGCGTCTTCGCCGGTGGCGGCCTTGAGCAGCGCGGTGCCGGCGAGGAAGGCTTTCGCGCGGCCGCGCACCATCACCACGTAGTCGGACATGCCGGGCATATAGGCGCCGCCGGCGGTGGAGGAGCCGTGCACCACCGTCACCACCGGAATGCCTGAAGCGGAAAGTCGCGTCAGCCCGCAGAACAGGCCGCCGCCGTGGATGAAATCCTCGACGCGGTACTTGAGCAGGTTGGCGCCGGCGGATTCGACGAGGTGCAGGAAGGGCAGCTTGTTCTCCCGCGCGATGGCCAGCACGCGCAGGATCTTCTCCAGGCCCATCGGCTGGATGGCGCCGGCGTCGATGCCGGAATCCGAGGCGGCGACCATGCAGCGCACGCCGGAGACGTAGCCGATGCCGGCGACGAGGCCGCCGCCGGGCACGGTCTTGGCGGGATCGGGGTTGTCCATGCACCAGCCGGCGACTGTGGCGAGCTCGAGGAAGGGCGAGCCGGCGTCGAGCGCCCGCGCCACGCGCTCGCGCGGCAGCAGCTGGCCGCGCCGGTCGAAGACCGGTTTCGCCTTCGCCGAGGCGTCGCGCACGCGCTGTTCGAGGGCACGGAAATCGGCGATGAGCGCCAGCCAGGCTTCGCGGTTGGCGGCGAAGGCTGCGGAGCTGGTATCGAGCGTGGATTCGAGGATGGGCATCACTCGGCCTCAGCAGTGGCGCCGTCGTCCCCGCGAAAGCGGGGACCCAGCAGTGTTTCTGGATTCCCGCTTGCGCGGGAATGACGGAATGAACCGCTTCATGTTCATTCATCCACCAAGAACTTCGGCGGCGCATACAGCGGGAAGCCGTTGTAGGCCTTCGCGCGCTTGTGCGGCACGAGCGGCCAGGTCGGGCGCGCGTTGAGCACGCCGCCGTCGATGCGGATCGTCGTGCCGGTGATGAAGGACGCCGCTTCCGACAACAGGAAGACGATGGCCGCCGACACTTCCGCTTCGGTGCCGAAGCGCTGCTGGGGAATCTTGGCCTTGAGCGTCTTCGCCCACTCCTGCACTTCCGGCGGATAGGTCTCGAAGCCGCTGGAGGCGATCCAGCCGGGCGCCACCGCATTCACACGCACGCCGGAGGCTGCCCACTCGCAGGCCGCCGATTCGGTGAAGTTGAGCATGCCGGCGCGCGCCGCACCCGAGTGCGCCATGCCGGGCATGCCGCCCCACATGTCGGCGATCATGTTCACCACCGCGCCGCCGTGCTGCTCCATCCAGCGCCGGTAGCATTCGCGCGCCACGAGGAAACCGCCGGTGAGGTTGGTGCGCACCACCGCCTCCCAGCCCTTCAGCGAGATGTCGCGCAGCGGCGCGGGAAACTGCCCGCCGGCATTGTTCACCAGGCCGTCGATGCGGCCGTGCGCCGCCAGCACGGCATCCACCGTGGCGCAGACCTGCGCCTCCTCGCGGATGTCGCAGGTGTGGATTGTCGCGGCGCCGCCGGCGGCGGCAATTTCCTCGCGCACCTTGTCGAGTTTTTCCGGCTTGCGGCCGACCAGCGCGACCCGTGCGCCGAGGGCGGCGAGCTCATGGGCGGTGCAGCGGCCGATGCCGCTGCCGCCGCCGGTGACGACGACAGCCTGGCCGGCGAACAGGCCGGCGCGGAACACGGAGCGGTATTGCATGGTCTCTCCTATGTGGTCGGTCAGGGCTGATTGAGATACCAACCAAGCAGTTGCTTGGTGGATTATGGCGGGGCGCGGAGCGAAGCGCAAGCCGTGTTGCCAGCCCCCTGGGCCAAGCTTAGACTGGAACGATCCGATAGAGACAAGCCAAAATGAAACTTGATACCAACGAATCTCAGCCAATCTTGCATGCTTGGCGCCAATCGACAGGTCTCCCCCTTTGCAAAAGGGGGAACAAGGGGGATTTTGCAGTGGTACAGCAACGCCAAAGGCCGTTAAATCCCCCCCACCCCCCTTTTACAAAGGGGGGAGATATGCCATGGATGCATCAAACTCCTGCTGAATATCGTGGGTAATCCGGAAATGAAAAACATCCTCCTGCTGCTGGCCGCCTGCGCCGGCCCCGCGCTGGCCGGCGGCTCCAATTACGGCATCGTTCCCGGCGCGCTGTCGAGCGTGCAGGGCAAGGTGACGGAATGGCCGGTGCCGACGCCGAAGTTCGCGCGCGACCCGGCGCCCGGGCCGGACGGCAACCTCTACATCGCCGTCATGGCCGGCAACCGCATCGCCCGCTTCGACACGAAGGCGAAATCTTTCAACGAGTGGGAACTGCCCGCCGGTGCCCGCCCGCACGGCCTGCTGGTCGATGCGGAAGGCCTCGTCTGGTACACCGGCAACGGCAACGGCACCATCGGCCGCCTCGACCCGAAGACGGGCAGGGTGACCGAGCATCGCGCGCCTTCCGGCGGCGACCCGCACACGCTGGTGATCGATGAGAAAGGCATCATCTGGTTCACCGTGCAGAACGGGCAACGCATCGGCCGCCTCGACCGCGCCACGGGAAAGATCACGGAGTATCAAACCTCGGGCAACCCCTACGGCCTGGCCATCGACCAAGGCGGCGCGGTGTGGTTCTGCCGCCTCGGCGCGGACAGCCTCGGCCGCCTCGATCCGGCCACCGGCAGGGTCACGGAGCTGGCCACCGGCGACGGCTCGCGCCCGCGCCGCGTCGCCACGGCGCCCGACGGCATGCTGTGGGTGACGCTCTACGGCAACGGCAAGCTGGTCAAGGTGGACCCGCAGGCGCGCCACATCGTCAAGGAGTACGCCATGCCGGCCGGCCGCGGCGGCGGGCCCTACGCGGTGACGGTGGATGGCGCCGGCCGCGTCTGGGCCAACGAGATCGACACCGACACGGTGGCGCTGCTCGAGCCGAAGGCGGAGGCCTTCCGCGTGATCGCCCTGCCGTCGAAGAACACCGGCATCCGCAAGGCCATCATCGACGCGCAGGGCCGCTACTGGTACATGGGTTCGCACAACGGAAAACTGGGAGTGATTGAATGAACATGCCGCACAAACTGCTCGCCCTGCTGCTCGGGCTGTGCCTGCCGCTCGCGGCCTTCGCCGACGAGGCGCTGCTGGCGAAGCTGAAGGAAGGCGGCTACGTGCTGCTGCTGCGCCATGCCGCCACCGAACCGGGGCAGGGCGATCCGGCGAACTTCTTCATCGGCGACTGCAAGACGCAGCGCAACCTCTCGGAGGCGGGGCGCGAGGAGGCGCGCCGCGTTGGCCGCAAGCTGAAATGGCGCGCCGTCCAGGTGAGCGAGGTGCGCGCCTCGCAGTGGTGCCGCACCCTCGACACGGCGGAGCTGGCCTTCGGCTTCCCGCCCATCCCGTGGGAGATGCTCAACTCCCCGCACCTCGACCCCGACCGCGAGGCCGAACGCACCCACGCCGTCACCGAGCTCATCAAGACGGTGCGCGCGCCGCAGAACCTGGCGCTGGTGACGCACAACTTCAACATCCGCGCGCTGACCGGCATCTCGCCCTCGACTGCCGAGGTCATCGTGGTGCGTGCCGAAGGCGGCAAGGTGAAAGTGGTCGGGCGGATTGCGGCGCAATGAACTTACAGGAGGAATTTCGCACATGACGCGTTCAACCCGATCCCTCGCCGCCTTCGCGCTATGCGTGCTGGGCGCTTCCGCATTCGCCGAGCCGGGACCGCTGGCCAGCTACGACCCGCCGCTCGACCCGGCCTTCGCCAAGCTGATCGCCAATGCCGACCTGAAGGCCGGCGCGCGCTATTTCGAGCGCAAGTGCTCGCAATGCCACGACGCCGAAAAAAGCGGCGGCAACTTCAAGGGCCCGCACCTATGGAACGTGATAGGTCGCATGGCCGCCACGCGCGAAGGCTTCCGCTTCTCGCCGGCCATGAAGGCGGTGAAGAAGAAATGGACCTACGCCACGCTGAACTACTACCTTGCCGACACGGAGCGCGCCGTGCCGGGACGTGAAATGAACCTGACGGGCATCGAAGACGACGCCACCCGCGCCAACGTCATCGCCTTCCTGCGCACGCTGAGCAATGCGCCGGCGGAACTGCCCAAGTAATCAGCGCTGAATCAGACCCCGTTCTTCCTGAACCACGCGCGCATGCGCTTCCAGCCGTCCTCGGCCGCATCCTTGCGGTAGCTCGGCCGGTAATCGGCGTGGAAGGCGTGCGGGGCGTCGTCGTAGACGTGGATCTCCGACTTGCCGCCGGCGGCCTTCAGCTTGTCCTGCATGTCCCACACGGTGTCGAGCGGGATGCCCGAGTCGGCGCCGCCGTAGAGGCCGAGCACCGGCGCCTTCAGCGCGGCGGCCAGATCCGTCGGCTGCCTCGGCGTCAGCTCGCTGGCCTGACCGACCAGGCGGCCGTACCAGGCCACGCCGGCTTTCAGTTGCGGGTTGTGCGCGGCGTACAGCCAGACGATGCGGCCGCCCCAACAGAAGCCGGTGATGCCGAGGCGCGCCGTGTCGCCGCCGCTGACTTTCGCCCAGGCGACGCAGGCGTCGAGGTCGGACAGGGCTTGCGCGTCGGGCACCTTGCCGACGATGGTGGTGAGGATCTCCTGGATGTTGGAGAGCTTGCGCGGATCGCCGTGGCGGGCGAACAACTCCGGCGCGATGGCCATGTAACCGAGCTTGGCAAGGCGCCGGCAGACATCGGCAATGTGCTCGTGCACGCCGAAGATTTCCGAGACGACGAGGATCACCGGGAAGCTCGATCCCGTGGCGGGCTGGGCGCGGTAGGCGACCATCTCGCCGTCGGCGACCTTCACCTTGATCTCGCCGGCGACGAGGCCGTCGGTGCCGGTCTTGATCGCCGTCTGCGCCATCACCGGCTGCACGGCCAGGGCGAAGCCGGCGCCCAGCGCGGTGACGATGAAGCCGCGGCGGCTGAAGGGAAGCCCGGGCACGAGGCTGTCGAAGTCGGCGGCAATTTCCTTGCTCATCGTGTTCTCCTGTCGGGGTGGGGTGCTGAGAAACGTTAAAATACCTCGGTCACCTCAATTCTTCAAGCATAAAGGAACAACCATGAGCACCCCTGCCATCAGCCGCTATCCCGTGCCCGAACTCAAGGACCTGCCGGAGGACATCCGCACGCGCATCCTCGGCGTGCAGGAGAAGTCCGGCTTCGTGCCCAACGTCTTCCTCGCCCTGGCCCACCGCCCGGACGAGTTCCGCGCCTTCTTCGCCTACCACGACGCGATCATGGAAAAGGAAGGCGGCCTGACCAAGGCCGAGCGCGAGATGATCGTGGTGGCCACCTCCAACGCCAACCAGTGCCAGTACTGCGTGGTGGCGCACGGCGCGATCCTGCGCATCCGCGCCAAGAACCCGCTCGTCGCCGACCAGGTGGCGGTGAACTACCGCAAGGCCGACATCACGCCGAAGCAAAAGGCCATGCTGGACTTCGCCATGAAGGTGGCCTTCGAGGCCTACGCCATCAACGACGCCGACTTCGAGCAGCTCCGCGGCCAGGGCTTCGACGACGAGGACATCTGGGACATCGGCGCCATCTCCGCCTTCTTCGGCCTGTCCAACCGCATGGCCAACATGACGAACATGCGCCCCAACGACGAGTTCTACCTGCTCGGGCGCATGCCGAAAAAGTAGGCGCCACCGTGAGCCTCGCGCCCTTCCGCTTCGCCGATCTGCGCCAGGCAAGCGACGGGCGGGCCGAGCTGCTCGCCGGCCTGCTGGCGGAGCGCGCTTTCATCCCGCCAAAGTATTTCTACGACGAACTCGGCTCGCGCCTCTTTGCCGCGATCTGCTGCCTGCCCGAATACGCGCTGACGCGCAGCGAGGCGGGCATCTTCGCCGCGCACGGCAGCGACATCGCCCGCGCGGCGGGGCCGGGCCGCCTGATCGTCGACCTCGGCGCCGGCGACTGCGGCAAGGCGGCCGGGCTGTTTCCGCGCCTCGACCCGGCCGGCTACGTGGCGCTCGACATCTCCGCCGATTACCTGCGCGGCGCGCTGGAGCGCCTGAAGCGGCGCTTCCCCGCCCTGCCCATGGCGGGCGCGGCCGTCGACTTCACGCGTTCGCTCGATCTGCCCGACTCCCTGCTCGCACCGGCCGGGGCGCCGCGGCTGTGGTTCTTTCCGGGTTCCTCCATCGGCAACTTCAATCCTGACGAAGCACGCGCCTTCCTCGCGCGCATCGCCCGCGCCTGCGGCGCGACTGCTTCCGGCGGCGCCCTGCTGATCGGCGTCGACCTGGTCAAGGACAAGGCCGCGCTCGACGCGGCCTACGACGATGCGCTGGGTGTGACCGCCGCCTTCAACCTGAACGTGCTGAACGTGGTTAACCGCCTGCTGGATGCGGACTTCGCCGTGGCCGACTGGCGCCACGCGGCCTTCTTCGACGCAGCCGCCAGCCGCATCGAGATGCACCTGGAGGCGCGGCGCGTAGTCGACGTGCGGCTGGGCGAACAGTCGCGCCGCTTCGTCGCCGGCGAACGCATCCACACGGAGTATTCGTACAAGTGGACGGCGGCGGGCTTCGCGGCATTGCTCAACGAGGCCGGTTTCTCCAAACTGAAACAGTGGCAGGACGCAGGCGGCGGCTTCGCGATCTTTCTCGCCGAGCCGTGATGACACGCGCACTATCCAAAACCGAACTGCATGCCGCGCTGGACGACAGCCGCGCGCGCCTGCTGGCGATCACCGCCGGGCTGCCGCCGGACTTGTGGGAAGCGGTGCCGTACCTGCGCATCATCAACCCGCCGCGCTGGGAAATCGGCCACGTCGCCTGGTTCGCCGAACGCTGGTGCCTGCGCCAGCAGAACGGCGGCTTCGCCCCCTCGCGTTTTCTCGCCGACGCCGATCGCTGGTACGACTCCGGCAAGGTCGAGCATGCGACACGCTGGACGCTGGACCTGCCCGGCCTGGATGCGACCCGCGCTTATCTCGCCGGGGTGCTCGAGGCCACCCACGCGGCACTCGACGCCGGCGTGGTCGATGCATATTTCTTCCAGCTCGCGCTCTACCACGAGGACATGCACTGCGAGGCGCTGCACTACACGCTGCAGACGCTGGGCGTGCCGCTGCCATCCGATGCCCGCCTCGCAGCGGGCCCACCGACCCTGGGCGAGGGCGGCGAACTGCGTTTTCCGGGCGGCGAGGTCGGGATCGGTTCGTCCGAAAACGCCGGCTTCGTCTTCGACAACGAGAAGTGGGCGCACGCGGTCACGCTGCCCCCCTTCGCCATCGACCGGCGTCCGGTGAGCAACGCGGATTATCTGGCGTTCATCGAGGATGGCGGCTATGCGCGGCCGGAATGCTGGAGCGAGGCCGGCCGGCAATGGCTGGCGGACACCGGCCGCAAGGCGCCGCGATACTGGCGCCGCGGCGCGCAAGGCTGGGAGCGGCTCGCCTTCGACGCCTGGATTCCGCTCGCGCCCGCCGAGCCCGTCTTCCACGTCAGCGCCTTCGAGGCCGAGGCCTGGTGCACCTGGGCCGGGCGGCGCCTGCCGGCGGAAGCCGAATGGGAGTGCGCGGCGAAAGCCTTCGGCGAAGCCTTCTCGCCGTGGGGCCATGTCTGGCAATGGACGGCCAGCCCCTTCGCGCCCTATGCCGGATTTTCGCCGGACCCCTACGCGGACTACTCGCAGCCCTGGTTCCACAGCCATCGCGCGGTGCGCGGCGGCTCCTTCGCCACGCCCGCGCGCCTGCTCGATCCCGTCTTCCGCAATTTCTACGAACCGCAGCGCGACGACATCTTCGTCGGCTTCCGCAGCGCGCGAAATGTAAGCTAGGAAACGGCGGGCGCGGCGACGGCCTCCGCCACCGGCACCGCGTGCGCGGCCCCGCCGGCGAAGTGGGCGACTGAATTGGCGTAGTAGGCCAGCACCGGCAGGTTCTCCGGCACGGCATGGAAGAGGCCGTCGCGCTCCTCGACGACATGGCGCAGCGTCAGCATGCGCAGGCCGACGCCGATGGCGTAGTCCTGGTCCTGGCGGGGAATGTAGATGTGCGCGCCATGCGCCTCCCACTCGCGCAGCAGGACGAGCGCGGCGGACTTGATCTCCAGCTCGGTGCGCGGCTTGACCGGGTCGGCGCGGAACACCTGCGCCACCAGTGCCACCGGCACCACCGGAATGACGCTGCCGATGGCCTGCATCAGGTGGCGGCCCAGTTCCTCCACCTCGCGGTGGCGGCTGTCCTCGTCAAGCGCAGTGAAATTCACGCCGCGCTGCGCCACGTACTGCCGCATCGACACCGGACTGCCGAAATTCACGCATGCATAGCCGAAGCGGTACCAGCTGCCGGTGACCATCTGCCACAGGTTGCGCGCGCCGAAAGTCAGCGTCACCGACACGGCGGAGAGCTTGCCGCGCCGCCGCCGGTCCGCCTCCAGCTTGAGCAGCTGGCTGCGATCTTCCAGCACGCGGTCGTAGTTGAGGCCGACCGGGATGAACACCAGGTCGCGCTCGGCATCGGCGCGGAAGGATTTCACCATGTAGTCGAGCAGGCCGAAGCGCGGCTGGCGCAGGGCGCCGTCGACGGTGAGCCCGCCCTCGGGAAACAGCGCCTGCGGCACGCCGGCCTCGGTGGCCATGGCGACGTAGCGCGACAGCACGGTACGGTAGAGCGGGTCGCCGGAATTGCGCCGCACGAAGAAGGCGCCCATCGAGCGGATCAGCGCCTGCAGCGGCCACACCCGCGCCCACTCGCCCACCGCGTAGGACAGCGCCGTCTGCTCGGCGGCGAGGAAGGCCACCAGCACGTAGTCCATGTTGCTGCGGTGGTTCATGACGAAGACCACGGTGGATTTCGGATCGACCTGCGCCAGCCCGGCCTCGTCGGCGTAGCCGAGGCGC
>PHCS01000073.1 GCA_002840845.1 Betaproteobacteria bacterium HGW-Betaproteobacteria-14
CAGCTGGTGCTCAGCATCGCGGCCGGTCTGCGCCTGGCGGCCATCGCCCGCTGGCTGGGCGGTCATCGCCGTCTGGTACGGGCCATGCCGAATATGCCGGCCCTGATCGGCGCCGGCATCACGGGCCTATATGCGGCACCCGAGGTCGATGCAGCCGGCCGCGCGCAGGCGGAAAAAATACTCGGCGCGGTCGGCGCCACGCTGTGGGTCGAGGACGAAGCCCGGATCGACGCGATGACCGCCGTCTCCGGCAGTGGCCCGGCCTATGTCTTCTATTTCATCGAGGCGATCGAGGCGGCCGCGCGCGGGCTTGGCTTCGATGCCATCAGCGCCCGGCGGTTGACCGTCGATACCTTCCTCGGCGCGGCGCAACTGGCGGCGCAGAGCAGTGAGCCGGTGGCTACCCTGCGCGAGCGGGTCACTTCGAAAGGCGGCACCACCGAGGCGGCGTTGTGTGCCTTCGCCGAGTGTGGCGTGGCGGAAGCTATCGGCCAGGGCGTGCTCGCTGCACATGAACGTGGCCAGGAACTGGGCCGGCGGCTGGGAGAAGACGCATGTTGATGCAGACCCTGCTCTGGCTGCTCGACATGCTGTGCGGATTTTTCAGCATGGCGCTGCTGGCCCGCTTTCTCATGCAATGGACGCGGGCGCCGTTCCGCAACCCGCTGGGGAAGTTCATCGCCGCCGTCACCGACTGGATGCTGCGTCCGTTGCGGCGCCTGATTCCGGGGCTGTTCGGCCTCGATCTGGCCAGCCTGCTGCTGGCCTGGCTGTGGCAGGCCGCCTATCTTGGCATCGCGCTCGGCCTCTCCGGCGCGATTCTCGCCGTCTCGCCAGCGCCGATTTTTTCCGTGGCCTTGCTGGCGCTGATCGAAACCGTAAAAACCGGCTTCCACCTGGCCATCGGCGTGGTGCTGATTTCCGCGATCCTCTCCTGGGTCAATCCCCAGGCGCCGCTGGCCGATGTCATCAATGCGGTCAGCCGTCCGCTGTTGCACCCGTTTCAGCGCCTGATTCCGCCTGTCGGCGGCGTCGATCTCTCGCCGCTGGCGCTGCTGCTGCTGCTGCAGGTCAGCCTGGGAATGCTCGAACGGCTGCGCCTGACAATCCTAATGTCATGAGCTGGCTGCGGGGCGATGCCGATGGCGTGATGCTGACCCTGCACATCCAGCCGGGGGCGAAGAAAACCGAAATCGTTGGCCCGCACGGCGAGGCGTTGAAGATTCGCCTGCGGGCGCCGCCCGTCGATGGCAAGGCCAATGTCTGCCTGCTCACCTTTCTCGCTGCGCGCCTGGCCGTGCCGAAGGTTGCGGTGAGGTTGATTAGCGGCGAGAGTTCGCGCGCCAAGCGCGTTCATGTCGCCGGCGTCGAGTCGGCAGCCGTGCGGGAGCGGTTGGCGTCGCTCAGCCGAGCGTGCCGTCGTAGGCCAGGTGGCCCTCGATCAGGGTGTAGCGCACCCGGCCGGGGAGGGATAGGCCGAGAAACGGCGTGTTCTTGCCCAGGCTTTTCAGATTGGCGCGGGTGACGTGAAATTCGGCCGCCGGGTCGAAGATGCACAGATCGGCCACGGCGCCCGGCGCCAGGTGGCCGGCGTCAATGCCTAGCACGCGCGCGGGAGCCGCGGTGATGCGGGCCAGCGCGGTGGCGAGCGGCAGCTTCATTTCCCGTGCCCACTTGAGCGTCAGCGGCAGCAGCAGTTCGAGGCCGGTGGCGCCGACCTCGGCTTCATCGAACGGCAGTTGCTTGCCATCGTCATCGACCGGGGTGTGATCGGAGCACAGCGCATCGATGCTGCCATCGGCCAGCCTGGCGCGCAGCGCGTCGCGGTCGCGCTGCGCGCGCAGCGGTGGGTCGAGCCGGGCCTGCGGATTGAAAAAACCGATGTCATGATCGCACAGGTGCAGGTGATGGACGGCAACATCGCAGGTCACGGCGATGGCATTCTCGCCCAGCGCCTCGGCCACGGCGCGCGCGCCGGCCGCGTTCATATCGACCACCGCCACCTTGGCGCCCTCCTTCGCGTAGGCCTGCGCGATGGCGGCGCCGATGCCCTGTCCGGCGCCGGTGACGATGGCTACTTTGTCCTTCAGCAACATTGCGTGATTCCCTCCGCTCCTGCTCTCCACTTCATTCCTTTTCCGGCCCGTTCGCCTGGAAATCCTTCAGCGCCTGCTCGAATTCGGCCTGCATCTGCGGCGTCACCTCGGCACCGCACTCGTAGCAGGTGTTGGTCATGCGGTCGAACCAGCGGCAGCCGCACTGCTCGCAGGCGAGTTCCGGCGCGCCGGCCGGGTTGTAGAAGATCACCGGCAGGCTCCCAGAAAGGCGAGGCCGAGCGTGTCGAGGAACTCCTCGTAGCCCGCGTCCTGCAGTTCGAATTTCGTGCGCATGACAAAGAACATGATGTTGCCGGCCCGGATCTGCCGCTTCATCAGGGACAGGGTGTCGTCGCCGATGTTGTTGCGCAGGATCTCCAGCGCCTCCTCGTCGGCGACGAAGAGCAGGTCCACCTTGGCGTCCTGAAAGCCGCGGTAGGGCACGAGCGCCGCGCGCATGCCGCCAGGCGTGACTTCCCAGCGCAGCATCTCGCCGGCGCCCTCGGCGGCGATCAGGCCGGCGACATGCTTGCCGGGCTGGATGCCGGAACCCTCCTTGGGCACGATGGCCACGCTCGAGCCGGGCACCATCTCGGTGAACAACTCATCGTGCCGGGCCAGCATGGCCTGCCAGCTTTCCAGTTCGCCGAAGGTGCTTTCAGTCGCAACGGTCATCAGTGTTTTGGAAAAACCAGTCCGAGGTCTTCGACGAACTCTGCCAAACCAGCCGCTTCCAGTTCGTCCATGGTCTTAAGCATATATGGGTGCAGGCGGCCTTGCCGGATCATTGCTTGCAAAGGGCTCCAGCCATCTTCGCGCAAGGCCGTCAGCGCTTCCCTGTCGGCCACCAGCAGTACGGCCACGTCTTCGCCTGCCCGTCCGTTATACTCGCGCAGTACGGCACGGCAACCCCCGGTGTCGTTGCACCAGAGGAGCAGGGTACCGCAACGCGCGGTGAAATCTTCCCGTCGCAACAGCCCTATGGCGGCGCTCGACTCCGGCATGCCCTCGCGTTCGAGCATGGCTTGCCAGCCGGCAGAATCGAGAAATCCGTCTTCCATGAAAGCCACATCGTCGTATCGGGAAACGAATCAATATATAGCATGATATGATTAAAAACTGCAACGTATTGCATCAATAAAACGATAAATGCACAATAATGCATATACAGAAGGGCAATGCCTCCAATGAGCGCTGGAGCCGGATTCGACCTGGAGGCGATCCTCAGCCGCTCCCGCCCGGCCTTGGCGCGGGCCATCACCCTGCTGGAGAATGATCGACCCGGCGCGGATGGCCTGATGGCCGAACTGGCGCCGCGCCGTGGCCGCGCCCACGTCGTCGGCATCACCGGGGCGCCGGGAGCGGGCAAGTCCACCCTCATCAACTCGCTGCTGGGCGAATACGCACAGCGCGGCCGCAGCGTCGCCGTCGTCGCCGTCGATCCTTCCAGCCCGATCAGCGGCGGCTCCATCCTCGGCGACCGCCTGCGCATGGACGAGCATGGTTCGCGCGACGACGTCTTCATCCGCTCGGTCTCATCGCGCGGCCATCTCGGCGGCCTGTCACGCCACGCCGGGCGCATCATCGACGTCTTCGACGCGGTCGGCTACGACGTGGTGATCGTCGAGACCGTAGGCGCCGGCCAGTCGGAGGTGGAGATCCGCCATTTTGCCGACAGCAACATCGTCGTCTGCCCGCCCGGGCTGGGCGACGACGTGCAGGCCATCAAGGCCGGCATCATCGAGATTGCCGACCTGCTGGTGGTCAACAAGGCCGACCTGCCGCAGGCCGAGCGCACCGTGCTCGACCTCACGTCGGCCGTCCACCTGCGCCATCGCACGGACTGGCAGGTGAAGGTGCTGCGCACGGTGGCGACCAGCGGCGAGGGGGCGCCCGAACTGGCCGATGCCATCGAGGAGCATGGCCGCGCCACGGGGATTGGCAAGCGGCTGAAGCACCAAGAGTCTCCCCTCGCCCCGCTTGCGGGGAGAGGGGCTGGGGGAGAGGGAAGCGTGGCGCCGCAGGCGACCGACGAAGAACTCTTCGCGCAATTGCGCCGCTGGCGTGTTGCTGGCAAAGGAGTGGCGCTGGCCACGGTGGTGAAGACCTGGGGATCGTCGCCGCGGCCCGAGGGCAGCCACTTGGCGGTGGAGGCGGGCGGCGCCTTCGTCGGCTCCGTTTCCGGCGGCTGCATCGAGGGCGCGGTGATCGCCGAGGCGCAGGCCGCCATTGTCGACGGCAAGCCGCGCCTGCTGGAGTTCGGCGTCTCCGACGAGCGTGCCTGGGAGGTCGGCCTGGCCTGTGGCGGGCGCGTGCAGGTGTTCGTGGAGAAAATAGGATGAAGGCCGCTCTCTTCGAGCGAATGCTCGCCGAGCGCGCCGCAAAGCGGGCAGTGACGCTGGTTACCCGCCTGGCCGACGGCGTGCAGGTCCTGGTGATCGGCGATGAAGTCGTCGGCGAACTCGACCTTGGGCCGGAACAGATGGAGGAGATCCGCCGCAGGCTGCGCTCGGACAAGAGCGGTGTGCTGGAATCTTCGGAGGGCGCGCTCTTCGCCCGCTGCTATGCGCAAGCGCCGCGCATGGTGATCGTCGGCGCCGTGCATATCACGCAGGCGCTGGCGCCGATGGCGGCGATGGCCGGCTTCGAGGTGGTCGTCGTCGATCCGCGCCGCGCCTTCGCCACCGCGGAGCGCCTGCCCGGCGTGACGGTGACGACGGAGTGGCCCGACGAGGCGCTGGCGCGCATCGGACTCGATGCGCAGACTGCCGTGGTGACGCTCTCGCACGACCCCAAGCTCGACGACCCGGCGCTGATCGCCGCGCTGCAAAGCCCGTGTTTCTACATCGGCGCGCTGGGCAGCTCGCGCACCCATGCCAAGCGCGTGGCACGGCTCACCGAAGCCGGCCTGGCCGCCGCCCTCCCGCGCATCCACGCGCCGGTCGGCCTGGATCTGGGCGGGCGCTCGCCGGCGGAGATCGCCGTGTCGGTGCTGGCGCAGGTCCTGCAGGAAAAATACCGCACATGATCTTCGGCGAATTCCGCAGCGAGGTAGCCGAAGGCGTGATGCTCGCCCACACGCTGAATCTCGGCGAGAAGACGCTGAAGAAGGGCCGCGTCCTGACCGCGGCCGACGTCGCGCTGCTGAAGCAGGCCGGTTTCGACGCCGTCACCGGTGCGCGCATGGAAGCGGGCGACCTCGACGAGAACGCCGGCGCCGCCGAGATCGCTGCGCTGCTCGTCGGGCCGAACATGGAAGCGCGCCGACCGTACACCGGCCGCTGCAACGTGCATGCCGCGACGCGCGGCGTGCTGCGGGTGGACGCCGCGCGCATCGATGCGCTGAACCTGCTCGACGAGGCCGTCACCGTCGGCACGCTGCCCGACTACGCGCTGGCGCGCCACGGCCAGGTGCTCGCCACGGTGAAGATCATTCCCTTCTCCGTGACGCGCGAATTGGTCGAGCGCTGCCGCGCCATCGCTGCCGGCGGGCCCCTGCTGCAACTCGCCGGACTGCAGCCGCGCCGCGCCGCACTGATCATGGGCGAGCTGCCGGGCATGCGGGAGAACATTTTCCGCGGCACCGTCACCGCCACGCGCAACCGGCTGGAGGGCCTCGGCAGCCGCCTTGCCCTGGTGCTGCGCTGCCGCCATGCGCGCGGCGATTACGAAGCCAGGCTGCGCGAGGCGCTCGCCGCCGGCTGCGACCTGCTGCTGGTGGCCGGCGCCACCGTCACCAAGGACCGCCTCGATGTCGTGCCTGCCGCCATCGTTGCCGCAGGCGGCAAGATCGAACACTTCGGCATGCCGGTGGAGCCGGGCAATATGCTGCTGCTCGCCGACATCGATGGCGTGCCGGTGATCAACCTCCCGGGCTGCGCCCGTTCGCGCCGCACGAACGGCCTCGACTGGGCGCTGCAGCGCCTGATGGCCGGCTTGCCCCTGACCCGCGCCGAAATCATGCGCATGGGCGTGGGCGGACTCATCCGCAGTCCGCTCGAACCGGAGGACGAGGAGGAGGGCGAGGAAGAAAGCGTGGCCGCCGTGCCCGCCGGCGCGCCAAAAGTGGCTGCGCTGGTGCTCGCCGCAGGGCGGTCGTCGCGCATGGGCGCGGCGAACAAGCTGCTTGCCGAGTTCGATGGCGTGCCGATGGCGTTGCGCGCCGTGAATGCCGCGCTGGCCTCCCGCGTCGCCTCGGTGACCGTGGTGGTTGGCCACGAGGCGGCGCAGGTCGAGGCGCTGCTCGCCGGGCGCAAGATCAACATCGTGCGCAATGCCGATTTTGCGCAGGGCATGTCCACCTCGTTGCGCGCCGGGCTGGCCGCAGTGCCGTCCGAGGCCGAGGCGGCGGTGGTGCTGCTCGCCGACATGCCGCGCATCACGGCAGCCCACGTGGATCGGCTCATCGACGCCTTCGATGCGAAGCAGCCGTCGATCGTCGTACCGCAGCGGAACGGTCGGCGCGGCAACCCCATCCTCTGGCCACGCGAGTTCTTTGCGCGGATGCAGGCGGTGAGCGGCGACCAGGGTGCGCGCGGGCTGGTCGAGGCGAATCCGCAGCGCATCCGCGCCGTGGACATGGACGACGACGCCATCCACGCCGACGTCGATACGCCGGAAGACCTGCAGGGGTTGAAGAATCCATGAATTTTTCCCCGGCCGACTGGCGCGAGCACTTTCCCTTGCTGGAGAAATTCCGCGCAGAGTCGCCCTTGCACTATCTCGACAATGCCGCGACCGGGCAGTGCTGCTATGCGGCGATGAACGCGGCCACGGCCTTCGAGACGCAGTCGCGCGCCAATGTGCTGCGCGGCACCTACCGCCTGGCCGAGCGCGCCGATGCCGCCTACGAGCATGCGCGGCACCAGGTCGCTGCCTACCTGAATGCTGCCAGCGCCGACGAAATCGTGTTCACCTCCGGCACCACGGCTTCGATCAACCTCGTCGCCCATGCGTTCGGCGACATGCTGCAGCCTGGCGACGAGGTCGTGCTGAGCCTCGTAGAGCACCACAGCAATTTCGTGCCGTGGCAGCTTCTGCGCGAGCGGCGCGGCGTCATTCTGCGATTGCTGCCGCTGGCTGCAGACGGACGCCTCGATCTTTCGCGCCTGGATGAAACCTTCACGCCGCGTTGCCGACTCGTGGCGGTCACGCATGCCTCGAACGTCACCGGCGCCGTCAGCGACATTGCGCCGCTTGTGGAAGCGGCGCGCGCCGTCGGCGCGCGCGTGCTGCTCGACGGCGCCCAGGCCGTGCAGCACGGCCCGGTGGATGTCGCCGCGCTCGGCATCGACTTCTACGCCTTCTCCGGCCACAAGGCCTTCGGCCCCACCGGCGTCGGCGTGCTGTGGGGCAGAGGCAAAGCGCTCGCCGCATTGCCGCCTTTTCTCGGCGGCGGCGGCATGATCGAGCATGTTGGCGTCGAGCGAACCACGTACGCTTCGCCGCCGCGCCGCTTCGAGGCCGGCACGCCACCTATCGCGCAGGCCATCGGCCTGGGCGCGGCGCTCGATTGGCTCCGAGAACAGCCTTGGGCCGCCATGAATGCCCACACGGCGCGCCTGGCGCAGCGGCTGCTCGACGGCCTCGCCGTCTTGCCGGGGCTGACTTTCGTCGGCCCGCACGATCTGCGCGAGCGGCTGCCCATCGTCTCCTTCAACTTCGAAGGCATCCATCCGCACGACGCTTGTCAGGTGCTCGACGAGTTCGGCGTCGCGGTGCGCGGCGGCCACCATTGCGCCCAGCCCCTGATGGATTACTTCAAGGTGCAGGGCGCCGTGCGCGCCAGCATCGCGCCCTACAACGACGAGGCCGATATCGATGCGCTGCTGGCGGGGTTGAAGGATGCGGTACGAAAACTAAAATGAAAAAACCATTCGCCACAGAGACACGGAGACACAGAGAAAAGCAAGTTAAAGTCATTCCTCTGCGTTCTCTGTGTCTCTGTGGTGAAAAAGGTTTTGCATGAATTCATCCGACCTCTACCAGCAGGGCCTGCTCGATCTCGCCAAGGCGGCCCACGGCGCCGGCAGCCTGCCGACGCCTCACGGCGAAGCGCTGCGCGACAGCCCGCTGTGCGGCGACCGCGTGCGCATGCAGGTTGCGCTGGAGGCTGGCCGCATCAAGGCCATCGCCCACGAGGTGAAGGGTTGCCTGCTCTGCCGCGCCGCCGCCTCGCTGCTCGGGCTGCACGGGCCCGGCCTGAACGCGGCGGAGACGGATGCACTGCGCGAACAGGTCGCCGCCACCCTCGCCGGCGGTGAGCCGCCCTCCGGCTGGCCGGAACTGGCCCTCTTCGCGCCGGTGCGCCCGCACCGCAACCGCCACGGCTGCGTCCTGCTGCCGTTCGAGACGCTGTGCGCCGCGCTGGACAGCCAAATCCGCGCTTAGCATACTGCTGTCATGGCATTCCGGTTCTGCAAGACTTCGCAGCATACGACGGCGCCTGCCAGACTCGCGCGCCGTGTCCTCTTTCTCGCCGGCATGGTGGCCTGCCTGCAGGCACAGCCCGTCGCGGCGGCTGCGCCCTGCGGCGAGGTCATCACCATCGGTACGCACGGCGGCAGTACGACGCGCTATGCGTTGAATCGTCCCGATACCCTCCATGCGGGCAAGGCACCGGTCGCGCTGGTGCTCCTGCCGGGTGGAGGCGGGCACCTCGACCTCGACGACGCGGGATGTCCGCGCGCACTCATGGGCAATTCGCTCGTGCGCTCGATCGCGCTCTTCAGTGCTGAAGGTTTCGTTACCGCCCTGGTCGACGCGCCCTCCGATCATCCTGGCGAGGATGGACTGGCCGGATTCCGCGTCACTACGCAGCATGCGGACGATCTGGGCAAGGTGATCGCGGACGTGCGTGCGCGCACCGGGCTGTCGGTCTGGCTGGTGGGCACCAGCCGGGGTGCGATTTCCGCTGCGAATGCCGCAGCCAGGCTTGCCGGCCACGCTGCCCCGGACGGCGTCGTGCTCACTTCACCCGTCACCTATGGCAGCCGCGGCAACAAGGCCTGGGTAGCGCAAAGCGTGTTCGACCTTCCCCTGGCGGACATCCGTGTGCCGCTGCTGGTCGTCGGCCATGGCGCCGACCAATGCCTGCGGTCGCCCGCCAGGCTGAACGGCGACATCGCGTTGCGCATCCGCGACGTGCGCATGCAGGTCGTCACGGTGACGGGAGGTCCGGGCGGCACGGCAGCGCCGGGCATCGATGCCTGCCAGGGCCGCTCGCCGCACGGCTTCATCGGGCAGGAGGCCGAGGTCGCAAGTGGCATTGCGCGCTTCGTGCGCGGCGGCGGATATTGAGAGCCAGTGCCGCGCACGGAAAATCAGCCCTAAAGAGTATGTTTCCACCGCCGTTGACCTTGCATGGATGCATCGGAGTGGAGATGGCGATGTTCAAGCTGTGGAGCAACCCCCGTCCGCCGGACGGGCGCGACGAAGCCAAGGGACGGGAAATCGACGGCGAGCGCCTGAGAATGCTGGCAGAGCATTTCCCGATCGGCAAGAAGATCCGTTATTTCCCCGAATTCCAGCGCGACATCGTCTTCCACACCATCATCATCGCCTGGCGGGTGAACGATCATTTCATTTACTCCCGCGAGGCCGTCGAGAAGGACGGCGAAGGCATGCCCACGGCCTTTATCGTCGGCGAGAAGAAAACGCGGCTTCCCCTGGCCAAGGTGCGGCGCCTGCAGCTGATGGTGCCGGACACGACGGACATGGAGCGCTCGCTGGACTACGTGCGCCGGGCCGCACTCGGCCCCAACGGCCAGTTCGTGCGCGGCAATGCCATCACCTTGATCTCGGACACCTGCCACCGCGGCATTCCCAGCGTGGACACCCAGGTCGATACCCGCCTGCGCATGAAGGACGGGCCCTACGCGGACAACCAGATGGTCCTGTTGCGGCCGGAACTCGAGACCCTGATGATTGCCGACCAGCGGCAGAAGGCGCGCGTGCCCAGCCACGTTCCGGTCAGCCTCTACCTGAAGGATGACGCGACGCCGGTCGGCTGCATCCTCGGCGATTTCTCCGACGTGTCCTTGCGCCTGCTAGCGTCCCCCGGCCAGCAGGCCCTGCCGCCGATGAAGGCCAATGACAAGGTGGTCGTCATCCTCAATCTCGGCGACGCCGCAAGCATCTACCGCATCAGGGGCAGCGTCTTACGCACGGCGGCCGACGCCTGCGTCATCAAGCTGAAGCAGCTCTACAAGGACGGCGACTTCTCGCCCATCAAGACGATGGACATCCTGGAGATCAAGACGGGGCTGCTGAATCTGCGCTTCTGAAGATCAGTAGAGAATCTCGCTCCAGCGTCCGCTGGAAACCAGCTCATTCTTCCGTCGCATCCATTCCGCTTCGCCGGCCAGGCTCGCCAGCGTTTTCTCGATCCCGGCCAGCATGGTTTCCATGCCGGCGACGAAGACATGGGAGTCGGGTTTCTGCAGCATCTCCCACACTTCCGCGGCGTTGCGCTCGATCGCCTTGTCCAGTGCGATCGGGGCATCGAAGTGCGGTTTCGGGCTGACGGCCTGGAAGGCCTTGAAGGTCTTCTCGTCGAAATAGTTGGCGAGGTCGTTGTTCTGCTCGTTCATGTAGAGCATCTCGAGGCCCGTGCGCGCGCCGTAGAAGAGCCGCACCTTGCCGTCCCAGCCCCCGAGGTTCTCGTAGATGTGGCGGATGAAGGCGCGGAAGGGCGCGATGCCGGTGCCCATGCCGATCATCAGCAGGTCGGCCGAGCGGTTCTCCGGCACGGGGAAGGCGAGGCCGATGGGGCCGCTGAAGGCGATGCGCTCGCCCGGCTTGAGGTCGCACAGGTAGTTGGAGGCGACGCCCTTGTACTGCTCGCCGTTGTATTCGTCGACGTAGAAGCAGCGTCGCACGCACAGGGTGAACTCCGTGCCCGCGTCGGTTTCCTTGTCCGGATCGGCGATGGTGTAGAGGCGCACATGGAACTTGTTGCCGTATTGCCCCGGCGCCATGACGCGGATGCTTTGGCCCGTCTTGCAGGCGAAGGCGCGCTCCCCCGTGCGGAAGATCAGGTGCCGGACTTCCTCCTTCGAGGTTTCGGGCGTGATCCGCTGCGAGCGGACCAGCGTGGCGGAATACAGTTCGGGCTGTTGTGCTTCGGTGCTGGCGGACATGGGACGACCCTCGGCAAGTGGCTGAAAACGGTTGCGGGAATTATACAAGGCGCTCTGCTGCGCCGCGCGGCAGGCTCGGGCGCAGCAGCGCGGTGCCGAAAAGCATGAAGTAGACAACGAAAGTCAGCCCCCACAGCACGGCGGACAGCGCCACGGCCCAGCTGCCCAGGCCGTGCACCGTCGCCGCCAGGCGCAGCAGGGCGGCGACGAACATCAACCAGTAGGCGAGGCGCATCGCGCCCGGCACGACGAGCGGCCGACCGGTATGGCGCAGGCTGACGCGCGTCATCAGGCCGAGCATCATCAGGCCGAGGCTGCCGACGGTGAAAGCGTGCACCCAGGCGGCTTCCGGCACGATGCCCGTCAGTTCCGCCGCCGCCTTCAGCGCGAAGGCGAAGACCAGCCAGGCGAAGCCGAGGTGCATGACGAACACCAGCGGCACGTCGGGCAGGCGCCAGCCCTTCCAGCGCGCCGCGCGCGCGCCGTGCACCCCGGCGCAGGCGAGGGCCGCCAGGCCGGTCCAGAGCGGCGCCGCGCCGGCAAGATCGAGCGTGGCGAGCAGCAGCACCACTGCGACGGCCAGCGTTTCCAGTCCGGCGTTGAAGGGCGCCTGCTCGCCGCGGCCCTTTTCGCGCAGGGCATTGCCGGTGAAGATCGGCGTCAGCACGCCGCCCTTCAGCACGTACAGCACGATGATGGCGTAGATGGCCGCGCGCAGGCCCAGGCCGGCGATGGCGGTGTTCGCCGCGAGGATGCCGTAGTGGTAGGCGAGGTTGGCCGCCGTCAGCGCCAGCAGGATGGGCAGCAGCAGGAGATAGAGCCGGTTGGCGGCGCGCGCGAGCTGCGGCGCGACCATGAGGAACACGGCAGGGAAGAGCAGTACGTCGACGATCGCCGGCGCCAGCGCCGGCAGCCAGGGCGCCGCCCAGAAGGCGACGCGGCCGGCCAGCCAGAGCACGGCCAGCAGGGCGAGGCGCACGCCGCGGATTTCCTCGGTGCCGGCCCAGCTCGGCAGCGCCGTCAGCACGATGCCGACGATGATGGCTGCGGCAAAGCCGAAGAGCATCTCGTGGCCGTGCCACAGGCGCAACGGCGTGCCGACCGAGGGCACCTCCCAGGCGCCGAGCCAGGCGCCCAGCCAGACGGCAGCCAGCAACGGCGCATACAGCGCGCCGAGGAAATAGAAGGGCCGGAAGGCGCTGGACAGGAGGGACGGGGGCATGGCGTGATTCTAGCGCGCGGGTGACGCATGCGGCCGCCCCGGAAAAATTGTAACCAATGATTTCAGGAGCGCCCGTGCAGGGTATCGGAGGCTATAGTGAAACAAGAAGTGAAATTGCTGCCGGACCCACCTGGTTTCCGGCATGGAGTCGAGCATGAAGAATGGCAAGCTGATCCTGTGGTTGTTATTGTCGATTACGGCGGCCTCGGCCGGTTCTGCGTGGGCGCACGACCGCGGTCGTGGCGGCCCGCGTGTCGGCGTATATTTTGGCTATTCCACCTTTTATCCCTGGTACGGTCCGCCGCCTTACTACTATCCGCCGACGGTGATCGTGCGACCGGAGCCGCAGGTGTACATCGAACGGGCGGTTCCCCCGCCGGCGCCGCAGGCTCAGGTCTACTGGCACTACTGCAACAATCCGCCGGGCTACTATCCGTACGTCAAGGAATGCCCGGGCGGCTGGCTGCAGGTCGTGCCGACGCCGCCGCCGAACTGAGCGAGGCTGGCATGCGTTGTCCATCCGTTATCGTCCCGGCTATCCTGGCCCTCGCGTTGGGCGCCTGCGCATCCATGCCCGATGGGCCGAGCGTGCTGGCGCTGCCGGGTACGAGCATGAGCCTGGAAAGGTTCCGCCAGGACGATGCGCAGTGCCGTCAGTATGCCGCTGCCCAGATCGGCCAAACTGCCGGGAGTGCGGCGACAGATGCCGGCGTGCGCAGCGCTGCCGTCGGCGCGGCGGTCGGTGCCGTGGCGGGAGCCGCCATCGATGGTCGCCATGGCGCCGGCGTGGGCGCGGGAACCGGCCTGATCGTGGGCAG
>PHCS01000074.1 GCA_002840845.1 Betaproteobacteria bacterium HGW-Betaproteobacteria-14
GGCCTACCACCACTAATCACCGTCCTCTCCGAAGGGTGGTAACGGGCGCACCGGTTTGACCGGGGCGCCCGTTTTCTATCTGAAGACGACCGTGCGGTTGCCGTTGAGCAGCACGCGATCCTCGACGTGGTATCTGAGGCCGCGCGCCAGCACCGCCTTCTCGATGTCCTTGCCGTAACGCACGAGGTCGTCGACGGTGTCGCCGTGGTCGATGCGTACCGTATCCTGCTCGATGATGGGGCCGGCGTCGAGTTCGGCGGTGACGAAGTGGCAGGTGGCGCCGATGAGTTTCACGCCGCGCTGGTGGGCCTGGTGGTAGGGCTTGGCGCCGACGAAGGAGGGCAGGAAGGAGTGGTGGATGTTGAGGATGCGCCCGGGGTATTTCTCGCACAGTTCGGCCGGGATGATCTGCATGTAGCGCGCCAGCACCATGATGTCGCCGCGCGCCGCCTCGAAGAGCCGGGCGATCTCGGCGTTGGCCGCGGCCTTGTTCTGCGCCGTCACCGGAACGTGATGGAAGGGGATGCCGTGCCACTCGACGAAGCCGCGGAAGGTCTCGTGGTTGGAGATGACGCAGGGAATGTCGACGTCCAGCTCCTTCGACTGCCAGCGCGCCAGCAGGTCGTAGAGGCAGTGTTCCTGCTTCGAGACCAGGACGACGAGGCGCTTCTTCACGGCGGAATCGGCGATGCGCCAGTCCATCTGGAACTCATTGGCGATGGGCTGGAAGCGGCGGCGGAACTCGGCGAGGTCGAAGGGCAGCGAGTCGGCCTTCATTTCGATGCGCATGAAGTAACGCTGGGTGTCCTCGTCGGCGTGGTGGCTGGTCTCGAGGATCCAGCCCTGGTTGTCGGCGATGAAGGCGGCGACTCGGGCGACGATGCCGACGCGGTCGGGGCAGGAGGCGGTCAGGGTGTAGCGGCGTTGCGCGTGCATGATGGGCGGATTCTAGCGGAGTTTCACGCCCGCTGATTCTCCAGCGCCTCGTGCAGCGCCAGCCATTTCTCCTCGGCCTCGGCCAGCTTTACCGCCACTTCGGCCTGGCGCGCGGTGCTTTTCTGCAAGGCGGCCTTGTCGGCCGCCTGGTAGCTGGACGGGTCGGCGAGCCGCGCGTCGAGGCGCTGCTTCTCCTCGGCGAGCTGCGCCATGCGGCGCTCCAGCTGCTCGATCTCGCGCGGCAGGTTGCGGTCGCCGGCGCGTTTCGGCGCGCTTGCCTTCGCCGTCTCCTGGGGACTGACTTTCTCCGCCGGCTGGTCGAGCCATTTGCGGTAATCGTCGAGGTCGCCGTCGAAGGGCTTGAGGCCGCCGTCGGAGACCAGGGCGAAGCCGTCGCAGGTGGTGCGCAGCAGGTGGCGGTCGTGCGAGACCAGCACCATGGCGCCCTCGTATTCGGACAGCGCCAGCGTCAGGGCGTGGCGCATTTCCAGGTCGAGGTGGTTGGTCGGCTCGTCGAGCAGCAGCAGGTTCGGCTTCTGCCAGATGAGCATGGCCAGGGCCAGGCGCGATTTTTCGCCGCCGGAGAAGGGGCCGACCTTCGACGTGGCCATCTCGCCGTGGAAATTGAAGCCGCCGAGATAATTGCGGAAGTCCTGGTCCCGCGTGCGCGAATCGAGATGGTTCATGTGCCAGAGCGGGCTTTCGTCCGGGCGCAGTTGCTCGAGCTGGTGCTGCGCGAAGTAGCCGATCTTCAGGCCCTTGCCCTCGCGCCGGATGCCGGCGAGGGGCGGCGCTTCGCCGGCGAGCAGGCGGATCAGGGTGGACTTGCCGGCGCCGTTGCGGCCGAGCAGGCCGAGGCGCTCGCCGGGGCGCAGGTTCAAAGTCAGTCCCCGCAGGACGGCGACGTCTCCGTAGCCGGCTGCGGCGTCCTCCAGCATGAGCAGCGGGTCGGGGCTGCCGACAGGCTCGAAGAAGCGGAACTCGAAGGGCGTGTCGACGTGGGCGGCGGTGACTTCTTCCATGCGCGCCAGCGCCTTGATGCGGCTTTGCGCCTGGCGCGCCTTGGTGGCTTTGGCGCGGAAGCGCTCGATGTAGCTCTTCAGGTGCGCCACCTCGCGCTGCTGCTTGACGAACATGGCCTGCTGCAGCGCCAGCTGCTCGGCGCGGGCGCGCTCGAAGAAACTGTAGTTGCCGGTGTACAGCTTGAGGCGGCGGCCCTCGATGTGGGCGATGTGGCCGACCACCGCGTCGAGGAAGTCGCGGTCGTGCGAGATCATCAGCAGGGTGCCGCGGTAGGCGCGCAGCCAGCCTTCCAGCCAGATCACCGCGTCGAGGTCGAGGTGGTTGGTCGGCTCGTCGAGCAGCAGCAGGTCGGAGCGGCACATCAGCGCCTTCGCCAGGTTCAGGCGCACGCGCCAGCCGCCGGAAAATTCCGCCACCGGCCGCGTGAAGTCCGCATCGGAGAAGCCGAGGCCGTGCAGGAGCGCCGCGGCGCGCGAATTTGCGCTATAGCCGTCGATGTGGCCGTAGTCCATGTGCAGGTGGGCGATGGCCTCGCCGTCGTGCTGGTCCTCGGCGTCGCGCAGGGCGGCCTCGATGCGGCGCAGCTCGACGTCGCCGTCGAGCGTGAAGTCGAGCGCGCCGGTGGCCAGTGCCGGCGTCTCCTGGCCGACGTGGGCGATGACCCAGGATGGCGGCAGCTCGAGGTCGCCCGCTTCCTGGTGCAGGTCGCCGGTGAACAGGGCGAAGAGGCTGGACTTGCCGCAGCCGTTGGCCCCGGTGAGGCCGACTTTCTGGCCGGCATGCAGGCTGAGATTGACGCCCTCGAGCAGCGGCCGGCCGGCGCGGGCGAGGGTCAGGTTGCGCAGAAGAATCACGAAGAAAACTGGCCGGGACGTTCAACCGGCGACGGGGGAAAAGCGTTATTGTACTTGCACCAACCTTCCAGCCTTGAGCCCGACATGAAACGCCTGATGATTTCGTTGTTCTGCCTGCTCGCCCAGCCTGTCTGGGCGGAAAATGCCGCCCCTGCATCCTCCCCTGCCCCCGCCACCCTCACGGCAGAAGAGCGGCAGCAGCTGCTCGAGCGGGCTGAATCCCTCAAGGCGGAGTCGTCGAGGCTGCTGGATGCGGCGGAGAAGAAGCACAAGGAGGCGGAGCCCGCCTGCTGGAAGAAAACCTTTGTCTCCGCCTGCATGAACGACGCCAGGAAGGAATACATCGACAGCAGGGCCATGGCGCGCCGGATGAATGTCGAGGCCAAGCGCATCGAGCGTCAGGTGCGCCAGAGCGACCGCGCCAGCAAGCGGGCGCAGAAAGCCGAGGAAGCGCAGAAAAAGCGCACCGAGGCCGAGCAGAAAATCGCCCGGGAGAAGAACCGGGCGACCGAACAGCAGCAGAAGCGCGAGGAGGACGCCGCCGCCCGGGAGAAAAAGGCGCAGCAGAGCAGCGCCCGCGCCCGGGTGCTGGAGCAGGAGCGCCAGGAAAAACTCGAGGCGCGCCGGAAGAAGGAGGAGAAAGCCGAAGAAAAGGCGCGCGAACGGGAGAAGAAGGACCGGAAACGTGCCGAGGAGCAGGCCCGGCAACTGGAGAACGCCCGGCAGCAAGGCAGGTAGAGCCGGCTAGCGGAAGCGGATGTCGCCTTCCTTTTCGGGGTGCTTGCCCCGTTTCGTCGAGTAGTAGTCGCGAATTCCCGCCATATCCTCCGCCTCGTTGCCGGAGAGCGACCGCCAGGCGTCGATGCCGACCTCGCGCCGCGAATAATCGATGAAGGCCAGGCCCAGCGGCACGCCGGCCGCGACCGCGACGCGGTAGAAGCCGGATTTCCAGTGATCGACCTTGCCGCGCGTGCCTTCCGGCGCGATGGCCAGGTACAGGCTTTCATTCCGCGCGAAGGCCTCGACGAGGCTATCCACGAAACCGGTGCTCTGGCGCCGATTCACCGGGATGCCGCCAAGACAGCGGAAGAGGGCGCCGAACGGCGGGCGGAAAAGCGTGTCCTTGCCGATGAAGCCGATCGGGGTGGCGACGGCGAAGCGCGCCAGGATGCCAACGACGAAATCCCAGTTGGACGTGTGCGGGTAGACGATCACCACCGCCTTCGGCATGGCAGGCGGAACGAACAGCACGCGCCACCCGCACAGCCCGAGCAGGGCGGCGCAGAAACGGCCGAACAGACCGGGGCGCATGTTAAGATTTGCCGTCAAGCAAATGTCCTTTTTCCGATTGGCGGCACACTCCTGCGCCGCGTGCATTCTACTGAATACTCCATGAGCCAAGGCGAACCGCGCGACATTACCCGCCACGGCCAGGTGTTCACGCCCCCGGCCATCGTCGATGCCATGCTGGCCCTGCGCCGCAACCGCGGACGCGTGCTGGAGCCGGCCTGCGGCGACGGCGCCTTCTCCTCGCGGCTGCCCGGCTGCGTCGCCATCGAGCTGGATACGCTGCACTGCCCTGCGACGGCGCTGAACCAGGATTTCTTCGCCTATCCGGAAAAGGAACGGTTCGACACCATCATCGGCAACCCGCCCTACGTCAAGGCGCGCGACATCCAGCCCGGCACGCGCCGCCATCTCGGTTCGCAACTGCTTAACGGCCACGCCAACCTGTATCTTTATTTCATCGAGAAGTGCGTGCGCCACCTCAGGCCGGGCGGCGAGCTGATCTTCATCACGCCGCGCGATTTCCTCAAGGCCACGGGCAGCGCGCGCCTCAACACCTGGCTCCACGACCAGGGCACGCTGACCGATTTCCAGGAGCTGGGCGACGCGCGCGTCTTCGACGGCGTGGTGCCCAACTGCGCCATCTGGCGCTTCGAGAAGGGCAACATGACGCGGCGCATGCACGACGGGCGGCGCATGGTGCTCGCCGGCGGACAGCTCCTGCTCACGCGCGGCATCTACAGCGTGCCGCTGTCCAGCGTGTTCTCGGTGAAGGTCGGCGCAGTGTCCGGCGCCGATGATATTTTCGCCAATGCCGAACTGGGCAACGCCGATTTCGTCTGCTCGAAGACGGCGCAGAGCGGCGAGCTGCGCCGCATGATCCATCTCGACCGCGAGGGGCCGATCGCCTTCCTGGAGCCGTTCAGGGAACGCCTGCTGGCGCGCCGGGTGACGAAGTTCGACGAAACGAACTGGTGGAAGTGGGGGCGGCGCCATCATGTGTCGGATGCGCCGCGCATCTATGTGAACCAGAAGACGCGCAATCCGCGCCCTTTTTTTCTCAACGATTGCCGCAATTACGACGGCTCGATACTGGCCCTGTTTCCCCACCGCCGCGATGCCGACCTGGTGCGCCTGACGGACCTGCTCAATGAAGTCGACTGGGCCGAGCTGGGCTTCGTCTGCGACGGCCGCTTCCTCTTCGCCCAGCGCAGCCTGGCGCAGGCGCTGCTGACCGAAGCCTTTGCGCAATTTGCGACGCGCCAACTGGTATAACATCCCCCAATGGTCCCCAGACTGACGACTGCCCTCACCGGCCCGCTGCTCGAACTCGAGCGGACCTTCCTCGACCGCGCCACGGAGATCGAGCAGTGGTTCCGCGCCCAGTGGCAGGAGCACACGCCGCCGTTCTACTGCTCGGTCGACCTGCGCAACGCCGGCTTCAAGCTGGCGCCGGTGGACACCAACCTCTTTCCGGGCGGCTTCAACAACCTCAACCCGGCTTTCCTGCCGCTGTGCGTGCAGGCGGCCATGACGGCCATCGAGAAGATTTGCCCCGAGGCGAAGAACCTGCTGCTCATCCCGGAGAACCATACGCGCAACCAGTTCTACCTGATGAACGTGGCGACATTGGCGACGATCCTCAACCGCACCGGCCTCAATGTGCGCATCGGCACGCTCATTCCGGAGATCCAGGCGCCGACGCCGCTCGCGCTGCCGGACGGGCAGACGCTGCTGCTCGAGCCCCTCAAGCGGCACAACGGCCGCCTCGGCCTGGAGGACTTCGACCCCTGCGCCATCCTGCTCAACAACGACCTGTCCGGCGGCGTGCCGGAAATCCTCCGCGACCTGCACGAACAGACGCTCATCCCGCCGCTGCATGCCGGCTGGCATGTGCGCCGCAAGTCACGGCACTTCGCCGCCTACGATCGCGTGGTGGGCGACTTCGCCCAGGCGATGGGCATCGATCCCTGGCTCATCAATCCCGATTTCGCGGTGTGCGGCACGGTGAATTTCCAGGAGCGCCAGGGCGAGGAGTGCCTCGCCACCAATGTCGACGCCGTGCTGACCCGGGTCAAGGCGAAATACGCGCAGTACGGCGTGAAGGAACAGCCTTTCGTCATCGTCAAGGCCGATGCCGGCACCTATGGCATCGGCATCATGACGGTGCGCGACGCTTCGGAAGTGCGCGGCCTGAACCGCAAGCAGCGCAACAAGATGGCGGTGGGCAAGGAGGGCCTCCATGTGACCGAAGTCATCATCCAGGAAGGCGTGCACACCCACGAGACCATCGAGGGCGGCACCGCCGAGCCGGTGGTGTACATGATCGACCGCTACGTGGTGGGCGGTTTCTACCGGCTGCACACCGAGCGCGGCCGCGACGAGAACCTCAACGCCCCCGGCATGCGCTTCCAGCCGCTGGCTTTCGACTACGGCTGCAGCCTGCCCGATCCAGGCGGCGCGCCCGACGATGCGCCCAACCGTTTCTTCGCCTACGGCGTGGTGGCGCGCCTGGCCCTGTGGGCCTCTGCCGTCGAGCTGGAGCTGATCGCGCCGGCGCTGGAAATTGCATGAGCGCCCCGCACGGCCGCCCGAAGGGGCGCCAGCCTCAAACCGGAGCCGCGCAGCGGCGAACCGGCGTCACCCCCTTCCTTGGGGAGGGGGCTGGGGGGAGGGTACTCCAGTGAGCGCCCTGCCGCCGAGCCGACTCAAGGCGGGGCAGCCAACTCATGGAGCGGGCCATGCCCGCGAACACTCGTCACCCCCTTCCTCGGGAAGGGGGAGGGGGGGCAGGTGATAATGAAATTCGCCTTCATCCTCGATCCGCTCGACCACATCAAGGCCTACAAGGATTCCAGCGTTGCCATGATGCGCGAGGCGCAGGCACGCGGCCACGAGGTCTGGGCGATCATGCGCCCGTCCCTGGCCTGGCGCGCCGGCGCCGTGCATGCGGCCGCTTCGCGCCTGGTGGTGCGCGAGGACCATCTTGACTGGTTCGAGGCGTCGGTGCCGGAGGATGCGCCGCTGGGGGCATTCGATGCCGTCGTGATGCGGCAGGATCCGCCCTTCGACATGGAATATGTCGCCGCCACCTGGCTGCTGGAGCGGGCGCAGGCCGGCGGGGTGCGCGTGTTCAACGATCCGCGCGCCGTGCGCGACACCTCCGAAAAGCTGGCCATACTTGAATTTCCCCGACTGATTCCGGAGACGCTGGTGGCGCGCGAGCCCGAGGCGCTGCAGGCATTCATCGAGACCGTCGGCGATGCCATCCTGAAACCCCTCGACGGCATGGGCGGCAGTCAGGTCTTCCGCGTGCGGCGCGACGACCCCAACCGCAATGTCATCGTCGAGACGCTCACCGCGCACGGCGTGCGCACCATCATGGCGCAGTGCTTCCTGCCGGCCATCGCCCAGGGCGACAAGCGCATCCTGCTGATCGGCGGCGAAGTCGTGCCCTTCGCGCTGGCGCGCATCCCGAAGCCTGGCGAGACGCGCGGCAACCTCGCCGCCGGCGGCACCGGCGTGGCGCAGCCGCTCGGCGCGCGCGACAAGGAAATCGCCGGGCACCTCGCCCCGATCCTCCATGCACGCGGCCTCCTGCTGGCCGGCATCGACGTCATCGGCGACTGCCTGACCGAGATTAACGTCACCAGCCCGACCTGTTTCGTCGAGATCACGCAGCAGACCGCCTTCAATGTGGCGGGGCTGTTCATCGACGCGCTGGAACGGGCATGCGCTGCCTGAAGGCCGCGCTGGCACTGGCCGCATTCCTCCTCCTCGCCAGCTGTTCGAAGGCCCCTCAGCTCTACCAGCGTGAAGCCTATGTTTTCGGCACGCGCGTCGAGGTGTCGGTGTGGGGCGAATCTGCCGACCAGGCGAAACGGGCGATGGCCGCCGTTCTCGCCGAGTTCGACCGCCTCCATCGCATGCTGCATGCCTGGCAGCCTTCGGAACTGACCGCCCTCAACGAGGCGATCGCCCGCGGCGAGCGCGACATCGCCGTATCGCCGGAACTGACTTTCATCCTCCGGGATGCCGCCGCCATCGCGGCCCGTTCCGACCAGCTGTTCAATCCCGCCATCGGCAGACTGGTGGGGCTGTGGGGTTTTCACTCCGACGAATTCAAGCCGGTGCTGCCCGATGCGGTTGCACTCGAGGCGGCGGTGAAGGCGCAGCCGCGCCTGAGCGACCTGGCCATCGGCAGCGACCGCG
Organism: Betaproteobacteria bacterium HGW-Betaproteobacteria-14; assembly: GCA_002840845.1. Taxonomy (GTDB): domain Bacteria; phylum Pseudomonadota; class Gammaproteobacteria; order Burkholderiales; family Rhodocyclaceae; genus Desulfobacillus. Next base: position 8,313 of record PHCS01000074.1, read on the forward strand.
TATCGAGCACGAATCGCGCCGTGCAGCTCGACCTGGGGGGGTATGCCAAGGGTTACGCCCTCGACCGTGCCGCCGCTCTCCTGCGCGGGCAGGGCGTGAAGAATGCCCTCATCAACATCGGCGGCAACGTCATGGCGCTGGGCAGCAAGGGGGGGCAGCCTTGGCGCATCGGCATCCAGCATCCGCGCGCCGCTACGCCGCTGGCCACGCTGGAGCTGCGCGACGGCGAGGCCGTCGGCACCTCCGGCGACTACCAGCGCTATTTCGAGCTGGAGGGCCGCCGTTACTGCCACCTTCTCGACCCGCGCAGCGGCCAACCGGCACAAGGCACGCAGGCGGTCACCGTGCTGGTGACGCCGCGCGCCGGCGCCGGCGCCCTCTCGGACGCCGCCAGCAAGCCCCTCTTCATCGCCGCGGCCGGGGACTGGCGCGGCTTGGCGCAGCGCCTAGGCGTGACGCATGCGCTGCGCATCGACAGTGACGGCGTGATGCACGTCACGGCGGCGTTTCACGCGCGGCTTACAATGCTCGCATCGGACATGAAAGTCGTGAGCCAGCCGTGAGTGACGAATACGTGGATCGCATGGTGCGCCGGCGCGTGGGCCGGGATGCGCTGCGCCGCCTGCGGCGACTGGTCGATGCTGAGCGGGCGCGGGAAGCGGGCAATGCCCGCCTGGCGCAACGCCTGGCCCTCCTGCTCGCCGTCCTGGCGGGACTGACTTTGCTCTTCCTCTTCTGACCTTTCCCGGCGCGCCGCTTCGGTTACAATCGAAGCGGAAATCGGCGCGCAAACATGATCGGTATATTTCTCATCACCCACGGCAGCCTGGGCGAGTCGCTCGTCCAGTGCGCCTGCCACGTCCTGAACAAGCGTCCGCAGCAGATCGTGCAGCTCGGCGTCTCCGGCCAGGACGACCCCCTGGACGTGTTCCCCCTGGCGCGTGACATGATGCAGCTGGTCGATACGGGGGAGGGCGTGCTGCTGCTCACCGATGTCTTTGGCGCCACGCCGAGCAACATTGCGCTGAAGCTGCTGCAGCCGGGCCGCGTCGAGGGCGTGGCCGGCGTCAATCTGCCGATGCTGCTGCGTGCCCTGACGTACCGTGAAAAGGACATGGAGACGCTGGTGACGCGGGCCGTGTCCGGCGGCCGCGACGGCGTCATGCAGATGAAGGGCGCGCGCGATGCCGCGGGCTGAGGTCGAGATCGTCAACAAGCTCGGATTGCACGCCCGCGCCTCTGCGAAGCTCACCCAGGCCGCGACGGCATATTCCAGCGAGGTCTGGCTCGAGCGCAACGGGCGCCGCGTCAACGCCAAGAGCATCATGGGCGTGATGATGCTGGCCGCCGGAAAGGGGGCGAAGGTGATCGTCGACACGGATGGCGTCGACGCGGACGCCGCCCTGCAGGCCATCCTGAAGCTGATCGCGGACAAGTTCGGAGAAGGGGAGTGAGCTTCACGCTCCACGGCCTTGCGGTTTCCAACGGCATTGCCATCGGCCATGCCCACCTGGTGTCGCACGCGACGCTCGAGGTCGAGCACTATGTCCTGCCGGTCCGCTTCGTCGACGAGGAAATCGTCCGCTTCGAACAGGCCGTGGCGGAGGTGCAGGCCGAACTGGACATCCTGATGGCCGGCACCGACGTCGGCGCGCCGGCCGAGTTGACGGCCTTCATCGACGTGCACCACATGTTGCTGGCCGATCCCATGCTGATCGATGCGACACGCCAGCTCATCCGCGAGCGGCGCTGCAATGCCGAGTGGGCGCTGGTGCAGCAGCTGGACCAGGTCGTCGAGCAGTTCGAGAAGATCGAGGACGAATACCTGCGCGAGCGCAAGTCCGACATCGTGCAGGTGGTCGAGCGCCTGCTGAAGGTGCTCATGGGCCATCCCGGACACCCGCCGAAACATGCGCGCGGCGAGCACCTCATCGTCGTCGCCCACGACTTGTCGCCGGCCGACACGCTGCAGTTCAAGCAGCTGAAGATCGGCGGCTTCGTCACCGATCTCGGCGGCGCCACTTCGCACACCTCCATCGTCGCGCGCAGCCTGGCGATTCCGGCGGTGGTCGGGCTGCACCATGCGCGCGACCTCATCCGCGAGGATGACATGCTCATCGTCGACGGCACGCGCGGCGTGCTCATCGTCGATCCCGACGCGCGCGTGCTGGAGGAATACCGCCTGCGCCGCAGCGCGCTGGAACTGGAGCGCACCAAGCTCAAGCGCCTGAAAAAGTCGCGCGCCACCACCCTCGACGGGGTGGATATCGAGCTGGCCGCCAACATCGAGCTGCCGGGCGACATCGGCCAGGTCAAGGCGGTCGATGCGGCCGGCATCGGGCTCTTCCGCACGGAATTCCTCTTCCTCAACCGCGATTCCGTGCCCGGCGAGGAGGAGCAGTTCGAGGCCTATCGCAGCGTGGCGCAGGCCATGGGCGGCCGCCCGGTCGTCATCCGCACACTCGACCTCGGCGCGGACAAGAACCTGCGCGGCGTCGAGCGCACCGAGGCCAACCCCGCGCTCGGCCAGCGCGCCATCCGCTTCTGCCTGGCCGAGCCGCAATTGTTCCTGACGCAGCTGCGCGCCCTGCTGCGCGCTTCGCACTATGGACGGATCAAGGTGCTCGTGCCGATGCTCTCGCATGCGCACGAGATCGTGCAGACGCTGGCCTTGATCGCGCAGGCCAAGGAGCAGCTGCGCTGTAGCGGGCTGCCTTTCGACGAGGGCACCGAGGTCGGCGGCATGATCGAAATTCCCGCCGCCGCGCTCGCATTGGGCGTGTTCCTGGAGAAGCTCGACTTCCTCTCGATCGGCACCAACGACCTCATCCAGTACACTCTCGCCATAGACCGCACCGACGAGGCGGTGGCCCACCTTTACGATCCGCTGCACCCGGCGGTGCTGCGCCTGATCGCCCACACCATCCAGGCAGGCGCGCGCGCCGACCTGCCGGTGGCGGTGTGCGGCGAAATGGCCGGCGACCCGTCACTCACGCGTCTGTTGCTCGGCATGGGGCTGCGCCAGTTCTCCATGCACCCGGCGCAGATCCTCGAGGTCAAGCAGGAGGTGCTGCGCAGCAATCTCGCCGAACTGCGGCGCAAGGTGACGCGCCTGCTCGGCACGGACGATCCGGTGAAGCTGCGTCAGCAGCTGGAGCGGCTGAACGCACCTGCGGCCCTGCCGCTGAAATAAGGGCGGCGCTGACCGGTGCGAATTGACATTCAGTGCCTCCCGGGGTAACTTCGCCCCGTAGCGCCGATTTGACTGTCATCAGCTTGCGGGCGCTTAAAAAATACGGCTAAAGCGAGGGCGAATACCCAGTCCCGCTTTGTTGCTTCGAGCCGACTGGGTTTTTTATTGCATGAACGAGACAACCAACAGCGTTGGCCTGGCGCAGCCCCAGCGCGCCCGATTCGATACGCCGATCACCCTGGCGGGCGGTGCGACGCTGCCTGCCTACGAACTGGTCTACGAAACCTACGGCGAACTGAATGCGGCGCGCACGAATGCGGTGCTGGTCTGCCATGCCCTGTCGGGCAACCATCATCTTGCCGGCTGCTACGCCGACAGCCCGAAGAACATCGGCTGGTGGGACAACCTGATCGGCCCGGGCAAGCCGCTGGACACGCGCAAGTTCTTCGTCGTCGGCGTGAACAACCTCGGCGGCTGCTACGGTTCGACGGGCCCGATGTCCGTCAATCCCGCCTCCGGCAAGCCCTGGGGTGCGGATTTCCCGGTGGTGACCGTCGAGGACTGCGTGGCGACCCAGGCGCGTCTGGCCGACCGGCTTGGCATCGACGGTTGGGCGGCGGTGATGGGCGGCAGCCTCGGCGGAATGCAGGCCCTGCAGTGGACACTGGACTATCCGGAGCGCATCCGCCATGCCCTGGTGATCGCAGCCGCGCCGAAGCTGACGGCGCAGAACATCGCTTTCAACGAAGTCGCGCGTCAGGCCATCCTCACCGATCCGGACTTCCACGGGGGGCATTACTACGAGCGCGGCGTGGTGCCGGCGCGCGGCCTGCGGCTGGCACGCATGCTGGGCCACATCACCTACCTCTCGGATGACCAGATGGCGGAGAAGTTTGGCCGCAAGCTGCGGCGCGAGGCGCTGCAGTACAGTTACGAGGTGGATTTCGAGATCGAGTCCTATCTGCGCTACCAGGGCGACAAGTTCGCCGGTTTCTTCGATGCCAACACCTATCTCATCGCCACCAAGGCACTCGACTACTTCGATCCGGCTGGCCGCTACGGCGACGATCTGCCGGCCGCCCTGGCCCGTGCCAAGGCGAACTTCCTCGTCGTCTCCTTCTCGACGGACTGGCGCTTTGCGCCGGAGCGTTCGCGCGAGATCGTATTCGGCCTGGTGCACAACGGACTGCGCGTGAGCTACGCCGAGATCGAGTCCAGCGCCGGCCACGATTCCTTCCTGCTCGACGACGCGCACTATCATGCCGTGCTGCGGGCCTACTTCGAGGGGGTTGCGGTATGACCAACGTCCTCGGCCGCTTCGATTTCGACGTCATAGCCAAGTGGATCCGGCCCGGCGAGAAGCTGCTCGACCTGGGATGCGGCGACGGCAGCCTGCTGCGCTACCTGCAGGAGCAAAAAGGCGTGCTCGGCTACGGCGTGGATAACGACCCGGACAACGTGCTTGCCTGCATCCGGAACGGCGTGAACGTCGTCCAGTTCGACCTGGAGGCAGGGTTGTCCGGATTCGAGGATGGTTTCTTCGACCATGTCGTCATGTCTCTGTCCCTGCAGACGGTGCGCCACACCGAACAAATGCTGACCGAGATGCTGCGCGTGGGGCGCGAGGCGGTGGTGAGCTTCCCCAACTTCGGCCATCGCAGCCACCGCGAGGC
>PHCS01000075.1 GCA_002840845.1 Betaproteobacteria bacterium HGW-Betaproteobacteria-14
CAGATACCTTCGTAGCGGACGCCGAGGTCGAGCTTGAGGTCGGCGCGCACTTCGGTGGTCTTCACCTCGCGGATGCGCTTCGAGATCTCGCTCTCGGGGTTGTTCAGGTCGCCGAACATCATGGCGTTGTGGCCGGCCGAGGCGCAGGCCTCGACGCAGGCGGGCGTGCCGCCGCGGTCGACGCGGTGCACGCACAGCGTGCAGCTTTCGACGCAGCCCTGGCCACGCGGCACTTCCGGATTCTGGTCTGTGTGCGGCTCATGCACGAAGGAGCGCGCCTTGTAGGGGCAGGCCATCATGCAGTAGCGGCAGCCGATGCAGGTGTGGCGGTCGACCAGCACGATGCCGTCGGCGCGCTTGAACGAGGCGCCGGTCGGGCAGACGTCCACGCAGGGCGGGTTGGCGCAGTGCTGGCACATCATGGGCAGCGAGAGGGCGTGCCCGCTCTTGAGATCCTTCAGGTCGATTTTGCGGATCCACTGCGCGTCGGTGCGCGGCTTGGTCACTTCGCCGAGGCCATTTTCCTTGCCGCAGGCGGAGACGCAGTCGGTGCAGCCGCTCTGGCAACGCGTGGTGTCGATGAGCATGCCCCAGCGCACCTTGGAGGTGACCGGCTCGTTATCCGGCTTGGCGGCGGCGATCTCGACCAGGCGGATGCCAGGGGCGAGGGCTATGGCGCCGGCGCCGACGGCCGCCGCGGCGAGGAATTTGCGGCGTTCGCTGTTGTTTACGTTCATGGCCGGACTCCCGTGGCGGCCTTCTGGCCGGGCTTGGGCTGGTGGCAGTCCCAGCAGTCGGGCTTCACCGCAGCATAGGCGTGGCAGCTCTGGCAAAAGCCGTCCGGCCCCAGCACGCTGCCGGTCTTCTGGCTGGCGTGGCAGGCGATGCACTCGTTCAGGCTGTGCGGCTTGGTGCGGATGCCTTCATGCATGGTCTTGTCGCGCTGGTGCTTGAGCAGCTTCATGTGGTCGCGCCGCATGACATCGGTCGCCTCGACGCACTGGCCGGGCTTCTCGATGGCGATCGAGGGCTTCGGCGTGCGGCCGGGCTCTGTCGCATGCGCTGCGGCAAAAGTCAGTCCCGCCAATACGGCGAGACCGAGGGTGCGGAGGATGCGGCGGCTCATGGTTTTCTCCTCACTCCTCACCCTTCACGCCTCACTCCCCCAGGCCCATCTGGATGTAGCCGGTCGGGCAGACGTCCGCGCAGATGTGGCAGCCGATGCACTTCGAGTAGTCGGTCGCCACGTAGCGGCCGGTGGTCGCCTCGGTCTTCTTGACGCGATAGACCGCGGTCTGCGGGCAGTACACCACGCAGTTGTCGCACTCGAAGCACTGGCCGCAGCTCATGCAGCGCTTGGCTTCGGCGATGGCCTGCTTCTCGTCGAGCGGGTCGAGGCGCTCCTGGAAGTTGCCCAGGGCAGTGTCCTTGGAGAGCGTGATGACGTTGCGGATGTTGCGCGGCGTGTAGCTGAAGTGGCCGAGGAACAGCTCCTTGTGCGTGATGACGTAGCGCTCGGAGCGGTTGTCGTAGTTGTGCACGGCGACGTTGGCGGCGTCGGTGCCGCGCAGCGGCTCGGTCGCCGGCTGCGGCGCCTTGCCCTTTTCCATCAGCTTGCGCTCCATGTCCCAGTAATGCACGTCGATCTTGGCACGCTTTTCCTGCTCCTCGCCGCGCAGGAAGCGGTCGATGCCCTCGGCGGCGATCCAGCCGTGGCCGATGGCGGTGGTGAGCAGATGCGGACGGATGACGTCGCCGCCGGTGAATACGCCGGGCTTGCCCTGCACCTGGTAGTTCTTGTCGGCGGCGATGCTGCCCTTGCCGGAATCGAATTCCTCGAGACCGGTGAAGTCGACCGACTGGCCGATGGCCGAGACGATGAGGTCGGCCTCGATGTCCTGCTCGGTGCCCTCGATCATCTTGATCTCGAGCTTCGGTCCGACGAACTTGGCCTCGCACTGCGCCACGCGCAGCGCCGTGGCGCGGCCGTCCTTGCCGCGCACCACGCCGATCGGCGCCCAGCCGCCGCGGATGTCGATGCCTTCCGCCTTGGCCTGCTCGATCTCGTGCTTGTTGGCCTGCATCTTGTCCACCGGGAAGACCGAGGTCAGCGTCACCTCGGCGCCCTGGCGGGCGGAGATTTCGGCGACGTCATGGGCGGCGCGGCCGCCGATGACGTTCTCGGCATAGTCGGTGGGCTTCGGGTTGTCGATGGCGCCGAGGCGGCGCGCCACGGTGGCGACGTCGATCGAAGTGTCGCCGCCGCCGACCACCACCACGCGCTTGCCGACGTGGCGCATGCGGCCGTCGTTGAAGGCGCGCAGGAAGGAGGTCGCGGTGACCACGTTGGGGGCGTCGTTGCCGTCACAGGGCAGCGCCCGGCCGCCCTGGGCGCCGAGGCCGAGGAAGATCGCGTCGTACTGCTTGCGGATCTCCTCCATGGTGATGTCGCTGCCGATGCGTGTCTTCAGGCGGGTCTTCACGCCGAGGTCGAGGATGCGCTGGATTTCCGCGTCGAGGACTTCGCGCGGCGTGCGGAAGCCGGGGATGCCGTAGCGCATCATGCCGCCGAGGAATTCATGCTCGTCGAAGATGGTGGCCTCGTGGCCCATGCGCGCCAACTGGTAGGCGACGGAGAGGCCAGCGGGGCCGCCGCCGATGACGGCGACCTTCTTGCCGCTCTTCGCCTCGGGGGCCGTGAACTTCAGCTTGTTCTGGATGGCGTACTCGCCGAGGAAGTGCTCGACGGAGTTGATGCCGACGTGGTCCTCGACCTGGTTGCGGTTGCAGCCGGTCTCGCAGGGCGCCGGGCAGACGCGGCCCATCACCGAGGGGAAGGGGTTGGCCTCGGTGAGGCGGCGCCAGGCGTATTCCTGCCACGGCATGACCGGCTTGCCGTCGGCGCCGACGGGGGGCTTCTCGACGCCGCGCACGATGTTCAGGTAGCCGCGGATGTCCTCGCCCGAGGGGCAGCTGCCCTGGCAGGGCGGCGTCGACTGGATGTAGGTCGGGCACTTGTAGGAGTGGCTGGCCTGGAAGATGTGCTTGTTCAGGGGGCCGAGCTTGCTGTCGCCATCCTTGTAGCGACGGAAGTTCAGTTTCTGGCTATCGGTTTTCTCGGTGGTGGCCGACATCTTTGTCTCCTAGTCAATCGCTATTTGTCGCCGAGCTGGATGGCGGTGCTGACGAGCTGGTGCACGCCGCCGACCATGCCGCGGTTGAATTTGTAGTAGGGCAGGACCTTGGTGAATTGCGCCTTGCAGATGGCGCAGATGGTCGCCATGAAATTCACGCCGTTCGCCTGCACGACGTGGTTGAGCGCCTCCATGCGCGGCAGGGCGCCCTTGACGCGGATCTCGGTCAGCTCGTCGGTGAGCACGCCGCCGCCGCCGCCGCAGCAGAAGGTCTGCTCGTGCGTGGTGCCGTGCGGCATCTCGAAGTACTTGTTGGCGACCGTCTTGATGATGTTGCGCGGAATCTCGAACTGGCCGCCGGGCGTGTCGCCCATGCGCGAGGCGCGCGCCACGTTGCAGGAATCGTGGAAGGTGACGATGCGGTGGTCGTTGGCTTCCTTGTCGAACTTGAGGACGTCGCGCTGGATCAGGTCCCAGGTGAACTCGCAGATGTGCATCGGCTGCTTGTAGCGCTGGTCGAGCTGGCTTTGCAGCTGGCGGGCGAAGGGATCGTCGCCGCCGGCGCCGACGCCGGTCAGGGTGTTCCAGTAGCTGTAGGCGACGCGCCAGGCGTGGCCGCACTCGCCGACGACGATGCGCTTCGAGCCCAGCTCCAGCGCCGCCTCGCGGATGCGCAGGGCAACCTTGCGCATCATTTCGTAGCTGCCGTTGAAGAGGCCGAAGTTGCCGGCCTCCGAGGCCTTCGAGGAGAGCGTCCAGGAGATGCCCGCGGCGTGGAAGACCTTGGCGTAGCCGATCAGGCTGTCGATGTGCGGTTCGGCGAAGAAGTCGGCAGAGGGCGTGATGAGGAGGACTTCGGCGCCCTTCACGTCGAGCGGGAATTTGACGTCGACGCCGGTGTCTTCCTTGACGTCTTCCTCCAGGCCCAGCAGGGTGTCCTCCAGCGCCGGACCGGGCAGGCCGAGGTTGTTGCCGATGCGGTTGACCTTGCCGAGGATCTCGTTGGAGTACTTCTGGCCGAGGCCGATCGAATCCATGATGGCGCGGCCGGCCATGGTGATCTCGGCGGTGTCGATGCCGTAGGGGCAGAACACCGAGCAGCGGCGGCACTCGGAACACTGGTTGAAGTATCTGTACCAGTCGTCGAGCACGTCGCGCGTGAGGTCTTTCGCGCCGACCAGCTTGGGGAACAGCTTGCCGGCGGGCGTGAAATAGCGGCGGTAGACGTTGCGCAGGAGGTCCTGGCGCGCCACCGGCATGTTCTTCGGATCGCCGGTGCCGAGGAAATAGTGGCACTTGTCGGTGCAGGCGCCGCAATGCACGCAGGAATCCAGGTAAACCTTGAGGGAGCGGTATTTGCCCAGCAGGTCGCCCATCTTCTCGATGGCCTTCTCCTGCCAGTTCTCCACCAGCTCGCCGGGGAAGCCGATGGCCTCGTTGATCTTCTCGCTGGCGACGTGCGGCTTGCTGTGCGCCATCACGTCCGGCGCAAGCCGGGGGATGGTGCGGAATTCCTTCAGTTCCGGTACGTCGAATTCGGGGGCGGCCACGTCTTGATCCTCAGTTCTTGGCGTCGAGTTCGGCCGCCCACGGCGCCAGATGGCGTTTCTCGCGCGGGTTGTCGGCCTGGTTGCGGGTCGGGCTGAAGAAGACGCCCGGCGCATGCAGCAGCTTGCTCATGGGGAAGACGATCATCAGCAGCGCCACCAGCGTCAGGTGGATGTAGAGGCCGGGGTGCGACGGCAGGGGCTGGATGTCGAAGCGCATCAGGCCGAGAAAGAAGGCTTTCACGGCGACGATGTCGGTGTGCATGAGGAACTTCATGGCAAGGCCGGAGCCACCGATGCCGGCGAGCAGGGCCAGCATGAGGTGGTCGGACGGCGTCGAGATGTAGCGGATGCGCTCGACGAGGAAGCGGCGCGCCCACAGGCCGAGCAGGCCGGCCACCATGGCGAAGCCGGCATACAGGCCGAAGGGCTGCACCCAGCCGACCCAGAACCACACCGGCTCGGTGAAATAGCGCAGGTGGCGCATGAGCACCAGCAGCAGGGCGCCGTGGAAGAGGATGGCGAAGACCCAGATCCACAGGTTGGACTTGAACAGGCTCTCGAACAGCGCCACCTCGCGCAACATGCGCAGCGCCACGCCGCCATTCGTGGTCGGCGCCGGCGTGGTGGGGATCTTCAGCGGCGCCGGCGTGCGGGCGTAGTCGACGATCTTGTACGCCAGGCCGGCGACGAGGATCACCGTGGCGGCGTAGAAGAGGACGGCGAAGAAGATCGTTGCAGCAGTCATGAGCGAGGATCAGTTCAAGCGTTGGGCGACCCGAGCCACGTCGTCCCCGCGCAGGCGGGGACCCGGAAACCGGGCTGGATTCCCGCTTCCGCGGGAATGACGGGCCGGGGGCGTGTGTCTGTGATCAGACGCAGCCGGTCGGCTTGGGCAGGCCGGCGATCTTGCACGCCTGCTTGGCCGGGCCGTAGGGGAACAGCTCGTAGAGGTACTGGCTGTTGCCCTTGTCGGCGCCCAACTTCTTGCCGATGGCCTTGGTCAGCACGCGCACGGCCGGGGCGATCTGGAACTCGTTGTAGTACTCGCGCAGGAAATTCACGACTTCCCAGTGCTGGTCGGTCATGTTGACGTTCTCCTGCTCGGCGAGGAGCTTGGCCACGTCTTCGTTCCACTCGTTGAGGTCGACCAGGTAGCCTTCCTCGTCCGTCTCGTAGGTCTTGCCGTTGACTTCGATAGCCATGGTGTGTCTCCTAAAAAAATCAAAAAAACGCTTACAGCCAGGATTGGCAGGTGGCGTGTTCCGTCACGAGATCGACGAAGCCGCCGTAATCGACCAGATTGACGCCCTCCAGGACGCGATCGGCCATGCCGCGCGCCTCGAGGTCGGCCTTCAGTGCATAAACCTTCAGTTGCCCCATGGCCTGCGTGAGCTTGCCGGCGGCGGCATTGCCGTTGGTCGCGGCATAGACGCCGTCCTCGATGAGGAGGAGGGCGCCGCCCGGCTGCGCCGTGGCGAGGCAGGTGTCCAGCGAATTGCGGTCCTGAGGCGATTTGTTCACGATATGCAGCATTTGATATCCCCTAGAAGCTCAGGACCACGTCCTGGGTTTCCATCAGCTTGCCGATTTCGGCACGGCTCATGACCTCGACTGGCACGACCATGTCGTCCTGTGTCAGGCCGCGCGCCTCCAGCGCCTCTTTTTCGACGTAGAGCTTGTTGATGTCGTAGTCGTCCAGGGCGCGGTAGGTCGGCTGGAAGTTCTTCACCTCGATGCCCTTGGTGTTGAAGCCCTTCTTCAGCTGATACACGCCGTCGTCCATGAACGCCAGGCTGACGTCCTGGTCGAAGGCGGCGGCAATCAGCACCACCTCCAGCGACTCCAGCGCGTAGACGGTGCCATGCGGCGCCTTGCGGTTGACGTACATGAATTTCTTGATCTGTCCTTCGCTCATTGCGCTTTCTCCCTGAGCTTTTCTTGTTAATCGCCGAACGTGACCAGCCGCTCGGACTGGATGCCGGTTTCGATCAGTTGGCCCAGTCCGGAGATGCGGAAGCCGGGCGCCAGGTTTTCGTCCTTGATGCCGCGGCGCAGCGCCGCCGCCACGCATACCACCAGGTCGATGCTGTGCTCCTGCCCCAGCTTGGCCCAGCGGTTCACGATGTGGCGGTCGTCCTGCGGCGGCTCAGTCAGGCGCGTCGAGTTGTTCACGCCGTCGTGGTAGAAGAACACGCGGCTGACCTTGTGCCCTTTCTCGATGGCGGCGCGGGCGAACAGGTAGGCGCTGTCCGAGGCCTGGTGCGTGTAGGGCCCTTCGTTGATGAGGATGCCGATATCCATGGATTCACCCAGTCGAAGCGGTCAGAAGCGGATGTGGGTGGAGGCGTTCAGGTTGGAACGCGCGCCGCGCCAGTCATCGATCAGGTACTTGGTGAAGGGCAGGTTGGTCTTCTCGAAGAAGCGCGGCCAGCCGATGCGTTCGATCCAGTCGGCCATGCGCTCCCAGGGACGGGCGTCTTCCTTGTACACGCGCAGGATGTTCTTCACCACGGCGGCCACTTCGGGCCAGCGCGGGGCATTGTTGGGCAGGCCGGCCGCGACCATCTTCATGAACTGCGGCTTGATGCGGGCGTTGGAGTTCTTGCCGCCGACCCAGATGGCCAGCTTGGAATGCTCCGGATCGTTGATCTGCATGGGCGGGCAGGGCGGGAAGCAGGCGCCGCAGCAGATGCACTTCTTCTCGTCGACTTCCAGCGAGGGCTTGCCGTTGACCAGCGCCGGGCGGATGGCCGCCACCGGGCAGCGTGCGACGACGGCCGGGCGTTCGCAGACGTTGGCGACGAGGTCGTGGTTGATCTTCGGCGGCTTGGTGTGCTGGATGACGATGGCGATGTCGGCCTGGCCGCCGCAGTTGATCTCGCAGCAGGAGGTGGACAGGCGCACGCGGTTGGGCATCTCTTCGTGGGTGAATTCCTGATGCAGTTCATCCATGAGGGACTTCACCACGCCGGAGGCGTCGGTGCCGGGAATGTCGCAGTGCAGCCAGCCCTGGGTATGGGCGATCATCGACACGGAGTTGCCGGTGCCGCCGACGGGGAAGCCGTTCTTTTCCAGCTCGGCGATCAGCGGGGCGACCTTCTTCTCGTCGGCCACCATGAATTCCATGTTGCTGCGGATGGTGAAGCGGACATGGCCTTCGGCGAACTTGTCGGCGATGTCGCACAGCTTGCGGATGGTGTAGACATCCATCTGGCGCTGCGTGCCGGCGCGCACCGTCCACACTTCCTCGCCGCTCTTCGAGACGTGGTGCAGCACGCCGGGCCGGGGCCGGTCATGGTACTTCCAGTTGCCGTAGTTGTTCCGCAGGGTCGGGTGCAGGTACTGCATGTGGTCCGGCACGCCGCATTCGACCGGCTTGCGCATTTGAGGTTGCGACATAATCTGTCTCCGTCAGTCTGTGATTGTTAGGCGGCAGCTTTCTTGGCATTCACCTTGGCCACTTCCTCGTCCCAGCCGTCCATGCGGACGTAGGGGTTGGTGCGCGGCGCAGAAATCATGCTCGGGTCGACATCGACCTCGATGCCTTCGAGGAAATTGACCAGGCCGATGCGCTCGATCATCTCGCCGGTGCGCTCGTGCTCCAGCGCGTTCTCGGCAAAGAAATCGACGGTGCGCTTGGCCAGGTCGAGCAGCTTTTCGTAATCCTCGTCGGTCTTCAGCTTCATGAAGGGGACGACGACGGTGCCCATCAGGTCGCCGATCTTCAGGGTGCGCTTGCCGCCGACCAGGATGGTGGCGCCGCGGTCGTTGCCCGGGGCCAGTGCGCCGGTCATGACGTTGATGCAGTGCATGCAGCGCACGCAGTCCTTGTTGTCGATTTCCAGGGCCTGGCTGTCGTTGACCGCCACGCTGGAGATGTTCTCGCCCTTGCGCAGGTCCTTGATTTCCTTCAGCTGGATGGCGCGCGTCGGGCACATGCCGACGACGTCGTTCACCAGCTCGTTCATGCCGTGCTTGGCGAACCACTTCTTCGCCAGGGCCTCGTCGGTCTGGATGTTGTCGCGCCAGGTGCCGATGATGGCCATGTCCGAGCGCTGGATGGAGTTCATGCAGTCGTTCGGGCAGCCGGAGAACTTGAACTTGAACTTGTAAGGCAGGGCCGGACGGTGGATGTCGTCGAGGAAGCTGTTGACGATGGTGCGCAGGCCCTTGCCCTCGTCGTAGCAGGACTGCTCGCAGCGGGCGTGGCCGACGCAGGCCATGGAGGTGCGCACGGCCGGGCCGGCGCCGCCCAGGTCGAAACCCAGTTCGTTGATTTCGTCGAAGGCCTTCTGCACGTTCTCGGTGGTGCAGCCCTGCATCATGATGTCGCCTGACTGGCCGTGGAAAGCGATCAAGCCGGAGCCATGCTTTTCCCAGATGTCGCAGAACTTGCGCAGGATGTCGGTGTTGTAGTGCATGCCGGCCGGCGGCATGATGCGCAGGGTGTGGAATTCGGCTGCATCCTTGAACACCGGCTTCTCGTCGGCATCCTTGATTTCAGTGAAGCGCGGGATGACGCCGCCGCCGTAGCCGAAGACGCCGACCGTGCCGCCTTTCCAGTAGCCCTTGCGCGTCTGGTATGAGTGTTCCAGGTGGCCCAACAGGTCCACCACATAATCCTTGTCCTTCGCCAGGCGCTTGAGGCCGGTAACGAAGCTGGGCCAGGGGCCCGATTCCAACTGGTCGAGATTGGGCGTGTCGTGTGGTTTCTTCGCCATGATTTTGTCTCCAGTGCTAAGGTTTAGTCAGTGCTGCCGGGGTCAGACAAGTCCATAAGATGGAGCTAATGCTACGCATTGTGCACTGCGATCTCCTATACCTCCCGATGGGTATCACCCCCCGCCTGTGGGGGTAGGCCCACCCTACCCGAAAGGAGTATGCCGCGGCACGCCATGGCGGTGATAGGCGTAAGCTGGCGCGAAAGGCATATTGCAACAAATACTTATATAGCCGCCCGAGGCGCACAAGGATGGACGACAAAGAGAAGCTTACACCGCTGGACAAGTTTACCGCGCCGATCTGGGGGCAGGAGATTGAACTGCAGCAGGTGGAATACCTCGCCGGCGGCTCGCCCATGCTCCGCCTGCGCATCCGCGAGAAGAAGCGCTTCACCATATTCGATATAGACGCCCAGACGGCAGCCCGCTGGGGAAAAACGCTGCAGGACTGGGCGAACGCACAGGCGGCCAAGGCATGACGGTCGTCGATGTCGCCTTCGAGGTGCGTTGCGAGCGCTTGCCGCGCGACTACGGTTATGCGCTCTTCAGGGCGCTGGCGGACGAACTGGATTGGCTGGAAGCGGACGCCGTTGCCGCTGTGCATCCCCTGCATGGCACGGCCACCACGAACGGAAGCTTGTGCCTGGGCCCCAGGGCGCGTCTGACGCTGCGGCTCCAGCAGGAGCAGGTGGCACAGGCCATGGAATTATCCGGCGCCCGCCTCGATCTGGGCAGTGGCCTGGACATCGGGCCGGGCCGATTGCGCGAACTGGTGCCCTTTGCCACAGTGTATTCGCACTTCGTCAGCACCGGCACCGCCGACGAGTTGGCGTTCCTCGATCAGGCGGCGGCGCTGCTCAAGGCGGCCGGGCTGCCGGAATCGATGATCGCCGGCAAGGCGCACGCGACCAGCACGCCCGCAGGCGAAGTGCACGGCTTCAGCCTGCTGCTGCACGGCCTGACGCCGGCGCAGTCCCTGGCCGTGCAGGAGAGCGGCCTCGGCGAGGGGCGCAAGATCGGCTGCGGCATCTTCATACCGCACAAGTCGGTGGTCGCCGTCGGCGCCGCCTAGAATACAAACGGACAACTACTACGCATTGCGAGGAGCTATGAGCACGAAACCCACTGTTACCCTGGACATGAGCGGCCTGTCCTGCCCGGCGCCATTGATCGGCGCGAAGAAGATCGTCGACGACATGGATCCCGGACAGTCACTGCTGCTGATTTCCGACTGCCCCGGCACGTCCGACGACCTGTTCGCCTGGGCGCGCCAGACCCGCAATGAAGTCGCGGTGAAGGACAAGATGGGCGATGACCGCACCGCCTACCTGATCACGCGCGGCAGCGGCAAGGCGACACCCAAGCCCAATGTTTCCATCGACATGCGCGGCACCTCCTGCCCCGGGCCGATCCTCGAGGCGAAGAAAATGCTCGACGACATGCAGTCCGGCGAGATCCTCCTGCTGGTGAGCAACTGCCCCGGCACCCCGGCGGACATCGACGCCTGGGTGAAGAACACCGCGCTGGAACTGGTCAGCCGCGTCGAGATCGCGCGCGGCGCCTTCGAGTTTTACCTGCGCAAGAAATAATTCATCAACCTGGAGAGTAGATATGAACCCCCACGCTCGCAACATCGACTCGCTGCCCCCCGAGGGGGCGCGCACCTCCCTTGGGACGGCCCTGCGGGAGGCGCAATGAGCTACACGATCAACGGAGAGGAAAAGGAAGTCGATGCCGACGGCTACCTGCTTGAGGCGGATTTCAGCGACGAGGCGGTGCACGCCATTGCAGAGGCCGAGGGCGTCGCATTGACCGACGACCACTGGAAGATCATCAACTACATGCGCGACAAGTACCGCGAAGACGGCCACACGCCCAACTTCCGCGCCTTCATGAAGGACATGGCGGAGCTGATGCCGGAAGCCGACTCGAAAGTCATGTACGACCTTTTCCCCAAGGACGGTCCGGCCAAGCAGGCGGTGAAGATCGCCGGCCTGCCCAAGCCCTTTGGCAAGGGCGGTTACTGAACACACAACGACAATAGATATCCCCCCAACAGCATCGAGATAACAAGACCGAGATACATGTCACCAACAACCCATGGAGGAGCAGGATGGGAGATGCTTATCGCGACACGACCGCGCGCTGGATGACGGTGGGAGGCCGGGAGATCCCGGTCGACTCCGAAGGCTACCTGATCAACCTCGACGACTGGTCCGAGGACTTCGCCCGCGCGCTGGCGCAGGAGGAGGGCCTCAACCTGACCGACGAGCACTGGCAGGTGATCCGCTACATCCGCGACTACCATCACACGCACCGCGTGCAGCCGCAGGTGCGCGTGATGATCACCCACTTCACCAAGGAGTGGGGCGCGGAGAAGGGCAGCAACCATTACCTGCACGAGATCTTCCCGCGCGGCGGGCCGCAGAAGCAGGGCAACCGCCTCGCCGGCATCCGCCGCACGAAAGGCGAACATTGAGAACCATTAACCACAGTGGCACAGAGACACAGAGGGACAACTTGATGATGATTTCCTCTGTGCCACTGCGTTTCTGTGGTGAGGGGTTCTAGTGGCCATCCGCATCCGCAGCCGCTTCCATGCCGGCGGGCGCGAACGCACGATGGCGGAGCTGGCCAGCGTCGTCGCCATGCTCTCGTGGAAGCTCGCCATCGAATCGATCAAGCGCATGCGCGAGGCGAAGTTCGACATCGACCTTGGCCAGCCGTATTTCGACTACGTCTGCGAATCGATGGCCTTCCATGCCCACATGGCCGACCGTGTCGCCCACCGCGCCCTCTCCCCCGAGCAGCGCAATGAATTCACCACTGCGCTGGCGCTGCGCATGGCGGAGGCCATCGAGGACAACGCCGACATGCTGCTGGAGGCGCGCGAACCGGGCGCCTGCCGGCGGCATTTCCTCGAGGTCTTCAATGCGTCCGGCGTCGACTACGCGGAATACGGCTACGATGAAAAGGGGCCGGACTTCGGCTTTCGCCGCGCCTTCGCCGCCCGCGTGCGCGAGAGCATGCCGGAGAAGGACAAGAACTGGGTGTACGACCAAGTGATGGAAATCGAGACGCCGGAAGGCGTCAAGGCGCTCGAGAAGACCCTCAACGGACTGTTCGGCGGCGGCGAGCCGCCCGCGCGCCATGGCCGCAAAGGCGTCTTGAGCCAATGATCCCGCCGGCCCACTTCGATCTCGACAACGCCACCGCCTACGCCGCCTGGCGCGACTGCAAACTCGCCACGCATCCGCGCGCGCTGGCCGACCTGCTGGTCGAGATCGCCGTTCCGCAGCGGCTGACTTTCGCCGAACGCGAGGCGCTGCTGGCGCGCTGCGCCGTCGCCAACATGGCGCTCTACGCTTCGCCCACCGGCAGCGATCCCGACAAGGACATTCCGCGCCAGCTTGGCCGCCAGCTCGGCCTGACGCACCTCGACGCCAACATGCTCGCCGACGACGACGGCATCTCGCCGCTGGCGGTGGCACC
>PHCS01000012.1:0-51247 GCA_002840845.1 Betaproteobacteria bacterium HGW-Betaproteobacteria-14
CCTCTTCGCATTGGCGGTTGCATTGGGGGCGCTTGCCGCGCATCGCGCCTGGGAACGTGGCGGCGGCTGGCTGCCATTCTGGCTGGCCGCCGCCGCGGCGACCCTGATCAAGGGACCGCTCGGTCTGGTGCTCGCTGGCATGGGGCTGCTGGCCTGGTTGTGGGAGCACCGCAGCGATCCGTCTGCGCCATCGCTGCGCGGCAACCATTGGGCTGGCATCGTGCTCTTCCTGCTCCTCGTGTTGGGCTGGCTCGTGCCGGCCCTCCTTTCGGCCGGCCAGCCGCTCGTCGACAAGCTGTTTTTCCAGGAACTCGTCGGACAGGCCACCGGAATGGGCAAGGGCGGTTACCCCGGACAGAACCTGCCCAAGCCGACGCTCTACTTCATCCTGCGCTTTTTGCCCTTCAGCCTGTTTGCTGCTTATGCGCTGTGGCAGGTGATTCGCCGGCCGGCGCCGAATGCGGCTGAACGCCGCTTCGAGCGCTTCCTGTTCTGCTGGATCGTCGGCGGCATCGTCCTGTTCTCGCTCGCCTCGCACCATCGCGGCGACCTCCTGCTGCCGCTGTGGCCAGCGGCAGCGCTGCTGGCCGGGCGCGAGATGGCCCGATTGACCGGCAGGATCGGCGGGCGCCTGATGGGCGCCGTGCTGGCGGGGCTGACTTTCCTCTTCCTCGGCGGGGCCTGGTGGACTTACCATCTCAAGGCCGAGCGGCAAAGCGAGGAAGTACGCTATACCGTGGAGGCGCAACGGGCTGCACGCGCGCTTGCCGCGAGCGGCCTGGACATGAAAAGGATGCATCACCTGGATACGCCGGTCACGGTGCAACTGGAACTGGGCACCTTCAGAACCTGGATCAGCGAGGAGGAGGCGTTGCGTCTGGCCGACGGCGATGCGCCGCTGCTGCTGGCGGTGGAATCGCCCGGGGACTTCCCCAGGCTGTTCGGGCCGGAGGGGCCGCCTCTGCGAGAAGTGTTCCGCTGGCCGCCCGACGGGAATGGGAAAGCGGCTGTGCAGGTTTTCACGCGGGACGGGGCGCGGGAAGGGGGGAATGCGATGCGGCCGGTGGGGAGGACGCCATGAGGGCGCGTCTGGCAGCGTGGGCGCAGGCCCTAGGCCCGGCGCGCGCGGCATTCATCGGCAGCCTGCTGCTTTCGTTCGTGGCGGTGCAAGGCCATCTTGTTAACCGCGACGGAATCCACTACCTTGAAACGGCGCGCGCATTTCTCGAAGGCGGATTGAGTGGCGAAGTGAATGTGGGTGAATTGGCATTTCTGGCCTTTTTGCCGACACTCATCGCGGCGCTGGCCTTCGTGACCCGAGTCAGCTTGGAAAACACGGCACTGATTCTCAATGCGCTGTTCATGGCAGGCACCTGCGCGCTGCTGGTCGGCATCACTCGCCGCCGCCTGCCCGAGGCGGCCTGGTTGGCCTGCCTCGTCGTCCTCGCCATGCCGGCCTACAACCAGTATCGCAACGAGATCCTGCGTGAATACGGCTTCTGGTTCTTCAGTCTGCTGGCGTTTATTTTGGCGATGCGCTGGAACGACACGCAACGCAGGCGTGAAGCGGTTTTCTGCCAGGGCGCGCTCGCCGTGGCGACGCTGTTTCGACAAGAGGCGATAGCATTCTATCCGGCACTGATGCTGTGGCAGGCGTTCGGTGCGCCGGCCGGGCAAAGGAGGCGGCGCGTTATCGAGATCGGCTTCCTGCCCCTGGCGGGCGTCTTGCTGGCCGCCGTGCTCTTCGGCAGCGGACTGTTGGCGGTGCCACACCGGGTAATCTATTTCTTTGACGCTGCAAACCCCCTGCATGCGCTGCAGGTCATCAACGAAGCGGCGGACAGAATGTCAGAGGCCGTGTTCAAGTACAAGTATTCACGCGAGGAAGCCGGCTACATACTGTTTTTTGGGTTGCTCTCCGTCATCCCGATGAAGTTTCTCAAGATGACCGGCGTGTTCCTCGTGCCGCTGGCGTACCGCTTTGCAGTTCCGCCGATGCGGACCTGGCTGGCACCCTGGCAACCGCTGCCCTGGGCCTTCCTCGCCTATGTGCTGGTGCTGGCGGCCTTCGTCATGCACCAGTTCTTTCTCGTCGGGCGCTATGTCAGCCTGCTCAATCTGCTCGCCGTACCAATCGTCGCATCCGGTTTGTCGCTCCTGATGCAGCGCTTCCCGCGCTGGAAGGCACTGATGCTGACGCTGGCGCTGCTGACCATGGCGGCGAACGTCGTGTCCCTGTCACCTGCCAAGACCCACATCGTCGAGGCGGGGCGCTGGCTGGGCGCCCAGGCAACCGATCCTGCGCGTGTCGGCGTGGACAATGCGCGCATCGCCTATTACGCCGGCTGGCGCACGACCAATGCAATCATTCTGGATCGAACGGCCCTCGCGACTGCGTTGGCGGAAAAACGCGCAAACATGGTTGCGGTCGAAACCACGCGCAAGGATCGCGAACTGGAGAAGTGGCTGGCGGATAACCGCCTGCATGTCGTGCAGCGCTTCGCCAACAAGGCCGGCGATGTGGTCGTCATCGCCGTGCCGGAGTCGACTCAGCCCAGTCCCTCGACGACCGGGCGCAGTCGGGCAAACGCCGCTTCGATGGAATAGTCAGCCGCCACGCGACGGCGGCCCGCTTCGCCCATGCGCAGGCGCAGATCGGCATCCAGAGCCAATTGTGCGATGCGTTGCGCCCATTCCCCCGGAGTTGAAACCAGATAGCCATTTACGCCTTCGCCGATCACCTCGGCGTTGGCGCCGGCCTTCGTCGACACGACCGGCAGGCCGGCCGCCATGTACTGCAGCACCTTGAGGGCGCACTTGCCGCGGCTCCAGTCGTCGTCGCGCATCGGCGCGATGCCGATGTGCGAAGCGGCCAGTTCGCGCGCTTCTGCATCGGCGCGCCAGGCCACGGGTATGGTCGTCACGCTGCAGTCCGGCAGGTCGAAGTCGGCGACGATCTTCAGACGCAGGCCGGGCACTTTTTCCGCTGCAGCCTTCAGGCTTGGAATGGCCTCCGCCAGGTACTTGCGTGTCGAATGGCTGCCGATCCACACCAAGTCCAGCGTGTCGGCCGGCTTGGCCGCGGTGACGTCGTAGCGCGCGACATCGATGCAGGTGGGGACCAGCGTCACCCTCGGGTTGAATGCGGCGGCCTGGCCGGCGAGGAAGGCATTGCCGGCGAAAACATGGTCGCTGCAGCGTACCATCGCAGCGAAGCGGGTCATGCGCGTGCGCGATGGGGAGCCGTCGCTGTTGCAGAAGATGGCGTCATCGAAGTCGAATGCCAGCTTGCGCGACACCCGCCGCAAGAGCCAGAGCAGGGCGGCGGGAAAGGTCTTGCGCAGCACGATCACCACATCGGCGCGGGATGCCTGCCGCAGCATGCCGAGCGTGGCGCCGGGGCCGCCGGAAGCCGTGACATGCACGGGTTCGAATCCGGCCGCCCGCCACAGCGGGAAGAACTGCACCGCACGATAGCGCGTCGAAGAAGCGTCTAGTCCCTTGGAAACGAAAAGCAGCCTTGTGCTCATGGCTGCTGTGGCTTGCGCTCGCCGAGTTGCCGGAACAGCGCCGTCACGACCAGCACCGAGCTCTCTTCGACCAGGTGGCCGTAGTCGAAGGCGAAGGGAATCCGCGCGCCGTCCCGCTCGAAGTAGCGCAGGCAGCCGTTGTCGTCGCATGCGGCGGAGATGGGCGAGAAGAACTCCGCCTGCGTGCCGGCGAGTTCTCTGACGAGCGCGTCGCGCGGGAGCGCATCCGGATCGAGGTCCTTGCGCGAGCGCGTGCGCTCGTCGCCCCCCAGGAAATCGCTGGCCAGCAAGCGCGGCAGCGGTCTGCGCCAGGCCGGCACGCTGCCGACCAGAACGATGCGCGGGCGCCAGCTCGGATCGGCATGGAGACGAGCCAGCGTTAGCGCCAGTCCGCGGCGGATGGTTGCCTCGTCATGCTTGATCCAGGCGCCGGCGAGAAGAATGATTTTCGGACGCGTTTCCATCACCTGGCGAAGCACCCAGTCGTTAATGGCGCGGCAGTGCGGACGCTTGCTGAAAGCCTCGTTCAGCAGGGGCGGGCAGCCCGAGGCCGTCCATTGCGTTGCGCTTCCCGCATCTGCCACGGCCTTCAATCCCGGCCACAAATGCGCCGCATGGGAATCACCCCACAAGACGATGCCGCCGCGCTGGCCGGTACATTCAGGCGCGAAGGCGTCATGGGACTTTTCCGGGGTGATGAAGCAGGTTCCCTCGCGGTACAGCGGCCTGTAGAGTTCGCCGAAATAGCGCGCCTGAAACGCTTCCAAGGCTCTTACGTCCACCAAACGCGGGTGGTCCTTGAAGCGCAGCGCCATCAGGCTATTGCTCTGAAAGTAGAAGGTTGCCGCGACGGCAAAGGGGACGAGCATCATCGTTGCGCAGACCGAGAGTCCAGGCGCGAGTTTCAGGCGGCTGACGAGGCTGCGCACCGGTATCTCCACCAGGCGGAAGGAAATCCAGCCGAAAAGGATGGAGGTAGCCATGCCGGCGACGATCCAAACGGCGTTCTGCTGCGGCTGACTTTGGTGCAGCCAGACCACGATGGGCCAGTGCCACAGATAGATCGAGTAAGACCAGCGCCCGATGCCCTGCATGGCGGCACTGCCGAGCAGGCGCGTCCGGCCGGCGCTGTGGGCGATGACCAGCACGGCGCCGATCACCGGCAGCAGCGCGTTCAATCCCGGCCAGGCGTTGCCGGGATTGAACAGCACGCTGGCGACGACGATGGCGGCGAGTCCGGCCGTCTCGATCCAGCGGCGCCCCTGCGTCAGGCGATTGCAGGCTTCCTGATTCACGAAGATCAGCCCGCCGGCCAGCATTTCCCAGACCCGCGTCGGCAGCAGGAAGAAGGCCTTCGACGGGTTGGCATGGGCCAGCCAAGCCGACCAGGCGAGCGAGAAAAAGAAGGCAGCCCACAGCAGGGCTCCCATGCCGCCCTGCCGTCTGAGCATGCGTGCCGCAGCGAGGAGCAGCAACGGGTAGAGCAGGTAGAACTGCCATTCGACGGAAAGTGACCATGTATGCAGCAGCCATTTCTCGTGTGCATCCGCATCGAAGTAGCCGGATTCCTTCCAGAACACCTGGTTCGAGAAAAACAGCAGGCTTGCTCCGACATGCTTGCTCAGGAGCTTGTAATCAAGGGGCGAAAGGGCATACCAGCCATAGACCAGCATGAGCACGCCCAGGGCGGTGAGGGCGGGAAAGATGCGTCGCGCTCGCGCGAGATAGAAGCGTAAGACCGAGAAACGTCCCTGCGCGAGCTGGCCGAGGATGATCCGCGTCATCAGGTAGCCTGAAATGACGAAGAAGACATCCACCCCGACGAAGCCGCCGGAAAAGCCGGGGATGCCGAAATGGAACAGCACGACGGCCAGCACGGCCACGGCCCGCAGGCCGTTGATGTCGGCGCGAAAATCGGCGGCGTCCGGCCTCATCGCCGATTCATCTCCTCATCCTGGCTCCGGTAGGCTTGGTCGAACGTTGTGTCGCCATCGAGGCAAAGCCAGGCCCGATCCTGTTCGTCGCGGCAGAGATGCTGCAGGTTGCGCTGCCGTCGGTTCCGCGGAAGCGGTCGCGTTCTCGCACGCAGGTCGGCGATGTCGATCAGGCCGAACGCACCGCCCGGCGTCAGCACGATGTTGCCCAGGTGCAGCGAACGGAAATAGATGCCAGCATCGTGCAGGCGGGCGACGAAGCGTCCGAGCCGTTCGCGCAGCCCAGGCGTGTCGGCGCCGGAACGTATGAGCTGGCGCAGCGTTTGGCCTTCCAGCGGCTTGTAGCGCACCGCATCCCGCTTCGCGCCGGGAATGCGGTAGAGGCCTATCACAACCGGGCAGGGGATGTTTCGTTCGGCCAATGCCAGCGCGTTGTCTGCAAATCGCTTTGCGTAGGGATACCAGGCGGTGGAGGAAATCAGCCGTTTGCGGCGGAACAGCTTGAGGTAGGTGCCGTCGCCCAGCACCAGCACCTTGTCGCCGTGGCGGTCACGCTCAAGCACTTGGGCATCTGCGCGCAAGGCGAGGTAGGCGTCGTGTTCCAGAGTCTGCAAGAGGATGTACCGTCGGCGGGCCGGCTGTTGGATAAGTCGCTCGGCATTTTACCAGCCGGATAAGGCATTCCGCCCATGCTAAAATCCGACCATCCATTCCGCCGTGCGGCGCCGCATGCAACCTTCTGATTCGCACGTCCCATCAAGCTTGAGCCTGTATATCCGCCTGCTGACCTACGTCAGGCCGTATGTCGGCTGGTTTGCAGTGAGCATCGCGGGCTTCGTCGTCTTCGCCTCGGCCCAGCCGATGCTGGCTTCGGTGCTGAAGTACTTCGTCGACGGCCTCATCGACCCGGCGGGGGCGAGCCTCGGCGGCCTGCAGATGATGCACGCCGTGCCCCTGCTGATCGTCCTCATCGCTGCCTGGCAGGGCGTCGGCTCCTACCTCGGCAACTACTTCCTCGCCCGCGTCTCGATGGGCGTGGTGCATGATCTGCGCGTGGCGCTCTTCGACAGCCTGCTGACGCTGCCGGACCGCTATTTCGACATGCACAACTCGGGCCACCTGATCTCGCGCATCACCTTCAACGTCACCATGGTGACGGGTGCCGCGACCGACGCCATCAAGGTCGTCATCCGCGAGGGGCTGACGGTGGTCTTCCTCTTCGCCTACCTGCTCTGGATGAACTGGCGCCTGACCCTGGTGATGGTGGCCCTGCTGCCGTTCATCGCGCTGCTGGTGGTGAGCGCGAGCCGCAAGTTCCGCAAGCAGGCGAAGAAGATCCAGGTGGCGATGGGCGACGTCACGCATGTCGCTTCCGAAGCCATCCAGGGACATCGCATCGTGCGCAGCTTCGGCGGCGAACCCTACGAGCAGCGCCGCTTCCTCGAGGCGAGCAGCAACAACATGAACAGGCAGCTGCGCATGGTGCGCACCGGATCTGTCTACACGCCGATGCTGCAGCTGCTGATCTTCAGCGCCATGGGCGTGCTGTTCTTCCTCGTGCTGTGGCTGCGCGGCGAGGCCAGCCCCGGTGAACTGGTGGCCTATATCACCGCGGCCGGCCTGCTGCCCAAGCCGATCCGCCAGCTCTCCGAGGTCAGCTCGACGATCCAGAAGGGCGTGGCGGCGGCCGAGAGCATCTTCGAGCAGCTCGACACGCCGGCGGAGACCGACTCCGGCACGGTGAGCCGCGAGCGCGTCAGCGGCCGTCTCGAGGTGCGCGACCTGTCCTTCCGCTATCCCGGCGGCGAGCGGCCCGTGCTCGACGGCATCAGCTTCACCATTGAGCCGGGTCAGATGGTGGCGCTGGTCGGGCGTTCGGGCAGCGGCAAGTCCACGCTCGCCAACCTCATCCCGCGCTTCTACCATCACGACCAGGGCCAGATACTCATCGACGGCACCGATGTGGAGCAATATGTCCTGCGCAACCTGCGCCGCCATGTCGCCATCGTCACCCAGCAGGTGACCCTGTTCAACGACACCGTGGCCAACAACATCGCCTACGGCGACCTGGCCGGCGCGCCGCGCGCCGACGTCGAGCGTGCCGCCGAAGCGGCCTTCGCGCGCGAGTTCATCGACCAGCTCCCGGAAGGCTTCGACACCCTGGTCGGCGAGAACGGCGTGCTGCTCTCCGGCGGCCAGCGCCAGCGCCTGGCCATCGCCCGTGCCCTGCTGAAGGACGCGCCGATCCTCATCCTCGACGAGGCCACTTCCGCGCTCGACACCGAGTCCGAGCGCCACATCCAGGCCGCCCTCGACCGCGTCATGCGCGGGCGCACCACGCTGGTCATTGCCCACCGGCTGTCCACCATCGAGAGGGCCGACACGATCATGGTGATGGACCAGGGCCGCATCGTCGAGCGCGGCAGCCACGCCGATCTGCTTGCCCTCAACGGGCACTACGCGAAACTGCATGCCATGCAGTTCCGCGAGACCGCTGAAGAAACGAATCAGGAAAACTGAACGGTTTCAGGTCGGCGGCGGCAGGACGTCGCTGAACTGCCGCTGCAGCGCGCTGCCTTCCGGCCAATTTCGCAGGAAGCGGGCGCGGTCCTTCATCCAGGCTTTGCGCCAGGCAGCCTCGCTATCGTAGTGGCGCATCGCGTCGAGGTCGAGGACACAGAGTTCATGCCCGTTGAGAATGAAGTTGGTGGCCTTCAGGTCGCCGTGGCCGATGCGCTCGGCGGCGAGGCGTGTGAAGAGCCGGCGCGCAGCCTCCAGCACCTCGGCCGGCGCGCCGCGCTCCGCGTGTCCGGCCAGGAAATCCTGCAGGTTCTGCACTTCACAGTATTCCGTGACGAGCCAGGCGCGGCCGCGCAGCGGACCGAGGCGGCGCTCGATGAGCGCCAGCGGGCGCGGCGTGGCGATGCCGAGGAAGCGCAGGCGGTGCGCCTCCACCCAGGAATGCCAGGCGCGGCTCGGCCGCCAGGCGCGCGAGACGGCATGGCCGGCACTCTTGATGTTGTAGCGCTTGATGACCAGCTTGCGGCCTTCCAGTTCGACCAGCGCCAGCGTTGCGCTCCGGCCACGCTTGAGGGGGGTGCCCTGTTCCAGCCAAGCGTCAGGATCGGCTACCAGGGGCGCAAGGAAATCGGCCTCGGAACGGACCACGGAAAAAAATCGATCGGTACGCCGTGCGACCTTGAAGAGGCTGCAGTCGCGCAGGCACTTGTCGAGGTAGTCGGCCAGGCGCCTCTCGCGGGCACGGACGATGGATGTTTCGAGTTGCGTTGCATCGACGATGAAGTCCGGATTGCCCTTGCGGTAGGCGACCAGCAGGCTGGGCTGCATGGCGCTGCAGGCAGCCGGGGGCAACTGGGCGAACAGCAGGGCGAGGTTGTCCAGGCATTCGCGGGCGGCGCCGGCCGGCCGTACGGCGTCGCCGTCGATGATGTAGAGCTTGTCTTCCCAGATCAGGAAATTCCCCAGATGCACGTCCTCCTGCAGGAGGCTCCGCGCGTGCATGAGTCCGACCGTTTCGAATACCTTGGAGAGTACGTCGAGCGCCGCATCGCCCGGGCTTCCCGCGCCGTCGAGGTATTCGGTGAGGACGAAGAATCCTGCCCCCTCCAGCCTGCCGGATGCGATTAGCTTCGGGGTGGGCAGGCCGTCCTTGCTCAGGCTGTCGATGCCTCGGCGCTCGCGCAGCCAATGGCGTTCGCTGCCGCGCGCGGCAACGAAGAGCTTGGCCAGCACGACCTGCCCGTTCCAGCGGCCGATGCCGGTGAGGCGCTTGCCGGGCAGGACGCGCAGCCAGCGCTCGATGGCCAGATCACGGCCGTCATCGAGCGCGAGCGTGCAGGGCGCGAGCACCCGCCGGCCGCCGGCGCGCAGCGTCTCCGCGTTGTCCCGGTCCTCGTCGCGTCCCGCGAAGAAGCCGACGATCCTGCGGATGCGCCGCTTGTCGGCCTCATCGAGCGTCGTCTTCTGCATGTAATCGAGATAGAAGCGCAGCCGCCGCGTGCGCGAGAACTGGCGCCTGGCCACCTTGTCGAGGCAGGCGAGGTCCTTGACGATGCGGTACTCGAGGAAGGGCGGCCACCAGAATCCGCCGCTCGGGCAGTCGATGAGGAAGACCTTGCCGGCGGCATCCACCAGCAGGTTGCGCCACTTCAGGTCGCCATGCACGAAGCGGCGGCGGTGCATGCGGCGGGCGATGTCGGCGACTTGTGCGGAGACGCCGTCCCGCCAAGGCTGACTTTCGAGCCGCGGATCCTGACTGCGGGCGAGCCGGTGCAGATCGTTCGTGCCGGGAATTTCCTCCGTGATCAGCGCGCCGCGCGCGAACAGGCCGCCCTGGCGTTCGAGGCCGTAGGCGACGAGCCGCGCCGTGGGAATGCCCCACGCGGCAAAGCGCTGCAGGTTTTCCCATTCCAGCTGTACGCGCGGCGTGCCGAACCAGCGCCGCAGCGGCTTCTTGCCGAGGCCGTGGTAGCGCTTGACGTAGTAGCGGCGGCCGTTGATCTCGGCGCGCACGGTGCGGGTGATGGAATCCTTGGCGACGATCTCGCCCTCGAGGGCGAACACGGCGTCCAGGTCGGCAAAGCGCGCGGCTGCGGCGGCCTCTACCCCAGGCAGGACGCGCCATTCGCTCATGCGTTTGCCCCTGGCGCGAACTTGCGCCGGTAGCGCTCTGCAAGACGCGCCCCTTCCCGCCCGAGGTAGGCGAGGAGCGGCGCCTCTTCCCGCAGCACTTCGCGCAGCGGGTGGCCGAAATAGGCGCGCAGGAAGCGCAGACGATCGCGCGCGGTGAGGCCGATCTCCAGCGTGGAGAAATGCAGCGCGGCGAGGTCCTTGTCGCGCCAGCGGCGCGGCGCGGGACGGTCGCGCACCTGGGCGCGGTGCAGGTCGATCAGCGACAGGCGCAGCGCGGCAGCAGCGGGTGGGGGATCGGTGTGCAGCAGGAAATGGCAGATGTAGCAGTCGCGGTGGTTGACGCCGCCCGCATGCATGCGCCGCATCATTTCCGCCACGCGCGCGATGAGGGCGCGCTTGAGGGCGGGCGCAGGCGGCCGGGCCGGCCAGCCGCGGCAGTAGTCTTCCAGGCTGAGGGTGGGCGCCAGTTCCTCGGTGATGATGAAGGATTCGAGACGCGCGGGATTGTCCCCGCGCCTGCCGAAGGCGACGGCCTTCATGGTGTCGACGCCGAGTGCGTTCAGGCGCTTGAGGGCGAGCCATTCCTGCTCGGCGCCGAGCACGGGCAGGCGCGCCGTCACCAGATTCTTGATGATCTCGCCCCAGCCGACGCCGCGGTGCAGCTTGACGTAATAGCCGCGACCTTCGATTTCGGTGCGCAGGGTGCGGCGGCCTTCCAGTTCGCGCAGCACCGTACCCTGCAGCGCCGCGGCGGCGCGGAAGGGGTCCTGCCCTGCCCAAAGCGCGCGGAAGGGCTCGTCGAGAAAGAGTTCATCGGGACGGCTCATGGCTTGAGGATGATATCCGCCGCGCGCTCGGACTGGCTGTAGATGTCGGCCCGTTCGGCCCACTCGAGGCCGCTTGCCCGCCATTGCCGGCGCGCTGCAGCGTCGGCAAGCATGTCCGCCAGCGTGCGGTTGAGGTGGTCCTGTTCGAATGGCAGCGGCACGACGTGCCCGGCGGCGGCTTCCTCGATGTAGTGGGCATAGCCGCAGGCGGCGGAAGTCAGCACCGGCAGGCCGGCGACCACCGCTTCCAGCAGCACCGTGCCGGTATTCTCGTTGTAGGCGGGATGGATCAGCAGGTCGGCGCCCTGCAGGAAGCGCGGGATGTCGTCGCGCCCGCTGAGGATGCTCACCCTGTCGGCCAGGCCGAGCGTCCGGGCGAGCGAAAAAAAAGGCTTCGGGTTGTCCTGGCCGATGGCGATGAGGCGGGTGCGCGCCTTCAGCTCAGGCGGCAGGGCGGCGAGGCCGCGCAGGCTGCGGTCGAGCCCCTTGGTCCTGAAGCCGGAGCCGATCTGCAACAGGAGCAGGTCGTCCTCGGCCAGGCCGAACTCGCGCCGGAAATCCGCGCGGACCGCCGCGGCATCGGGCGGCGCGCGACGGTCAGCGGAAATGCCCGGCGGCAACAGGTGCAGCCGCGCGGGCGGCGTGGCGTAGTGCTTCACGTAGAGCGCCTGCTGCACGCTGGAGATCATGAGGATTTCCGTGTGGCTGTCCGCCGCGAATACCGCCCGTTCATAGGCGGCGAAGTGGCGGTAGCGGCCGGAGAGGCGGTAGAGCGGGCCGCGCAGGGTGCGCGCCTTGTCCTCGAAGCAGGGATCGGCGCAGAAATAAACGTCCAGGCCAGGCATCTTGTTGAAGCCGACGATGCGGTCGGCGCTGCGCTGCTGCAAGTCCCGGCCGACCCAGTCGACGAACTTCTCGTAGCGGCGATGGTTGGAAAGCGCCCGCACCGGCACCTTTACGACCTCGAAGCCGGGCGGGATGTCCCCCTGCCACTGCAGGGTGTGGACGCGGATGGCGTGGCCGCGCGCCTGGCAGGTGAGGGCGATGCGCAGGAAATCCCGCTGCAGGCCGCCGTAGGGGAAGTACTTGAAGAGGATGAACGCGAGCTGCATTGCGTCGCTCAGGCCTCCGCCGGGCCGCCCCAAGGAGGCCTGAAGCCAACAACACGGAAGCCGCGTAGCGGCTGAACCGTCGTCACCCCTTTCCTTGGGAAAGGGGTCGGGGGATAGGCCGTCATCTTATTCGGCCACGCCGGCCTTGGCGGCGAGCATGCGCGCAGGCGGCTGGATGCGCTTCTTGCGCCCGGAGCGGGCGGCGATCGTGCGCCACAGCCACTTGGCGAGGGGCGTCAGGCGCTCGATCTGCAGGTAGGACTTGTAGAACCACAGCCGGTCGCTGCGGCTCCAGCATTGCGAATGGTAGTTGAGCGTATACAGGTCGCGGATGGCGCAGATCACCCTGGAGGGGCGCCAGCGCGATTTCTCCAGGTCGATGACGCGCGCCTCGACCGTGCCGTCCGCATTGACGCGGGCGAAGACGTGCTTGGGGAAGAAGCAGTTGTGCTGGATGCCGTGGGCGTGCATGTCGCGTAGCAGGGTGGCGATGGCCGCGAGCATGCGCAGGCGCATGGGGTGCGCCGGCGCGCCGGACTCCAGCCAGCGCCGCACGCGGTCTTCCATCGAAACGAAGCCGGTCAGTTCCTCGGTGACGAGGATGGCGCGCTCGTCCTTGCCGATCTTGCGCATGGCGAAGTACACCGGCTCCAGCGTCGGGATGCCGCAGGCGCGGTAGTGCATGATGTGGCGGAACTCGCGCAGGAAGGTCGGCGCGCCATGCACCGGATGGGTCCACAGTCGCGCACGGTGGTTTTCCTGGCGCTTGAGGAAAATCCCGGTGGTGCCGTCGCCCGGCAGGGCCAGTTCGCAGCGCGATACGCCGCTCCAGCCGCCGCGGCGGTGGTTGGGCTCCTCGAACCAGGGCGCCTCGAGTTTCCACAGCGCATCGAAGGCGGACAGGCCGTTGTGCGTGAGGATCGGCCGCCAGCGATCGTTGATGAAATCCTTCATTTCTTTACGCGCAGGACATAGGCGCGCCACTTGTCCCAGTAGCGGATGAAGTCGGCGTGGCCGATCATCTCCAGCCCGGCGGCGGCGAAGTCGCGCTCGATCTCGCTGCGCTTGAAGACGAAACGGTCGCGCGGGCGCTCCTTGCCGCGGGTGCGCTCCTTGCGCGCCTCGTTGATTTCGTGCCGCCAGGCGCGGAAGTTGCCGTCCACCCATAGCGAGACGATCACCGTGCCGGAGCTGATGCGCGCGAACTCCTGCAGCATGAGGACGCGGTCTGCGCTCTTCTCGATATGGTGCAGCAGGCGGATGCTGAAGACGCACTCGACGAAGTTGTCCGGCAGACCGGTGTCGAAGGCCGAGCAGCAGAAGGATTTCTCGATGCGCGCGGTGACCGCCCGGGGGCGCAGTTCGAGGCCGGCGTCGATCATGGACTGGCTGTTGTCGGCGACGTAGATCCTGCGGTCCGGCTGTTCGGCCAGCATCGCCCAGAAGCGGCCCGTGCCGCAGGGCAGGTCGAGCACTGAACGGGGTTGCCCGGCCAGTTCCAGCGCCTTGCGCGCCATGCCCACTTCGCGCCAGGTCGACAGCCGGCGCCAGAACCCTGTGTTGTGCTTGTGGAAATACTTCCGGGCGTGATTTGGGTCGTATTTATCGGAAAATTCGTAGTGCGGGGGGGTGATGCCGTCGTCAGCCATGCCTGAAGCCACCTGGTGTGAGCCGTTTGTAAGCTGTTTATTTTGCCTGAAAAACCCCAATTAGTCATCAACTTATATGCAAAAAAGCAGCACCTTGCATGTGTAATGAGCCTAAAATGCCGGGCTTAAAGCGCATGGATACGCAAGATGAAAAAGACCGACCTGGAAAAGCTCAAGGGACTGAAAATTGACAGCCGCATGAAGCAAGCCGGCACGCCGGGCCGCTTCGGTGCGGCAGCCGCGTCAGCCGTCGGCCGGCGCGAGCAGCGCGAACGGGAGCGCGCGCTCGGCTTGGTGCCGTTCGCCGTCAAGCTCGACGGCGAACTGGTTGCGCAACTCCGCCAGCGGGCGACGGATCGTGGCGAGGACCTGGGCTTGGTCGTGGCGGACCTGTTGCGCAAGGGGCTCGCGCAATGAGTGGGCGGCGCGCTAAATAATAGCTACCATGCCGGACATGCCCTGCAATCCCATGGATGGCGGTTGATGAGCGGAATTGACCCACATACCCTGGCGGTGATGCTGCTGACCCTGGTGGCCTTCGTCCTGTTCGCCTCGGAAAAGGTCTCCATCGAATCCACGGCGCTGTTCGTGCTGGTGACGCTGGTGATCGGCTTCACGCTGTTTCCTCATCCGTCCTTCAGGCCGGCGCAGGCCTTTCACGGGTTCGGCCATGAGGCGCTGGTGGCCATCTGCAGCCTGATGATCATGGGGCGCGGCCTGCTGGTGACCGGCGCGCTGGAGCCGGTGGCGCGACGCATGGCGGCACTGTGGTCGAAGCGCCCGCGCCTGTCGATGCTGCTGATGCTGTGGGGCTGCGCCATGGCGAGCGGCTTCGTCAACGACACACCCATCGTCGTGGTGATGCTGCCCATCCTCATCGGCATCGCGCTGCGCACGGGCGAATCGCCCTCGCGCCTGCTCATGCCCATGAACTACGCCGTGCTGGTCGGTGGCATGGGCACCACAATCGGCACCTCGACCAACCTGCTGGTCGTCTCCATCGCGGCGGACCTCGGCCTGCGCCGTTTCGAGATGCTGGATTTCATCCATGTCGCGGCCATTGCCGCGGTGTTCGGCGTGCTCTATCTCTGGCTGGTGCTGCCGCGGCTGCTGCCCGATCACGGCTCGCTCATGCAGGACACCAAGCCTCGCGTCTTCGAAGCCTGGCTGCATGTCGGCGAGGAGGCGCTGACGGAGGGGGCCACGCTTGCAGACGTGATCGCCAAGACCGGACGCAACATGACGGTGCTGGAAGTGCGGCGCGGCGACGACCTGCGCCTGACCCGGCTGCCGTCCCTCAGGCTCAAGTCAGGCGATCGCCTGCTGGTGCGCGACACGCCGGCCAACCTGAAGGAATTCGAATCCGTGCTCGGTTTCAGCCTGCATGACCTTGAGACGGAGAAGGATGGGGAGAAGGACGGGGAGAAGAACGGCGAAGAAAAGCACGCCGAACAGCAGCTGGCGGAAATCGTCGTCACCGAAGCTTCGCCGCTCTTTGGCAGCACGCTGCGCTACCAGCGCTTTGCCGAGCGCTTCGGCCTGATCGTGCTTGGCCTGCGCCGCGCCGGCCAGGCGGAATTGAGCAAGGCGGACGACATCGCCGAGATCCGCCTGCGCCAGGGTGACATGCTGCTGGTGCAGGGCACGGCCGATGCCCTGCAGCAGGTCAAGCAGGCCGACATCCTCGTGCTCGACGGCAGCCTGGCGCTGCCGCGCAGCGAGCGGGCGCCGCTGGCGCTGTCCATCATGGCGCTCGTCGTGCTCTCCGCCATGCTGAAGCTGGTGCCGATTGCCGTGAGCGCCCTGGCCGGTGTCCTCCTCATGCTGGCGACGCGCTGCCTGGACTGGCGCGAGGTCGGCAATGCGCTCAGCTCGAAAGTGGTATTGATCGTCGTCAGCAGCCTGGCCCTCGGCAGCGCGCTCACCGCCACCGGCGGCACCGACCTGCTGGCAAAGGGCTACCTCTCGCTCGTTGGCGGCATGTCGCCAACGGTCGTGCTCTCGACCCTGATGCTGTTGGTCGCGCTATTTACCAACTTCGTCTCGAACAACGCCGCCGCCGCCGTCGGTACGCCGATCGCCGCGAGCATCGCCGCACAGCTCGGCGTCTCCCCCGAGCCTTTCGTGCTCGCCGTGCTGTTCGGTGCCAACTTCTCCTATGCCACGCCGATGGGCTACCAGACCAACCTGCTGGTCATGAGTGCAGCAGGCTACCGCTTCTCCGACTTCCTCAAGGGCGGCGTGCCGCTGCTGCTCATCATGTGGGCGGCCTATTCCGTACTGCTGCCGATGTTTTTCCCGCTGCAGAAGCTTTCTTGAAAGAAAAAAAGCCTGCGAGGTCGCAGGCCCTGTGCAATCTGGTGGGCGGCACAGGGTTCGAACCTGTGACCCCTGCCGTGTGAAGGCAGTGCTCTACCGCTGAGCTAGCCGCCCGATAGAAGGCGCGCATTTTCCCACAGGGGGCGGTTTCGGTCAATTTACACCGGACCTGGGCGGCGCATCGCTTAAAATGTCGCCTTTTCCAGCTGGTGCCTGCAGCATGACCGTCCGTACCCGATTTGCCCCCAGCCCGACCGGCTACCTCCACGTCGGTGGCGCCCGCACGGCGCTGTATGCATGGGCCTATGCCCGCAAGCACGGCGGCACTTTCATCCTGCGCATCGAGGACACCGACATCGAGCGCTCGACGCAGGCCTCCATCGACGCCATCCTCGACGGCATGGCCTGGCTGGGCCTCGTCCATGACGAGGGTCCGTTCTACCAGATGCAGCGCCTGGCGCGTTACGCCGAGGTGGCGCAGCAGCTCGTCAGGGACGGCCACGCCTACTGGTGCTACGCCAGCAAGGAAGAGCTGGACGCCATGCGCGAGGCGCAGCGCGCGAGAGGAGAGAAACCGCGCTACGACGGCCGCTGGCGGCCGGAGAACGCCAAGGGCAAGACGCCGCCGGCCGACGTCAAGCCGATCCTGCGCTTCCGCAACCCCGACGACGGCGTCGTCGCCTGGGACGACCTGGTGAAGGGACGCATCGAGATCGCCAACGCCGAGCTGGACGACCTCGTGCTGCTGCGCGCCGACGGCGTGCCGACCTACAACTTCGGCGTGGTGGTGGACGACCTGGACATGGCCATCACCCACTGCATCCGCGGCGACGACCACGTGAACAACACGCCGCGGCAGATCAACATCTATCGTGCGCTGGGTGCGCCGGTGCCGGCCTTCGCCCATGTGCCGATGATCCTCGGCGCCGACGGCGAGCGCCTCTCCAAGCGCCACGGCGCGGTGTCGGTGATGCAGTATGCCGAGGACGGCTACCTGCCCGAGGCGCTGCTCAATTACCTGGCGCGTCTGGGCTGGTCGCACGGCAACGAGGAGATGTTCTTGCTGGAGCAGTTCGTCGAATGGTTCGACCTCGAGCACATCAGCCGCTCGCCGGCGCAGTTCAACCCGGAAAAGCTGGCCTGGCTCAACCAGCAGCACCTCAAGGCGCGCGATGACCGCCTGGTGGCCAACGATGTGGCGCCGCGGCTGGCCGCGCGCGGCATCGGCGTCGCCGCCGGCCCGGAACTGGCAAAGGTGGCGGCGCTGTACAAGGACCGCGTATCCACGCTGAACGAGCTGGCCGACGCGGTCAAGCCATTCTATGTCGAGGTGTACCCCGGCGCCGAGCTGCTGGCGCAGCACGTTACCGAGGCCGCGCGCGATGCGTTGCGAGAGTTGCGCACGCGGCTGGAGACGACGGTGTGGGAGAAGGCGCAGATCAGCCAGGCCTTGAAGGATGTCGTTGCTGCGCGCGGCATGAAGTTTCCGCAGCTGGCAATCCCCTTGCGCGTGGTGCTCACCGGCCAGACGCAGACGCCGGCGATCGACGCCGTGCTGGAGGCCTTCGGCCGCGACGTCGTGCTGGCGCGGCTAGCGCGCCACGTCTGAACGCGCAGCAGGCGTAAGGCCGGAAGCGAGATCCCTTTCGAGCGGCAGCGGCTCGCCTTCGATGGCGCTGGCAAGCAGTTCCGCAACCAGTGGCGCATAGACCAGGCCGCGCGAGCCGAGGCCGAGCAGTCCGAACAAGCCTTCGTTGCCGGGAAGGGCACCGACCAGCGGCAGCCTGTCCGGTCCCACCGTGCGAATGCCGGCGCGCCCTGCGACCCGCGCCGGATCCACCGTCGCGGCGAAATCCGGCAACAGCAGTTTCAGCCGCTCAAGGTTGGCGTGGTGGTCTTCTTCCCGCGCCAGCGTATCTGTCGAGCCTTCCTCGTAGGTGGCGCCGACGACATGCACGCCGAAAGAGGTGGCCGGCGTGACGTAGCCTTCGCGCGAGACCACGGCCTTGATCGCACGATCCGGCGCGGCCGGGATGCAGGTGACCTGGCCGCGCACGGCGCGCAGCGGCAGCGCGGCCGCGACCCCGAGGCGCAGTGCGTGGTAGCCGTTGGCGAGGATCGCCACGGGCGCCTCGGCGATGACATGGCCTGAGTCGTCGAGAGCGCGCCAGCTGCCATCCGTGCGCGCGAGGTCGGCGACCTCGCGTTGCGCATGCAGGCGCACGGCGTTGCCGGCCATGCGCAGCGCGGCGTCGCACAGGCTCGGCGGATGCACCCAGCCGCCCTCGGGGAACCACCAGCCCGGCATCGGCACGCGCCAGCCGGCCAGCGCCGATGCTGCGTCGACATCCACCCAGCGCAGCACCTCCGGCGGCAGCAGGCCGGACTCGGCGATGCGCCGCTGCCGCTCGATCTGCTTTTCGTCGCGCGCCAGGCGCAGCACGCCGCATGGCTGCCAGATGAGTTTCGGGTCCGAGGAAAAATCTTCTATCCGACGCAAGGCGTAATGGAAGCCGGCAAGCGTCAGGCGCGAGAGGCGGTTCCAGTCGGCGGAAGGCACTGGCTGCAGGACGCCGGCCGGGTTGCCCGACGTCTCTCGCGCGAGGCCATCGCGCCGCTCGATGAGGTGGATCGCCCAGCCGCGTGCGGCCAGCCTCTCGGCGACGAGCGTGCCGGCGATGCCGCCACCGATGACGAGGGCGCGGCGATCCCTGTCGGGTTCCGCGGATTCGATACCCGCGAAGCGGCCCGCGAGCATCTCGCGCTTGCGGCCGAAGCCTGCGCGCTTGCCGACGACGAAGCCAGCCGCCGTCATGCAGCGGCTGACTTTTCCGGCGGCGGTGTAGGTGGCGAAGGTGGCGCCCGGCGCGGCCAGTCGCGCCAGTTGCGCGAACAGCGCCTCGCTCCACATGTCCGGATTTCTCGATGGGGCGAAGCCGTCGAGGAAGAAGGCGTCGACGCGCGCTTCGGCCTGCGCCAGCATGTGCGCTGCCTCGCCCCAGAGCAAAGTCAGGCTGACGCGGCCGCCGTCGAGATGCAGTCGATGGAATCCGGGGATGAGCGGAGGATAGCGCTCCAGCAGGCGCGCACCGAGCGGCGCCAGTTCAGGCCAATTGCGGTACAGGCGTTCAAGGTCTTCGCGGCGGAAAGGGTGCTTGTCGACGGAGAGGAAATGCAGCCGCGCATCTGGCCGCGCCGTTTTGCGGAAGCTGCGCCAGGCGCAAAGGAAATTCAGGCCGCTGCCGAAACCGGTTTCGAGGATCGTGAAGCGCCCGCGCGATTGCCAGCGTGTGGGCAGATCGTTGCCGGAGAGGAAAACATGGCGGGTCTCGTCGAGCCCGCCATCGAGCGACCAGTAGGTGTCGCCGTAGGTTTCGCTGAAGGCCGCGCCGTCCTTGAGGACGGGCGCGGCGGGTTGGATCGGTTCGGGCAAGCTTACCGGGCCATGATCACGCCGCTGTCGACCTTCACCTTGTCGTCGGGTCGCCAGACGGGCCGGGTGTCGAAGTCGAATTCACGCGAAGTGCCGTCCTCGAAACGCACGATGACTTCGTATTTGACGGTCTTCTTGACATATCTTTCGACCTGGTGTCCGGCGACGGCGCCACCGACGGTGCCGAGCACGGTCGCGGCCGTCTTGCCGCTGCCCTTGCCAATCTGACTGCCGACCACCGCGCCGGCGACGCCGCCGGCGACGGCGCCGACGCCCGTTCCTTTGCCCTTTTGTTCTTTTTCAACCACGGATTCGATGGTGCCGCAGTTCGTGCAGATTGCAGGGACGGGCTGTGGGGCAGGTGACGCAGCGACTGGTGCCGCCTGCGGGACGGGTTCGGGCTTGGATTCAGGCGCCTTGGCGACGGCTTTCGGTTTGGGCGCAGGCTTCGGCGCGGGCGCGGCCTGCTCGGTTTTGGGTGCGACGACAGGCGCAGCCTCCGGCGCTGTGGCCGGAGCCGGAACAGCGGCGACAACGGACTCAGCCGGCTTCGCGGTGCTGCCTGCGGTCGGAATCACACCGAAGATGGCGCCGATGCCGGCGACCGAGAGCAGGATCACCGCAATCGCGGCGACCCAGATGAGGGGGTGCAATTTGTTGCCGGTGGCTTGGGTATTCATGCTGGTCTCCTTTACGGTTCGTAGGTCGGGCTTCAGTCCGACTTCAGCCGCCGAGTCGGCTTGAAGGCCGACCTACAGGACTAACGCGCTGGCGGGCTATCGGCTGACGTAGAAACATTTCCTTACATCTCCCGCCGCAGCTGCGGGAAAAGGATAACGTCGCGGATGCTCGGACTGTCGGTGAGCAGCATCACCAGTCGGTCGATGCCGACGCCGCAACCGGCGGTCGGCGGCAGGCCGTATTCGAGCGCGCGGATGTAGTCTGCATCATAGTACATCGCCTCCTCGTCGCCGGCTTCCTTGGCCTTGGCCTGTTCGAGGAAGCGCGCGGCCTGGTCTTCCGGGTCGTTCAGCTCGGAGAAGCCATTGGCAATCTCGCGCCCGGCGATGTAGAGCTCGAAGCGCTCGGTGATGTCGGGGTTCTTGTCGCTGCGGCGCGCCAGCGGGCTGACTTCCGCCGGCCAGTCGACGATATAGGTCGGCTCGAACAGCTCGCCCTCGGTGGTCTCCTCGAACAGCGTGAGCTGCAGTGTGCCCAGGCCGGAGTTCGGCCGCGGCTCGATGTGCAGTTCTTTCAGCTTGGCGCGCAGCCAGGCCTCGTCGTTGAGCTGCGCGACGGAGTAGCCCGGATGGTGCTTGTGGATGGCTTCCACGACCGTCATGCGGGCGAAGGGTTTGGCGAAGTCCAGCGTGCGTCCCTGGTATTCGAACGCCTCGGCGCCGAGCGCCTCGCGCGCGGCGTGGCGCAGCAGCCCCTCGGTGAAGTTCATGAGCAGGTTGTAGTCCGAGTAGGCCTCGTAGAACTCCATCATGGTGAACTCGGGGTTGTGGCGCGTAGAGATGCCCTCGTTGCGGAAGTTGCGGTTGATCTCGAAGACCTTCTCGAAGCCGCCCACCACCAGGCGCTTCAGGTACAGCTCCGGCGCAATGCGCAGGAACAGCTCCATGTCGAGCGCGTTGTGGTGCGTCCTGAAGGGCTTGGCCGAGGCGCCGCCGGGGATGGCGTGCATCATCGGCGTTTCCACCTCGAGGAAGCCGTGGCCGCTCATGTAGCCGCGGATCGACTGCACCAGGCGCGAGCGCGCCGAGAAGACCCAGCGCGAGCGCTCGTTGGTGATGAGGTCAAGGTAGCGCTGGCGCACCTTCTGCTCGGTGTCGGTGAGGCCGTGGAACTTCTCCGGCAGCGGGCGCAGCGACTTGGTGAGCAGGCGCAGCTCGGAGACGTTGATGGTGAGCTCGCCGGTCTTGGTCTTGAACAGGGTGCCGCGCGCGCCGACGATGTCGCCGATGTCCCAGTGCTTGAAGGCGGCGTGCACCGCCTCGCCCGTGCCGTCGTTGCTGACGTAGAGCTGGATGCGCCCGGAGAGGTCCTGCACGGTGGCGAAGGAGGCCTTGCCCATGACGCGCTTGAGCATGATGCGGCCGGCGACGCAGACGTCGACCGGCTGCGCTTCCAGCTCCTCGCGGCTCTTCTCGCCGTAGAGCTCGTCGACCTTCTCCGCGGTGTTCTCGCGCAGGAAATCGTTGGGGAAGGCGACGCCTTCGGCGCGCAGCCTCGCCAGTTTCTCGCGCCGCTCGGCGATGATCTGGTTTTCGTCCTGGGGCAGTTGGTTTTGTTCGCTCATGATGGATCCTTATACGCCCTGTTTCAGGCTGGATTCGATGAAGGGGTCGAGGTCGCCGTCGAGCACGGCCTGGGTGTTGCCGAATTCCACGTTGGTGCGCAGGTCCTTGATGCGCGACTGGTCGAGCACGTAGGAGCGGATCTGGTGGCCCCAGCCGATGTCGGTCTTGGCGTCCTCCACCTGCTGCGCCGCCGCTTGGCGCTTGCGCAGCTCGGCCTCGTAGAGGCGCGACTTCAGCATGGCCATCGCCTCGGCCTTGTTGCGGTGCTGCGAGCGGTCGTTCTGGCACTGCACGACGATGCCCGACGGGGCGTGCGTGATGCGGATGGCCGACTCGGTCTTGTTGACGTGCTGGCCGCCGGCGCCGGAGGCGCGGAAGGTGTCGATGCGCAGGTCGGCCGGGTTAATCTCGATGTCGATCGAGTCGTCGACCTCGGGGTAGACGAACACGCTGGCGAACGAGGTGTGGCGCCGCGCGTTGGAATCGTAAGGCGATTTGCGCACCAGGCGATGGATGCCCGTCTCGGTGCGCAGGTGGCCGTAGGCGTATTCGCCAGAGACCTTCAGCGTGGCGGTCTTGATGCCGGCCACCTCGCCTTCGGATTCCTCCAGCACCTCGACCTGGAAGCCCTTGCGCTCGGTGTAGCGCAGGTACATGCGCAGCAGCATGGAGGCCCAGTCCTGCGCCTCGGTGCCGCCGGCGCCGGCCTGGATGTCCATGAAGCAGTTGTTGGGATCGGCCGGATTGGAGAACATGCGGCGGAACTCGAGCGCCGCCACCTGCTTGTCGAGTTCAGCGGCGTCGGACTCGACGGCGATCAGCGTCTCGTCGTCGTTCTCGCCGCGCGCCATCTCGAACAATTCGCGCGCATCGCGCAGGCCCTGATCGATTTCGCTCAATGCGACGACGACGCCTTCAAGGGATTTCTTCTCGCGGCCAAGCTCCTGCGCACGGGCTGCGTCGTTCCAGACAGCCGGGTCTTCCAGCGCCCGGTCGACTTCGTTCAGCTTGGACTGCTTGGCGTCGAAGTCAAAGATACCTCCGCAGATCCTGCTCGCGCGCGTGCAGGTCCGTGAGGCGGTTGGAGAGGGTGTTGATGCGTTCGGCTTCCATGTCGGTGCAATTTCCAAAGCGACGAATTATACAGCAGGGCCGGCCCGCGCCCCCGCTCAGCGACGGCCGTCGTCGCCCTCTTCATCGCGGATCACTTCGCCTTCGATGACGCGCCCTCCCGGCTGCGCTTCCCCCCACGCATCCCCTGACGGCGCTTCTCCCATGCGCTGTGCTTCCATCTGCTCGCGCATCTGGCGGCGCACTTCGCGCGTTTTCCACCACAACCAGCCCCACACCAGCAGCCCGGCGGCGAGCGCGAAGGCGAACACCACCACCGAAAACATCAGCGCCGCAACGAGCAGCACGGCGCCGGCCGCGATGCCCAGTATCCTGCCCAGCAGGCTCGGCTCGGGCATGTCCGGCCGCCTGTCGTCGTATCTCATGATTCCCCTTTCTTCATTCTGGCTGACGCGGCGGCGAGCCTGCGTCCTTCCCGGTCTCATCGGGTTCGGCCAAGGGACTGGCCAGCACCTTGTCGACCCGCTTGCCGTCCAGGTCGACCACTTCGAGCTGCCAGCGTTCCCATTGCGCCTTGTCGCCGGTGTGCGGCAAGCGGCCGAGCAGCCACATCATCATGCCGCTCAGCGTATGGTAGCGGCCCCTGTCCTCCTCCGGCACGGCGTCGAGGTCGAGACGGTCCTTCAGCTCGGGCAGCGGGATCAGCCCGTCCAGCAGCCAGGAGCCGTCTTCGCGCTGCACGGCCCAGGCCTCGTCGGCGTTGCGCGGCTGAAATTCGCCGGTGACCGCTTCCAGCACGTCCTGCAGCGTCACCAGCCCCTGGATCTCGCCGTATTCGTCGATGACGAACACCATGTGCGTGGCGGAGGCGCGGAACTGCTCGAGGAGCTCCATGCCGGTCAGGGATTCCGGCACATACACGCAAGGCTGAAGCTGGGCAGCGAGGTCGGGCTGCCTGTTGCGATGCATCTGGTTGAAGAGCTGCTTGGTGGCGATGATTCCGAGGATGTCGTGCAGGCCGCCACGGCACACCGGAAAACGCGAATGCTCGGATTCGG
This sequence comes from Betaproteobacteria bacterium HGW-Betaproteobacteria-14, assembly GCA_002840845.1. Taxonomy (GTDB): domain Bacteria; phylum Pseudomonadota; class Gammaproteobacteria; order Burkholderiales; family Rhodocyclaceae; genus Desulfobacillus. The sequence continues at coordinate 23,893 of PHCS01000012.1, forward strand.
CGACGCGATCCAGGTTGGATTCCAGAGGTAGCTCGAGGTCGAGATAGACGATGTCGGCGCGCGGGATCATGAGGGAGCCGATCTGCCGATCGTCGAGGCGGAAGACGTTGCGCACCATGTCGTGTTCCTGCTTCTCGATGACGCCTGCCTCGGAGCCCTCCTCCAGCAGGGCATGGATGTCCTCCTCCGTGACGGCTGCGGCGCGCGCACCGTGCTTGCCCATCAAGCGGAGAATGGTGTCCGTCGAGAACGACAGCAGGCGCACGAAGGGACGCGACACCGTGGCCAGAGCATGGATCGGGCGGGCGACGAGCCGGGCGATGCCCTCCGCATTGATCTGGGCGATGCGCTTGGGCACCAGTTCGCCGACGACGATAGTCACGTAGGTGATCACCACGACCACCAGCGCCGTTGCCCCGGCCTCGCTGATTTGCTGCTCGATGCCGAATGTCTGCAGCCAGGCGGCGAAGGGGGCGGCGAGGACCGACTCGCCGACGATGCCGTTGAGGATGCTGATCGCGGTGATGCCGATCTGTACGGTCGAGAGGAAGCGGGTCGGCTCCTCGCCGAGTTGCATGGCCACGCCGGCTGCGCCGTCGCCGTCGGCCGCGAGGCGCGCCAGCCGGCTGCGGCGGGCGCTGAGCAGGGCGATCTCCGACATGGCGAAGGCGCCGTTGAGCAGGATCAGTGCGACCAGGACAAGTGCTTCCATAAGGTTATCCTCAGCAGGTCATGCATCGCCAAGCGTGAAGAAGCCATTGCGGCATTCAGGCCGGCTCCAGGTGTTCCAGCACCAGCTGCACGCTGCTGACGCCGTTGAATTCGTTTACCGCCAGGCGGTAGGCGGCGCGCACCTTGTCCGGCGCTCCCTCGGCGAAATTGAAGCGGATGGCATCGAAGCGTGCGGCGCCCTTGCGCAGCGTGAGCTTGAGGTGCCGATCCTTCAGTATGCGCTGGCTGTCCACGGCGAAATCATCGCTGAAGACGGGCGCCGGGAAGCCCTGGCCCCAGATCTCGCCTTCGAGCAGGCGCGCGGATTCGAGCGACATGCGGCCGGCTTCCAGCGGGCCGTCGGTCTCGATGGTGCGGGTAAGGTCGGCCGGGTCGATGAGTTCGCGCACGGTCTGTTCGAACAGGGTCTCGAAGCGCGCGAGGCTTTCCTCGCGCAAAGTCAGCCCCGCTGCAGCGGCGTGGCCGCCGAAGCGCAGCAGCAGGCCGGGCGCCTGCTTGGAGACCAGGTCGAGGGCGTCGCGCAGGTGCAGGCCGCGGATTGAGCGGCCGGAGCCCTTGAGCTCGTCGGCATTGCCCCTGGCGAAGGCGATCACCGGGCGGTGCAGCTTGTCCTTCACGCGCGAGGCGAGGATGCCGATGACGCCCTGGTGCCAGGCGGGGTCGTAGAGGGTCAGGCTGGCGCGCTCGGCCGCCTCGATGCCTTCCAGCAGGACCAGCGCCTGGTCCTGCATGTCGCTCTCGATGCTGCGCCGCTCGCGGTTCAGCTGGTCGAGCTGCTGGGCGATGTTCAGCGCGCGGCCGAGGTCGTCAGTGACGAGGCACTCGATGCCGAGCGCCATGTCGGCCAGCCGGCCGGCCGCGTTGAGGCGCGGCCCCAGGGCGAAGCCGAGGTCGAAGGTGCTGGCGCGCTCGGCCTCGCGTCCGGCAATGCGGAAGAGGGCGCGCAGGCCCGGCTGCATTTTCCCCTGGCGGATGCGCGCCAGGCCCTGGGCGACGAGGATGCGGTTGTTGCGGTCGAGCTTCACCACGTCGGCCACCGTGCCGAGGGCGACGAGGTCGAGCAGGGCGGCGAGGTTCGGTTCGGCGCCGGACGCGAAAGCGCCGCGTTTCCGCAGCTCGGCGCGCAGCGCGAGCATGACGTAGAACATGACGCCGACGCCGGCGATGGATTTGCTCGGGAAGCCGCAGCCGGGCTGGTTGGGGTTGACGATGCAGTCGGCATCGGGCAGTGCGTCGCCCGGCAGGTGGTGGTCGGTGATGAGGGTGGCAATGCCGAGCCGCTTCGCCTCGGCGACGCCGTCGACGCTGGCGATGCCGTTGTCCACCGTGATGATCACATCGGGCTTTTGTGCCGCCGCCAGGCGCACGACTTCCGGCGTCAGGCCGTAGCCGTAGTCGAAGCGGTTGGGCACCAGGAAGGAGACGTTGGCGCCGAAGCCGCAGGCCGCGTTGAATGCGCGCAGGGCGCGCACGCCCACAGCGCAGGCGGTGGCGCCGTCGCAGTCGTAGTCGGCGACGATGAGCAGATGGCGGCCGGCGGCGATGGCGTCGGCGAGCAGCGTTGCCGCTTCGGTGGCCCCTTTCAGGAGCGAAGGGTCGAGCAGGGCGGACAGGGCAGTGTCGAGCTCGGCTGCCCGCGCAATGCCGCGCGCCGCATACAGGCGCGCCAGCAAGGGATGCACGCCCTCGTATTCGAGGCGCTGCTGCGCGGCATGGGGCGTGCGGCGGGTGACGATGGCCGAAGGCAATCCCTGTGGGGCGGGGTTCATCTCAGGATATCGGGCAGTGATTTCGGCCGGCGCCAGAATTTCCACATATCAACAGCGTCCATTGTGACATCGATGGCGGCCTCGTCGCCAAGCGCCGTGAGGCGAATGCCGGAAACGCGGCGTACCTGGAGCGCGGCGAGGAGGGGCGCGAACCAGCGCGCCTCCAGGTCAGCCAGGCCGGCACGCCATGCCGGCGCATCCAGGCTTTGCGCAGCCTCCCCCAGCCCTTCCAGCAAAGTCAGGCTCTGCGGCACGGCGTCTTCAGGCCGCGCCGGTACCGGACTGGCGGAAACATCGGCAAGTTTCGCCAGGCCCCGCGCCAGGGCGTGACCGGCATGGACGTGCGCAGCCGGGGAACGAGCGCCAGACGGCAGGAAGCCGGCCCCCCACGGCCAGAGGCTGTTCACCGTCGGGCGCCCTTCGGCTTCGCGCGCCATATTGATCGGGTGGTTGTGCAGCAGCACCTGCGCCTCGTTGATGAAGCGCCGCCATTCGCGGGCATCGTCCCCCTGCGGCAGGAAGGGCTCGATCGTCCTGCCCGTCACGGTCGACAGGGCGCTGGTAGCGAGATGCGCGGGGCGCTTCAGGCGCAGATACCAGCGCCGCGGATGGGGGGCGATGAATTCGCCGAATTCGCCAAGCTGCGCGTTCAGCGCGGCAGCCAGTTGATCCCCCTCGGCCTGCGTCAGGCCCAGTTCCGCTGCGCCGCTGACCACCAGGGTGTCGCGCGAGAAGCGCAGGTGCACCGGGTCGGCGCAGAGCCAGGCATCCTTGCCGGGATCCAGGCCCTCCCCGAGCAGGCGCAGTGCGCCGAAGGGCGTCTCTCCGGCCAGGACGCCGAAGACGTTGCCAAGCCAGTGTTCGAAAGGCAGGGCGGGAAGGCGTTGCATGCGGCCGCGGCCAAGCAGGGTGGCCAGTGCGGGCAGTTCGAGGCCGCGCGTGATCTCGAAGAGGGAAGCCTTGGGCCAGAGCAGCCCGGGAACGACGATGTGAAGCTGCATGCCGAAGATGTTAACATAGCGCCCCTATGCAGTATGAACTCTTCATCGGCCTGCGCTACACGCGCGCCAAGCGGCGCAACCACTTCATCTCCTTCATTTCACTGATCTCGATGTGCGGCATCGCGCTGGGCGTGGCGGCGCTGATCGTGGTGCTCTCGGTGATGAACGGTTTCCAGAAGGAGCTGCGCACGCGCATCCTCGGCGTCGCCTCGCATGTGCAGATTTCCGGGCCGGGCGGCGAACTGGGGGCATGGCAGCAGGTGGCCGATCAGGCGGCGAAGCATCCGGAGGTGCGGGCGGCCGCGCCCTACGTCGCCGCCCAGGGCATGCTGTCCTTCGACCAGACCGTGCGCGGCGCCCTGGTGCGCGGCATCCTGCCGGACGCCGAGGAGCAGGTCGCCGAGTTCAACCAGTACATGCGCGGCGGCTCGATGCAGTTGCTCAAGCCGGGCGAGTTCGGCATCGTGCTCGGCGCCGAACTGGCGCGCGCCCTGCAGGTCTTCACCGGCGACAAGGTGACGCTGATCGCGCCGCAGGGGCTGGTGACACCAGCGGCGATCCTGCCGCGCCTGAAGCAGTTTCGGGTGGTCGGGCTGTTCGAGGCCGGCATGTACGAATACGACTCGGGCCTGGCGCTGGTGCACCTGGCTGACGCGCAGGCGCTTTACCGCATGGAGGACCGCGTCTCCGGCGTGCGCCTGAAGCTGGACGACCTCTTCGCCGCGCCGCGGGTGGCGCGCGAGCTGCTGAGTCGCGTCGACGGCGACGTGCGCATCGCCGACTGGACGCGCAGCCACGCCAATTTCTTCCGCGCCGTGCAGATCGAAAAGAACGTGATGTTCATCATCCTGCTGCTGATCGTCGCCGTGGCCGCCTTCAACATCGTGTCCACGATGGTGATGGCGGTGACCGACAAGGAATCCGACATCGCCATCCTGCGCACGCTCGGAGCGAGTCCTGGCAGCATCATGCAGGTGTTCATCGTGCAGGGCGCGCTGATCGGCGTCATCGGCCTCGCGCTGGGACTCGCCGGGGGCATCGCGCTGGCGCTCAACATCGACGTGGTGGTGCCGGCCATCGAGCGGCTGTTCAACACGCAGTTCCTCGCCAAGGAGGTGTATTACATCTCCGAACTGCCGTCCGACCTGCAATGGCGCGATGTCGGCGTGATCACCGCCGTGTCCTTCGTGCTGACTTTGCTGGCGACGCTGTATCCGAGCTGGCGCGCTTCGCGCGTCAATCCCGCCGAGGCCCTGCGCTATGAGTGATGAAGCCATACTCTCCTGCAGGGGACTGCAAAAGACCTATGTGCAGGGCAAGGTCGAGGTGCCAGTGCTGCTTGGCGTCGATCTGGATATCGCGCGCGGCGAACGGGTGTCGATCGTCGGCGCCTCGGGCTCGGGCAAGAGCACGCTGCTGCATCTCCTCGGCGGCCTGGATGCGCCGACGGGAGGCAGCGTCAGCCTGCTGGGGCGCGACCTGACCCAGGTGGGGGAAGCCGAACGTGGTCGGCTGCGCAACGAATCGCTTGGCTTCATCTACCAGTTCCACCACCTGCTGCCGGAGTTCTCGGCGCTGGAGAACGTCGCCATGCCGCTCCTGATCCGTCGCCTGCCGCGCGCCGAGGCCGAGGCGCGGGCGGCGGAGATGCTGAAGGAAGTCGGGCTGGGTCATCGGCTGGAGCACACGCCCGGCGAACTATCCGGGGGAGAGCGCCAGCGCGCCGCCGTGGCCCGGGCGCTGGTGACGCAGCCGGCCTGCGTGCTGGCCGACGAGCCGACCGGCAACCTGGATCGCCATACGGCGGAAAGCGTTTTCGACCTCATGCTGGCGCTGAACGAAACCCATCGCACCAGCTTCATCATCGTCACCCACGACCTCCATCTCGCCGCCAAGGCGCAGCGCACGCTGCAGCTTGAGGATGGCATGTTGCGAATATAAGCAAATCAGCATTTGCTTGGTCGGCCTGCACCCTAAAGAACTCGCCGGGCATGCCGATAACTCTCCTGTTCCATCCCCAGAACCCGGATTGTGTCCAGGAGCCACCATGCGCTTGCTATTCGCCCCCGCCGTTTCCCTCATGCAACGGCTCAGGTATCCCGCCAAGTTTGCCCTCATCGGACTGGCCGCCTTCGTCACCGTTGCCTATCTGGTCACGGTGCTTTCCATCAGCCTCGGCAAATCCATCGGGCAAAGCCGGGCCGAGCTTGAAGGCGTCGAGACCATCAAGCCGGTGCTGCGCCTCGTTCAGCTGGTGCAGCAGCATCGGGACATGGTCAGCGGCGTACTGGCCGGCAACGCAGACATGCGCGACAGCGTGAAAAAGAAAACCGTCGAAATCGATGAGGCGATCCGCCGGACGGATTCGATACTTTCCGGGAAGAAGGTCGTAGCCCGCCAGCAGGAGGCCTGGAAGATCCTGAAGATCGAATGGGAGACGTTGGCGGCGGAGTGGCCCGATATGACCAGGCCATCGAGTTTCATCGCCCACCGCTCCGTGATCCAGACCGCCATGCAGATCATTTCAGGCATCGGCGAGGACAGCAGCCTGATCATGGATCCGGACCTGGATTCCTACTATCTCGCCAATACGGCCTTGTTCGTCATGCCCGATACGCTGGAGCGGCTTTCCATCATCCGGGGCGCGGGCAATGCCATGCTGACGGGGAAAAGCATAACCGACTATGAGAAGCACGAGTTCTCGACCTGGCTCGGCGTGCTCAACAAGATGAACGAGGATCTGAACACCTCATTGAGTCGTGCCGAGAAAGCCAATCCGGAGATGAAGAAAGTTCTGGCGCAGATCGGCGGACGCTACCTGAGCGAAGCCGCCGATGTCGCCATGATCGTGCAGGGTGAAATGCTGACCGGCCGGCTGAGCACGCCAGCTGGTGATTTCTACGGCAAGGCAAGCGGCGTGATCGATGCGGCCTTCGATGAACTCGACCGTACGCTGCTGCCGACCCTCAGCCAGCTGATCGAGGCGCGCATCGTGAAACTCGATGCACAGTTGTATCTCAGCCTGGGGTTGGCCGTGCTGATCGTGCTCCTGGTCGTCTACCTGACCGCGGGCATGTACCTGTCCATCGTCGGCAGCGTGGCGCGCCTGGCACAGGGCGCGCAGAAGATAGCCGAAGGGGACCTCACTGCGCGCGTCTCGCTTGGGACGCAGGACGAAATGGCGCACATCGGCAAAAGCTTCAATGCGATGGCGGAGGCGTTGAACGGCCTGATTGGCAAGGTACAGGCCAGCGCGGCCGATGTCTCGGCGGCGTCGGCGTCGGTCGCTGCCTCGTCCGAGCAGATACAAGGCGGCTCGCTAAGGCAGAGCGAAGCCGCCTCGTCCATGGCAGCCTCTGTCGAGCAGACCACAGTGGGCATCGATCAGATTGCGGAGCATGCGCGAAACGCCCATGCCGTTTCCGATGAGTCGGGCAAGCTGTCCGAGGCAGGTTGCGAAGTCGTCGGCAGAAGCGTTACCGAAATGAAGCGTATTGCCGAATCCGTCGAGCAATCCGCCCAGCTGATCGAGGAACTCGGCAGGCAGTCAGACCGGATTTCGGCCATCGTTAACGTCATCAAGGACATCGCCGACCAGACCAACCTGCTGGCGCTGAATGCGGCCATCGAGGCTGCCCGCGCCGGCGAATCCGGCCGCGGCTTCGCCGTGGTGGCGGACGAGGTGAGGAAATTGGCCGAACGCACGACCCAGTCCACCCAGGACATCGCTTCGATGATTGCCGCGATCCAGAACGGCACGGCACAGGCGGTGAACAGCATGCACGCCGGCGTGGAGCGGGTGGCCGGCGGCGTAGAGATGGCGATGCAGGCCGGTGAGGCGATGGAACGGATCCATGCCGGCGCGCTTCACGTGGTGCGGTCGATCAGCGACATCTCGCTGGCATTGAAGGAACAAAGCGCAGCCAGTGCAGAAATCGCGGTGAACGTCGAGAAGATTGCGCAGATGGCCGAGGAAAACAATGCTGCCGTGGCGGGCACGACGAGCACGGCGCGCGAACTCGAGCGGCTCGCCGAAGGACTGCAAGTGGAAATCCGCCGCTACAAAGTGTGCTGAACGCGCGATTCAGCCACGGTTTGCTGTCTTGCGCCGGCGCCACGCCCGGATCAGGTAGATGCGCCAGCCCAGGCGCACCGCGAAATAGCCGAGCACGGCGAGGATGTTCGCCAGCAGCACGACCCCCACTGCCAGCGGCGCGCCCAGCCCCAGCATCCATTCCCCCATTGCGCGTGTCCATTCAAACAGGTTGACGGCGCTGTATTCGGGCGGCGCGACGAACTTGCCGCCGGCGCCGCCCAGGGCGAAGCGGCCCAGCCGGTAGGCGACGAGGTAGAGCGGCACGATGGTGAACGGGTTCGTGTAGAGCGTGGTGAACAAGGCAAGCGGCAGGTTGACGCGGAAGGCCACCGAAAAGATGGCCGCCCCCAGCATCTGGAAGGGGCCCGGAATCAGGCCGCAGTAGAGGCCGACGGCAAAGCCGCCTGCCGCCGAGCGCCGGTTCAGGTGCCACAGGCGCGGATGCAGCAGCGAGTTCTCGAAAGGCCGCAGCCAGCGGCTGCCGCGGACAGCTTCGTGGTCTGGAAGGTATTTGCGTAAGAGTTTGCGCATGGCGTTCGGGGCCAATTGTATCGAATCGGCTGACTGAATCCCTCTGCCAGTCCGTCCGACCTTACAATCCATCCCATGCGCATGTCGATCCTCGGATTTGCTCTGGGCGTGTGGTGGCTTCAGCGGCAGGGCATGTTGCCGGAATGGCCGGCGCTTGCCGGGCTTGGCGGCGGAATCCTGGCCTGTGCCGCCCTGGTCTGGGCGGCGCGGCGGCGCTGGTCCGGCGTATCGCGGATCGCCTGCTTCCTGGGCGCGCTGCTGGCCGGTTTTGCCTGGGCCGCGGCGATGGGGCAACTCCGCCTCGCCGACCACCTGCCCGCGCAGAACGAAGGCCGCGACATCCGCGTGAGCGGCGTCGTCGCCACGCTGCCGCAAGCTTACGAGAACGGCGTGCGCTTCGAATTCGAGGTGGAGCGCGCGGAAGCGGCGGTTCCCGAGCGGCTCTCGCTGGCCTGGTACCGCGGCTGGAGAGCCGAGGAGGGCGACGAGTGGCATGCGGCGCCCGAACTGCATGCCGGCGAGCGCTGGCAACTCACCGTGCGGCTCAAGCGCCCGCACGGCAACCTCAATCCGCATGGCTTCGACTACGAGGCCTGGCTGTTCGAGCGTGGCGTGCGCGCCACCGGCTACGTGCGCACGGCCGAGGACAATCATCGACTCGATGCCTTCGTGCCGCGCGCGGGTCTGGCCGTCGAGCGGCTGCGCGAGCGCATTCGCGAACGCTTTTTCCGATCCCTGCCCGAACACGACTACGCCGGCGTGCTGGTGGCGCTGGCGGTGGGCGATCAGCGCGCCATCGACAGCGGCCTGTGGCAGGTGTTCGCCCGCACAGGCATTTCGCATTTGATGAGCATCTCCGGGCTGCACGTCACCATGGTCGCCGGACTTGGCGCCTGGCTGATGTCGTTTTTCTGGCGGCGCCGGGCTGCGCTCATGCTGCGATTGCCCGCGCAAAAGGTCGCGGCCGCGGCCGGCTGGGCAACGGCCTTCGCCTACTGCCTGCTGGCCGGCTTCGGCGTGCCGGCGCAGCGCACGCTCTACATGCTGACGGTGGTGGCGCTCGCCCTGTGGTTGGGGCGGGCGGCTTCGGGCAGCCGGGTGCTGGCGCTGGCCCTGCTGCTGGTGCTGCTGCTCGATCCGTGGGCGGTGCTCTCGGCCGGCTTCTGGCTGTCCTTTGGCGCGGTGGCGCTGCTGTTCTATATCGCGGCGGGACGCATCGCCCCGCGCCACTGGCTGGCGGAATGGGGCCGGGCGCAATGGGCGGTGACGATCGGCCTGGTGCCGGCGCTGCTGGCGTTGTTCCAGCAGTTCTCCCTTGTCTCGCCATTGGCCAACGCTGTTGCCATCCCGGCTGTGAGTCTGCTGATCACGCCGCTGACGCTGGTTGCGGCGCTGTTGCCATTCGACGTGCTGCTGGTGCTGGCGCATCAGCTGCTTGCCTGGCTGATGGCTTTCATCGTATGGCTGGCAGACCTGCCCCTGGCGGTATGGCAGCAGCCTGCGCCCCCGCCGTGGGCCGTATTGCTGGCGCTGCTGGGCTGCGCCTGGCTGCTGCTGCCGCGCGGTTTTCCCTCGCGTGCCATCGGCGCATTCCTGTTCCTGCCGCTGGTGCTGCTGCCGCCGCAGCGGCCGGCGCCGGGCGAACTGCGCCTGACGGTGCTCGACGTCGGCCAGGGCCTGGCGGTGCATGCACAGACGGCCGGCCACGACCTGCTCTACGACACTGGCCCGCAGTTCTCGCCGGATGCCAACAGCGGCAATCGCATCCTGCTGCCCTACCTGCGTGCGCTGGGGGTGCAGCGCCTCGATGGCCTGATCCTGACGCACGAGGACAAGGATCATTCGGGCGGTGCGCTCTCGCTGCTCGACGGCCTGCCGGTGGACTGGACGGCAAGCTCATTGCCCCGCGAGCATCCGTTCACGGAGGCGGCTGGGCATCGTCCCTGCTTCGACGGCCAGGCCTGGGAGTGGGATGGCGTGCGCTTCGAGATGCTGCATCCTGCACCGGCCGATTACGCCAGGACAGTACGCAAGAGCAACGACATGAGCTGCGTGCTGAAGGTCACGGCAGGCGGGAAGAGCGTGCTGCTCACCGGGGACATCGAAACCGTTTCCGAGCAGGCCTTGTCGAAGCGCCATGGCGCGCGATTGCGCGCGGAGGTGCTGCTCGCGCCGCACCACGGCAGCCGCACGTCCTCGTCGCCTGAATTCATTGGGGCGGTCGGGGCGGGCACGGTGATCTTCCCGGTCGGTTACCGCAGCCGCTTCCGCCATCCGAATGCCGAGGTGCTGCAGCGGCATGAGGCGACGGGCGCCGAACTGCTGCGCACCGACCGCGACGGCGCCGTTACGCTCGACCTGGGCGGCGTGTCGCGGCGGCTGACTTTGGAACGCGAGGCGCGCCGCCGTTACTGGCACGGACAATGAGATCGGGCGACAATACGACCATGCTCAAGAAAATTCTCCTCATGGCCGCTCTGGCGGCGGTCTTGCCTGCTGCAGCGGAAACGTTGCCGCCGGTCGAGGTCTACGTGCCCAGGCCCTGCCTGTCCTGCATCGACTGGGCCGAGCACCTGCGGCAGAACGGCTTCAAGGTGAAGGTGACGGAGAGCGACGACATGGCGGCGGTGAAGCGCCGCTTCAAAGTGCCGGCCGACGTCGTGTCGCGCATGACCGCGAAGGTGGCAGGGTATTTCATCGAAGGCCATGTGCCGGCTGAGGACATCAAGCTCCTGCTCAAGGAAAAGCCGAAGGCGCGCGGCCTGGCGGTGCCGGGCCTGCCCATGGGCGCGCCAGGCTATGAGGCCACCGGGGCCGACGCCAGCTGCGAGAGCGGCTGCACCATCCTCGACCCGAACAGCGGCGAGCGCATCCCGCGACGGGAATTCTTCAACACCCTGCTCGTGGGGCCGAAAGGCGATACCAGCGTCTGGGCGCGGCATTGACCTGGTTCGCAGCGGGCTGTAGGTCGGCCTTCAGGCCGACTTCGGCGGCCGTTCTGTCGGCCTGAAGGCCGACCTACAGGACGTATTCAAGGCTTGTAGGTCAGCATCTCCCCGAACATCCCCTTCGCCCAAGCGACGTCCTCGCCGCGCGGGTTGGGGTCATGGTGCTGATTCGTGCCCTGCACGATGAGGCCGTCGCCGCGCAAGCGGTAATGCGTGTCGATGCGCGTCAATTCCGCCGGCTCGAGCTTGCTGTAGATGAAGCAGCTGCTCTCTGGAAGCAGCGTCTCCGGCGCCTTGTCCCTGGAGCGCGCGGCGATTTCGTGCGCGGCAATGGCGCCGAGGCGGCTCGCCAGATGGCCGCTCTTCGGATAATGGCCGAACAGCAGTGAAGCGCGGTCGATCAGGTCGCCGACGAGGAACACGCGCTCGTCTCCCTGTACGTGCAGATGCAGGGGGTCCTGTGCCGCCCAGCCGCTCGGCCTGCCCTCGGCGTCGCGGCCGATCAGCCCGGCCTGCCAGGCGAGGTCGCCGGCCTGCTGCGGCGGCATGAGGATGGCGTCGTCGAAGCGCAGGTCGTCGAACTCGGTGGAAATGGTTTTGCCGAAGGGATCGAGCGCCTTGACCTTCGCGTGCGAGTAATGCGCGATCTGGTCCTTGTAGTCGTCCTCGAAGGCCTCGGCGAAGCGCTGCGGCAGGGTGCCCGGGTCGAGCACATGCAGGCGGGCGCGCAAACCGCGTCGCTTGATCATGCGGCCGATCACCAGGGCACGCTCGTAGGGCGCCGGCTGGCAGCGGTAGGGCGGCGGCGGGAGGGTCATGACCAGGTCGCCGCCGTTGAAGGCGTCCAGCTTTGCCTTCAGCGCCGCCAACTCCCCGCCCGGGGTCCAGGCGCAGAAAAAGCGCTCGCGCACCTGGGCGATGGCGCGGGCATCGTCGCCGAGCCAGGCGGCGTAATCGTGGCGGATGCCCGCCGCCAGCACCAGCCAGTCGTAATCCACCGAGCCGCCCGCGGTGTGGATGCGGCGGCGCTCGCGGTCGATGGCGGAAACCTCCGCCCGGATGAAGGTGTAGCCGTAGGCCTTCGCGGCGGCGGCGAAATCGTGCGTGAGCAAGGCGCCGTCGATGCGCCCGTCCAGCCACTGGTTGGACAAGGGCAGGGAGATGAAGGCGGCGTTCTTCTCGATCAGCACCACCTCGAGTTCCGGCGCCAGATCGCGCAGGCGGCGCGCCGCCGACAGCCCGCCCCAGCCGCCGCCGATCACGACGACGCGGCGGCCATTCGCGGCAGGCAGCAGGGCGGGCGATTGTTGCGCGAACAGCGGGGTGGCGCAGGCGGCGAGCGAGGCAGCAAGGAAGTCGCGGCGGGAAAACGGCATGAATTCGAGTTTAGCAGCATGACTGCTAAACTTCGCTGAAAGGAGAACCGAATGAGCAAAATGCGCCAGCACACCGTGCAATGCCTCAGCCCCGGCGGCCTGCACCGCATGGCCTATGTCGAATGGGGCGATCCGAAGAACGCCCGCGTTCTGGTCTGCGTGCACGGCCTCACGCGCAACGCGCGCGATTTCGACTTCCTCGCGAAGGCCTTGTCGCAGCATTACCGCGTCGTCTGTCCCGACGTGGTCGGGCGCGGCCGCAGCAACTGGCTGCGGGTGAAGGACCATTACCAGTTGCCGCAGTACGTGTCGGACATGGTGACGCTGATCGCGCGCCTTGGCGTGGATGAAGTGCACTGGGTCGGCACCTCGATGGGCGGCCTGATCGGCATGGCGCTCGCCGCGCAGGCGGACACGCCGATCAGCCGGCTGGTGCTCAACGACGTCGGCCCGGTGATTTCCGCGGTGGCAGTGAAGCGCATCGGCGAATACGTCGGCCAGATGCCGGAGTTCGCCAGCTTCAAGGATGCTGAGCAATACATCCGCTTCGTCAGCGCGCCTTTCGGCAAGCTCAGCGACGCGCAGTGGAAGCATCTCACCGAGCACGTCACGCGGCAGAAGGCCGGCGGCGGCTACGAGCTGGTCTACGACCCCGGCATCGCCGTGCCTTTCCGCAAGGAAATGAGCGACGAGGACGTCAGCCTGTGGCCGCTCTACGACGCCATCCGCTGCCCGACGCAGGTGGTGCGCGGCGCCGAGTCCGACCTGCTCTCGCACGCGACCTGCATGGAGATGGGACAGCGCGGCCCGAAAGCCCTGATCGCCGAGATTCCCGGCGTGGGACACGCGCCGATGTTCCTCGACGAGGCGCAGGTGGCGGTGGTCAGCGAATTCCTGCTCGCCAAATGAAAGCCGCCTTCATCCGCCGCTACGGTGGCAACGATGTCGTGGAACTGGGCGAGCAGCCGATGCCGCAGGCGGGGCCGGGCGAACTGCTGGTGGAGGTGCATGCCGCCAGCGTGAACCCGGTGGACTTCAAGATCCGCGACGGCATGCTGAAGATGATCGTGCCCTTCCGCTTTCCGCTCATCCTCGGCAATGATTTCTCCGGCGTGGTGAAGGCGGTCGGCGCCGGCGTGACGCGCTTCAAGCCGGGTGACGCGGTATTCGCGCGCATGGACAAGCAGCGCATCGGCGCCTTCGCCGAGTTCGCCTTGGTGGCCGAGGCGGATGCCGCCGCGAAACCGGCGAACCTCTCGCACATCGAGGCGGCGGCGGTGCCGCTGGCGGGCCTCACGGCCTGGCAGGCGCTGTTCGAGGTCGGGGGCCTGCAAGCCGGGCAGAAGGTGCTGATCCACGGCGGCTCGGGCGGGGTGGGCAGCTTCGCCATCCAGTTCGCCCGCCATGCCGGGCTGACGGTTGCCACCACGGTCGGCGCGCGCAACATGGAACTGGCGCGCAGCCTGGGCGCCGACACCGTCATCGATTACAAGACGCAGCGCTTCGAGGACTTCGTCAGCGACTATGACCTGGTCTTCGATACCCAGGCCGGCGAGATCCAGCACCGCTCCTTCGCCGTGCTCAAGCGCGGCGGCGCGCTGGTGAGCATCGCCGGCAAGCCGGACGGCCGCCTGGTGCGTGAATTCGGACTGAATCCCCTCCTGGCCATGCTGCTCGACTTCCTCAGCCGCAAGACCCTGCGCCTGGCGAAGCGCCACGGCGTGCGCTACGAATACCTCTTCATGCACCCGAGCGGCGAGCAGCTCGCCCAGATCGGCCGCCTGCTCGAGGCGGGAACCGTGAGGACGATCATCGACAAGGTGTTCCCGCTGGCGCAGGTGCGCGAGGCGCTGGCGTACAGCGCGGCTGGCCATGCCACCGGGAAGGTGGTAGTCGAGGTGAAGGCCGCGGGCTGACCTTTTCCGAGGAAAAGCTCGCCGTATTCCGGCGGCTGACTATTGTGGGAGCGGCCGAGTCCGTCATCCCCGCGAAAGCGGGGATCCAGCTTTGCTGAAAACTACTGGATTCCCGCCTCCGCGGGAATGACGAGCGCCGCTCAATACGTCTCGACGTGATACCGGCTCTTTTCCCGTAGCTGCGGCAGCAGCTTGTCCCAGTCGCCGCCGTGCTGGCGGCAGACATCGCGGAAGGCTTCGTCGACGCCTTTCTCCATGCCCTTCAATCCGCACAGGTAGATGTAGCAGTTCTCGTCCTGCAACTGCCGCCAGACGTCGTCGTGGCGGGCGCGGATGAGGTCCTGCACATACTGCTTGGGCTTGCCGGGCACGCGCGAGAAGGCGAAGTTGATGTCGATGAAATCCTTCGGCAGCTTCATGAGGGGGCCGAAGTAGGGCAACTCATCCTGTGCGCGGGCGCCGAAGAACAGCATCAGTTCGCCGCCTTCCTTCTTCTCGATGCGCCGGCGCCGCCGCTCGGTCATGGCGCGCATCGGCGCGGAGCCGGTGCCGGTGCAGATCATCATGAGCGAACTGCCGGGATGGTTCGGCATGAGGAAGGCGGCGCCGAAGGGGCCGATCACCTGCACTTTGTCGCCCTTCTTCAGGTCGCACAGATAGTTGGAGCCGACGCCCTTGACCGGCTTGCCCTCGTGGTCGGCAGTGACGCGCTTCACCGTGATGGCGCAGTTGTGATAGCCGGGGCGCTCGCCCTCGCGCGGGCTGGCCACCGAGTAGAGGCGCACATGGTGCGGCCGGCCGGCTTCATCGGTGCCGGGCGGCAGGATGCCGATGTTCTGGCCTTCCAGCAGGGGGAAATGCACGCCGCCAAAGTCGAGCACGATGTGGCGGATGTCGGCGCTGGCATCCTCGCCGGTGAGGCGGAAGTTGCCGGCCACGGTGGCGCTGATCGGATTCTTCTCGTTGTAGAGATTGACGACGGGTTTCTCCGCCGACCACGGCGCCGCGACCGGGCCGCCCTGGCCGGATGTGGCTTCGCTGGTCAGGCGCGCCACGTCCTCCGGCTCGGCAGCGGTGGTTGCCATGGGCGGCGCCTCCGGCGCCGGCAGTTCGTCCCAGGAGTACTGCTCCTCCAGCGTGTAGGGCTTGCCTTGCTCGATGGGGAACCAGTTGTCGATGGCGCCGGTGGGGCAGGGCGGCACGCAGGCGCGGCAGTCCTCGCAGATCTCGGCCATCACGACGTAGTTGCGCGAATCGTGCGTGATGGCGTTGACCGGGCAGGTCTCCTCGCAGGTGTTGCAGCGGATGCAGATGCCCGGATCGATGAGGTGCTGCTTGACAATGTCTGTCATGACTGCAGTTCCTTGCAAGCCTCAGTTGAATCTCACGTACTCGAAGTCGATCGGCTGGTTGTTGATGCCGCGGGCGGGCGGACTGATCCAGTTGGCGAACTTGCCCGGCTCGGCGACGCGGCCCATGAGCGACTGCACGAAGGCGCGGTCCTCCTCGGTGGGCAGCCAGTCGCGGTGCTTGTGCGTCCATTCCGCCTCGGAAATCACCTTGCCCTCGGGGCTGAGGTGCAGCTCGCCGAAGACGCCGATCTTGCGGTGGAAGCCCTTGTGCGGCAGCGTGAAGCGGAAGGGGATGCCGAGCTTCTCCGGCACGCGGTTCCAGCGGTCGATGCCGCCCTGCACGTCCTTCACCCAGTCGTCGCGCAGGCGCTCGTTGAGCGCAGTGAGCGCCGGCACCTGCTTGGTGATGATCCTGTCGCCGACCACTTCCATGACCGGGTACTCCGAGCCGTCGAGGCGGTGGTCGTCGCCGAGCTTGGTTTCCTCGTAGCGTCCCTTCAGGCCGTTGGTGTAGAAGGAGGCGGCGTTCGACGATATCTCCGCGCCGTAGAGGTCGCTGGTCACGCTGTAGTGGAAGTTGAGGTATTTCTGCAGCGTCGGCAGGTCGATGACGCCCATGGCGCGCAGCTTGGCCGGATCGTCCGTCTTGTGCTGCGCCATCGTCTCGCAGGTGCGCTGGATGATGCGGCTGATGCCGGACTCGCCGACGAAGAGGTGGTGCGCTTCCTCGGTGAGCATGAACTTGCAGGTGCGTGCCAGCGGGTCGAAGCCGGATTCGGCCAGGGCGGCGAGCTGGAACTTGCCGTCGCGGTCGGTGATGAAGGTGAACATGAAGAAGGACAGCCAGTCCGGCGTCTTCTCATTGAAGGCGGTGAGGATGCGCGGGTTGTCCGCGTCGCCGGAGCGGCGCTCGAGCAGGGCCTCGCCTTCCTCGCGCCCATCGCGGCCGAAGTGGGCGTGCAGCAGGTACACCATGGCCCACAGGTGGCGGCCTTCCTCGACGTTCACCTGGAACAGGTTGCGCATGTCGTAGAGCGAGGGGCAGGTCATGCCGAGGTGGCGCTGCTGCTCGACCGAGGCCGGCTCGGTGTCGCCCTGGGTGACGATGATGCGGCGCAGGGTGGAGCGGTATTCGCCCGGCACTTCCTGCCAGGCCGGCTGGCCCATGTATTCGCCGAAGTTCACCTTGCGCTCGGCTTCCTGCGGCGCGAGGAAGATGCCCCAGCGGTAGTCGGGCATTTTCACGTAGTCGAAGTGCGCCCAGCCCTTCGGGTCGACGCTGATGGCGGTGCGCAGGTAGACCTCGGCGGTGGTGGTCTTGTCCGGCCCCATCTCGTTCCACCAGTCGAGGTAGGCGGGCTGCCAGTGCTCGAGGGCGCGCTGCAGGGTCTTGTTCGACGCGAGGTCGACGTTGTTGGGGATTTTCTGGCTGTAATCGATGCTCATGGTGTCTATTCTCCGTTTGGGCTGTCTGTGGCCCTCTCCCCGCCGGGGAGAGGGTTTGGGTGAGGGGTTACACCCTCTCCCAATTGAATTTCGCTTTCGCGCCCGTGCCGTACACCTTCAGCGCGCCTGTCTCGCCGACGGCGTTGGGACGGTTGAAGATCCAGTTTTGCCAGGCGGTAAGGCGGCCGAAGATGCGCGTGTCCATGGTCTCGCCGCCGGCGAAGCGCAAGGACGCTTCCATGCCCGTCAGCGCATCCGGCGAGAGGGCCGTGCGTTCCTCGAAGGCGATGCGCAGTTCCTCGTCCCAGTCGAGCTCATCCGGCACGAAGGTGACGAGGCCGAGCTCGGCGGCCTGGTCTGCCGCCAGGTTCTTGCCGATGGCGGCGTGCGCGGCGGACACGGGGGCGGCATCGTCGGCGAAGCGGGTGGCCAGGCGCGAGAGGCCGTTGTTCATGGGAAAGAGGCCGAAGTTGGCTTCCGACAGGGCGATCTTCGGCGCACGGGCGACGTCATCCTCGATCTGCAGCATGAAGCTGCGGTCGGCGGCCAGCGCTAGTTCGAAGAACAGGCCGCCGAAGCAGGAACCCTCGTCGAGCACGGCGAACATCGAGCGCGAGGAGACGTCGAGCCGGCGCAGGCAGCGGCGCAGCATGCCGATCGTCTCGCGCACGAACCAGTTGTCCTTGAACTTCTGCAGGGTCGCATCGGCTTCCAGCACGGCGGCGAGGTCGCCGCGCGTCTTGATCTGCCAGAGGCCGACGTCGAGGTCGTTGGTGCGCAGCATGAGGATGGCGTCGTCCAGCTCGCGCGCCATGGCGAGCGGCCACCAGCGCGCACCCTGCGTGAGGATCTCCTCCAGTTCGTCGGGCTGGCGGCCCATCGGCGCCGACACGGTCAGCGTGGCGATGCGCGTGTCGCGGTCGATGGCCACATCGACATGGGTGTAGTGATACCCCTTGTCGTCATCCGTGCGCTTGAGCGGCGTCAGGGCGATGCCCTGGCCGCCGGGGCGATCCGACTGCTTGGCCAGTTCGGCGGCGCGGGCCTTCACCAGCTCCTCGAACTGCTGCGGCTTGGCGATGTGGTCGACCAGCTTCCATTCCAGCGCGCGCTCGGCGCGCACGCCCTCGGAGGTGGTGCAGAACACGTCGGCGAGGTCGCGGCGCATCTTGCGCTTGTCCACCAGTCGGGTGAGGCCGCCGGTGCCGGGCAGCACGCCCAGCAGCGGCACCTCGGGCAGGCTGACGGCGGTGGAGCGGTCGTCGATCATGGCGATCTCATCGCAGGCCAGCGCCATCTCGTAGCCGCCGCCGGCGGTGGCGCCGTTCAGCGCGGCGAGGAACTTGAGCCCGGAGTGCTCGCTGGAATCCTCCAGGCCGTTGCGCGTCTCGTTGGTGAATTTGCAGAAGTTCACCTTCCATGCATGGGTCGACAGGCCCAGCATGTAGATGTTCGCGCCCGAGCAGAACATGCGCGCCTTGCCGCTGGTGATGACGACGCACTTCACCTCGGGATGCTCGAAGCGGATGCGCTGCACGGCGTCGTGCAGTTCCATGTCGACGCCCAGGTCGTAGGAATTCAGCTTGAGCTTGTAGCCGGGGAGAATGCCGCGGTCTTCCTGGATGTCCAGGGTCAGCGTGGCGATGGGGCCGTCGAAGGCCAGTCGCCAGTGTGCGTAATGGGAAGGATCGGTTTCGTACGTGATCATCTCAGTGCCTCCGTGGGTTGCCGCCCCCGTCAGCACAAGATGAACTAAAGTGCAGACAGAAGCTTTATGTCGAAATATTATACATATTCTGCAACTCTTCTTGACTTGCGTCAACTGTTTTATTTGAGGTGTCAATGACGGCGTCGGCCAGGCCGTACAGGTCGTTGCGTTCCGCCAGGATGCGGCGCAGGTCGGCCATGGCTTCCTCCCGTCCGGTGATGGGGCGCATGTCGCCTTGGGCGATGACGCGCTGCATGTGCTCCTCTGCGCTTGCCTTGATCCATACCGTGTAGCAGGCCGAGCGCAGCAGTTCGTAGGTGGGCGCCTCCGTGACGAGGCCTCCGCCGGCGGCGATCACGACCTGCTCGTGATGCTCGATGATGCGCTCCAGGCAGCGTTTTTCGAAGCGGCGGTAGGCCTGCTGGCCGTAGAGGGAGAAGATTTCCGACGAGGGGATGCCGGATTCGCGCTCGATTTCGTCGTCGAGTTCGACGAAGGGCACGCCGAGGCTGCCGGCCAGGCGCCGTCCGAGGGTGGATTTGCCGGCGCCGCGCAGTCCGATGAGGGCGATGCGGTTGCGGCGGGATTGCGGATCCGGTTCGCCGAAGGCGCTGGAGAGGATGGCTTTCGCCTGCAGCAGCTTTTTCGGCGAGAGCTTCTCGAGGTACTGAATCAGAAGGGTCAGTTCGATGGGATGGCCGTCCCGCTCGCTGAGCAGTTCCGTCAGCGGGCAATCCAGCGCGGCCGCCACCTGGCGCAACAGGAGGATGGAAATGTTGCCCTGTCCGCTTTCAAGTTGGGCCAGATAGCGTTCCGAGACGCTGGATTTGCCTGCCAGCGCCTTGCGTGACAGGCCAAGGCGGGTACGGGCATCGCGAACGCGCGCACCAAGTTGCTGCAAGTAGTTATGCTCTTCCTGCAAGGAATCGGCTGCTATTTGCGAGGATTCGGCCATCATTGCGTTTCCCCCTTGGTTCGGGTGCGTAATATGCGCTGGCATATTAGCACCATATGATGCACTATAGCACTTGCCATATCGTTGTTATGCATTATACTGGCCAATACATGGCTATTTGCCATCCAGCCAATGCGATTTCTGGTGTTTCCGCAGGCTACCAAGCTGGCTAGAGCGGATAATGGCAATGACTTCAGGAACTATACTGCAAACTTAAGATAAAGGTTAGCCAGAAATGGGAAATAACACAGTAGAAGAGTTTACTTCCCTGATTGCCGGCGTTACCGCACGCATTGCCGGTCAGGTCCTGGACGATCAGCTGGATGCACGTCTCAACACGGAATTTCCGCCGGACGGGCCCGAATTCAATCGCATTTTCGATGCGTGCAAGGCTGCCATTGCGGCCGGCTGGATGTGCAACCGGGAGGCGGGCGGCATCAAGTTCGGCCGTGTCATCAAGCCGAGCGACGCGATCCACGGCTTCAGCGTCGACGTCGTCGAGATGGACGATTGCAAGGGCCCGCACCACCGCCATCCGAAAGGCGAAATCGACATGATCATGCCGCTCGATGCCGAAGCGAAGTTCGACGGCCGAGGCAAGGGATGGCTGGTCTATCCTGCCGACCACGCCCATTCTCCGACCGTGACCGGCGGCAAGGCCATCGTGCTCTACCTCCTGCCAGACGGCGCGATAGAATTCACCAAGTAGGTCGGGCTTCAGCCCGACGACGGCTGTCGGCCTGAAGGCCGACCTACAAAAAAGGAGGAGCAGAAAATGCCGCAGCTATCCACGGCCGACCACAGCGTTTCGCCGCCACGCGTCAAGGTGCCGCGCGACTACAACGCCGCCTATGACCTGATCCAACGCAACCTGCAGGCGGGTCGCGGAGCCAAGGCGGCCTTTATCGACGATGCGGGCAGCACGACTTACGGCGAATTGGCCGAGCGGGTGAACCGCTTCGGCAACGTGCTCGCCGGCCTCGGTCTCGAGCAGGAGTCGCGCATCATGCTGTGCCTGCTCGACACCATCGATTTCCCGACGGCCTTCCTCGGCAGCATCCAGGCCGGCGTGGTGCCGATCGCCGCCAACACGCTGCTCACCGCCGCAGACTACGACTTCATGCTCGGCGATTCGCGCGCCAGCGCACTGATCGTCTCCGAAGCCCTGTGGCCCCAGTTCGAGGCGATCGTCGGCAAGCACAAGCACCTCAAGCACGTCATCGTCTCCGGCAGCGACGCCAAGGGCAGGCTGCGCCTGGCCGACCTGATGGCGAAGGCATCCGCGCAGTTCGAGCCGGCGTCGACGACGGCCGACGACATGTGTTTCTGGCTGTATTCCTCCGGCTCCACCGGTACGCCCAAGGGCACGGTGCACCTGCATTCGCACCTGATCCAGACGGCCGAACTGTACGCGCGCGGCGTGCTCGGAATCCGCGAGGACGACCTGGTGTTTTCCGCCGCCAAGCTGTTCTTCGCCTACGGCCTGGGCAACGGCTTGACCTTCCCGATGTCGGTCGGCGCCACGGCGGTACTGATGGCCGAGCGGCCGACGCCGCAGTCGGTGTTCAAGCGCCTGCGCGAGCACAAGCCGACCATCTTCTACGGCGTGCCGACGCTGTATGCCGCGCTGCTTGCCAGCCCTGAACTGCCCAAGCGCGAAGACCTGCGCATGCGCGTGGCCACTTCGGCCGGCGAGGCGCTGCCGGCGGACATCGGCAAGCGCTGGACGGAGCATTTCGGCATCGAGATCCTCGATGGCATCGGCTCCACCGAGATGCTGCACATCTTCCTCTCCAACCGTCCCGGCGAAGTGCGCTACGGCACGACCGGCAAGGCGGTGCCCGGCTATGCCATCCGCCTCATCGGCGAGGACGGCAAACCGGTGAAGCAGGGCGAGATCGGCGAGCTGCAGATCAATGGACCCACTTCGGCGATCCTCTATTGGAACAATCGCGAGAAGTCGCGCCACACCTTCATGGGCGAGTGGACCCGCAGCGGCGACAAGTACATCGAGGCCGAGGACGGCTACTTTCAGTACTGCGGCCGTTCGGACGACATGCTCAAGGTTTCCGGCATCTACGTCTCCCCCTTCGAGGTCGAGGGCGCCCTGATGACGCACGAAGCCGTGCTGGAGGCTGCCGTGGTGGCGCATGCCGACACCGACGAGCTGATCAAGCCCAAGGCCTATGTGGTGCTCAAACCCGGCTTCGAAGCTTCCGAGGCGTTGGCTGACAAGCTCAAGCAGCACGTCAAGGACAAGCTGGCGCCCTACAAGTATCCGCGCTGGCTGGATTTCGTCGGCGAACTGCCGAAGACGGCGACCGGCAAGATCCAGCGCTTCAAGCTGCGCTGATCCCGGCGGAGGCGACATGCGTGTCCTGATCATCGAAGACGATCTCGACATCGCGACCAACCTCTACGAGTTCCTCGAGAGCAAGGGCAACGTCGCCGACCTGGCGCGCGACGGCGTCAGCGGCATGCACCTGGCGGTATCCAGCGAGTTCGATGCGATCGTCCTCGACCTCGGGCTGCCGGGCATGGACGGCCTGTGCCTGTGCCGCAAATTGCGCCAGGAGGCCAAGCGCGACGTGCCGATCCTGATCCTTACGGCGCGCGACGTGCTCGAGGACAAGCTGGCAGCGTTCGAGTGCGGCGCCGACGACTACCTCGTCAAGCCCTTTGCCTTGCGCGAAGTCGAGGCGCGGCTCAACGCGCTCGTTGCCCGCCGGCGCGGGCGCGTCATCGAGCGCAAGCTGTGCTTCGACACCATCGCCTACGATCCGGCCACGCTCGCCGTCACGGTGGAGGGGCGTCCGGTGCATCTCTCCCGCAAGTGCCTGCGCCTGCTCGAGGTGCTGATCTCGGCGCCGAACCGCGTCTATAGCCGTGACGAGCTCGAGCAGGAGCTGTGGGGCGACGAGCATCCCCAGAGCGATTCGCTGCGCAGCCACATGCACATGCTGCGGCGCGCCCTGACCGATTCGCGCGGCGGCTCGCCCATCGAGACCGTTCACGGCATTGGCTACCGTTTTGCCGTTGCCGATGCCGATGCCCGTCCGGCATAGCCTGCGCCTCAAGTTCGCCGTCACCTTCGCGCTGGCGGGCGTGGTGCTGGTGCTGCTTCATGCTTTAGTGATCCATCAGCTAAGCCGCCACCAGGAATCCCAACTGATCGACCAGATCGTCTCCGACGAGATGGAGATTCTGCTGCAGCAGTACGAACGGAGCTTTTCCCTCGACGGTCCGCCTTACCGGAAACTGCAGCGCTACGAGGTCAGGCCGGATACCGAGGCGCTCGCGCTGCGCAAGTGGTTTCGCGCGAGCTGGCTGATCCACACCTATGTGGCCCGCGAACCGCTGGAGCAGCGCGCTCTCCCTGCCGAATTGCGCGAGCTTCCGCCGGGATTTCATGACGTCTACAGTGGCGAGGATCGGGACCTGTATCGCGTCGAAGTGAGGGAGATCGGCCATACGCGCTTCTATATTGCCTATTCCGTGACGCTTCACCAGGAAAGGGGGCGTCATTTCACCCTGGTGCTGGCGCTGAGCGCGGCGCTGACCGTCCTCGCCACCGTGCTCATCGGGTTCTGGCTCTCCGGCCGGCTGACGCATCAGATCGAAGACCTGGCCAGGCGGGTGCGGCAGCTCGATGAATCGGCCGAAGGCGAGGTGCTGGAACGGCATTATCCCGAACGCGAGGTGGCCGAATTGGCGGCGGCCTTCGACGGCTACCACGAGCGTACTGCGAGCCTGCTGGAGCGGGAGCGCGCGTTTACCGCCGATGTCAGCCATGAGCTGCGCACGCCGCTGACGGCACTGCAGACCAGCTGCGAACTGATGCTGGAGGACGCGGCCTTGCCGCCCAGGTCGCGCGCCAGGGTGGAGAAGATCGCCGCCGCCGCAATGCGTCTGGGCGAACTGGTGAACGCTTTCCTGCTCATGGCGCGTGAAGAGGCGGATGGCATCAGCAGCGAGGTGGATCTGCGGGAGTGCATCGAGGAGGCGGTGGACAGCGTTCGTGAGCGCGCCGTGGCGAAGGGGCTGAATTTGCAGGTGGATATGCCCGGGAGCCTGGCCGTTCGCGTGCCGAAGCGGGCGCTCCACGTCGTGCTGACCAATCTTCTGGCCAACGCGGTCAGCTACACCGAGGCCGGAACTGTCCAGGTGCGATCACGGGGCGCGAAAGTGGAGATCACCGATACGGGGCCGGGCGTCGCGCCGGACAGGATTCCCGAACTGTTCCGTCGCTTCCAGCGCGGCGATGCACGCGGGGGGGATGGTTTCGGCCTGGGACTGGCCATCGTCAAGCGGATCTGCGAGCAGGCCGGCTGGCAGGTCGGCATCGAGCGGCGCGAGGAGGGCGGAACACGGGTATTCCTCGCACTTGGGGGCTGATTTGACAAAGATTTGACAAACCCATGACCTCGATTTGACACTGGCCCACTAGACTGTACGAGTCCCTCATCAGCCTTGACGCAGGCAGGCGGACATGCTGTTATAGAAGACCATGCGCTCAGCGGCGAATTCAAACAGAACGAAGCGAAAAACGGCGCTGAGATCCGCACAATCATCAATACAGGAGGAGTGAGATGAGCCAAAACGAAAAACAGGGTTTCAACCGCCGCGGGTTGCTGAAAGGCACGGCGGCCATCGCCGTTGCCACCGCCATCGGCACGCTGGCACCGTTCAATCTGGCGCAAGCGGCCGACAAGATCAAGGTCGGCCTCATGCTGCCCTACACCGGCACCTTCACGGCGCTCGGCAACGCGATCACCAACGGCTTCAAGCTGGCGGTCGAGGAGCGCGGCGGCAAGCTGGGCGGACGCGAGATCGAATACTTCGTCGTCGACGATGAATCCAATCCGGCCAAGGCGCCTGAAAACGCCAACAAGCTGGTGCAGCGCGACAAGGTCGATGTCATCATCGGCACCGTGCACTCCGGCGTGGCCATGGGCATGGCCAAGGTGATCCGCGAATCCGGCACGCTGTGGATCAACCCGAATGCCGGCGCCGACCAGGTTACCGGTCCGCTGTGCGCACCGAATATTTTCCGCACTTCCTTCTCCAACTGGCAGACAACCCACGCCCTCGGCAAGGTGCTCAAGGCCAAGGGCCACAAGAATGCCGTCTTCATCACCTGGAAGTACGCCGCTGGCGAGCAGATGATGGAGGGCTTCAAGGAGGGTTTCGAGAAAGAGGGCGGCAAGCTGATCAAGGAACTGTACGTGCCGTTCCCGCAGGTGGAGTTCCAGGCGCTGCTGACCGAGATCGCCAGCATCAAGCCTGATGCCGTGGTTGCCTTCTTTGCCGGCGGCGGCGCGGCCAAGTTCCTCAAGGACTACCAGGCTGCCGGCCTCAAGGGCAAGATTCCGCTCTACGGTTCGGGCTTCCTCACCGACGGCGTGCTCGACGCGGTGGGCGATGCCGGCGAAGGTGTGGAGACCACGCTGCACTACGCCGACGGTTTGAACACCAAGAAGGACAATGCCTTCCGCCTGGCCTACGCCAAGACCTACAAGCTGCAGCCCGACGTGTACGCCGTGCAGGGCTACGACGCCGGCCAGTTGCTGGCCGCCGGCCTCGAGGCCGTCAAGGGCGACGTGTCGAAGAAGGCGGAAATGATCAAGGCTATGGAAACGGCCAAGATCGACAGCCCGCGCGGCTCCTTCACGCTGTCCAAGGCCCACAACCCGGTGCAGGACATGTATCTGCGCAAGGTGGTCGGCAAGGAGAGCAAGGTGCAGGGCGTGGCCTGGAAGGCGCTGGCTGATCCGGCACGCGGCTGCAAGATGTAACTGTCATTGACCAAAACGGCGGCAGGCACCTGCCGCCGTTTTTGCGTCCGTCCGATGGATTTCGCCTTCCTCCTTATCCAGCTGTTGAATGGCCTGCAATACGGCCTGCTGCTGTTTCTCGTCGCCTCGGGGCTCACGCTGATCTTCGGCATCATGGGCATCATCAATCTTGCCCATGGCAGCTTCTACATGGTCGGCGCCTACCTGGCCTGGTCGCTGGCCAGCCTGACGGGCAACCTGCTGACGGCGATCCTCGTCGGCATCCCGCTCACCGTCGTGCTCGGCATGGCGCTGGAGTGGCTGGTGATCCGCCGTTTCTACGAGCGCGACCACCTCTACCAGGTGCTGCTCACCTACGGCCTGATCCTGGTCTTCGAGGAGTTGCGCAGCATGATCTGGGGCGACGACGTGCATGGCGTGCCGGTGCCCGAGTTGCTCAGCTACTCGATCCCGCTCACCGACACGCTTTCCTATCCGGTCTACCGCCTGTTCATCTCGGGCGTGTGCCTGCTGCTGGCATTCGGGCTCTACCTGCTGATACAGCGCACGCGGCTCGGCATGATGATCCGCGCCGGCAGTTCCAACCGCGACATGGTGCAATCGCTCGGCATCAACATCAAGCTGATCTATACGCTGATTTTCGCCATGGGCGTGGCCCTGGCCGGGTTCGCCGGCATGATCAATGCGCCGCTCTCCTCGGTGTTCCCCAACATGGGCGGGCAGGTACTGATCGTCTGCTTCGTGGTGGTGGTGATCGGCGGCATCGGCTCGGTGAAAGGCGCCATGGCCGCCTCGCTCCTGATCGGCCTGGCCGATACCTTCGGCCAGGTGTTCCTGCCGCAAGTGGCCGGCATGATCGTGTATGTGCTGATGGCCGTCGTGCTGGTCTGGCGTCCGGCCGGACTGTTCGGGAAGGCCTGAGATGCTGTCGCCGCGCACGTCCCGCATCGTCTTTCTCGTCGCCGCGCTGCTGCTGGTGCTGTTTCCCTTCGTCGGCGGCACCTTCTACATCCAGCTCCTCGCCAAGGTGATGATCCTGGCCATCTTCGCGATGAGCCTGGACCTGCTGATCGGCTACACCGGGCTGGTGAGCTTCGGCCATGCCGCCTATTTCGGCCTGGCCGGCTATGCGCTCGCCCTGATGGGCCCGAAGTACGAGGCGGCCAGCCTGTGGTGGTCGCTGCCCGCGGCGATGGGTTTGTGCGCCCTGTTCGCCCTCGTTACCGGACTGCTGGTGCTGCGCACGCGCGGCATTTTCTTCATCATGGTGACGCTGGCCTTCGCGCAGATGCTGTACTTCGTTTTTCACGATACCGGCTTCGGCGGCGGCTCGGACGGCATCTACATCTACAACAAGCCGGAACTCAAGATCGGCGATTTCGTTCTGGCCAACCTGGACAGCGTCGAGCACTTCTACTATGTCGTGCTGATCCTGATGGCCGGGGTGTACCTGCTGCTGCGCCGGGTGCTCGGCTCGACCTTCGGCCGCGCGCTGGTCGGCATCAAGGTGAACGAGCACCGCATGCAGGCACTCGGCTTCCCGGTCTTCCGCTACAAGCTGGCCAGCTACGTGCTGGCCGGCGCGCTGGGCGGCCTGTCCGGCTACCTTGCGGCGGTGCAGTTCGGCTTCGTGAACCCCGAGATCCTGTCCTGGCACAAGTCGGGGCAGGTGATGATGATGGTCATCCTCGGCGGCATGGGCACGCTCTACGGTCCGGTGATCGGCGCTT
>PHCS01000012.1:51294-51931 GCA_002840845.1 Betaproteobacteria bacterium HGW-Betaproteobacteria-14
CAGCTGGCCATGGGCATCTTCATCATCCTCGTGGCGATGTACCTGCCGCAAGGCCTGGCCGGCCTGCTGCAGCGACTCGGCCGAAAACCGGAAATCATCGAGGCGGACGAAGAACCGATCGAGGAAGGTGCGGAGGACAAGTCATGAGCCCCATCCTCAGCACGACCGACCTGACCAAGCGCTTCGGCGGACTGGTGGCCGTCGACAAGGTGTCGGTGGAACTGCATGTCGGCGAAGTGCATGCCGTGATCGGGCCGAACGGCGCGGGAAAATCCACCCTGACCAACCTGCTCTCGGGCGACCTGCCGCCGACTTCCGGCACGGTGCAGTTCGAGGGACGCGACATCGCCGGCCTGAGATCCGACACCATTTCGCGCCTGGGCGTCGGCCGCAGCTACCAGAAGACCAACATCTTCCTGCCCTTCACGGTGTTCGAGAACTGCCGCCTGGCGGCGCAGTCGCGCACGCCGCGCGCCTGGCGCGTGTGGAAGGGCGCGGGCGTGTTCGGTGACATCAACCGACAAGCCAGCGAGGCCATGGAGGCCGCCGGCCTGGCCCACCGGCGCGACCGCGTCGCCGCCACGCTCTCGCATGGCGAGCAGCGCCAGCTCGAGATCGCCATGTGCCTGGCGACGAA
>PHCS01000013.1 GCA_002840845.1 Betaproteobacteria bacterium HGW-Betaproteobacteria-14
GCAGCCACCGCGAGGCAATCGCCGCGGGCCGCATGCCGGTGTCGAAAATCCTGCCCTATCAATGGTACAACTCGCCCAACGTGCGCTTCTTCACCCTGGCCGATTTCGAGGCACTGTGCGCGCAGCTTGGCATCGCCATCCGCGAGCGCCTGGCCTTCGACGGCGAACGGGTGGTCACCGAGGATCCGAACCTGAACGCCAGCATCGCCGCCTACCGGCTCGGCCGGGGAGGCTGAGTTGCCACGCGGCCCCCTGCTGCGCTCGAAGTTTTTCTGGGTCGCGGTGCTGTATTTCGCCGAAGGGTTCCCGCTCGGCGTGTTCTACGAGATCTTCCCGGTCTATTTCCGCCAGCAGGGCGTCGATCTGCGCAGCATCGGCATGCTCTCCCTGCTCGGCCTGGCGTGGACGCTGAAGTTCCTCTGGGCGCCGGCGGTGGATCACTACCGTCATCACCGTCGCTGGATGGCCGCCGCCGACCTGGCCATGGGCGTCGTCATGATCGCCTTTGCCGCCTCCGCCGGCCTGCCCTACTGGGTCTGGGCGGCCATCGCGGTCTTCGCCGTGCTCTCGGCCACCAACGACATCGCCATCGACGCCTACACCATCGAACTGCTGCGTCGCGACGAGATGGGGCGCGGCAATGGCCTGCGCATCGGTTTCTACCGTGCCGGCATGATCACCTCGGGCGGGGTGCTGATGGCCTCCGACCTGCTCGGCTGGCCGGGCGCCTTCCTCTGTGCCGCGGGCATCTTCGCCGCTTGTGCGGGTGCCAGCCTGCTGGCGCCGCGCGAACAGTTCCGCGAGCGGCCGGCATCGGCGGGATTCGCTAGTGAATTAAGGGGCTTCCTGACGCAGCCGGGCGCCGCTGCAGTGCTCGTCATGGTCTTCCTCGGCACGCTCTGGCTGGCGGATGGCGCCTTGCGTCTCTCCGGTCGCTGGCCCTGGCTGTGGCCGGCCATTGCCGCCTTCTCCGCCATCCTCTACGGCATGCTGCGTCTCGCCGCAGGACGGCGCGAGCCGGCGGCGTCCGGTGCGGCACCGACCGGTGCCCTCTTCGGCGCGCTTGCCGACATGATGCAACGGCCGGGCATCCTGCCGGTGCTCGGCTTCATCCTCATCTTCAAGCTGGCCGACGCTTCGATGGGTTTCATGGTGAAGCCCTTCTGGGTGGATGCCGGTTTTTCCGCCACGGAAATCGGCCTGGTGTCGGTGAATATCGGACTGGTGCTGTCGATTGCCGGCGGGCTGGCCGGCGGCTGGTACGCCGACCGTGCCGGCATCTTCAAGGCGCTGTGGGTGCTTGGGCTGGCTCAGGCCGTCTCGAACCTCGGCTACGCCCTGGCGGCGTGGGTCATCCCGCTGGCCGGCGTGCCCCTGCCTGAGCATCGCGCGCTGATCTACGCCGCCAGCGCGCTGGAATCCTTCACCGGCGGACTCGGCACGGCGGCGTTCCTCGCCTTCCTCATGGCCATAGTCCGGCGTGAGCACAGCGCCGCCGAGTACGCCCTGCTCTCCTCGGTGTTTGCCGCATCGCGTTCGGTGGCGGGCTGGGCCGGGGGCCTGGGTGCGCATGCGCTGGGCTATGCGCCGTATTTCCTGCTGACCTTCTTCCTGGCGTTTCCGGCCTATCTGTTGTTGCCGTGGGTGAAAAGGATGCTGGACGCGCAAGAGCGGCGCGAGGCGGCACAGCCAGAATCAACGTCTTAGTGGCTGCGCTGTCCGCGCCGGCGGTCCAGCCACCAGGCGAGCAGGGGGAGCATCAGCACCGAGCCGGGCAGGGCAAGCGTGAAAAGATACGGCGAGAGATTCGAAAGCGCCCGCAGCGTCTCGATCAACTCCCGGCGCTCTGCGGTGGTCCATCTTTGGCCATTGCGCTGCTTCATGAGCAGCGGCATCAGGCCCCTCACTTTCAGCACTTCCTGCAGGATGAAGGTTCGCTCGCGCTGCTGGGCATCGAGCACATTGCGGACGAGAGCGGGCCGCGGCCGCTGGGCGTGCACGACATTTGCAGCGTCGTGCTGCCCGTCTCCAACCTGTCGTTGCCTGCGCATCGCCTTAGCGGGGCGCCAGGCGCGACTCGATGGCACTGCGCAGGCGGCGCACGCCCTCCCAGATGAAGAAGCCGCGCTTGGCCCAGCGAAAAAGGAAGCGCGGCCGCGCCACGAGGACGACGATTCCCGTGCCGACGAGCACTTCGGGGTGCGCCCTGGCCCAGCCGAGTGCCGAGCGCAGCTTGTCGGCGGCGCCAAATGCGGGCGAGACCGACTCGATGGCGTGCAGGATGCGCACGCGCTGCGCTGCCGCCTGCAACTGCAGGCGCTGCTTCTTCAGGGCGAGTTCAACGATTTTCGGATTCATTGTCCGGCCGGATCATGTCGCGGTCCTGTTCCAGTTCCGCAATGCTGGCGGAAAACAGGCGGGATCCCTGCCGGCTGATGCGTGCTGCGGCCAGGGCCGCGATGCATCCAATGACCAGGTACAGCGCTGCGAATATGCCCAGTGCCAGCAGGCGGTGGCTGTCCCACAGCAGTACGGTAATGAGCAGCGCCAGGAAGACGGCGCCAAAGCCGAGAAAGAAGAAAGCCGTCGCGGCGTACCCGAGAAACGTGCCGAGGCGCAGTTTTTCTTCTGCAGCCTCGGTGGCGAGGAGTTCCAGGCGC
Source organism: Betaproteobacteria bacterium HGW-Betaproteobacteria-14 (assembly GCA_002840845.1). Lineage (GTDB taxonomy): Bacteria > Pseudomonadota > Gammaproteobacteria > Burkholderiales > Rhodocyclaceae > Desulfobacillus. Next base: position 2,661 of record PHCS01000013.1, read on the forward strand.
GTCTGCAGGATGCCGATTGCGTCGGCGGCGTAGCTGCGTAGACGCGCACCCACGCCGCTGCCCGTGCTGCCAGGGGCGTGTTGCATGTTCAGGCGGGTATCAGCGGCGGCCGATGAGCAGGCCGATGACCAGGCCGATGCCGGCGGCGATGCCGATCGAGCGCCACGGGTTGTCATGCACGTAGTCGTCAGTGGCTCGCGCGACAAGCCGGGTTTTTTCCGCCACGGCGGTTTGCGCTTCGGCCAGGCTGTGGCGCGCACGGTGCAGGTTGTCCTGCAGCTTGGCGCGCAGGTCGGCCATTTTCTCGCCGGCCTGGCCGGCGGTGGCCTTGAGCAGCTCCTCGGCGTCGGCAACGACGACTTTGAAATCGGCGACGAGTTTTTCCTTGCTTACTTCGGTCAGTTCAGTCATGGCAATCACTCCGGATGAAGGGGGAATATTCGTTTTGAAGGCTACCGGCTTTCACGGGCGATGGCAAATATGCCATTCAACCGGGATCATAATCATAGTCGATCATCAGGGGGGCGTGGTCAGAGAACCATTTGTCCTTGAAGACCGAAGCATGGCGTGCCGCCGCAGCCAGCGTGGGCGTGGCGATCTGGTAGTCGATGCGCCAGCCGACGTTCTTTGCCCGGGCCTGGCCGCGGTTGGACCACCAGGTATAGGCCTCGCCTTCGCTGTCCGGATGAAGGCGTCGGTAAACATCGACGAAGCCGACCTGGTCGAACACGCCGCCGATCCAGGCGCGTTCCTCGGGCAGGAACCCCGAGTTTTTCTGGTTGCCCTTCCAATTTTTCAGGTCGATTTCCCGATGGGCAATGTTCCAGTCGCCGCACAGCAGCACTTCACGGCCTGAGCGCCGCAACTGCTCGAGATGCGGCCGGAATTGCGCAAGGAAGCGAAATTTGGCCTCCTGCCTTTCGGGCGAGGAGGAGCCGGACGGCAGATAAACGGAGACGATGGAGAGCCTGCCGAACATTGCTTCGATGTAGCGCCCTTCGGCATCAAACTCGGGGACACCGAATCCTTCGTTGATCTGCTCGGGCTGGCGCCGGCTGTACAGGCCGACCCCGCTATAGCCTTTCTTTTCGGCGTAATGGAAATAGCCGAAGTAACCCGCGGGATTGAGGAATTCGCGCGCCATGTCGCCGACCTGGGCCTTGAGTTCCTGCAGGCAGACGATGTCGGCATTCTGCGTCTGCAGCCAATCGAAGAATCCTTTGCGGCCGGCGGAGCGGATGCCATTCAGGTTCAGGGTTATGATACGCAGCATTACGGCATGTCCTGGCGGGAAAGATGGATTGTAGCGGTGAGTTCATAGCATTTGCGGTCGGAACCGGTGTATTGCGTTTCGGCGAGTTCAAGACCAAGGCGGGCCGGCTGAGCCCCTACTTCTTCAATGCCGGGCTGTTCAGCGACGGCGCTTCGCTCGGCCGCCTGAGCGAGTTCTATGCCCGTGCCATCATCGACTCGGGGCTGCCCTGCGACATGCTCTTCGGGCCGGCCTACAAGGGCATTCCGCTGGTGGCCGGGACAGCCATCGCGCTGGCGCAAAAAGGGCGCAATCTGCCCTATTGCTTCAACCGCAAGGAGGCCAAGGATCACGGCGAGGGAGGCACGCTGATCGGCGCACCGCCCGCCGGGCGGGTGCTCATCGTCGACGACGTGATCTCGGCCGGCACCTCGGTACGCGAGTCGGTGGAGTTGATCCGCGCCGCCGGCGCCATCCCCTGCGGCGTGGTCATCGCGCTCGACCGCATGGAGCGCGGCCAGGGCGAGTTGTCCGCCGTGCAGGAGGTGCAGCAGGCGTATGCCATGCCGGTCGTGGCGGTGGCAACGCTGGACGACTTGCTGGCTTATCTTGGCGGACGAGCGGATCTGGCGCAAAATTTGCAAGCAGTCACTCAGTATCGGCAACAATACGGGATAAAACAATGATGCTTAGGCTTGGCTCGGCCGTGATGCTCCTGACCGTAGCGATGCTGCCCGCGCAGACGGCGGCGCAGGGACGCGTGACCTATTGCTGCAATGACGGCAGCGGCAAACAGGTTTGTTCCGATGTGTTGCCGAAGGAATGCTACGGCCGCGCCTACCGCGAGATCAATCGGCAGGGGGTGACGGTCAGGCGCATCGACGCCCCACTCACCGCGGCGCAGCGGGAGAAGAAGGAGGCCGAGGAAAAGAAGGCCAAGGAAGAAGAGCTCAAGCGGCTGGAGCAGGATCGCCGGAACCGCGCGCTGCTCGCCACGTATGCCAGCGAGAAGGATATCGACTATGTGCGCGACCGTGCCGTGGCTGACATGCAGAAAATCATCAAGGCGGCACATGACAAGCAGGCCGAGCTTGCCAGGCAGAAGGCGAAACTTGACGCCGAGGCGGAGTTTTACAAGAAAAAAACCATGCCGCCGAAGTTGCAGGCGCAAATTCGCGACAACGATGCCGAGTTGAAAACGCAACAGGCGGCGATCGAAAGCAAGTTGAAGGAAATCGAGGCGCTCAAGGCCCATTACGAGGATGAGAGGGCGCGTTACCGGGAACTGACCAGGCAGAAGGCACCAGGCAGAAGCGAGGCTGCGGCCCCCATGCCGCCAGGCACCGACACGCGGCCGCGCTGACTGCCGGCCGATGCCGACCTCCATACCGATAGTCCTTGCCGCCTCCGCCATGCTGGCCGCCGTCCTGGCGATCAGGGCCCACTATCTCGACGCACGCAGGCGCTGGCAAATCTATGTTTTCAAGCCGCTGGCCACGCTGCTGATCCTGGCGTTGGCGCTGCTGCAGCCGCCGGCCCATACGACGTATCAGTGGGCCATCGCCGCAGGCCTGTTGTTTTCGACGGCCGGGGATGTCTTCCTCATGCTGCCGCGCGACCGCTTCGTCGCCGGCCTTGCCAGCTTCCTGATCGCCCACCTCTGCTATGCCTGGGCTTTCGGCATGGGGGTGCCGTTCGCAGCCACCACGGCATTCTGGCTTGCCTATTTCGCGGCCGGCGGGGTAGTGTTGGCGCTGATCTGGCCGGGATTGAAGCCAGCCTTGCGTGCACCGGTGGCGGTCTATGTCGTCGTGATCGCCGCCATGGCGAGCCTGGCGGCGGAGCGCTGGCATGCGCTGGGCTCGGTGGCGGCGCTGGCTGCCACAGTGGGCGCCGGCCTCTTCGTCGTATCGGACGGCGTGCTGGCGGTCGACCGCTTCCGTCGGCCCTTCCATGCCGCGCGTGCGCTGACGCTGGCGACCTACTGGGCGGCGCAGCTGCTGATAGCGCTGTCGGTGGGGGCGGGCCATCCCCCCGGCCTCCTTCCCGCGGAAGGGGGTGGGGGAGGTTTGCTGCACTCCATGATTTACAAATGAGCCGGCTCAGGTGCCCAGTTTTTTTCGCAGCAGTTCATTGACCTGCTGCGGGTTGGCCTTGCCCTTGGTGGCTTTCATGGCCTGTCCGACCAGGGCGTTGAAGGCCTTCTCCTTGCCGGCGCGGAATTCCTCCACGGACTTCGGGTTGGCGGCCAGCACGTCGTCGATGAGCTTTTCGAGGGCGCCGCTGTCGGAGATCTGCTTCAGGCCTTTCGCCTCGATGATGGCATCGGCATCCTGCCCTTCGCCATTCCATAGTGCGTCGAAGATTTCCTTGGCGATCTTGCCGGAGATCGTGCCGTCGGCAATGCGCGCCACCAGGCCGGCGAGTTGCTGCGGCGTGACGGGTGCGTCGGCGGTGTCCTTCTCCTCGCGGTTCAGGCGCGCGGCCAGTTCGCCCATCACCCAGTTGGCGCAGGCTTTGGCATTGCCGGCACCGGCCGCAGCCACGGCCTGTTCGAAGAAGTCGGCCGTCTCGCGCGCGGCAGTCAGTGCCGCCGCATCGTAGGCCGACAGACCGTAATCACTCACGAAGCGCGCCTTCATTTCTTCCGGCAGCTCCGGCATGGCGGCCCTCACTTCCTCGATCCAGGCGGGGGAGATCACCAGCGGCAGCAGATCGGGATCGGGGAAATAGCGATAGTCGTGCGCTTCCTCCTTCGAGCGCATGGCGCGCGTCTGCCCGGTTGCAGGATCGAACAGCACGGTGGACTGCACGATGCGGCCGCCGTCTTCCAGCGTCTCGATCTGCCAGCGCGCCTCGTATTCGATGGCCTGCTGCAGGAAGCGGAAGGAGTTGAGGTTCTTGATCTCGCGCCGCGTGCCCAGCACGTCGGAGCCCACCGGCCGCACCGAGACGTTGGCGTCGCAACGGAAGGATCCCTCCTGCATGTTGCCGTCGCAGATGCCGATCCAGCGCACCAGCGCGTGCAGCGCCCTGGCGTAGGCCACCGCTTCCGAGGCCGAGCGCATGTCCGGCTCGGAGACGATTTCCAGCAGCGGCGTGCCGGCGCGGTTGAGGTCGATGCCGGACTTGCCGTGGAAGTCCTCGTGCAGCGATTTGCCGGCGTCCTCTTCGAGGTGGGCGCGCGTGAGGCGGACGGTTTTCTCCGTCGCCGTGCCGCCGGAGCTGACTCTTATGGCGAAGCTGCCGCCGGAGACTACCGGCAGCTCGTACTGGCTGATCTGGTAGCCCTTGGGCAGGTCGGGATAGAAGTAGTTCTTGCGCGCGAAGACCGAATGCGGGGCGATCGTGCCGCCGACGGCCAGGCCGAAGCGGATGGCGCGCTCCACTGCGCCGCGGTTGAGCACAGGCAGCACGCCGGGGAGCGCGATGTCCACCGCGCAGGCCTGGCTGTTCGGCGCCGCGCCGAAGGCGGTGGAGGCGCCGGAAAAGATCTTCGAGGCCGTGTTGAGCTGGGCGTGGGTCTCCAGCCCGATGACGATCTCCCAGTTGGCGGTACCCATATGATTTCTCTCTCTCGATTCAGGCACAAGTGCCGTCGCGACGGTCGTAGATGAGCGGCAGCAGCTGGTCGTAGGCGCTGCCGGTGCACATTTTCTCGCACTGCTGGAACGCGACCGTGACGCGCGAGCCCTGTTCCCACATGCGCACGATGCAGCTACCGTTCGGCTGGACGAGCTCGATGGAGGGCATTTCCTTGGTCTGGCGGAAATCCTTCAGCGCGAAACGGCAGGCGCCATGCCGCGGGAAATCAACCCAGGCCTCGAGCGTGCGCACTCGCGCTGCGGCCACGTCCAGCCTGAGCGTGCCGCTGCCGCCGGTCTCGTCGCGATAGCTGCAGTCGGCCCTGACGTCGAGCGGGCGCACCGGAATGGGGGGCGGCCGCTCGATCACGGCGCAAGCGCCGAGAACGGCCGCGAGCAGCAGAAACAGGAGTTTGCGCATCATGATTTACCTGCGCTAGGCGCAGGACCCGTCCCGTCGGTCGTTGAGGATGGGCCAGAGGTAGGGATACGAACTGCCCGAGCACATTTTCTCGCATTGCTGGAAGGCCACTGTGACGCGCTCGCCCTGCTCCCACACGCGCACGATGCACTTGCCCCGCGTTTGGCTCAGCTCGATGGCGGGCAGCTCGCGCGTCTGGTGGAAGTCCTTCAGGTCGAAGCGACAGGCGCCGCGTTTCGGGATGTTCACCTTCGCCTCGAAGGCATGCACCTGCGCGCCCGCCACGTCGAGCTTGAGTGCGCCGTTGTAGCCGGTCTCGTCGCGGAACTTGCACTCGGTTTTCACGTTGAGCGGGCGCACCGGGATGGGGCCGGGCCGGGCTGGCTTGGCCACGGCAGGCGGCGTTGTCTCAACTGGCGCGGGCAGAGGGGCTTCCGCAGCGGGCGGCGGCGCCTTGTCGGGCGTGGCGCAGGCGCCGAGGACGAGGACGGGCAGCAGCAGGGCGAGCTTTCGAGTCATGCCGGATCCCTTATATCGGTGGCGCGCGGCGGTGCCAGTCGGTGGCGAGCTGGTACTGGTGCGCTGCGTTGAGCATGCGCGCCTCGCCGAAATAATCGCCGATGATCTGCAGGCCGACCGGGCGCCCTTGGTTTCCGGCGCCGCAGGGAATCGACATGCCGGGCAGGCCGGCGAGGTTGACCGCGATGGTGTAGATGTCGGAGAGGTACATCTGCACCGGATCGCCGGCCTTGTCGCCCAAATCGAAGGCGACGGTCGGCGCGGTCGGCCCCATGATCAGGTCGCAGTCCTTGAAGGCTTCGACAAAGTCCCGCGCGATGAGGCGGCGGATGCGCTGCGCCTGCAGGTAGTAGGCGTCATAGTAGCCGTGCGAGAGCACGTAAGTGCCGATGAGGATGCGCCGCTTCACTTCCGCGCCGAAGCCCTGGGCGCGGCTCTTGCAGTACATGTCGGCGAGGTCGCCGTATTCCGGCGCGCGCCAGCCGTAGCGCACGCCGTCGAAGCGCGACAGGTTGCTCGAAGCTTCTGCCGGGGCGATGACGTAATAGGCCGGCACCGAGAGCTTCATGTTGGGCAGGCTGATATCGACCGTCGTTGCGCCGAGCCTGCGGTATTCGGCGAGGGCGGCCTCGACCGCCTGCGCCACGTCTGCCGAGAGGCCCTCGGCAAAGAACTCCTTAGGCACGCCGATGCGCAGGCCGGCGAGCGGCTTGTCCAGATCCCGTGCATAGTCCTCTGCAGGCCGCTCCAGGCTGGTGGAGTCGCGTGCGTCGAAGCCGGCCATGACGTTGAGCAGCAGGGCGCAGTCCTCGGCGCTTTTCGCCATCGGCCCGCCCTGGTCGAGACTGGAGGCGAAGGCAATCATGCCGTAGCGCGACACCACGCCGTAGGTCGGTTTCAGGCCGGTCAGGCCGCACAGCGCGGCCGGCTGGCGGATCGAGCCGCCGGTGTCGGTGCCGGTGGCGGCAGGCGTCAGTCGCGCCGCCACGGCGGCGGCCGAGCCGCCGGAGGAGCCGCCCGGCACCGCCCCCGGGTCCCAGGGGTTCTTCACCGGGCCGTAGAAGGAGGTCTCGTTGGACGAGCCCATGGCGAACTCGTCCATGTTGGTCTTGCCCAGTGTGACGGTGCCGGCTGCCTTGAAGCGCTCGATCACCGTGGCGTCGTAGGGGCTGACGAAATTCGCCAGCATCTTCGAGCCGCAGGTGGTGAGCCAGCCTTCAGCGCAGAAGATATCCTTGTGTGCGACCGGGATGCCGGTGAGCGGACCGGCCTCGCCCCGTGCAATGCGCGCGTCGGCATCGCGCGCCATCGCCAGGCTTTTCTCGCCGCCCACCGTGATGAAGGCATTCAAGGCGGGGTTGAGGCGGGCGATGCGGTCGAGGAATTGGTTCGCCAGCTCGACGCTGGAGACTTGTTTGGCCGCCAGGGCGGCGGCGAGTTCTTTCAGGCTGGCGTTGATCATTTTCGTGTAGGTCGGCCTTCAGGCCGACGCGGGCTTGTCGGGCTTAAGCCCGACCTACTCAATTACCTTGGGCACCAGATACAACCCCGCCTCGACTTCCGGCGCGACCTTCTGGAAGTCAGCATGCCGGTCGATCTCGACCGCCCGGTCCTCGCGCAGGCGCTGGGCGACGTCCTGGGCGTGGGCCATCGGCTCGACGCCGGCGGTATTCACCGCCTGCATTGCCTCGATGAGGGTGAAAATGCCGTTGAGCTGATCGCGCGTCTGTTCGGCCTCGCCCGGGGCGAGTTCGATGCGGGCGAGTTCGGCAATGCGCTGAACCTGGTCGAGGCTGAGGGACATGGCGCGGGGGACTAAAAATGCGAAGCGCAATAGAGTATCATAGGCGCTTGGTTTTTCGCTGACCTGACTGCAGGGACAAAGTGTGATGTTCGGTTTTCTCCGCTCCTATTTTTCCAATGACCTGGCGATCGACCTCGGCACGGCCAACACGCTGATCTACGTGCGCAGCAAGGGCATCGTGCTGAACGAGCCGTCTGTGGTGGCGATCCGCACCGAAGGCGGCCCCAACGCCAAGAAGATGATCATGGCGGTTGGCCATTCCGCCAAGCAGATGCTGGGCAAGACGCCCGGCAGCATCACCGCCATCCGGCCGATGAAGGACGGCGTGATTGCCGACTTCACCGTCACCGAGCAGATGCTCAAGCAATTCATCAAGAAGGTTCACGATTCGCGCCTGTTTTCGCCCTCGCCGCGCATCATCATCTGCGTGCCCTGCGGCTCCACCCAGGTCGAGCGGCGCGCCATCCGCGAATCGGCGCTGGGCGCCGGGGCCAGCCAGGTTTACCTCATCGAGGAGCCCATGGCCGCCGCCATCGGCGCCGGCATGCCGGTATCGGATGCCACCGGCTCGATGGTGGTGGACGTGGGAGGCGGCACCACCGAGGTGGGCGTCATCTCGCTCGGCGGCATGGTGTATGCCGGCTCGATACGCGTCGGCGGCGACAAGTTCGACGAGGCCATCATCAACTACATTCGCCGCAACTACGGCATGCTGATCGGCGAAACCACCGCAGAACTGGTCAAAAAGCAGATCGGCTCGGCCTTTCCGGGCTCGGAAGTCAAGGAGATGGAAGTCAAGGGCCGCAACCTGGCCGAAGGCATTCCGCGCAGCTTCACGATTTCCAGCAACGAGATCCTCGAGGCGCTCACCGAGCCGCTCAACGCCATCGTCGGCGCGGTGAAGTCTGGCCTCGAGCAAACGCCGCCCGAGCTGGGCGCCGACATCGCCGAGAAGGGCATGGTGCTCACCGGCGGCGGCGCGCTGCTGCGCGACATCGACCGCCTGCTCATGGAAGAGACCGGCCTGCCGGTCATCGTGGCCGAAGACCCCCTGACCTGCGTCGTGCGCGGCTCCGGCATCGCGCTGGAGAAGGTGGATACGCTGGGGAGCATCTTTGCCAACGAGTGAGGCGTGAGGAGAGAGGAGTGAGGGGAAATCAACGGGCGCCGAACGCACTTCCCGCATTTTCTCCTCACTCCTCACCCCTCTCCCCTTACTGACAGATGTCAGTCGTCGGCCACCAGCCGCCCCCCTTCTTCAAGCGAGGCCCCGCGCCGCTGGCACGGCTTGCCTTCTTCGTCATCCTCTCGCTCGTCCTGCTGGTGCTCGACCTGAAGTACCGCTACCTAGAGCTGGCACGGCAGGGCGTGGCGACCGTGCTCTACCCCCTGCAGCGTGCGGCCTACACGCCGGTCGATCTCTACGAGCAGCTCGGCGGCTATTTTTCCAGCCTGGCCGCGGTGCAGCGGGAGAACGTCGAGCTCAGGCGCAAGGAGCTGGAGTCTGCCAAGTGGATGCTGCGCCAGCAGCACCTGGAGCTGGAGAATCAGCGCCTGCGCCAACTGCTCGACATGAAGGCCCGGCAGCCGGTGACCAGCACCCTGGCGGACATCCTGCACGCAGCGCGCGACCCTTTTTCCCGCCGCGTCATCGTCGACAAGGGCAGCCAGCATGGCATTGTCGCAGGCCAGGCCGTGGTGGACGAGGCGGGCGTCCTCGGCCAGGTGACGCGCGTCTACCCTTTGCAAAGCGAAGTGACCCTGGTTACCGACAAGAACCAGGCGGTGCCCGTGCAGGTCGTGCGCAACGGGCTGCGCACTGTCCTTTTCGGCGCATCGGACGGACAGCTTGAACTGCGTTTTCTCGCCGCGAATGCCGACATTCAGCCCGGCGATCAGCTCGTCACCTCCGGCCTCGACGGCGTCTACCTGGCCGGCCTGCCGGTGGCGAAGGTGCTGCGCGTCGACCGCGATGCCGCCTATACCTTCGCCCGCATCGTCTGCGAGCCGGCAGCCGGCGTGGAGAAACATGGCCAGGTGCTGATTCTCGGCCTGCGCGAGGCGCTGCAGCGGCAGGTGGAGGAAACGGAGGCTCGCGACAGACCGGTGAAGCCGAAGCGGAGTCGCAGGAGGGACGGATGAACATACAACCCACTCACAGCTCGCGCCGCATCCTGCTGCCCGTCCGGCAGTGGTTCATCCTGTTCTCGCTTGCCGTGGCGTTTTTCCTCAACCTCATTCCGGTGGGCAGCGCCGTCGGCCTGCCCGATTGGGTGGCGCTGGTGCTGGCCTTCTGGAGTGTGCGCGAACCCCTGCGCCTCGGCATGGGTACCGCATTCGTCGTCGGCCTGATGATGGATGTCGCTTCCGGCAGCGTCATGGGCCAGCATCCGCTGGCCTACCTGCTGCTGTCGTACGCCGCCGGCGGGCTGTCGCGCCGCATTCTCTGGTTCCCGCTCGTGCAGCAGGCGCTGCACATCCTGCCGCTGCTGCTGGCAACGCAGCTCGTCATGGTCGTCACCCGGGTGGTGGGCGGCGCGGACTTCCCTGGCTGGAGCTACTTCCTGGGCAGTTTCAGCGGCGCCTTGTTCTGGTTCCCGCTGACCTTCGTGCTGCTGTTGCCGCAGTACCAGCCCGTCGAGAAAGACGAGAATCGCCCGATCTGATGATGAGGCAGGCCGAGTTCAGAAATCCGGAACAGGAGCTCGACCGCTTCCAGCGGCGCCTGGCCGTGGCGGGCGGCTTCGTGCTGTTCGCCTTTTTCCTGCTCTTCTCCCGCTTTTTCTGGCTGCAAGTGATCCAGCACGAGCATTTCCAGACGCGGGCCGAGGACAACCGCATCTCCATCGTGCCCACCGTGCCCAATCGCGGCGTCATTGCCGACCGCAATGGCGTGGTGCTGGCGCACAATTATTCCGCCTATACGCTGGAAATCACCCCGAGCAAGGTGGCCGACCTGGAAGACGTGATCAGCGAACTGGCCACCCTCGTCGACATCCAGCCAAAGGACCACAAGCGCTTCCGCAAGCTGCTCGACGAAAGCAAGAACTTCGAATCGCTGCCCATCCGCACGCGCCTGACAGACGAGGAGGTGGCGCGTTTCATCGCCCAGCGCTTTCGTTTTCCGGGCGTCGAGATCAAGGCGCGCCTGTTCCGCCAATACCCGCAGGGCGCGCTGGCCTCGCATGCCCTGGGCCACATCGGCCGCATTAACGATCGTGATATCGCCACGATCGAGAAGAGTGATGCCGAGGACAACTATCGCGGCACCGTGCATTTCGGCAAGACCGGGCTGGAGCAGAAGTACGAGTTCGAATTGCACGGCCAGGCCGGCTACGAGCAGGTCGAGGTCGATGCCGCCGGCCGCGCCGTGCGTGTGTTGTCCCGTACGGCGCCGGTTTCGGGCAACAACCTCACGCTGACACTCGACGCGAAGCTCCAGGAAGTGGCGGAAAAGGCCTTTGGCAAGCGCCGCGGCGCGCTCGTGGCCATCGAGCCTTCGACGGGCGGCGTTCTGGCGCTGGTGTCCGTGCCCGGCTACGACCCGAATCTGTTCGTCGACGGCATATCGCCGCCGGACTGGGAGGCGCTCAACACCTCCGAGGACAAGCCGATGGTGAATCGCGCGCTCAATGGCGCCTACCCGCCCGGGTCGACATTCAAGCCCTTCATGGCGCTGGCGGCGCTGGAACTGGGCAAGCGTACGCCGCAACAGGCCATCTCGGATCCGGGCTTTTTCACTTTCGGCGGCCATACCTTCCGCGACGACAAGAAGGGCGGGCACGGCATGGTCGACATGTACAAGTCCATCGTGCAATCCTGCGATACCTACTACTATGTGCTTGCCGGCGACATGGGCATCGACGCCATCTCCGGCTTCATGCGCAAGCTGGGCTTCGGCAGCCGCACCGGCATCGACATCGAGGGCGAGTCGGAGGGCGTGCTGCCTTCTCAGGAATGGAAGAAAAAGCGCTTTCGCAAGCCGGAGCAGCAGAAATGGTATGCCGGCGAAACTATCTCCATCGGCATCGGCCAGGGTTACAACGCCTACACGCCGATCCAGCTGGCCCAGGCCACGGCGATCATTGCCAACGGGGGCATCATCTACCGGCCCCACCTGGTGAAGCATATCGAGAACACCGGCACGGGAGCGCGCACGCCGGTCGAACCGTCGCCCCTGCAGGCGCTTTCCTTCAAGCCGGGCAATATCGCGACCATTCGCCAGGCGATGGTCGGCGTGAACAAGGAGGGCACCGGCGCCCGCGCTTTCGCCGGTGCGGAGTTTGTCGCGGCGGGCAAGACCGGCACGGCGCAGGTGTACAGCCTGAAGGGCGCCAAGTACGAGGTGGGCAAGGTGCAGGAGCGCTTGCGCGACCACGCCCTTTTCATTGCCTACGCGCCGGCCGAGCAGCCGATCATAGCGCTCGCCGTGCTGGTGGAGAACGGCGGCTTCGGCGCGCAGTCCGCCGCACCGATCGCGCGCCAGGTGCTCGACTACTATCTGCTCGGCAAACTGCCCAAGTCGGCGGCGCCGGAAGACGAGGAGGCGGTCGAGGATGAATGAGTTCTCCTTCAGTCCGCGCGAATGGGGGCAGCGCCTGGCGGCCCCCATCGACGCTGTCCTTCTTGCCTTTCTCGCCCTGCTGCTCGGCTACGCCCTGCTGCTGATGATGAGCGCCTCGCCGGAGCGGCTCAACAACCAGCTCATCAACATCGCAGTGGCCTTGGTGGCGATGCGCGTGGCGGCGCAAGTGCCGCCGCAGCGGCTCATGCATCTCGCTCTGCCGCTGTACCTGGGCGGCGTGTTGCTGCTCGTCGCGGTGGCGCTGTTCGGCGATGTCTCCAAGGGCGCGCGGCGCTGGCTGAACCTCGGCTTCATGCGCATCCAGCCCTCCGAGATCATGAAGATCGCCATGCCGCTGATGCTGGCCTGGTATTTCCAGAAGCACGAGGCCATGCTGCGGCTGCGCGACTGGGTGGTTGCGACGCTGATCCTGCTGCTGCCGGTGGCGCTCATCGCGCGGCAGCCCGACCTGGGCACGGCGATTCTCGTTCTGGCGGCGGGCTTTTTCGTCATCTTCCTTGCCGGGCTGTCTTGGAAAGTGCTGGTCGCGCTGGCGCTCGGCGGGCTGGCCAGCCTGCCCGTTGTCTGGACGATGCTGCACGATTATCAGCGACAGCGCATCCTCACGCTGCTCGATCCCGAGGTCGATCCGCTCGGCAAGGGCTTTCACATCATCCAGTCGACCATCGCGGTCGGCTCGGGCGGCATTCTCGGCAAGGGCTGGGGCGGCGGCACGCAAACCCATCTGGAATTCCTTCCCGAACGGCACACCGATTTCATCTTCGCCGTGCTCTCGGAGGAGTTCGGCCTGCTCGGCAACACCTTCCTGCTGGTGCTATACGCCCTCATCATCGGCCGCGGCCTGATGATTGCCGCCAATGCGCCGACGCTGTTCTCGCGCCTGCTGGCCGGCAGCATCACCCTGATCTTCTTCACCTACGCCTTCGTGAACATGGGCATGGTGAGCGGCATCCTGCCAGTGGTGGGCGTGCCGCTGCCCTTCGTCAGCTACGGCGGTACGGCGCTGGTGACGCTGTTCCTCGGCGTGGGCATACTGATGAGCATCCACAAGCACCGCATGCTTGTGCAAAAGTGAGGCGTGAGGCGTGAGGGGTAAGGAGTGTCTGGTCATCGCTTGCATCGCCATGCTCGTGGCCGCTTGCGGCACCACTCCGCAACGGCCGCCGGCAGAGCGTGCCGCCGTGCCGCCGGGGCTGACTTTGCCGAAGCCGGCGCCGTCGGCCAAGGGCGGGGGTTATTACCAGGACGACGGGCCGGCCGACAGCATGCCGGCCAACTTGGACGCCATTCCCGATGCGCAGCCGCGTGCGGAGCCGCTGCACCGCTTCGCTAACCGGCCCTATTCCGTGCTGGGCCAGGACTTCGTGCCCTATCAGGAACTGAAACCCTACAAGGCGCGCGGCATCGGCAGCTGGTACGGGCGCAAGTTCCATGGCCAGAAAACATCCATCGGCGAGCCCTACGACATGTTCGCCATGACGGCGGCGCATCCGACGCTGCCGCTGCCCAGCTACGCGCGGGTGACGAACCTCGCCAACGGCAAGTCGGTGGTGGTGCGGGTGAATGACCGCGGCCCCTTCCTGCATGGCCGCGTGATCGATCTCTCCTATGCCGCAGCGTGGAAGCTGGGCTATGTCAGTGCCGGCAGTGCGCAGGTGGAGGTGGAAAGCGTGCTGCCGGGCGAGGCGCCGAAGGATGCCCCGTCGGGCGGCACGTTGCTGGCCTCGGCACCGTTGGCGCCCCCGGCTGCAACAGCGGGGCAGGGCGGAGGATCGCCCGACCCCATCGCAGAGGCCGTCTCGGCCGCTCCAGCCGAAGCGCCGTCGCTGCCGGTCGCCCAGGAGTTGCGCGGCACCTTCCTGCAGCTCGGCGCCTTCGGCAGCCAGGAAAACGCCGAGAGTTTCCGCGCCCGGCTTCTCAAGCAGCTCGACTGGGTGCGGGAAACGATTCACATCCATGCCCGGGACGGCATGTATCGCCTGCATCTCGGCCCATACGGCGACACCCGGGAAGCGGGACGCGTGGCGGAGAAAATCCGCGAGGCGCTGGCGCTGAGACCCTTCATCGTGCAGCGCTAGACATCTTCCTGGATTCAACGCGCTGGTGCCCGAATATGGGTTAAGGGCGCTGACGGTATAATTAACCGCTTTCCCGTACCTTCCCGTTAAATCCAATGCGACTTCCTGCGTTTCTGCTTGCCTTTTTCATTGCCGCCCTGGCCCACGCGCAAACCCTTCCGCAGGCCCCGACGGTGGCGGCCAAGTCCTGGTTGCTGCTCGACTATTCGACCGGCCAGGCGCTGGCTTCCTACAATCCCGATGAACGCGTCGAGCCGGCCTCGCTGACAAAAATGATGACGGCCTATGTGGTGCTGGCCGCCATGAAGGAAGGCAAGCTCAAGGCCGGCCAGAATGTGCCAGTGTCGGAGCGCGCCTGGAAGACGCAGGGCTCGCGCATGTTCATCGAGCCCAACCGGCCCGTGACGGTCGACGAGCTCCTGCACGGCATGATCGTGCAGTCCGGCAACGACGCCTGCGTCGCGCTGGCCGAAGCCGTGGCAGGCTCCGAGGAGGCCTTCGCCCAGCTGATGAATCGGGAGGCGCAGCGGCTCGGCCTGAAAGCCACGCGCTTTGCCAATTCCACCGGCCTGTCCGATCCGCAGCACTACTCGACGGCGCGCGACCTTGGCGCACTGGCGGCGGCGCTGATCCGCGACTTCCCTGAGCATTACCCGCTCTACGCCCTGCGCGAATACACCTACAACCGCATCACGCAGGCCAACCGCAACCGCCTGCTGTGGCTTGATCCCGCCGTCGACGGGGTCAAGACCGGGCACACGGAGAACGCCGGTTACTGTCTGGTCGCCTCGGCCAAACGCGGGCCGCGCCGGCTGCTGGCGGTAGTGATGGGTACGACCTCTGATGGCATGCGCACGCAGGAATCGCAGAAGCTTCTGAATTTCGGCTTCCAGTTCTTCGATGCGGTCACGCTCTATGCCAAGGATCAGGCGGTTTCCCAGCTCAGGGTGTGGAAAGGCGCGCAGAATATCGTGAAGGCGGGTTTCCTCGACGATTTCATCCTCTCCCTGCCCAAGGGCGCGGCGGATAAGGTCAAGGCCGACCTGGTCAGCCAGCAGCCGCTCATGGCACCTGTGCACAAGGGGCAGCGCGTCGCCACGCTCAAGCTGAGCCTCGAGGGCAAGCCCTATGGCGAGTACCCCGTCGTGGCGCTGGAAACGGTGCCGGTGGCCGGCATGATCGGCCGCGCCTGGGATACGATGCGCCTCTGGTTCGAGTAAGGCGGACACCACGATGCAGACGGCCTACCTGAACGGCACGCTGCTGCCGCTGTCCGAGGCCCGGGTTTCGGCGATGGACCGCGGCTTCCTTTTCGGCGACGGCGCCTACGAGGTGATCCCGGTGTATTCGCGACGGCCGTTCCGTCTCGCCGAGCATCTGCGCCGCCTGCGGCAAACCCTGGACGGCATCCGCTTGGACAATCCGCACGACGATGCGGCATGGGCGCGCCTGATCGGCGAGATCATCGCGCGCAATGACGGCGAGGACCAGTCCGTCTACCTGCAGATTACGCGCGGCGCCGACACCAGGCGCAACCATGCCTTCCCGGCCAGCGTGACGCCGACAGTGTTCGTCATGTCGGAACCGCTGCTGACGCCGCCGCCGGCGCAACGCGAAACCGGCATTGCGGCCGTGTCGGCGCCGGATATGCGCTGGCTGCGCTGCGACCTGAAGACGACCTCGCTCCTGGCCAACTGCCTGCTGCGCCAGCTGGCGGTGGATGCGGGCTGCGTCGAGACGATCCTCTTTCGCGACGGCTACATGACCGAGGGCGCCGCCTCGAACATCTTCGCCATGAAGGCGGGCGTGATGCTGGCGCCGCCGAAGAACCACCTGATGCTGCCCGGCATCACCTACGACGTCGTGCTGGAACTGGCCGCCGCCCATGGACTCCCCTGCGAAGTGCGCGACGTGTCCGAAGACGAGACGCGCGCGGCCGACGAGCTGTGGATGACCTCTTCGACCAAGGAGGTATTGCCGATCACGCTGCTCGATGGCCGGGCCATCGGCACGGGCCAGCCGGGACCGGCGTTCCGGAACATGTACGCCTGGTACCAGGAATTCAAGCAGACGGTGATGCGCTGCGGTGAGTGACGAGTCGCTCCTCAAGTTTCCCTGCGACTTTCCCATCAAGGTCATGGGTCAGCGCCAGGACGGCTTCGCCCAGGCCGTCCTCGAAACGGTGCTGCGCCACGCGCCGGATTTCGATGCGGCCGGCGTCGAGATGCGGCCGAGCGCGAAAGGCAATTACCTGAGCCTCACCTGCACTATCCGCGCCGTCTCGCGCGAGCAGCTCGACGCGCTCTACCGCGAGTTGTCCACCCACCCGCTGGTGAAGGTCGTGCTGTGAGCGGCATTGCATGGAGCGGACAAAGCCCGCGAACCGCCGCTGCCCCCTTCCTCGGGGAGGGGGTCGGGGGGAGGGTGGTTTGATCATTCGCCGTCTTGGGCGGACTGACTTTGAGTCGACCTGGCGCGCCATGCAGCGCTTCACGGCGGAACGGACAGCCGATACGCCCGATGAGTTCTGGCTTACGGAGCATCCACCGGTATTTACGCAGGGCCAGGCCGGCCGCCCCGAGCACCTGCTGCGCGACACCGGCATTCCCCTCGTGAAGATCGACCGCGGCGGCCAGATCACCTATCACGGCCCCGGCCAGGCGGTGGTCTACCTGCTCGTCAACTTGTCGCGGCGCGGCCTCAAGGTGCGCGATCTGGTCACGCGCATCGAGCAGGCCGTGATCGACCTGCTGGCCGGCCATGGACTGCGCGGCGAGCGGCTGGCCGGTGCCCCAGGCGTCTATGTCGGCGGCGCCAAGATCGCGGCACTCGGCCTGCGCGTCAAGGGCGGCTGCTGCTACCATGGCGTGGCTCTCAACGTGGACATGGAACTCGAGCCGTATTCGGCGATCAATCCCTGCGGCTACCCCGGCATGAAGGTGACGCAGTTGCGCGACCTCAGGGTGGAATCCGACTGGATGCGCGCCGGCGAGGCGCTGCTGGAACAACTGGAAAGGCAACTCGAGCGATGAATCCGGACAAGCCGCACAAGCAGAAAGGCGAGGCGAAGACCGCCCGCATTCCGATCAAGGTGGTGCCGGCCACCGTGCCGCTGAAGAAGCCCGGCTGGATCCGCGTCAAGGCTGGCAACAGCCATGCGCGTTTCGGCGAGGTGAAGCGCATCCTGCGCGATGCCGCCCTGCACACGGTGTGCGAGGAAGCCTCCTGCCCGAACATCGGCGAGTGCTTCGGCAAGGGCACCGCCACCTTCATGATCCTCGGCGACCTGTGCACGCGGCGCTGCCCCTTCTGCGACGTCGGCCACGGCAAGCCGCTGCCGCCGGATGCGCAGGAGCCGGCGCATCTGGCGCAGACGGTGGCGGCGATGCAGCTCAACTACGTCGTCATCACCAGCGTCGACCGCGACGACCTGCGCGACGGCGGAGCGCAGCATTTTGCCGACTGCATCCGCGCCGTGCGCGCGGCCTCGCCATCAACGCGCATCGAGATCCTCGTGCCCGACTTCCGCGGCCGCCTCGACATTGCCGTGGGCATTCTCACCGCCACGCCGCCGGATGTCTTCAACCACAACCTGGAAACCGTGCCGCGGCTCTACAAGCAAGCGCGGCCCGGTGCCGACTATGCGCATTCCCTGGCGCTGCTCAAAGCCTTCAAGGCACGCAATCCCGCCATCCTCACCAAGTCCGGCCTGATGGTCGGCATCGGCGAGGACGATGCGGAAATCCTCGCCGTCATGCGTGACCTGCGCGCGCACGAGGTGAACATGCTCACCGTCGGACAGTACCTGGCGCCCTCCGGCCACCACTTGCCGGTGCTGCGCTATGCGCATCCCGATGTCTTCACGATGCTCGAGCGCGAGGCGCAGGCCATGGGCTTCTCGCATGCCGCCTGCGGGCCGATGGTGCGCTCGAGTTATCATGCCGACCAGCAGGCCCACCTGGCGGGCGTGTCATGAAAGGAGTTGTCGTGCTGAAGAAGCTTCTGCTCGTTGCGTTCCTGTGTTTTTCCGCTGCCGCGCAGGCGCAGGTCAAGGTCGGGGAGACGGTGCCGTCCTTCGACACCCGGTTGCTGGATGGCAAGACCCTGTCCGCGCAGGCGCTGAAGGGCAAGGCGGTGCTGGTGGTGTACTGGGCAACCTGGTGTCCGCCCTGCCAGCGGGAACTGCCCGAACTGCAGTCGCTCTACGAAAAATACCGCGACAAGGGCTTCGAGATCCTCGCCCTCTCCATCGACGCCGACAAATTCACCGTCGAGGAATTCTGGAAGGACCACGACTACCATTTTTCCGTAGCCATGATCGCGCCGGCGCACACACAGGCCCTGGGCAAGGTCAAGGCCACGCCGACCCTCCATCTCATCGACCGGCAGGGCAAGCTGAACCTCGTTCGACTCGGCCCCATGGGCAAGGACAAGCTGGAAGCGCGATTGCTGCCGCTGCTCTAGCGAGGCCCCTGTGCTGCTGCCAAGAAGTTAACGCTCAGTCCTGGCGCTTCTGCGAAAGGGCGGAGTCGACCGCGCGCTTGTAGTAGATGTAGTCCATCTCCGGCGCGGGCGCGCCCAGCCGCGTGGCGGCGGCGGAGACCTGGCCGCGGTGGTGCACCATGTGCCCCATCATGTGGGTGAGCACGTCGCGCACCCAGTTGCGCCGCTCCTTGCCGTCGGTGCCGCGGTAGGCGATCTCCGATTCGAAGAAGGCGTCCGGCTTGCTCTCCAGCCAGTGCTGCAGTTCGCGCATTTCCAGGCGCAAGGCCTTCTTCAGATCGCGCCAGTCCGGATGGTGGATGGCCTTGAAATCCACAATCGGGCTTTCGCCCTGCAGACGCAGGCGCCACAACTGTCCCACCACCAGGATGTGGTCGAGCGTGTGGTGGATGGTGGAAAAAAAGAGCCCTTGCGGTTCGCTCAGCGCCTTCGCCTCAAGGCGGTCCAGGCACGCGAACAGCGCCTCGTTGGCCCAATGCTGATAGTCGGCCTGGTAGATGAAGTACTGCTTCCAGCTCAATGCGCTCATCGTTCCTCCTGCTCCGGCCCATTCATGCGAGAATGCCCGCTGAACAACCGGAGATACTACATGGCTTCCCTGATGCGCATTTTCATCGGTTTGCTCTGGCTTGTCATCCTCGCGCCGGTGCGCGCCGGCGGGCTCGACGCGATCAGTTCGCAGGACAGCGGCGATGCCCTGAGGCAGGCGCTCACCCAGGGCGCCTCGGCGGCGGTGGCGAGCCTGGGCAAGAAGGACGGCTTTCTCGGCAATCCCAAAGTGAAAATCCCCCTGCCGGACAGCCTGGCGCAGGCGGAAAAGCTGATGCGCACCTTCGGCATGGGCAAGTACGCCGACGAGCTCATCACCACCATGAACCGCGCAGCCGAGGCCGCCGTGCCCGAAGCCAGGCAATTGCTGGTGGATGCCGTCAAGCAGATGACGCTGCAGGATGCCAAGGCCATCCTCACCGGCGGCGACGATTCGGCCACGCAGTACTTCAAGCGCACCACGTCCGGCCCGCTGACCGAGCGATTCCTGCCCATCGTCAAGCAGGCGACGGAAAAGGTGAAGCTGGCCGACAAGTACAACCGCTACGCCAAGCGCGCCGCCAAGCTCGGCCTGCTCGACAAGGAAGACGCCAGCCTCGAGCACTACGTTACGCAGAAGGCCCTGGACGGCCTCTTCCTCATGATCGCCGAGGAGGAGCGCGCAATCCGCAAGGATCCCGTCGGCCAGGCCAGCAGCCTGCTCCGCAAGGTCTTCGGCGCTTTGAATTAACCCCTGTTGATTGCCGCCAAGTCCGTCGGGCCTCGGCCCGGTGGCGGGCAGTGTTTGTTTATGTTGTCCAAGCTCAATCCCCCGCAGCGCGAAGCGGTGAAATATCTCGACGGCCCGCTGCTGGTGCTGGCCGGCGCCGGCTCCGGCAAGACGCGCGTCATCACGCAGAAGATCGCCCACCTCGTCGAGCAGCGCGGCTTCAAGCCCGAGCAGATTGCCGCCATCACCTTCACCAACAAGGCGGCGAAGGAAATGCGCGAGCGGGTGCGCCAGTTGCTGCCCGGCCAGCCGCTCGAATCGCTCAACGTGTCCACGTTTCATGCGCTGGGCGCGCGCATCCTGCGGCAGGAGGCGAAGGCGCTGCAGCTCAAGCCGCGCTTTTCCATCTTCGATGCCGCCGACAGCGGCGCGGTGATCGGCGAACTGGCGAAGGAGGCCGACAAGGCGCGCCTCAAGCGCCTGCAATGGCGCATCTCCGGCTGGAAGAATGCGCTGGTCGAGCCGAACGAGGCGCTCTCGCTGGCCGCAGATGAACTGGACCTGGCCGCCGCGCGGCTCTACGGCGACTACGAGAAAGCCCTGCGTGCCTACCAGGCGGTGGATTTCGACGACCTCATCCGCCTGCCGGTGCAGTTGTTCGAGAACGAGGCGGATGTCCTGCTGCGCTGGCAGGGAAAGTTGCAATACCTCCTGGTCGACGAATACCAGGACACCAACCGCAGCCAGTACAAGCTGATGCGCCTGCTGGCCGGCGGCCGCGCCGCCTTCACCGCGGTGGGCGACGACGACCAGGCCATCTATGCCTGGCGCGGCGCCGACGTGGAGAACCTCCGTGTCCTGCAGGCTGACTTTCCGCAGCTGAAGGTCATCAAGCTGGAGCAGAACTACCGCTCCATGCAGCGCATCCTCAAGGCCGCCAACACGCTCATCGGCAACAACGAGAAGCTGTTCGAGAAGCGCCTGTGGTCGGAGCACGGCCACGGCGACGCCGTCCAGGTGAATGTTGCCCGCGACAGCGAGCAGGAGGCCGAGCAGGTCGTCATGAAGCTGATGGCGCACCGCTTCGAGCACCGCGGCAAGTGGGGCGACTACGCCATTCTCTACCGCGGCAACCACCAGGCGCGCGCCTTCGAGCAGCAGTTGCGCAACCAGAAGATCGCCTATGCCATCTCGGGCGGGCAGTCGTTCTTCGACAAGGCGGAGATCAAGGACCTTGTCGCCTGGCTGCGCCTGATCGCCAACAGCGACGACGATCCCGCCTTCATCCGCGCCGTCACCACGCCGCGCCGCGGCGTCGGCAGCACCACGCTGGAGGCGCTCGGCCGACTCGCCGGCGTGCGTCACGCCTCGCTTTTTGCCGCCGCCTTCGATGCTGCCGCGGAAAGCTATGTCAATCCCAAGCAGCTCGACGCGGTGCTGGAATTCGGCCAGCTCATCAACAAGCTGGAATGGCGCGCCCAGCGCGAGCCGGCGCGCCAAGTGCTGGAGGACATGCTGCACGCCATCGGCTACGAAGCCTGGCTGTTCGACTCATTCGATCCGCGCGAGGCCGAAAGCAAATGGGCCAACGTGCGCGATTTTGTCGACTGGCTGTCGAGAAAAGGTGAGGAGGAGAGCAAGACCCTGCTGGAACTGACGCAGGCCGTTGCGCTGATCTCGATGCTGGACAAGTCGGAAGAGGGCGGTGACCAGGTGCAGCTCGCCACTCTGCATGCCGCCAAGGGGCTGGAGTTCAAGCACGTCTTCCTCGTCGGCGTCGAGGAAGGCATCCTGCCGCACCGCGAATCGATCGAGGCCGGCACGGTGGAGGAGGAGCGCCGCCTGATGTACGTCGGCATCACGCGCGCCGAGCGCAGCCTCACCATCTCGTACTGCGAGCGGCGCAAGACCGGCAAGGAGTGGCGCGAATGCGAGCCCTCGCGCTTCATCGTCGAGATGGGCGACGATCTGAAGAGGTCGGGCGGCAAGGCTGCCGAGCCGACCGACCGCGCTTCCGGCGCCGCCCGCCTGGCGCAGATGCGCGCCCTGTTGGCCGGCACCAAATAGAAAAGGGCGGGTTGCCCCGCCCCTCCACCCCGAAACGCTGCGCTTATTTGGCCGCGGCCGCCATGTACTCCACTGCGGCGCGGATGTCCGCGTCGGGAATCGAGGTGTTGCCGCCTTTCGGCGGCATGGCGCCCTTGCCCTTGATCACGCTGGCAGTGAGCGCATCGAGTCCGGTCGCGAGGCGCGGCGCCCAGGCGCCCTTGTCGCCGAGCTTCGGTGCGCCGGCGACGCCGGAAGCATGGCAGGCCACGCAGGCGCCGTCGTATACCTTCTTTCCGTTGCCGGCGCCTGCGGCAGGTGCTGCCGCTGCGGGCGCAGGTGCAGGCGCCGCCGCAGCCGTTGCCGGCGCCGGCGCAGCAGCAGTGGGCGCGGCGCTGGCCTTGGGTGCCGCCGGTTCCTTGAAGCTGGCGCCCGATTTGTTCGCCAGCCAGGCGACAACTCGGGTGAAGTCGGCATCGGAAAGATCCGCGCCGCCCTTCGGCGGCATGGCGCCCTTGCCCTTGATGCCGGAGGCGGCCAACTTCTCCAGGCCGACGCCGATGCGCGCGGCCCAAGCGCCCTTGTCGCCAAGCTTGGGCGCATTGGCCACGCCGCTGTCATGGCAGGCCGCGCAGGTTGCCTTATATATGGCTTCGCTGCCCTGGGCCGCCTTTTCTCCACCTGCCGTCGTGGCCAGCGCCACCTGAGCCATCGGCTGGATGCGCCTTGCGACCGCCTCCTCGGAGAGGTCTCCGCCGGAATTGCCGCTGGTGGCAAGTTGCGAGATGAGGGCCGGGATTGCGACGAGCAAAAACAATGAAATGACGACCACGACGACCAACTGCTTCGGCGTCTTGATCGGGCCGCTGCTTTCTTCAGGATGTTCAGCCATTTCCGGATTCCTTGCCTGGAATGAAAGGGCTAATTATAGCCTTGCCGGACAGTCTGTTCGGCGGGCCGAATGGACGGTATGGGGGAAAACCGCTATGCTTCGCGTCCTAGCGCCCGTAGCTCAGCTGGATAGAGTACTGCCCTCCGAAGGCAGGGGTCGGACGTTCGAATCGTCTCGGGCGCGCCAAATTCCAACTGATCTGCGCTGCCCGCGCGGACAGCTTGCGCAAGCACTTTCCTGCCCTACCAGCCTTCTAGTTCGCAAAGCCTTGCCGCCGGCCTAACTGGGTGCCTAGTCCGCCAGTGGCGGGTGAAGCCGGCTACGGATGGCGTTCAGCTGGCGGTCGCGGATCGGATTGGGCTCGTCGACTGCAGCTTCCCGTTGCAGCGCCAGGAGATCCGCTGACAGGCGCCCCAGGTCCACCTGGCGTGCCAGGGCGGCGACGGCGATCGCCAGGGTTTGCTCCGAGGATTGGAGCAGATCCACCAATGTGCTGCGGAAATAGACCGATTCGCGCAGCAGACCATCCAGCTCTTCCGGCCCCATCGCCCCCTCCTTCTTGGAGCGGCAATTGTAGCCGAAAAGAGATAAGGGGATGACAGACTTTATTGCAGCTGCGAAGTGCAGTGCGCGCAGCGCGTCGCCTTGAGCGGGATGACGGACAGGCAGTGCGGGCATTCGCGCGTGGTCGGCGCGGCGGGTGCGGCGGTCTCGGCGCGCTTGAGACGGTTCATGACCTTGATGGCCATGAAGATGGCGAAGGCGATGATGACGAAATCGACCACGCTGTTGATGAAGGCGCCGTATTTGACGATGGGCGCGCCGGCCTTCTCCGCGGCGTCCAGCGTCTCGAAAGTCTTTTCGCCGAGGTTCAGGTAGAGGTGCTTGAAGTCGGCGCCGCCGAGCAGGCGGCCGAGCATGGGCATCACCACATCCTTGACGAAGGAATCCACGATCTTGCCGAAGGCGCCGCCGATGATGACGCCGATGGCCAAGTCGACCACGTTGCCCTTCATGGCGAACTCCTTGAATTCGCTGGCGATGCTCATGTGCAATCCTTTCATGCAGATGTTGGGGGAGGCATAAGTGTTGCGAAATTTACCTCAATGCGCAACAAGTGCCGCTGGCAGCCCATAGTTGCTCGCGGCATTCTCTGCTAACCTGAAACCGTTCTATCGTGTCTCGGTGGAGGTGGATGCATGAGAGCCGTCAAAATCACAGCCTTTGTCCTGGGCGGCCTGGTGGCCTTGCTGGCCGCGGTCGCGGCATTCATCCTGGCGACCTTCGATGCCAACAAGTGGAAGGGCGAGATCGCCCAGCTGGTCAAGGAGAAGAAGGAGCGCAGCCTGAAGATCGAAGGCGATCTGTCCCTGTCCCTGTTCCCCGCCATCGGGGTGCGTCTGGGCAAGGCGACGCTGTCTGAGCACAAGAGCGAGCAGGTGTTCGCTGCGGTGGACAACGCGCGCATATCCCTGCAGTTGTTGCCGCTGCTGTCCAAGCAGGTGGTGGTGGATACCGTGGCGCTGGAGGGCGTCAAGGCCCGCGTGGTGCGCTTCAAGGACGGCCGCCTGAACATCGACGACCTGCTGGCGAAGGACGACAAGGAGACGCCGGCCCGCTTCGACATCGCCGGCGTGAAGTTCGTCAACGGCGAACTGGCCTGGCGCGACGAAAAGGCCGGCCAGGATCTGATCCTCTCATCCCTGAATCTGGAAACGGGGCGGCTGGCCAACGCCGCGTCGGACAAGTTCGACCTGTCGGCGACGCTGGTGAGTACGAAGCCTCATCTGGCGCTGGCGCTAAAGGCCGCCGGCGAGTATCGCTACGACCTCGACCGGAAAAGCTACGGCGGCGCGAAGCTGGATGTGCGCCTGACGGGCGACCTGGCCGAGATGAAGTCGCTGGACATGACGGTGACCGCAGCAGCCCTGCAGCTGACGGGCGCGAACGAAATCATCGTCGATCAATTGCAGCTGACGGCCGAGGGCAAGGCGGCGGGCGGAGCTTTCGAGGCGCGACTCGATGCGCCGACACTGGCACTGACGGCGGAGAAAGCCAGCGGCGCGACGGTTAACGCTTCCGTCAAGCTGGCGGGCGCCCAGCGTGCGGTCGATGCGAAGATCGCGCTGTCGGGCGTGGAGGGTAAAAGTCAGTCGCTGCAGGTCGGCGAGTTGACGCTGGATCTGGATGCCCGGCAGGGCGAAACCACCGTCAAGGGCAGGCTGGCGTCAACCCTGTCGGCCAACCTGGAAAAGCAGACCGTCGAGTTGCCTGTTTTCAACGGCGAGCTGAATGTAGCCAACCCGCAGATGCCCATGAAGAGCGTCCGGTTGCCGCTGAGCGGAGGGATGCGCGCCGATATCGACGGACAGACGGCGGCCCTGCATGCGAACACCCAGCTCGACGAGAGCAAGATCGCGGCGAAACTGAACCTGACGCGCTTCAGTCCGCTGGCGCTGGGCTTCGATGTCGACATCGACCGGCTCAACGTGGACAAATACCTGCCGCCAAAATCTGCCGAGACGGGAGAGAAGAAGGCGGAAACGCCGCTCGATTTTTCCGCGCTCAAGGGACTCAACGCCAGCGGCATTGTCAAGATCGGGCAACTGCAGGTGTCGAATGTCAAGGCCGCCAATGTCCGCCTCGAGATCAAGGCCGCCGACGGCAAACTCGACGTCGCGCCCCACTCGGCCAGCCTCTACAACGGCAGCCTGACGGGCGCGCTCTCGGTGAACGCCAACAACAACCGCATTGCGCTGAAGCAGAGCCTGGCCAATGTCAGCATCAACCCCCTCATGAAGGACGCCCTCGACAAGGACGTGCTGGAGGGGCGCGGCAACGTCGCGCTGGACGTCACCTCCAGCGGCACGACGGTTGCGGCGATGAAGAAGGGCCTCAACGGCACGGCGAGCGTGAATCTGAAGGACGGCGCCATCAAGGGCATCAACCTGGCGAAGACCTTCCGCGAGTCGAAGGCGCTGTTCTCCGGCCGCAAGGGTGCCGTGCAGGAAGCGAAGCAGACCGAAAAGACCGACTTCTCCGAACTGTCGGCTTCCTTTCGCATCGCCGGCGGCGTGGCGCGCAACGACGACCTCAGCATGAAGTCGCCCTTCATCCGCCTGGGCGGCGCGGGTGACATCGATATCGGCGAAGACCGCGTGGAGTACCTTGCCAAGGCCAGCGTGGTGAACACCTCGGGCGGCCAGGGCGGGAGGGAACTCGATCACCTCAAGGGCCTCACCGTGCCGGTGCGGGTGAGCGGCCCCTTCGACAAGCTCGCCTACAACATCGAGTTCGGCGGCCTGGTGGCGGAGGCTGCCAAGGCCAAGGTCGAGGCGAAGGTGAAGGAGACGGTGCAGGAGAAATCCAAGGGCGTCCTCAAGGGCCTGTTCAAGCGCTAGCCGCAGTCAGCTTGTCCAGCAACAGCGGCAGCACCTCTCCCGCCAGCCCTTGCAGCGCAAACTGGACATGGCGCGTGAGTGCCGTGCGTTCCGGGTTGATTTCCACCACGGTTGCGCCGGCCGACAGGGCCCGCAAGGGCAGTTCGGCTGCCGGGTAGACCTGCGCCGAGGTGCCGATGCTGAGAAACACGTCGCAATGCTCTGCGGCATCCTCCGCCCGCGCCAGGGCATCCGCCGGCAGCATTTCGCCGAACCACACGACGTCCGGGCGCAGGTAGGCGCCGCAGGGGCAGCGCGGCGGCGATTCGCCCTCCGCAAAGTCGCTGACGACGCGCTGCTCGAGTGAGCATTTCACCCGCGTGATGTTGCCGTGCAGTTCCACCACCTCGCGCGAGCCGGCGCGTTGGTGCAGGCTGTCGATGTTCTGCGTCACGAGCGTGAATGTATCGAAGCACCGTTCCAGCCTGGCCAGCGCGTCGTGGCCGGGATTGGGCCGCACGCCGACAATGCTGGTGCGCCGCGCGGCATACCATTCCCAGACCATTTTGGGATTGCGCGCGAAGCCTTCCGGCGTGGCCAGTTCCTGCGGATCGTAGTTGGCCCACAGTCCGGTCAGTGCGTCGCGGAAGGTCGGAATGCCCGATTCGGCCGAGATGCCGGCGCCGGTGAGCACGGCCACGCGGCGTGCCTGCGAGAGGCGCTCGATGAGTTCGCGCGGAATGTCCATGCGCATGTCCTTGCCGGGCCGGGGAAATCGGTCTCCATGCTACCATCCCGGCGCTATGGATTTCACCCTGCTGCTGCACGCGCTCATCCTCGGCATCGTCGAGGGCCTCACCGAATTCCTGCCGATCTCCTCGACCGGCCACCTGATCCTCGTGGCCGACCTGCTCGACTTCAACGATGAGCGCGGCAAGCTGTTCCAGATCGCCATCCAGACTGGCGCGATACTGGCTGTGTGTTGGGAGTACCGCGCCCGGCTCGGCCGGGTCGTCCGCGGCCTGTCACACGACCGCGACGCGCAGCGCTTTGTGGCGAACCTGGCCATCGCCTTCATGCCGCTGGCGCTGCTCGGCCTGGCGTTCGGCAAGGCCATCAAGGCGCAATTGTTCCAGCCGATTCCCGTGGCGACCGCCTTCATCGTCGGCGGCCTGGTCATCCTCTGGGCGGAGCGGCGCCAGCACACGATCCGGATACAGACCGTCGACGACATGGGCTGGCGCGATGCCCTCCTGCTCGGCATCGCCCAGGCTTTCGCCCTGATTCCCGGCACCTCGCGCTCCGGCGCCACCATCATCGGCGGCCTGCTCTTCGGCCTGTCGCGCAAGGCGGCCACCGAATTTTCTTTTTTTCTTGCTGTGCCGACATTGTTTGCCGCCGCCGCCTACCAGATGGTGAAGGAGCGGCACCTGCTCAACATTGACGATCTCGGCATGTGGGCGGTCGGCTTTTCCGCTGCCTTCGTCTCCGCCTTCCTCTGCGTGCGCTGGCTGCTGCGCTACATCAGCACGCACGATTTCTCGATTTTCGCCTGGTACCGCATCGTCTTCGGCTTCGTCGTCATCGGCACCGCCTATACGGGCTTGGTGGACTGGACCGCGCCATGAACGACCTGCACGACCTGGCGCTGATCCTGCAATCGCGCTTTCCCCTGGTTGTCGTCGAGACGCACGAAGAGCCGCGCGTGGTCGCATTGCTGGAACAGGCGGCCAACCTGGAAGGCCTGGCGCTGTTCATCTGGAGCGTGGCCGACGGATTGCGCCGCAGCAACAACACCCAGCCGATCACGCAGACCTACGAATTCCTCGACGCGCTGCGCCATATCGACAAGACGCAGCAGAACGGCGTCTATGTCATGCTCGACGCGCATCCCTACCTCGCCGAGCCGGTGAATGCGCGCCTGGTTCGCGAGATCGCCAACGAATACAACAAGACCGCCCGCACGCTGGTTTTCGTCAGCCCCCGCATCGAATTGAATGCCGAACTGGCCCGCATGAGCGCGCGCTTCGCGCTGTCGGTGCCGGGCCTGGAGGCGATCCAGGGACTCCTGCGCGAGGAAATGCAGCTGTGGGCGCGGCAGGGAAACGGGGAGCCGGTGCGCGGCGAGAAGGAGGCGCTGCACCTGCTGGCGCGCCACCTGAGCGGCATGGCGCTCGACGATGCGCGCCGGCTGGCGCGGCAGGCGATCCGCAACGATGGGCTGATCACCCACCAGGACATCGACCACGTGCTGCGCTTCAAGTACGACGCGCTCGGCGCAGGCAGCGTGCTGAGCCTGGAACTCGACACGGCCAGCTTCGCCCAGGTCGGCGGCGTGAAACGGCTCAAGCATTGGCTGGAGCTGCGCCGCGACGTCTTCGTCGGCGACGCTGGCGCCGGCCTGCAGCCGCCCAAGGGCATCATGCTGCTCGGCGTGCAGGGCAGCGGCAAGAGCCTGGCCGCCAAGGCGGTGGCCGGCGCCTGGGGCGTGCCCCTGCTGCGGCTGGATTTCGCCACGCTCTACAACAAGTTCTTCGGCGAGACCGAGCGCAACCTGCGCGAGGCGCTGGCTTCGGCCGAAGCCCTGGCGCCCTGCGTGCTGTGGATCGACGAGATCGAGAAGGGGCTTGCCAGCGACAGTTCCGGCGGCACCGACGGCGGCGTCTCGCGCCGCATCCTCGGCACTCTGCTGACCTGGCTCTCGGAGCGCAAGGGCCGCGTCTTCATCGTCGCCACCGCCAACGACATCGAGCAGCTGCCGCCGGAGCTGATCCGCAAGGGCCGCCTGGACGAGATCTTTTTCGTCGACTTGCCGGACGTGACGACGCGCGCCGAGATCTTCGCCATCCATCTGGCGCGGCGCGAAGCGAAACTCGAACGGTTCGACCTCGATGGACTGGCGCGGGCGGCGGACGGGTTCTCCGGCGCCGAGATCGAGCAGGCCGTGGTGTCTTCGCTGTACGAAGCCCATGCGCGGAAGGTGCCGCTCGAGCAGGAGTTGCTGCTGGCGGAGATCGGCCGCACTCGCCCGCTGTCGACGGTGATGGCGGAACGGGTGGCCGCCTTGCGCGCATGGGCGGCCGACCGCACCGTGCCGGCGAACTGAAATGATTGTCTATCTGCACGGCTTCCGCTCCTCGCCGCAGTCGAACAAGGCGCAACGGCTGAAGGCGCATATGAATGAGCTTGGCCTTGGCCCCCTGTTCTGGTGCGAGCAGTTGCCGGTCTCGCCGCGTGCGGCCATCGCACTGGCGGAGCGCGCCATTGCCGCGTCGGCGACCCCGGTCACGGTAGTGGGCAGTTCGCTGGGCGGCTATTACGCCACGCACCTGGCCGAGAAACATGGCTTGCGCGCGGTGCTCATCAACCCGGCCGTGGTGGCCCATCTCTCGCTTGCCGAGTTCGTCGGGCCGCAGACGAACCTCTACACCGGCGAGACTTTCGATTTCCGGCTTGAGCACATCGAGGAACTGCGCGCGATCGAAGTGCCGCGCCTGTCGCGGCCGGAGGACGTCCTGTTGCTGGTGGAGGAGGGCGACGAGACGCTCGACTACAGGCAGGCCGTGGCGAAATATGCCGGCTGCCGGCAGGTGGTGCTGCCTGGGGGCGACCACAGCTTTACGCGCTTCGCAGACTATATGGACGCGATCCTCGATTTCGCGGGGCTGCTGCGATGAGCTTCGACCCCGATCGCCACAAGCGCGAGGAACGCGCCGGCTACAACCTGATCGCGGCGCGCTACGCCGAGGGCGCTGCGCTGCGATCCGGCTTGAATGCCGCGCTGCTGGCGGCAGCCGACTTGCGGCCGGGACAGCGCGTCCTGGATCTGGCGAGCGGGCCGGGCGTGCTGGCCAGCATGGCGGCGGAAGCCGTGCGCGGCGGGCTGGTGGTGGCGAGCGACATCGCCGAGGGCGCGCTGCAGGAAGGGCGCCGCCGGGCCGTCGCGGACAATCTGGTCTTCGCCGCCGCCGATGCGGAGCGGCTGACTTTTGCCGACGGTGCCTTCGACCGCGCGCTGTGCGGGCTCGGCCTGATGTTCTTCCCTGCAGCGGAGCAGTCCCTCGCGGAAATGCGCCGCGTGCTCAAGCCGGGCGGCCTCGCCGTGTTTTCGGTGTGGGGCGAGGCTGCGCGCGCGCCGCTGGTGTCATGCGCCCTGCAATGCATTCGCCGCATCCTGCCGCCGCCCAAGGCCGAGCGTCTGTCGCCCTTCCGCTTCGGCAACGAGGCTTTCCTGAAGCAAACCCTGAAGGCTGCAGGTTTCGACGCGGTCGAGGTGACCCCTCATGCCCTCAGCTGCACTTTCGCGTCGTCGCAGGACTATTGGCAGGCCTTTCGCGACATGGCCGGCGGCGCGGCGGCGGGACTTTCACGCCTGCCCGAGGAAGCCCTGGCGCGCCTGGGCAGCGAGGTGGCGCAGGAACTCGAGCCCTGGCGGAGGGGCCATGCCTTTGTGCCCGAGAGCGAAGTCCTGATCGCAAGGGCTCGCTGACGCTCAGCACATGAGCGCGCGTCGGGTATAATTCCGACCCATCCCCCCCGGCTTCCAGCAATCCCCGATGAATGTCCTGTTTGAAGAGGACGGCGCCTTCAAGGCCGGCGCCGTGCTCGCCGACAACGTGACCTCGCTGCAGGTCGAGACGGTAAGCGGCAAGCGCGTCAAGGTGAAGTCCGCCAACGTGCTGCTGCGCTTCGCCCAGCCGGCGCCGGGCGAGCTGCTCGAGCGCGCCGATGACGAGTCGGCCGGCATCGAGCCGGAATTCCTCTGGGAAGTGTGTCCGGAGGCCGAGTTCGGCTTCGAGGACCTGGCGCGCGAATACTTCGGCCGCGCCCCCCAGCCGGTCGAGGCCACCGCCATCCTGCTGCGCCTGCATGCTGCGCCGATTTATTTCCACCGCAAGGGCAAAGGCCGCTTCCGCAAGGCGCCGCCGGACATCCTCAAGGCGGCGCTGGCCGGGCTGGAGAAGAAGCGCATGCAGGCGCTGGCCATTGAGCGCATGGCGACGGAGCTCAAGTCCGGAACCCTGCCGGCCGAGTTCCCGCCACTGCTCAGCCAGCTCCTCTACAAGCCCGACCGCAACCGCCTGGAAACCAAGGCGCTGGAGCTGGCCTGCGCAGAAAGCGGCCTGCCCGCCGCACACCTGCTGGCGCGCTGCGGCGCCCTGCCCTCCAGCCACGACTATCATCTCGGCCGCTTTCTCTTCGAGCTGTTCCCGCAGGGCACCGGCTTCGGTGAGTACGAGGCGCCCGAGATTACCTTCTTTGATAGCGCGCAGCGCCCGAATGGTCACCCCCTTCCCCGGGAAGGGGGTCGGGGGGATGGCGCACAGAGGGGGAAAACGCTTGAACTTCCGCTTGCGGAAGTTCAAGCGTTTTCCGTCGACGATGCCGCCACCACCGAGATCGACGATGCGTTTTCCGTCACGCCGCTGGAGGGCGGCGGCTGGCGCATCGGCATCCACATCGCGGCACCGGGGCTGGGCATTCGCCCCGATTCCGCGCTGGGTGCGATCGCCCGCAGCCGCCTGTCCACCGTGTATATGCCGGGGCGCAAGATCACCATGCTGCCGGAAGAGGTGGTGGAGCGCTACACGCTGTCCGCCGGGCGCGACTGCCCGGCGCTCTCGCTCTACCTGGAGGTGGGGGCGGACTATGCGATCCGCGGCACGTCCACGCGCATCGAACGTGTGCCGGTGGCGGCCAACCTGCGCCACCACGACATCGATCCGCTCTTCAACGAGCGGACGCTGGCCGAGGGCGGGCCGGAATTCACCTACAAGCGCGAGCTGACCCTGCTGTGGGAATTCGCCACCGTGCTGGAAGCCGGCCGCGGCAAGCCCTCGGCCAATCAGGGCATGATGGAATACGGTTTTTACGTGGACTGGGCCGATGTCGACGGGCGCGTCGACATCGTCGAGCGCCGGCGCGGCTCCCCGCTCGACAAGCTGGTGGCCGAACTGATGATCCTCGCCAACGCTTCCTGGGGGAAGCTGCTGGCCGGGGCGCAGGTCGCCGCCATCTACCGCGTGCAGGCCGCCGGCAAGGTGCGCATGACCACGGCGGCGCTCTCCCACGAGGGCTTGGGCGTGGATTGCTACGCCTGGTCGAGCTCGCCGCTGCGCCGCTATGTCGACCTGGTCAACCAGTGGCAACTGCTGGCGCACCTCGGCAACGAAACACCGCCCTTCACTGCGCGCAGCGAGGACCTGCTCTCGGCCATGCGCGATTTCGAGATTACCTATGCCGCCTATGCCGAGTTCCAGCGCGGCATGGAGCGCTACTGGTGCCTGCGCTGGCTGCTGCAGGAGGGTATTGCGGAAACGCCGGCGCGTGTCGTGCGCGAGAGCCTGCTGCGGCTCGAGCGCATCCCGCTCTTCCTGCGCTGCCCTTCGCTGCCGGCCTGTGAGCCGCGCACCCGGGTCAGCGTGGCGATTACAGGCATCGACCTGCTGGCACTCGAGGCGCAGTGTCGTTATCTGGCGACGCTCGACGAGACGAATGAGGCGGAAAGCATCGATGATGTGGAAATACCGGAGTAGAATTCGGCTTCATGCCCGCTAGCAGCATGGTCTCTTCCCGCAGCACTGGCGCCTTCTCCGTGGCCTGGCCGGGCTGGCTTTCCCGCATGGACCCGCCTCGCCGCAGTTTCACGCTGGCGCTGATCGCCTCGCTGGTCCTCCATGCCGTCCTGCTCTCCATCCATTTCAAGTTGCCCGATGCGATCAAGCGCGCGACCAGCGCCACGCTGGAAGTGGTGCTGGTCAACGCCAAGAGCGCGCGCAAGCCGGTCAAGGCGCAGGCGCGCGCCCAGGCCAACCTCGATGGCGGCGGCAACACCGACGAGAACCGGCGCGCCAAGACGCCCCTGCCGGCCGCGCAGCAGACGCAGCCCGGCGACAGCCTGGTCGAGGCGCAGCGCCGGGTGCAGGAACTGGAAGCCCAGCAGCAGAAGCTGCTGACGCAGGCGAAGAGCAAGAAGGCCGTCCAGGTCGAGACCAGCCGCAGCGAGAAGCAGCCCGAGCAGTCCAGCGTGCGCGGCGCCGACCTGGCGCAAAGCGCCCTGGCCATCGCCCGCATGGAGGCCCAGATCGCGCGCCAGGTCGAGGAGTACAACAAGCGGCCGCGCAAGAAATTCATCGGCGCACGCACCGAGGAATTCGCCGCCGCCCAGTACCTGGAGGACTGGCGCCAGAAGGTCGAGCGCATCGGCAACCTGAACTATCCCGAGGCGGCCAAGGGCAGGCTCTACGGCAATTTGCTGCTGTATGTCGAGATCAAGGCCGACGGCAGCCTCGAGCGCGTCGAGGTGCAGCGCTCCTCGGGCCACAGGATACTCGACGAGGCGGCGCTGCGCATCGTCCGCATGGCCGCCCCCTACGGCAATTTCTCCGCCGAACTCAAGCGCCAGACCGACATCGTCGCCTTTGCCCGCACCTGGGTGTTTACCAAGGCCGACCAGCTGCAATCGGAATGACCGACCGCTACGCAGTCATCGGCAATCCCGTCGCGCACTCGAAGTCGCCGCAGATCCACGCCGTCTTCGCCGAACTGACTTTGCAGGACATGACCTACGAAGCCATCCTGGCGCCGCCCGACGGCTTCACGCAAGCCGTGCGCACCTTCATGGCCGCCGGCGGGCGCGGCGTGAACGTCACCGTGCCCTTCAAGCTGGATGCCTACGCCTTGGCCGCAACGCGTTCGCCGCGCGCCGAGGCGGCCAGGGCGGTGAATACCCTGACCTTCTCCCCGAGGGGCATACACGGCGACAACACCGATGGCGTCGGCCTGATTGCCGACCTGACGCGCAACCTTGGCCTCGACCTTGCCGGCCGGCGCATTCTCCTGCTTGGCGCAGGGGGCGCAGCCCGGGGCGTGCTCCTGCCGCTGCTGGAAACAAAACCGGCCGTGCTGACACTGGCTAACCGGATGGCGGAAAAGGCGAGGGCGCTGAAAGCGGCGTTCGAGCCCCTGGCCGATGGATGCGCGATCGAGGGCGGCGGTTTCGCCGAGCTTGCCGGTCGGCAGTTCGACGTGGTCATTAACGCCACGTCGGCCAGCCTGTCGGATGAGGCACCGTTGCTGCCGGCGGGACTCTATGCGGCCGACAGCCTGGCCTATGACATGATGTACGGAAAGACGACCGCCTTTCTCGTGGCTGCCCGGGCGCAGGGAGCGGCACGGCTGGCCGACGGCCTGGGCATGCTGGTCGAACAGGCAGCGGAATCCTTTTTCCTGTGGCGCGGCGTGCGGCCGGATACGGTGCCGGTCCTTGAACTGCTGCGCAAATCATGAAGCTCTTCTGGCATTGGGCCCGGCGGGGCTTGGCCATTCTGATTTTTCTCGTCCTGGCCTGGCAGGGCTGGTACCTGGGCTGGGTCGTGTGGTGGAAGTTTGCCAACCCGGTTACGACCAGCTTCATGGCCATGCGGCTCGACGAACTGCGCGAGAAGGAACCGCGGGCTGAGTTGAAGAAGCAGTGGGTGCCCTACGCGCGCATCTCGAATTCTCTCAAGCGCGCCGTCGTTGCCGCCGAAGACGCCAAGTTCTCCGGCCACGAGGGCTTCGACTGGGAGGGCATCCAGAAGGCGCTGGAAAAAAACCAGAAAAAAGGCAGGATCGTCGCCGGCGGCTCGACCATCTCCCAGCAGCTGGCCAAGAACCTGTTCCTCTCCGGCGACAAGACGCCCTGGCGCAAGGCGCAGGAGGCCGTCATCACGCTCATGCTGGAAGCGGTGCTGGACAAACGCCGCATCCTGGAGATCTACCTCAATGTCGTCGAATGGGGGCCGGGCACCTTCGGCGCGGAAGCGGCCGCCCGTCACTACTACGGCGTGTCCGCCGCCCAGCTCTCGGCGGAGCAGTCGGCACGGCTGGCCGTACTGCTGCCCAATCCGCGCCGCTTCGGCCGTTTGCAAGACTCGCCCTATCTGGCTGCCCGCAGCCAGATCATCCTTCGCCGCATGGTCGCAGTCGATCTGCCCTGAATATTCGGTCGCCTCGGGCGGGCAAATTACTTAGAATTCGTCATTCCGCGCAATTTGCGCGGAATGACCCTATTTCTCCAGGCCATGTCCGACATCGAGGAACTGCGACAGAGCGACGACGTCCAGCAGGAACTGCGCGAAGTGCAGGAACTGCTGGCGCGCCATCGCGTGGTGGAGGGCCTGGTGCACCGGCAGGAAATGCCGCGACACGAGTTGGTGGAAAACCTGGTGCACAAGCAGCATATCGCCGAGCTGCACCACAAGCTCGACGAATTGCGCCCGGCGGACATCGCCTACATCCTCGAAGCGCTGCCGCTCGTCGAACGTCTTTTTCTCTGGGACCTGGTCAAGGCTGATCGCGACGGCGAAATCCTGCTGGAAGTCTCGGATGCGGTGCGCGAGACCCTCATCGAGGCGATGGACTCGCACGAGCTGGTGGCCGCGGCCGAGAAGCTCGATGCCGACGAGATCGCCGACCTTGCGCCCGACCTGCCCAACGAGGTCATGCAGGACGTTTTCCGCGCCCTGCCCATCGACGAGCGCGAACAGCTGCGCTCGGCGATGTCCTATGACGAGGACGCCGTCGGCGCGCTCATGGACTTCGATGTCATCACGGTGCGCGAGGACGTCACGCTCGAGGTGGTGCTGCGCTACCTGCGCCGCTTCGAGGATCTGCCCGACCATACCGACCAGCTCTTCGTCGTGGATCGCGAGGAATGTCTCAAGGGCACGCTGCCGTTCAACCGCATGCTCATCACCGACCCCGACGAGATGGTCGCCAACATCATGCAGGCCGAACCCCTCACGCTGGAGCCATCGGACAAGGCCGAGGCGGCGGCACAGGCCTTCGAGCGCTACGACCTCGTCTCGGCCCCGGTCGTCGATTCGCAGAATCGGCTGATCGGCCGCGTCACCGTGAACGCGGTGGTGGACTACATCCGCGAGGAATCCGAGACCGAGCACCTCTCCCGCGCCGGCCTTCGCGAGGGCGAGGACATCTTCGCCTCGGTGTGGGATTCGGTGAAGAACCGCTGGTCCTGGCTGGCCGTCAATCTCGTCACCGCATTCATCGCCTCGCGGGTGATCGGCGCCTTCGAGGGCTCCATCGAAAAGCTCGTGGCCTTGGCGGCGCTGATGCCCATCGTCGCCGGCATCGGCGGCAATTCGGGCAACCAGACCATCACCATGATCGTGCGCGCCATGGCGCTGGGCCATGTGCAGCCGGAAAGCGCCCGCGTCCTCCTGCGCAAGGAGATCGGCGTGGCGATGGTCAACGGTCTGATCTGGGGCAGCCTGCTCGGCTGCGTCGCCTGGTGGCTCTACGACAGCGTGCAGTTGGGGCTAGTGATGACGGCGGCGATGATGCTCAATCTGATCGTCGCCGCCACGGTCGGCGTCGCCGTGCCGCTGCTGCGCCAGCGCCTGGGCCAAGACCCCGCCATCGGCTCCAGCGTGATGATCACCGCCGTGACCGACTCAGGCGGCTTCTTCATTTTCCTCGGACTGGCCACGCTCTTCCTGCTGTAGCGGGTGCGTGAGCGTGTCGGCCGCCTCGGCCATGGCGTCGACGATGGCGCGTGCGGCGAGGAATTGCGACTTCAGCGCGAGGTCGAAAAGGCCGACGCGATCATCGAGGAATTCCTCCGTGTAGCTCGCCGAATCGCCCGGCGGCACATACAGGTGGGCCTCCACTTCGGCAGCGTCCAGCACGATCTCCATGCCGGCCTTGCGCGCAATGCGCATCATGGCCTTGTTTTCCTTCAGGCAATGCACGAAAAGGGAGTCGATGCCGTGGTTGCGGCAATACTCAAAGGCACGCCGGTAGAGCGCGGTGCCGATGCCTTTGGCGCGATGGCCGGGTGCCACGCTGACGCCGAACTCGGCTACCCCGCCGCGCAGGCCGAGATGCGCTACGCCGCCCAACTCGAGCTTCTCGTCGAAGACGCCAAAGACCGCATCCGCCTCGAAGTCGATCGCATCGACATAACGCAGCAGGGCCGGCTCGCTGATGACATGCTCGAAGCGCAG
The DNA here is from genome assembly GCA_002840845.1 of Betaproteobacteria bacterium HGW-Betaproteobacteria-14. Lineage (GTDB taxonomy): Bacteria > Pseudomonadota > Gammaproteobacteria > Burkholderiales > Rhodocyclaceae > Desulfobacillus. The sequence goes on from PHCS01000013.1 coordinate 39,992, forward strand.
CCGCAGGTCTTCAGGCGACAGGGCGAGGAAGTGTCGCCGCAGCGCCGCCCGATTGTGTTCGGACAGCCGCAGGACGGGGGTCGTGGTCATAGATTCCGAAGGTCGCTGTAGTACTTGGCGCCAGCCTAACGCCATCCCTATCGGCAAAACAACCTAAACACCGGAGAAGATCTCATCCGCGGCCGCACAGGTGGCGGCAAGGTCGGCCTCGGTGTGCGCGGCGGAAACAAAGCCGGCCTCGAAGGCGGAGGGCGCGAAATACACCCCCAATTCCAGCATGAGATGGAAGAAGCGGTTGAAGGCCTCCTTGTCGCACTCCATCACTTCGGCGTAGCTGGCCGGCGGCGATGCGCGGAAATACAGGCCGAACATCCCCCCGACCGCCTGGGCACAGAAATTTACGCCATGCTTGCTCGCCGCCTCCTGCAACCCGTCCGTCAGCCGTTTTGTCTTGGCGGACAGCTGGGTGTAGAAGCCTGGCTGCGCAACCAGCTTGAGCGTGGCCAGGCCAGCCGCCACCGCCACCGGGCTGCCGGAGAGCGTGCCAGCCTGGTAGACGGGGCCAAGGGGGGCGATTTTTTCCATGATGTCGCGCCGCCCGCCGAAGGCGCCCACCGGCATGCCGCCGCCGATCACCTTGCCCAGCGTGGTCAGATCGGGCCGGATGCCATAGCGCCCCTGCGCGCCCGTCAGGCCGACGCGGAAGCCCGTCATGACTTCGTCGAAGATGAGCACGGTACCGTATTGCGTGCACAGCCGACGCATGGTTTCAAGGAATTCGGGTTTCGGCGCGATCAGGTTCATGTTGCCGACGACCGGTTCCACGATGACGGCGGCGATCCGGTCGCCGGCCTTCCGGAAGGTTTCTTCCAGCTGCTGCGCGTCGTTGTAGTCGAGCACCAGGGTGTGCTTGGCGAAGTCCGCCGGCACGCCGCCCGAGGACGGGTTGCCGAAGGTCAGGGCGCCCGAACCGGCTTTCACCAGGAGGCAGTCGGCGTGGCCGTGGTAGCAGCCTTCGAACTTGACGATGGCGTCGCGTCCGGTGAAGCCGCGCGCAAGGCGGATGGCGCTCATGGTGGCTTCCGTGCCGGAGGACACCAGGCGCACCATCTCCAGGCCAGGCAGCAGCCTGGCCAGCAGTTCCGCCATCTCGATTTCGCCTTCCGTCGGCGCGCCGAAAGTCAGCCCCCGCGACACGGCGTCGTGCACGGCCTGGAGCACCTCGGGATGGGCGTGGCCGAGCACAAGCGGCCCCCAGGAGCCGACATAGTCAATGAAGCGTCGGCCGTCGGCGTCCCACACGTAGGGCCCTTCCCCACGCGTGAAGAAATGCGGCGTACCGCCGACCGAGCGGAAGGCGCGTACGGGAGAATTGACGCCGCCGGGGATGGTTTTCTGGGCGCGGGTGAAGAGTTGCTCGTTCTTGCTCATGGCGTGGTTTGCTCCGGAAACAATTGGGTAAAGGCTGCGGCCCGGGACTGAATGTCCGGCGCCTCGAACAGATCGGATACAACAGCCAGCAGATCCGCCCCGGCGGCGATCAATTTGGGGGCGTTTTGCAGGGTGATGCCGCCGATGGCGCAGACCGGCAGGCCGTACGCAGCTTTCGCCTGCGCCAGCAGGTTCAGTGGCGCCGGTATGGCGCCCGGCTTGGTCGAAGAGGGGAATACGCTGCCGATGGCGACATAGTCGGCGCCATGGCGGCGGGCTTCGCGGGCCCGCCCCATGTCGTTGTAACAGGAGACGCCGAGAATGTTCTGCGGGCCCAATGCAGTGCGGGCCGCAGCCAGCCCCCCGTCTTCGCGGCCGAGATGAACGCCGTCGGCGCCGATCTCCAACGCCAGCGCGAGATCGTCGTTCACGATCAGGCGGGCGGTGTGTTCATGGCATAGCGTCACCAGAAAGGCCGCCTGCTCGCGTCGCAGGGTCGTCCCGGCCTGCTTGTTGCGGTATTGCACCAGTCGCGTGCCGCCGCGCAAAGCATCTTCGACGCGGCGCAGCAAGTCGTCCGTGTCGGGAATGTCGGGCGTGACGGCGTAGAGCCCCCTAAATATCGCGCCCATCCTCGGGTACCGGCTCTCGTGCCCAGAAGAAGCGGTCCGGCAGGTACTGGCCCATGCCGGGCCTGAATCCGTTGGCAAGCGCCTGCCAGGTGTAGTCCTGCGCATCCCGCACAGCCTGGGCGATATCCTGGCCGTTGGCCAAATTGGCGGCGATGGCCGAGGCCAGGGTACAACCCGAACCGTGGTAGCTGCCAGGCAGGCGATCCCAGGCGTCGGCGCGGATCAGGCCACCTTCCCCGTAGAGCGTATTGACCACCTGCGGACTGTGCTCGTGGGTGCCCGTGATCAGTACATATTCGGCGCCGAGACCCACGAGCCGACGCGCACACTCTGCCAGGTCGGGATCGTCCTCGTCGTCGGATTCATCAAGGGCGAGTCGGCGTGCCTCGAGGCTGTTTGGCGTGAGCAACGTCGTTTGCGGCAGCAGTAATTCGCGCATGGCGGCGATCATGTCCTCACTGGCCAGTTCCTCGCCGCGCCCAGACGCAAGCACCGGATCCAGCACGAGCGGGATGTCCGGATAGTCCGAAATGATCTCGGCGATGACAGCGATGTTCTCGACGCTGCCCAGCATGCCGATCTTGAAGGCGGCCACGGACATGTCCTCGAGCAGTGCCCGCGCCTGGTCGGATACCCAGTCGGCATCGATCGCCAAAGCATCCTCGACGCCGGCCGAGTCCTGCACAGTCATTGCCGTGAGTACGGACAGAGGATGGCACCCCATGCTGGAGAGGGTCATGATGTCGGCCTGAAGGCCGGCGCCTCCCGACGGATCGGAGGCGGCAAACACCATCACGATGGGGGGCAGCAGGTCCTGGGGCATGGCGGGAAAGCGGCTGGCGTGGCCGGAAGCGAATGGGTTAGACTGCCCCGATTCTAACCTAAGCAGGTAAGTACGAATGACGCTCCAAGCCCCCTTTCGGACCTGGATGTGCCTGATCTGCGGCTTTATTTACGACGAAGCGGCGGGTTTGCCGGACGAAGGCATACCGCCAGGCACCCGCTGGGAAGACGTTCCGCCCAACTGGGCCTGCCCGGAGTGTGGCGCGCGCAAGGAGGATTTCGAACTGGTCGAAATATGACCCAGTGTGTCAAAGTTGGCATGGAAATGGCTGTTTTTTAGGGTATAGTCACCCACTGCGCTTGACCGCGAAGTCAAAACAAGCCATATGTCGGAAGTAACAAACAGCGGTCATGCTAGAGGAGGCGGAGGAGCGTGGCAGAAGCAGTCAATCTGAACGGCGTCAAGGTGATGGTGATCGACGACAGCAACACCATCCGCCGCAGCGCTGAAATTTTTCTGGTGCAGGCCGGCTGCCAGGTCGTATTGGCGGAAGACGGCTTCGATGCACTGGCGAAGATCGCCGACCACCATCCGGACATTATTTTCTGCGACATCATGATGCCGCGCCTCGACGGATATCAGACGTGCGCGCTCATCAAGAAGAACCTGCGTTTCGGCACGACGCCAGTCATCATGCTGTCTTCCAAAGACGGCTTGTTTGACCGCGCGCGCGGCCGCATGGTCGGCTCCGACGAGTACCTGACCAAACCCTTCACCAAGGACAGTCTGCTCAAGGCTGTCGCGGCGCACATGCCGCAGCGTGTTTCATAAATTGTATGTAGCGAGGAAGAAATATGCCCATCAAGAAAATACTCATTGTCGACGACTCGCCGACCGAGCGCCACGCGCTGAGCGAGCTGCTCTCGAAGGATGGCTATACGGTAGTCACCGCAGAAAGCGGCGAGGAGGCCATCACCAAGTCCAAGTCCGAGATGCCCGACCTGATCCTCATGGATGTGGTCATGCCGGGCATGAACGGCTACCAGGCCACGCGCACCATCACGCGCGAAGAAGCAACCAAGCATATTCCCGTCGTCATGTGCACCAGCAAGGGGCAGGAGACGGACAAGATCTGGGGCATGCGCCAGGGAGCCAACGACTATCTTGTGAAGCCGATTGATCCGAAAGTGTTGCTGGACAAGATCGCCGCGCTGGGCTGAGGCGGCCATTGCCGATGGCAAGGAAGAAAATCAGCCTGCGGGAGTTCCAGGAGAGCCTGGTTCAGCGCCTGACCAGCGCCCGGGCAGGCCAGACGGCGCGCGCTCTGCTGGGCGTACAGGCGGGACGGGACTACTGGCTGCTGGACCTGGCCGATTCGGGCGAGATCGTGCCCCTGCCGCCGCTGACCAGCGTGCCGCTCACCAGGCCCTGGTTTTGCGGCATGGCCAATATCCGCGGCACGTTGTACAGCGTGGTGGATTTTTCCGCGTTCCAGGGAGGCGAAGCCACACCGCAGAATGCCGACAGCAGGCTGCTCATTGTCGGCAGCCGTTTCGGCATCAACAGCGCCTTGCTGGTCAACCGCACTCTGGGTTTGCGCAATGTGGAACAGATGGCGCCGCGGGCGGCTGAAATCGATCCAAGGCCGTGGGTAGGAGAGCAGTATGTCGATACGCAGAACAATGTGTGGAAACGGCTGAAACTGAAAAACCTGCTCGGGCAGCCGGACTTCCTCGAGATCGGGCTGCAGTGAGCACGGCAGAGACCAGTTACTACTAGACGCTGAATATCGGAGACCAAGGCATGGCATTCAACTTCACTTCCTCCACGAAGTCGCCGGACGGCACTGAGGCTCCCGCGGATGATACGCAGAGCACCATCATGGACGACCTGCAGCAGGCGGCAGTGCGGGGCGGCCGTTTCAAACTGCCCGGGATAGGCGACCAGCCAGTCGGCTCGCAGCTGCAATTGCTGGGCGGCATCTTTGTATTCTTTCTGTTTGTCGTGGGCGTGTCGGCCTGGCTCGACAACCGGACGGCCACGCACGGCACTGCCTATACCTCGGCCGCAGGGCAGATGCGAACACTCTCGCAATCCATCGCCAAGTCGGCCCAGCTTGCCCTGCAGGGCAATGCGGCGGCATTCGCCGAACTGAAGGAGAGCCGCAGCAACTTCGCCAGCCTTCTGGAACAGGTTACGCATGGCGGCACAATCGATGAAATCGCAGTGCCCCCCAGTCCTGACGTCACCCGCCCCGCCCTTCAGGCGCTGACTGTCGAATGGGGCAAGACCGACAAGAATGCGTCAGTGGTACTGGAGCAGGAGAAGAACCTGCAGCAGCTCGGCAAATCGGTATCGACCATCAATGCGAAGAACCCGCAGCTGCTGGAATTGGCCGAACAGGTCGCCGCACTCAAGTTGCAGATCGGCGCCTCGGCGCGTGAAATTGCCGCCGCCAACCAGCTGGTCATGCTGACGCAGCGCCTGGCGAAGAACGCCAACGCCCTGCTGGTGGCCGACGCCATCGATCCCGAGGTGGCTTTTCTGCTGGGCAAGGACACCAATACCTTCCGTGATGTGCTCGGCGCCCTGAGCAAGGGTTCCGAGGCGATGCGAATCAGCCCTGCGGGCGACCCCGAGACCAAGGAAAAGCTGGTTGAGCTGGATGCGGCGTTCAAGGAATACCAGGAGGCTGTGGCCGGCATCCTCGGCAATATGCAAAAACTGGTGCAGGCGAAGCAGGCGGGGAGCAGCATCTTCCGCGACAGCGTCCCGCTGTTGAAGGCAACCACAGGGCTGGCCAACGCCTACGCGGCCGGAATTGCCGCCAGCGCCACCAATACCTGGGTCATCTCGATCTTCTCGATGCTTGCCGTCGCCATGCTTGGCTTGATGGTCAAGGTCTTCAACGACGATTCCGCAACCCGCCGCGAGCAGGCCGAGCGAGAGCGCCATGTGGCGGAGCAATCCAAGAATGCCAGCCAGGAGGCCATTCTCCGCCTGATGAACGAGATGGGCGACCTGGCCGACGGCGACTTGACGGTTCGTGCCACCGTGACCGAGGACATTACGGGCGCCATTGCCGATTCGGTGAATTACACGATTGAGGAACTCGGCGTGCTGGTGCGGCGAATCAACGATGCGGCCGGGCGTGTGGCATCCGCATCCGCGGCCGCGCAGAAGACCTCGAACGAACTCCTGGTCGCGACCGAGCGCCAGTCACAGGAGATTCAGCAAGCGGGCAACAACGTCCTCGATATGGCGAAATCGATGAACCAGGTGTCAAGCGAGGCCATGGAGTCCGCCCAGGTGGCGCGCCACTCCCTGGATGCCGCGCAAAAGGGCGCCGAGGCGGTGGAGAACTCCATCAAGGGCATGAACGAAATTCGCGACCAGATTCAGGAGACCTCCAAGCGGATCAAGCGCCTGGGTGAATCCTCCCAGGAGATCGGCGAGATCGTGGAACTGATCTCGGACATTACCGAACAGACCAACGTGCTGGCGCTTAACGCCGCCATTCAGGCAGCTTCCGCCGGCGAGGCGGGCCGCGGCTTCACGGTGGTTGCGGAGGAAGTTCAGCGCCTGGCGGAACGCTCCGGCGAAGCGACGAAGCAGATCGCGGCGATCGTGAAGACAATTCAGACCGATACGCAAGATGCAGTATCAGCCATGGAGAACTCGACGCGCGGCGTGGTGGATGGCGCCAAGCTGTCCGATGCTGCCGGCCAGGCGCTGCAGGAGATCTCTTCGGTGTCGACCAACCTCGCTTCCCTGATCGAATCGATCTCCTCCGCCACTCAGCAGCAAGCCGAGAATGCCACGCGCGTGGCGCAAAACATGCAGGGCATCCTCCAGGTGACCGAGCAGACAACCGTCGGCACCAAGCAGACCGCGGTATCGATCGGTCAGCTTGCCGAACTGGCCGTCGAACTGAAAGGTTCGGTGTCGGGCTTCAAGGTCTAAAGCGGTCGAAGCGCGGACGATACGATGGCTGCCACTTCCGATCTTGATCTCGGTCCGCTGTCCTGGGTCAAGGGCGAGATCGATCTCGCCTTGGGGCGCGCCCACGATGCGCTCGGCAAGTTTGTCGACAACCCCGGGGATTCCGCCCAGCTCAAGTTTGCCCGCACCCACCTTCATCAGGCGCATGGCGCACTCTCGATTGTTGGCCTGGATGGCGTAACGCAATTCTCCGAGGCGATCGAACAGCTATTGTCCGATATTGAGGGCGGGCAGGTCGCCGCCACTGCCGCCCTGGGGGAATTGGCGCAAAAGGCGATTTCCGTCATCCGCCATTATCTCGACGAGGTGGCGAGCGGCATGCCGAACCAGCCGCTCAAGTTCTTGGGGGTCTATCGTGATCTGCTCGCGGCGCGTGGCGCCGAGCGTGTGGCACCAAGCGACCTGTTCTTTCCCGATCTCTCCTTGCGCCCGCCCAAACGGGAGGATGAGCCGCTGCAGCTGTCCTCCGCCGAAGCGGCCAGCCACCTGAAAACCGAGCGTGCCCGGTTCGAGCGGGGCTTTCTGCGCTGGCTGCGCAACGCCGACGATATCTCGGGGGTTGTCGAAATGCGCAGCGCCGTCGCAGCCATCGAGGCCACCCAGGCGCTGCCTTCTGCGCGCGCCTTCTGGTGGATCACGATCGCGCTGCTCGATGCCCTGGCGGCGCAGCAGGTGACCGGGGATTTCCACGTCAAGAAGCTTTGTGCCCGAATCGACCTGCAGATGCGTCGATTGCTGGAAGGTTCGAGGACGGTGTCCGAGCGGCTGGTGCGAGATGCATTGTATTTTGTCGCCGTCGCCAAGGGAGGCGGAGCGCTGGTGCAGAAGGTCAAGGAGACCTATCAGCTCGATGCGCTGGTACCGGGCCAGACGGCAGACATCGAACCACTCAAGCCGGTCCTGCGCGCGATGCGGGATTCGCTGGGGTCGGCCAAGGAGGCCTGGAACAAATTCTGCGCAGGTACTGCGGCGGCTTTGCCGCAGTTCCATGACAACGCCGTCACGTTGGCGAGCAAAGGCGGCGGACTCATCAACGATCATCTTGCGCGTCTGGTCGCCAGCATCGCCGAAGCGGCTCAGTGGCTACGCAAGGATCCGCTCAAGCAGAACGATACGGTAGCGATGGAAATCGCCACTGCGTTGCTGTTGGCGGACAATGCCCTCGAGAATTACGAGCAGTTGGGGGGGGACTTCCCGCAACAAGCGGGAATCGTCATCGACAGACTGGGTACCCTGATGAGGGGCGAAACTCTCACTGGAATGACGGCGCCCCTTCTCGATGAGATGTCCCGGCGCGCCCAGGAGCGACTGATGCTCAGTCAGGTAGCGCGCGAGATCCTTACCAACCTGGCCCAGGTCGAGCAGACCCTCGATGCCTTCTTCAGAGATACGAGCCGTCGTGAAGAATTGTCCGCTTTGGCCGGCCCGCTGAAGCAGATCGAGGGGGCGTTGGTTATCCTGGGGCAGGACAAGGCCGTAAACCTCGTGCGCGACTGCGATGCACGCATCAAAAATTTCGCCGACCCGGTCAGCCTGCCGCAACAACAGGAGTTCGAGGAAGTGGCGCACAACTTGTCCGGACTCGGCTTCTTCGTCGAGGCTCTGCAGCACGGACCGGCGGATCTCGATGAGATTCTCAGGCCGGTGCAGCCGAAGGCTCGGCCGACGGAAGCAGAGATAGCGGAAACCGCCCCCTCCTCAGTTGAAGACGAGTTGGAGCGACAGAAACGCGATACCCAGGCCCTCGTCTCGGCCTTGCGCGAGAAGCCGCAGGATGAAGGAGTGCGCGCGGACCTCAAGAAGCATCTGGAGACCATTCGCCAGGATGCCAGCCTTGTGGCCGATGCCAAGCTCGAAGATGAAGCCAGGGCGGCGCTGGCGGCGCTGGCCAGTACGTCGGACGATGCCGCAGGCCATGTCGAGGAAGCCATGGCGCGCGTTGCGCCTGCGGCTCCCGTGGGCATGACGGCGCCCTCGGCTGAAACCCTGAGACTGGCCGAAGCACCAAGCGAGGAAGTCGACGCCGAACTGCTTGCCATATTCCTTGAAGAGGCGCATGAGGTGCTGGGCACCATCGGCGAGCATCTGGAATTGTCGCGCGGACAGCCGCACAACCACGAGCACCTCACCACCATTCGACGCGGCTTCCATACCCTGAAGGGCAGCGGCCGCATGGTTGGGTTGGCCGATCTGGGCGAAACCGCTTGGACGATCGAGCAGGTGATGAACAAGTGGCTGCAGTCAGAACAGGATGCCACTCCCTCCTTGTGTCGCCTTGTTGAGGAGGCGCATGCACTTTTCAGCGCCTGGGTCGACCAACTGGAGGCCGGAGGCGGCACGCATATGGACGCAACAGCGCTGGTGGCGCTTGCCGAACGCGTCAAGGCGGGGGTTGACGTTCTTGGCGAACCTGACGAGGCCGTCCGCCCGGATGACGTGACGCCGCCCGCAGCCGAAACGCCGGAACTGGAAGCCGCGACGGAAGAGGCCGCCGGAGAGGCTGAAGAAATCACGCTGACCCTGCCAGAAGACGCTGGGCCAACCACGTTGCCAGAGGAGGCGGCCTCCGGGGAGGGTGCTCCTGAGGTATTCCAGCCGCCGCCCGCTGACGACACCGTCGCCCTGGGCGATCTGGTTGTATCCCGTTCGCTCTACGACATGTACGTTGGCGAGGCGCGTGGCCATCTTGCCGTGCTGCGCCTCGACCTGAATGCGCTCAAGCTGACGCCGCAAGTTCCGCCCGAGGAGATGGTGCGCGCTGCCCACACCCTGGCAGGCATATCCGGCACGGTAGGCATCGCACCGGTCAATCGCCTGGCATTGTCGCTCGAGCACGCCCTGCTTCGCCTGGCACGGAGCAGCCAGAGCTGCAACGGCGGACAGATCGGCCTGCTTGGCACAGCCATTTCCACCCTCGACGCGATGATTGCTTCGGTTGCCGAGCAGTCCGTGCCGCATGGGGCGGACGGACTCGCCGCCGAACTCGATGAGGTGGCGAGGTCGACACCGCCTGCCGCGCTAGAGCTAAGCGTGGTGCCT
>PHCS01000014.1 GCA_002840845.1 Betaproteobacteria bacterium HGW-Betaproteobacteria-14
CAGCTCAAGCTCGGCTACGAATGCATCCCGCCGGAGAGCCTGGCCACGCTCACCACGGTGGCGCGCGCGGTCTCCGACATCGCCAACATGCCGCACAACGAGAAGGCCGCCTATGTCGGCGGCGACGCCTTCGCCCACAAGGGCGGCATGCACATCGACGCCGTGGTGAAGCACCCGGCTTCCTACGAGCACATCGATCCCGACCAGGTCGGCAACAGCCGCCGCATGCTGATGTCGGAAGTCGCCGGGCGCAGCACCCTGCTCGCCCGCATCAAGGCCGTCGACCCGGCCATCGGCAAGGACTCCCCGGAGACGAAGAAGATCGTCGACCGCCTCAAGCAGCTCGAGCACGAGGGCTACCAGTTCGAGGCGGCGGAGAGCTCCTTCGAGCTCGTCGTGCGCAAGATCCTCGGCAAGTACAAGCCGTTCTTCGAGCTGATCGAGTTCAAGGTGATGGTCAACGAACCCGCGGTGAATGGCATGAACTCCTCCGCCATGATCAAGATCCGCGTCGGCGACGAAGTGGAGATCACCGCCGCGGAGGGCGACGGCCCGGTTAACGCGCTCGACAAGGCGGTGCGCAAGGCGCTCGAACGCTTCTACCCGGCCATCGGCGAGATCCGCCTGACCGACTACAAGGTGCGCGTGCTCGATTCCAAGCAGGCCTCGGCCGCCAAGGTGCGCGTGCTCATCGAATCCACCGACCACCGCGAGCACTGGTCCACCATCGGCGTATCCACCGACGTCATCGACGCCTCCTGGCACGCCCTGGTCGATTCCATCGAGTACAAGCTGATGCGGGATCAGGAGCGCAAAGGCTGACGCCGACCACTCCCTCTCCCGCCAGCGGGAGAGGGGGAAGTTATCATCCCCCCCGATCCGGTTTCAGCAGCACCAGCTTCAGGTGCTCCTGCTCCACCGGCCGCAGCGTCACCTGCTGATACGTCACCAGGCCAAGGCGCGGATGGTTGAAGGCGCGCTGCCCGCCCTGGCGCTCCAGCACGTCGTGCTGCTTCCAGTAGCGCGAGAACGCCGCGCTGCCCTTCTTCAGTTCCCCGATCAGGTGTTCCACTGCCGGCTCGTCCAGCCGCGTGCGGCAGTCCGCGCGGAACTCCGCGGTAAGGCGGCGCGCCCGCGTTTCCCAGTCGGCGATGAACTGCCGCGCCGAGGGCTGCAGGAACACGTAGCGCAGCAGGTTGCGCGGCGGATCGTGCGGCTTCATGGGCTTGTCCAGCCAGCCGGCGAACAATGCCGCCGCCGCCTTGTTCCAGGCCAGCATGTCCCAGGTGCGGCCCATGATGTAAGCGGGAATGGCGATGTCGCCGAGCAGGCCGGTGAGCAACTCGGATGCCGCATCCTCCTCGGGCGCGGCACCGAGCGGGTCGCGCCGCCCGGCCAGCTCGAAGATGTAGGCGCGCTCGCCGCGCGTCAGGCGCAGCGTCTGCGCCAGGCGGTTCAGCGCTTCGGCCGAGACATTCACCGCGCGCCCCTGCTCGATCCAGGTGTACCAGGTCGGACTGATGCCGGCCAGCTGCGCCACTTCCTCGCGGCGCAGGCCCTGCGCACGGCGCCGGCTACCGGCGGGAAAGCCGAATTCCTCGGGCGCATGGCGCCCGCGCATGACCTGCAGGAACTCGCCGAGCTCCTTGCGACGGTTGTCCATTTCCGTTCCTGGCTGTTAGTACCAGTACTAGTATAACTACCTGCCTTGTCAGGGTACCCAACCTTGGCTAGCATTTCTTGCGAAACAGTTAATACTTTGTCGTCCCCGCGCAAGCGGGGACCCATGGATTCCCGCTTTCCCCGGATCAAGTCCGAGGATGACGGCGGGAATGACGCTCAAACGAAGGAACCATCATGGCCGGCAAGACGCTTTACGACAAACTCTGGGAATCGCACGTCGTCCGCGAGGAATCCGACGGCACGTGCCTGCTCTACATCGACCGCCACCTCATGCACGAGGTGACCAGCCCGCAGGCCTTCGAGGGCCTGCGCCTGGCTGGGCGCCGCGCTTGGCGTTCCTCCAGCGTGGTCGCCAACCCCGACCACAACACGCCCACCGACCACTGGGACGAAGGCATCAAGGACCCGATCTCGCGCCTGCAGGTGGAAACGCTCGACGCCAACATCAAGGATTTCGGCGCGCTGGTGTACTTCCCCTTCAAGCACGCCAACCAGGGCATCATCCACGTCATCGGCCCGGAGAACGGCACCACGCTGCCCGGCATGACCGTGGTGTGCGGCGACAGCCACACCTCCACCCACGGCGCCTTCGGTGCGCTGGCCTACGGCATCGGTACCTCCGAGGTCGAGCACGTGCTGGCCACGCAGACGCTGGTGTCGAAGCGCTCCAAGCGCATGCTGGTCAGGGTCGAGGGGAAAGTCAGCCCCGGCGTGACGGCGAAGGACATCGCGCTCGCCATCATCGGCAAGATCGGCACCGCCGGCGGCACCGGCTACGCCGTCGAGTTCGGCGGCGCGGCCATCCGCGACCTTTCCATCGAAGGCCGCATGACCCTCTGCAACATGACCATCGAAGCCGGCGCCCGCGCCGGCATCGTCGCGCCGGACGAGAAGACCGCCGCCTACCTCAAGGGCCGCCAGTACGCGCCGCAAGGTGCCGACTGGGACAAGGCCGTCGCCTACTGGAAGACGCTGCATTCCGACGCCGACGCCGTCTTCGATACCGTGGTCGAACTGGATGCCGAGAAGATCGAGCCGCAGGTCACCTGGGGCACCTCGCCCGAGCAGGTGCTGCCGGTCGGCGGCCGCGTGCCCGATCCCGCGAAAGAGACCGACACGCAGAAGCGCGTCGGCATCGAGCGCGCCCTGCAGTACATGGGCCTCGCCGCCAACACGCCGATCCAGGACATCCAGGTCGACAAGGTCTTCATCGGCTCGTGCACCAACTCGCGCATCGAGGATCTGCGCGCCGCCGCGAATTTCACCAAGGGCAAGAAGAAGGCCGCCAACGTCAAGCTGGTGCTCGTCGTGCCAGGCTCCGGCCAGGTCAAGCGCCAGGCCGAGGCCGAGGGCCTCGACAAGATCTTCACCGCGGCCGGCTTCGAGTGGCGCGAGCCGGGCTGCTCGATGTGCCTGGCCATGAACGCCGACCGCCTCGCCCCGGGCGAGCGCTGCGCCTCCACTTCCAACCGCAACTTCGAAGGGCGCCAGGGCGCCGGCGGGCGCACCCACCTCGTCAGCCCCGAGATGGCCGCCGCCGCCGCCATCGCCGGCCACTTCGTCGACATCCGCAAGCAGCATTAATGAGCTATTCGATTTTGCATGGCATGCGTCGATCTTTGACTCGTCATTCCCGCGCAAGCGGGAATCCAGAAGCCTTCTGGATTCCGGGTTCCGCTGCGCGGCCCCGGAATGACGGCATTTCCGTCAACGCCACATGTAATCTTCAATAAGGAACCGCCATGAAAGCCTTCAAATCCTTCACCGGCCTGGTCTGCCCGCTCGACCGCGCCAACGTCGACACCGACGCCATCATCCCCAAGCAGTTCCTCAAGTCGATCAAGCGCTCGGGCTTCGGCCCCTACCTCTTCGACGAATGGCGCTACGCGGATTTCGGCGAACCGGGCATGGACTGCAGCACGCGCCCGCTGAAGAAGGACTTCGTGCTCAACCAGCCGCGCTACCAGGGCGCGCAGGTGCTGCTCGCGCGCGACAACTTCGGCTGCGGCTCCAGCCGCGAACACGCCCCCTGGGCCATCGAGAACTACGGCTTCCAGGTCGTCATCGCGCCGTCCTTCGCCGACATCTTCTTTTCCAACTGCTACAAGAACGGCCTGCTGCCCATCGTCCTGCCCGCCGCCACGGTGGACAAGCTCTTCAAGGAATGCGAAGCGAACGAAGGCTACCGGCTCGCCGTCGACCTCGAATCGCAGAAGGTCACCACGCCCTCGGGCGAATCCTTCGCCTTCGACATCACGCCGCACCGCAAGCACTGCCTGCTCAACGGCCTCGACGAAATCGGCCTCACGCTGCAGCACGCCGACGAGATCAAGGCCTTCGAAGCCAAGCACAAGGCCACGCAGCCCTGGCTGTTCGCCTGAGTACCACCTAAACCCCGCCTCAATCGCCCGCGGCCGCCCGGCCGTGGGCGGCTTCCCGAAAGTCAGTCCCTGCAACACGGCGAGCATCGCGCCGCCTAGTGATTTCCATAGGCTCATCTCGTGAGCCGGCAGCGGCAGCACAATGGTGACAGGCTTGTACTATGGTGTCACTATTGGTACCATTCCAATGACTTCTGCCGCGAAAATACTCGACCTGATGCGACGCGAACCGGCCAATGTCCGGTTCAACGACCTCAAGAAGGTGTGCGAGACGTATTTCGGGAAGCCGTGGCAGTCGGGCACCAGCCACGCGATCTTCAAGACGCCCTGGGCCGGCGATCCCCGGATCAACATCCAGGATCAGAAAGGCAAGGCCAAGGCATACCAGGTCCGGCAGGTGCTCCTGGCAATCGACAAGCTGGAGGGCATGCGCAATGAGCGTTGATCACTACACCTACCGCGTCACCTGGTCCGCCGAGGACGGCGAACACGTCGGCCTGTGCACCGAATTCCCCTCGCTGTCGTGGCTGGCGAAAACGCCGGAAGCCGCCCTGAAGGGCATCCGCCAGATCGTGGCCGAGGCAGTGGCCGACATGCAGGCCTCGGGCGAGACCGTTCCCGTGCCCCTGGCGGAAAAACGCTACAGCGGCGAATTCCGCGTGCGCATTCCGCCCGAGGTCCACCGCTCGCTCGCCATCCAGGCCGCCGAGCAGGGCGTCAGCCTGAACCGCCTGGCCAGCGCGAAGCTGGCGGCCTGACAAGCCCTACCTGAACACCCCCGTCAGCCCGCCTACTTCGCCGTCGGCGTGTAAGTCCAAATCCAGTTGTTGTTGAGCGCCTTCATCACGATGGACTTGCCGTCCGGCGTCACTGTGATGGGCCCGTCCTTGGGAATCATGCCGGCCATGGCCAGCGCCTGCGGGTCGGGCGGGCCGATGTATTCTTTTGCCGCCACGGTCGCACCCTTGAACAGGCGAAGCTTACTGTTGCAGGAATCCGCCACCATCGTGTCCGGATGGATGCGCTTGCCGACCAGTTCCAGCGCTTCCCTGGGTTTGGCTTGCCTGATCTCCACCACGTCGAAGTGCTCGTAGGGGCCGTTCAACTTACCGGTCGGGCACTTCTTCTCCATCCCCACGAGGTTGGACACTCTGGCCGCATCGTTCTGGATTTTCGGCGTGCCCACGATCACGCCCTTCTTCTTGTTCCAGTCGAAGGACAGCGTCACGCGCTCGAACACATCCGCGTAGAGATCCGCATCCGTGGGCGGAATCTGCACATGCTTCCGGGTGAATTCCCCCACCACCTCGTAATGCACGATCTCGACCTTGGCCCATTTCTCCATGGCGGCCATGTCCTGCGCGGCGGCGGGCGCCGACTGGAACAGGGCGGTGACGATCAGGGATGCGCCTATCAGGGCTGGTTTCATCTGGGACTCCTTAAGGGAAGGCCAGTGCATTATCGTCCTTGTCTCTCCAATCCGGGCACGATCATGCCCGGATTGGGCATGATTGATCACGAACGCACAAACGCCAACAGCGGGCCGTAATCCTTGCAGTCCGCGATAACGATGCGCTCCCCCGCCCGCCAGCGCAGCGAGCGCAGCACTGCATTCGCGCCCGCCGTGGCGTTGTCCATGAAAGTCAGCCGCTGCGGCACGGCGCCGAAGGAACCGTGGTTGAGGAAACGGATGCCGGGATCGAGCGACCAGAAGCCGCGCAGGGGGGTGGCCGAAGGGGGTGTTGGGTGGGGGCAAGTAATCGGCGGGAGTAGTGCCCATTTCTTGCGGCACTACGCCGATTCGCTCGTGTCGTTCAAATCGGCGGCAATCAGTCGGAATTGCTCCAGCGCCGCCTCCAGGTCTTCCACAATCTCCTGCGCAATCACCTCGGGCGCAGGCAGGTTGTCGCTGTCGGCCAGCGATTCATCCTTGAGCCAGAAGATATCCAGGCTAGCCTTGTCGCGGGCGATCAGTTCGTCGTAATCGTAGGCACGCCAGCGCCCTTCCGGGTTTTCCGTCGACCAGGTCGGCTTGCGGTCGTTTCGGTTGGCCGGGTTGTACAGATCTACAAACTCCCTTAGATCTTCGACCCGCATCGGATTGGTCTTCAGCGTGAAATGCTTGTTGGTGCGCAGGTCGTAAATCCAAAGTTTCTTCGTCCACGGCGTCTCGCTGGCCGGCTTCTTGTCGAAGAACAGCACATTCGCCTTCACCCCCTGCGCGTAGAACAGCCCCGTCGGCAGGCGCAGCAGCGTATGCACTTCGCACTCGTGCAAGAGCTTCCTGCGGATGGTTTCCCCGGCGCCGCCCTCGAACAACACGTTGTCCGGCACCACCACGGCGGCGCGACCGTGGATGTCGAGCAGCGTCTTGATGTGCTGCACGAAATTGAGCTGCTTGTTCGAGGTCGTGGCCCAGAAGTCGTCGCGCTCGATGATGTCCTTTTCCGTCGTCGTGCGGCCGTCCTCGCCGACGATGACGGTACTGCTTTTCTTACCGAATGGCGGATTAGCGAGCACCACTCTGTAACGCTCGCCCGGGTCGGCAGCCAGCGCATCGGCCACACGCACAGGCACGCTCTTCTCGGAGCCGATGCCATGCAGCAACAGATTCATCGCGCAGACCCGCGCCGTCGCCTGCACCAGCTCCCAACCGGTGAAGGCCGATTCTTTCAGGTGGCGTTTCTCGTCCTTGGTCAGATTGGGATAGTGATGGATGAGGTAGTTGTGCGCAGTGAACAGAAATCCACCCGTGCCGCAGGCCGGGTCGCAGATGCGCTCGTCAGGCTTGGGTGCAACACACGTCACCATCGCTTGAATCAAAGCCCGAGGCGTGAAGTATTGGCCCGCGCCGCTCTTCAAGTCCTGGGCGTTTTTCTCCAGCAAGCCTTCGTAGGCATCGCCCTTCACATCCACGTTCAGGGACGACCAGTTCTCCTTGTCGATCAGGTCGGAGATCACCCGCGTCAGTTTCGCCGGGTCCTGGAACTTGTTCTGCGCCTTGCCGAAGATCAGGCCCAGCGTGCCCTTCTGCTGGCCCAGCGCCTCCAGCGTATGGCGGTAGTGATCGAACAATTCATCGCCGCTCAAGGCCAACAAAGTCGGCCAGGAATATTTCGCCGGCACGATGCTCGGCTGGCTGTGAGGCGGCTTGCTACGCTCATCGGCCATTTTGAGGAACAGCAAATAGGTGAGCTGTTCGACGTAATCGCCGTAGCTCATGCCGTCGTCGCGCAGGACGTTGCAGTAGTTCCAGAGTTTCTGGACGAGAGTAGAAGAATTCATGGTCAGTCGAGGTTCGCCAAAAGATGCAGCCGTTCAGTCAGATCCGGCACTCGGGCCTGGTTGGCAATATCGCCTGGGAGATGGCCGGGCAATGCCTCAATGAACGCCGGTGTCGCCAGCAAGCGTTGCATCCAGTTGCGCAGATAGTTTTTCGATTCTGCGTCAAGCTGCCGACACTCCTCGATGAGTTCGGCGCGTCCATCAATCACCGCCATCAGGTCACCCAGGTCGTGGCTAAACAAGTAGTCGTTCTGGCCGCGGTCGGCAAAGGCTTCCAGCTTGGTCGCGACAAACATCGGCGCCGACACCAGACGAATCATGAGGCCGCTGGGCAGTGCCGTCTTCTCTGCCGTGGCCAGCGCCTGCGGATACCAGCGATTGGCGAAGCCCAGAATCTCTTCCAAAGTCGGCATGACGTCGACCAACACAGCGCCGACACGCCAACGGCAAATGGGCGCATCTTGGGTCACATCGTTGACGAAGCCTCGCTGGCGCAAAGCCTGTTCGACACGATGATAATCGGCGCGGGCGGCGGCCTGGAAAACCAGATCGACATCCTCCGTCGGGCGAATAGCCGGCTGTGCAGAGTCGGTGATCAGCAAGCCCGCTACGGCACCACCAACGAACACAAGCTGCTCGCGCAAACTTTCTCCCAGCCGATCGGCCACCAACTCCATCATGGCTACATTGGGATCGTTGGGATTCATAAGGCCAAACGTTCATCGAGCAGTTGCACGGCGATGGCGCGCTCGCGCGGACTGCCGCCGCGCACCGCATCGAACAAAACCAGCAGCTCATACAAAGCCGGGTCGTGCGCCGCCGCCTCCGGGACAGTCGGATACAAAGGATAGAAGGCGACACCGAGCACTGTGCCCCGTTTATAGGGCCACACCGGCGCCGGCTCGTTGGGCTGCACGATCTTTTCCTTCAGCGGAGAAGCCGCATAGCCGGTGGGCAGGCCGCGCGTCATCTCGCCCCGAATCGCCGGGAACGAATAGCGCGCACCGTGCTGGACAAACAGGCGCAATGCCTCGCGAACCACCGACGCCTTGCCGGCTTGGTCTTTGCGCGCCAGTTGCGCCAAGGTTGCGCGCTCCAGCCCGGCATGGACTTCCGAGGCCGTCAGCCCCAACTCGCTGCCAAGCGCGGCATAGGTGGGTGGCGTGCCCTGTTCCAGCGAAAGCCGGAGCAGAACTACCAAGTCCTGGGGGCGCAGCACAACCTGAGGATTTGACTTAGAGCGATACATAACTCACCGTATTCGCTATTTGCAAATAGCAAATATACAGAACTAAATCATTATTAGTCAATATCTTGTTATTCTATTCTCGTATTCGCATTTCGCGAATTGCGAAAAAGTCAGTCCCGGCGGGACGGCGACTGCAGCCTTACTTCCTGGCTTCGAGCACCTTCTCCTGCTCGCGAATGAACCGCGACAGGTGAAAAGAGGCCAACTTCACATCTTCCGGAGCGACAACACTCGGCTCCTTCGCCAGAAACCCGGATAGCGCCTTGGGCTCGAGCACCCACAGATCCCTGCGACTGGCCCGGCTGTCATCGATGAACCAACCCGGGAAAAGCACCACCGGCCGCACCGGCAGGGTCTTGCCAGTGCTTTCCGCTATCAGGCGCTGCAACCAACTGGCCTGAGCCTTGGCCTGGATCACGGGATTGCGATCCGGTTTGTAACCCGCCGCCAGTAATACTTCCCCATCGAAAGTAATCGTCGGACTGCCCTTGCCCGGTTTGTTCCAGGTCTTGGTCTCGATGGTAAAGAGGCCGGCCGGGCCGATGATGACGTGATCCACGTTGAAATCGGTGCCGACCAAATCATGGAACACCGCGTAACCGGCTGCACGCAGATTTTCCAGGTGCTGGCCCACCGCCTTTTCGCCATCTTCCGCCTGTTTCAGCATGTGAATCTTTGGCCAGTTGCGGCGGAATTGCCAGACTGCGTAAGCGATGGCAGCAATGACAACGATGCTGGGAATCCATGGCTTGGGCGGAGAGGGGACGAAGTAACGTACCCATTCAATCAAGGCCCAGAACGAGAACAGCATGACGAGTAACCCCGGAGCGAGCAGCTTGTCTGCAAAAAGCTCAAAACGCTGCTCGCGCACAGACTGTCCAGGATTGCGCAGGGGTTTGTCTTTGAGAGGTGAACGGGGTTCAGTCACAGGCTATTCCTCTACCCCCTCAATCGCCTCCGGCACATATACCCGCCGCAGAGGCAGAATGCCCTTGTAACGGGCATCGAATTGATCGTAATGGTGGAAGATCAGCCCGACCAGCTCGTCACCGTCGATCAGCCGCAGGTTGCTCTTGCTCTTGGCAAAATTCTTCGCCTGGCTGGTAAAAATACCTAGCGTCACTAGCAGGCCGAATTCCTGCACACCCACCTTGCCGTAGAGGGCTGAGACCACCGGGTCGCCGATGCTTCCTTCGTTGCTCTTCACCTGCACCTTGATGATGGGTGGTTCGAAGCCCAACTCGTCTTTGTGGGCAACGATGTCGATGCCGCCGTCGGGCCCTTCCGGCGATACCCGCGTGCGATAACCCATAGCGTTAAGCAGATGCGCGACAAAATCGGCGAAAGGATGTCCCTTCAATTCCTGGGCCAGGCGTTTCAGGACGAAATCCCGCGTGGTTTCCTCGATGTCTTCCGCCACTGCCGCGACCGATTCATCCTGCGCCACGGGCGCCGGCGCAGCTGCCTTGCCTTCCAGTGCAGCACGATATTCATCGGCGTAGTTCTTCACCGCGAACAGGCTCATAGCCGAACCGATCTCGTACAACGCGCCCTGACTGAAATGCGTGCGCGGCACAGCCTTCAACCACTTCACCGCACGCACATGCGGATAACCGGGTTCCGTTTTCGGATCATATTCGTAGTCCCCTTCGACTCGGCCGAGATGAACCTGGCGATCGCGCTTGGACGCATAGACAACGATATCGCCCTGCTTCATCTCATGCACAAAACGGAACAACTGGCCAGCGTTGTTGGGAATGGCGCCGGGTTTCTTTTCAGGATATATCTCTGCCACTTTGGCTTTGAAGGCTTCGCGGTCTGGCTTGATCGCAGAAAGATCACCAATCTTGTGCCAGCCAAGAGCGACACAATGCTTCTTGAAGAACAGCGTATCGGCATCGCCGGATTTGCCGGCGTGGATGCCCCAGAGGTTGGGTTCGGTGGGCTTCATGATTCCTTCTTCCTATCTAGTACCTTTCCAACAACCTTGGACAAAACGTCATATAGCGGATGGGCTGCTGGTTCAACAACATGCCCCTTTGCCGGATTGTTTCGGATCTCAAGAAATACCTCGGCCGTAATCTCCTCCTCGTACTGAGGTGCTTGTCGCTTAAACCCATCGACTGCACCTGCGAGAGCAGCTTTGTGAGCATACTCGCGTTCAAGATGGAAAAAGTCCGCGTAAGTCTTCGTGTAGAAGCCTGTGAGCCATGTAGCCGGAACCATCAAGAGAATTTTCCCCAATACGCCATACCAGTTCTCATGGGCCGTCTCGCTGATCTTCGGAAACCAATCCCCAAATAGCCCAGGCAGTAGGTGGGCTGCTAGCGGTATCGCTGACAATACCAAAAAGAAAACGGACCACTTAAAACCGGTTCGAGCCGAATTCATTCGTAATTCATAACGCTTGCGTGTGTCTTCGAGGCTCTTGCCTAGACCCGCTGTTGTGGCGCCAGAAATCATCGCGTCTGCAAGTTTCGTCAGACGGTCGATTTCCCCTTCCCTCGCTGAATTGGCCTCCTTTGCTGCCTTTGCGTCAATCTGAAACTGAGAAAACTCGCTGTTCCTGCCATCCAACTCAGATTGGAATGCTTCAAATTTGCTCTGATAACCCCCGACTAACGCCTCAAGTTTTTCAGCATTGCCAGCCGTAGTCTTGATCTGTTCTACCAACGTCGTAACACTACTAGCATTGGCATTTACCTGTTGCGATAGCTCGCGCACAGTTGCGACCACTGTCTCGGTCTGAGTTCTTGCATCCGCTGCTAACTTCTCATGCTTGTCAGCAAGCGCAGCGCTATTCTCGGCAGTTTGAACATGCTGTTTAGCCTGCCTGCTCAAGCCTTCAATCTCTCTGCCAAGCGCGCCAAGGGCCTCGGCGCGAGTAGTAAGGTCTCCAATTGATTCAGCCTTGCAAAGAGGCAAGAGCGAACCGGCCACGCCTACAAGTACATTTAGAGATGGGTTCATCTGCTCGAAGTTAGGCGTCACATCTACGCTCGCAAAATTCGACTCCCCATCGAACAACTGCCACAGAAAATTCTCATTGCCGTCCCGAATGGTTGCTCCGTCTTTCCAGCTTGAACGCAACTGGCTCACCGTGGCATCAGCATGTTTTTTGAAGTTCTGGACATGCTTTCGAATCTCTGGCGCTTTGGCGCCTACAACAACTGCCGAGCCACGTTCTTGTTCACCTGGTCTAAGTGCTAGCAGCACCTCGAATACCAAGTCTGCCCGGCGACGGAAGAACTCCATTGGCTGCTGATCGAGCACCGGCCGTTGCCGGCCAAAGTCATATTTGCTTTGAACAAGAATGTCGTTTAGTGCATTCCACGATGATCGCGTAGCTTCAATTTCGTTAAATAGCACGTCAATGCTCATGGGAACATCTCCTAGTATTCAGAACCAAACGCCGATGACAGATAGGCCTGCCGCAAGGCTTGCGCACGCTTGAGGTTCGCGTCAACCTCGGCCTCAGCTTCGCGGGCGATAGAGAGCAGGCGGTCGACTTCGGTGACGATGCGGTGTTGATCAGCGTGAGGTGGTAGCGGAATTGCGATATTGCGCAATCCGGCGAGTGGGACTGTTAGCTGAGCTGTTCCTGTTGCCACGGCTGTAGCCTGCCGGAACACAAAATCAGACGACATTGCGATCTTCAGATATTTCATCGGTGACCTGTCGTGCGGTCGCAGGATGGCCATATGCCGCTGAATACAGAACTGTCGGCTAGTATTTACCGAAACCGGAATGCCGTAGCTACCAACCAACGTATAGAGCAAATCACCTTGCTGTGGGCGGCGGCTGATATCAAGTGATGCGTAGTACTCCTCACCGACGAATCGAGTATCCGTGAAGTCGACTTCGCCATTCCTGACGTTTGCGATTACCAGAAATGGAATCCCGGTAATGGTTTGTGGCGGTGGCTGGTGGTCACCGTCAGTTAGATGCGCAACAAGTTGGTTGATCGTTGCCCACGCCCATCCCTCCGGCAACACAGGCAGATCGGCGATATTCGGTGCGGCGGGTTCCTTGTATTTGCCCTTGCCTTGCCACTGGCTGTGGCGGGTTTCGAGGATGCGTTGCAGGAGTTGGGCGCCGGTTTCGTAGCTGCGGCCTTCGCGGCGGGCGAGCTCAGCCTCGGTGGGAACGAGGCGGCCTTCGACGGCGGCTTTGAGGACGGCGGCTTTGTAGCGCTTGAGGTTGGCCTTGACACGCTGGAGGCCGGCGACGGCTTCGTCGAGACGGGAGAACTGCTTTTCGATTTCGGCGACGATGCGGCGCTGTTCGTCGAGGTCGGTCAGGACAATAGGGAAGTCGGCAATCTGTTTCTGGCTAATAGAGGCCATGCCAACAACTTGCTGCGCATTTCCCTCGAAATACCTGCGGCCGCCAAAAAGTAACTGGTAGCTGATGAACTTTGGCAAAGCCTTGGTTGGGTCTACACGAACACGAATGTTCTTGCTCTCGAAAACGCTCGGTTCGAGCGACGTCGGAATGGAAGCGGTCTTGCCGACAAGCTCGCGGCTATTGACGCGGTTGACCAATAGGTCGCCCTCTCGTAGGCCGTAGTCATCAAGCTCTACAGGCGTGACGCGCATACGCTTGATATCTCGCCATACAATTGTGCCCGCCTCAATGTTGTACATGCGAAGGCACGGGACTCCGTCACCACCATATTCAGACGCCGGCTTGTATAAGCCGTTCTTCATCGAAACGACAGCATCGCCGAGTCTGGCAGGTTTCATCATGCAACCAACTCCCGATTCAGTTCTTCAATCACCTTTGGCAATTGATCGCCGAACAGCTGATGCACGCGGCCAACGCCGCCTTCCTTGTTGAAGGGGGCATAGTCGAAGTCTTCGATTTCTATGTCGAGGTTGGCGGCAATGTGGTCGCGGATCATTTCTAGCCAGTGGAGTTGTTCGGGGGTAAAGCGGCCATCTTTCCCCTTACCCTTGCCCTCTCCCCGGCGGGGAGAGGGGGTTGTTTGTTGCTGCGCGAGCCAGGCTTTGAAGTTGGCGGCGACGCGTTCGGGGTAGGGTACGAGTTCGTTTTCCTGGTGCATGGCGAAGCGTACGAGGCTCACCAGATCGGTGAGGATGCGGCGGGCGCTGGCGCCTTTGACCTTGCTTTTGTCCAATGCCGCATAAGCCTGCCAAAGCACCGATTCGTCGAACAGATGCGGCGGCGCATGCAGCTTGTCTGCCAGGGTTTTGATGTCTTCGAAGCGGAGCGGTGCTTTGGTCGGGCGGTTGTAGAGGATCTGCAGGGCAGTGATTTCGTCTTTGTGTTTCTCGATGAAGGCTTCGAAAGTTTGCACGAGGCTTTTCGCGCGCTCGGTGGCGGCGGCGCTGAAGCCGGCTTCGAGAAGCGTGTCTTGCGTGACGATGTCGATGATCTGGTCGGCTTTTTGGCGGAGTTCCAGGATGAGGTTGCGAAGTTTGGGGTCGGCGAGGGGTTTGACGGCTTGCTGGAGCAAACCTTCGCCACCCTCACCCCGGCCCTCTCCCGCCCCGGCGGGAGAGGGAGAAAAGCGGATGGCGTCGACGATGTTGCGGGCCAGGTCTTTCAAGCTGTGGCCACCGCTGGCTTCGATGACTTTCGTTTTGTCCGCATCGCCGATGTCGCGTTCCAGGCGGGCGAGGCGGGCGGCAACGCTGGAGAGCACTTCGGGTTCGACGTTGCCGAGGGCAACGGCCTGCAGGAGCTTATCGAAGGGTACGGCCTTTTTCTGGTCCATGGGGCGCGAATCGGTCTTGTCGCGCTCACAGACGCCGACGGCGTCGACGATGACGAAGTGGTCCTTGACGACGTGCTCGCCGGGATTGACGGCGCGCAGGTCGGCGCGCTCGATGATGCGCACGCCGCGGCCTTTCATCTGCTCGAAGAAGCTGCGGCTTTTGACGGAGCGCATGAAGACGACGATTTCGACGGGCTTGATGTCGGTGCCGGTGGCGATCATGTCTACGGTGACGGCGATGCGCGGGCAGTAGCTGGAGCGGAAGGCGCGGATCAGGTTTTCCGGGGTGTCGCCGGTGCTGCGGTAGGTGATCTTCTGGGCGAACTCGTTGCCGCGGCCAAATTCCTCGCGGAGGATTTGCACGATGGCTTCGGCGTGGTTGTCGTCTTTGGCGAAGACCAGGGTCTTGGGCAGTTCCTGGCGCTGGGGAAACATTTCTGTTTTCCAGCGGTCGCGGATGGTACGCACGACGGTGCGGATCTGATCGGGCGCTTGTACGCTGCGGTCGAGTTCGGCCGGGTTATAGTCGAAATCTTCATCGAGCTGCCAGTCGCTGCGCTTACGGGTATCGTGGTCCATCACCTGCACCCAGTAGCCGGCTTCAACCGTGCTGCCAGCTTCGGTGACTTCTGTGCGGATGCGATAGACGTCGTAATTGACGTTCACGCCATCGGCGACGGCTTGGTCGTGGCCGTATTCCATGACCAGATTCTTGTTGAAGAAACCGAAGGTCTGCTTGTTGGGCGTGGCGGTGAGGCCGACGAGATAGGCGTCGTAGTATTCGAGCACCTGGCGCCAGAGATTGTAGATGGAGCGGTGGGCTTCGTCGGTGACGATGATGTCGAACGTCTCGATGGGGATGGCCGGGTTGTATTCGATGGGCGGGACATCCTTGAATAGGGATTCCATGCCCTCGGCGGAATGTTCGTCGTCTTCCTCGGGCAGTTCGCGGCCCTTGAGCATGGAGTACATGCGCTGGATGGTGCTGATGACGACGCGGGCGCTTTTGTCGAGAGTGTTGCCGCTCAGGTGCTGGACGATGTATTCCTCGCCGAACTTGAAGTTGTTGTAGGGCGAGACGTATTGGTCGAATTCTTTCTTGGTCTGACGGCCGAGGTTGCCGCGATCGACCAGGAACAGCACGCGCCGCGCGCCCGCGAATTTGATGAGACGGTAGATAAACGAGATAGCTGTGTAAGTCTTGCCACTGCCTGTCGCCATCTGGATGAGGGCGCGCGGCTTGTCGGCGGCAAGGCTGGCTTCGAGGTTCTTGATTGCCTTGATCTGTGCCGGCCAGAGGCCTTCTTCCATTAGCGGTGGAAGGGAGCGGACGCGGGTGAGAAAAGTAGCGGGCGGCGCATTGACGCCCTCCTCGCCTTGCGCCGGCGAAGCATAGGCAAGCCATTCGGCAAGGGTGTCGGGCCGGTGGAAGGCAAAGGCGTTGCGGGCGCGCGGCTCGGGGTCGAGGCCGTTGGTGAAGTGGGTCTCATAGCCAGTGGATTCGTAGAGGAAAGGCAGGGGCCGGCGCCAGGCGGGCAGCGTTGCAGGAAGACCGGCGGCGTATCGTGCAGACTGACTTTCCACGCCGGTGAGGGTGGCGCCTGCTTTTTTGGCTTCGATGACGCCGGCGGCCTTGCCATCGACGTACAGCAAGTAGTCGGCAAAGCCGTGGCCGGTGTTCAGGGGGAATTCGCGCAAGGCGACGCCGCGTGCGGCGTGGATGTTCGCTTGGGCAACATCGAAGACCTGCCAGCCGGCAAGCTTCAGCAGCCTGTCGATCTCCTCCCGCGCTTGTTGTTCTGGTTGAGGCGCCAAGACTAGTGCCCCATCTTGGTTAATGACGACGGCAATCCTAGCACGGGTGCCACTAGCCAGCGATATTCACAATTTTGTCCTGCAAATCACCTGGTGCGATAAACAGCAAGGCACGGCCACCTCGGTCGGAAATCAGTAGCCCAAGCTCGACAAGGCCAAGCAAATCAGAACGAGCAGTCTGATAAGCAGTGCCATGTGTGCGCTGGTGTGAATCGATTCGATAGACTTCCCCGGGATGTTTCAAAGCATGAGCAAGCAGCGCAACTTGGCGATGATTGATTTTGTTGCGCAATTTGGGTGAGGTCGCTAACAGCCGCTCAGTGCTCCGCTGTTCCTCAGCGGTTCGTGCTAGATAGTCATGCAGTGCAGCAATGGCTTTACGGATGGTTTCGAGCTGGTGCAGGATGAAGTAAGTCGTGTCGCAGCTGTCTGTCTCGGTGTGCAGATAGGCTCGCACGTACTGCGCAGGTGCGGCGCGCAGGAAGTGCGAGATGGAAAGGAATTCCATCAGCCAATACCCGCTACGTGCCATGGACCAATAGAAAAGCGCCCGTGCCGTACGACCGTTGCCATCTACAAAGGGATGGTCATACCCGATCATGAAGTGAAGCAGAATCGCACGCAGGGCAGGATGTACGAAAGGGGTGGCGTTTTCACCTGCATTGGCAAAGGTGCACAGACGATCCAGCCGCTCTGGCAATTCGCTGTAAGTTGGCGGCTGATGCAAGATTGTTCCATCGCGATGATCAGCAACATGCACATCGTCGCTTAAACGCAACCGACCTGCATCGGCTGGATCATCCAAAGTATCTTCCGTCAGAATCCAGTGAAGTTTCAAAATCCGCTCAGGCGTGATCGGTTCATCCTTCATGCCGCGGATGGTTTCCATCGCCTGATAGTTGTTGAAGATCATTTGCTCACTACGGTCGCGTGGCTTGCGCTGTTCGCGCAGCATGGATTCAGCAACCTTCCGCGTAGTAGCAGCGCCTTCGAGCTGGCTTGATGTGATGGCTTCTTCGATGAGCGAGTGGAGTAGGTAGCGATTTCGCTGCTCCGGAGTATTGATTTCTCCAGGCGCAAGGATTTCACCAGCGGCATCTCGGTCGATGTGGTGCAGGTGGATTTGCACAGGCTCGGGCGTTGCTAGCAGTAAGGGTTTGCTCGACTTGTCCAGCAAAGGCAACCGTCGCGACTGGCCGAGACGCGCCATCTTGATAGCGAACCACCACTCTTCCGGGGTGAGATCGCCTGGCGGCTCGCGGTGCCGCAACTGATCCCAATGAAGGTACTCTCCCTCAGCTAGCGGGGAGTAACTTTCCATTATCCGGGCCAACCGCTCAGGCGGGATTTTTCCGACGACATCTCTTTCGGAGGGTGGCGACAGCGGTATCTTCATGGTTATCTACTAATTCTCAAGATTATTAGTAATTGGTTGGCAGGTTAATAGTCTAGAACCTGCTTGTCTACTAATTTGTTATTAAATTAGTAATAGGCTAGTAGTAACAAGGTTGTTACCGAGGCCAGCATCTTAATAACTATATGAAATAAAATAAAAAAGGCAGCCAAAGCTGCCTTTTCTTTTTGCTGTTGCTTACGCTCAGTGCCGCTTGCGCAGTTTCTGGATCGCGGCGAGTTGGGCGATGGCTTCGGCCAGTTCGGCTTGGGCCTTGGCGTACTCGAGTTGCGAGGTCTTGTTCTGCAGGGCTTCCTCGGCCTTCTTCTTGGCGTCGAGGGCCTTGGCTTCGTCGAGGTCCTTGCCGCGGATGGCGGTGTCGGCCAGCACGGTAACGAGGTTGGGCTGCACTTCGAGCATGCCGCCGGCGACGAAGACGAGTTCTTCGGTGCCTTCCTGCGTCTTGACGCGCACGACGCCCGGCTTGATGCGGGTGAGCAGCGGCGTATGGCCGGGCATGATGCCCAGCTCGCCGGCTTCGCCCGGGAGGACGACGAACTCCGCCAGCCCGGAGAAGATGGATTCTTCTGCGCTGACGATGTCGACGTGTACTGTCATTGCCATGGTTACCTTTCCCTCTCCCCGGCCCTCTCCCGCTTGCGGGAGAGGGAGGGAAGTTCGTTATTGCAGGGTCTTGGCCTTCTCGAAGGCTTCGTCGATGGTGCCGACCATGTAGAAGGCCTGCTCGGGCAGGGCGTCGCACTCGCCATTCACGATCATCTTGAAGCCGCGGATGGTTTCCTTGAGCGGCACGTACTTGCCGGGGGAACCGGTGAACACTTCGGCAACGAAGAAGGGCTGCGAGAGGAAGCGCTGGATCTTGCGGGCGCGACCGACGACGAGCTTGTCTTCCGGCGCCAACTCGTCCATGCCGAGAATGGCGATGATGTCGCGCAGTTCCTTGTAGCGCTGCAGCGTCTGCTGCACGCCGCGCGTCGTGGCGTAGTGCTCCTCGCCGATGACGTTGGGGTCGATCTGGCGCGAGGTGGAATCGAGCGGGTCCACCGCCGGGTAGATGCCCAGCGAGGCGATGTCGCGCGAGAGCACGACGGTGGCGTCGAGGTGGCCGAAGGTGGTGGCGGGCGACGGGTCGGTCAAGTCGTCTGCCGGCACATACACGGCCTGGATCGAGGTGATGGAGCCGGTCTTGGTGGAGGTGATGCGCTCCTGCAGGCGGCCCATTTCCTCGGCCAGCGTCGGCTGGTAGCCCACGGCGGAGGGCATGCGGCCGAGCAGCGCGGACACTTCGGTGCCGGCCAGTGTGAAGCGGTAGATGTTGTCCACGAAGAACAGCACGTCGCGGCCTTCGTCGCGGAAGTGCTCGGCCATGGTGAGGCCGGTGAGCGCCACGCGCAGGCGGTTGCCGGGCGGCTCGTTCATCTGGCCGTACACCAGCGCGACCTTGTCGAGCACGTTGGAGTCCTTCATCTCGTGGTAGAAGTCGTTGCCCTCGCGGGTGCGCTCGCCGACGCCGGCGAACACGGAGTAGCCGGAGTGCTCGATGGCGATGTTGCGGATGAGCTCCATCATGTTGACCGTCTTGCCCACGCCGGCGCCGCCGAAGAGGCCGACCTTGCCGCCCTTGGCGAACGGACAAACGAGGTCGATCACCTTGATGCCGGTTTCGAGCAGTTCCTGGCTGGGGGCCAGTTCGTCGAAGGACGGCGCTTTCTGGTGGATGGAGCGGCGGTCTTCCGTGCCGATGGCGCCGGCCTCGTCGATTGGGCGGCCGAGCACGTCCATGATGCGGCCCAGGGTGGCCTTGCCGACCGGCACCGAGATCGGCTTGCCGGTGTTGCTCACCTGCATGCCGCGGCGCAGGCCGTCGGAAGCGCCGAGGGCGATGGTGCGCACCACGCCGTCGCCCAGCTGCTGCTGGACTTCGAGCGTCAGTTCGGTGCCTTCCATGGCGAGGGCGTCATACACTTTCGGCATCTCGTCGCGCTTGAACTGGACGTCCACCACGGCGCCGATGCATTGAACGATTTCACCTTGACTCATCGTCTTTCCCCAAACAATAGATTCGTTATACCGCTGCCGCGCCGGCAACGATCTCGGATATTTCCTTGGTGATCGCGGCCTGGCGGGTCTTGTTGTAGACCAGCTGCAGTTCGTTGATCACCGTGCCGGCATTGTCGGAAGCGGCCTTCATGGCCACCATGCGCGCGCTTTGCTCGGAGGCCATGTTCTCGGCCACCGACTGGTACACCAGTGCCTCGACGTAGCGCACCAGCAGGTCGTCGATGACGGCGCGGGCGTCCGGCTCGTAGATGTAGTCCCAGCCGTGCTCGGTCTGGCGCAGCTGCTCGCCGGTGAGCGGCAGCAGCTGTTCTAGCACCGGCTCCTGCTTCATGGTGTTGATGAAGCGGGTGTAGGCGACATAGACGGCATCGAGTTCGCCGGCGTGGAAGGCGTCCAGCATGACCTTCACCGGGCCGATCATCTTCTCCAGGTGCGGCGTGTCGCCGAGGTGCGTGACGTTGGAGACGACCTTGGCGCCGAGGCGCTGCATGAAGCCGAGGCCCTTCGAGCCGATGGCGGTGACGCGAATGTCGCCGACGCCCTTGCCTTCCCACTCCTTCATCTGGTTCAGGCAGATGCGCAGCACGTTGGTGTTGAGGCCGCCGCACAAACCCTTGTCGGTGGTGATGACGACCAGCCCGACGCGCTTGAGCTCTTCCGGCTTCTTGAGGAAGGGGTGCTTGTACTCGGAGTTGGCGTGCGACAGGTTGGCGGCCAGCCGACGGATCTTCTCGCCATAGGGACGGGCGGCCTTCATGCGCTCCTGTGCCTTGCGCATCTTCGAGGCCGCGACCATCTCCATGGCCTTGGTGATCTTGCGCGTGTTTTGCACGCTCTTGATCTTGGTGCGTATTTCCTTGCCGCTTGGCATGGTTGGCTCCTAGCTCGGCCTGACGTTAAGCCCAGGACTTCTTGAACTCGAGGACGGCTGCGTCGAGGACCTTCTCGCCATCGGCGTCGAGGTCCTTGGTGCTGTCGATCTTGCCCATGAGGTCGGCATGCTTCTGCCGCATGAACTGGTGCAGCGCGGATTCGAATTGCAGTGCGCGATTCACCTCGATGTCGTCGAAGTAGCCCTTGTTGATGGTGAACAGGGTGACGGCCATTTCCGCCACCTGCATCGGCGAGTACTGGGCCTGCTTCATCAGTTCGGTGACGAGACGGCCGCGCTCGAGCTGCTTGCGGGTGGCTTCGTCCAGGTCGGAGGCGAACTGGGCGAAGGCCGCGAGTTCGCGGTACTGGGCGAGCGCCAGACGCACGCCGCCGCCGAGCTTCTTGATGACCTTGGTCTGGGCGGCGCCGCCGACGCGGGACACCGAGATGCCGGCGTTGATGGCGGGACGGATGCCGGCGTTGAAGAGGTCGGTCTCGAGGAAGATCTGGCCGTCGGTAATGGAAATGACGTTGGTCGGCACGAAGGCAGTGACGTCGCCGGCCTGCGTCTCGATGACGGGCAGCGCGGTGAGCGAACCGGTCTTGCCCTTGACTTCACCGTTGGTGAACTTCTCGACGTAGTCCTCGCTGACGCGGGCGGCACGCTCGAGCAGGCGCGAGTGCAGGTAGAACACGTCGCCGGGGTAGGCTTCGCGGCCGGGCGGGCGGCGCAGCAGCAGCGAGATCTGGCGATAGGCCCAGGCCTGCTTGGTCAAGTCGTCGTAAATGATCAGGGCGTCCTGGCCGCGGTCGCGGAAGTACTCGCCCATGGTGCAGCCGGAGTACGGGGCGATGTACTGCATCGCGGCGGATTCGGAAGCGGTGGCGACGACGACGATGGTGTATTCCATCGCGCCGGTTTCCTCCAGCTTGCGGATCACGTTCTTCACCGTCGAGGCCTTCTGGCCGATGGCGACGTAGACGCAGAACAGATCCTTGCCCTTCTGGTTGATGATGGCGTCGACGGCCACCGCGGTCTTGCCGGTCTGGCGGTCGCCGATGATCAGCTCGCGCTGGCCGCGGCCGACAGGCACCATGGAGTCGATGGACTTGAGGCCGGTTTGCACCGGCTGCGACACGGACTTGCGCCAGATCACGCCGGGGGCGATCTTTTCGATCGGCTCGGAGAGCTTGGCGGCGATGGGGCCCTTGCCGTCGATGGGCTGGCCCAGCGCGTTCACGACGCGGCCGAGCATTTCGGGGCCGACGGGCACTTCGAGAATGCGGCCCGTGCATTTGACGGTGTCGCCTTCGGAGATGTGCTCGTAGGCGCCGAGAATCACCGCGCCGACGGAATCGCGTTCGAGGTTCAACGCCAGGCCGAAGGTGTCGCCGGGGAATTCCAGCATTTCACCCTGCATGGCGTCGGCCAGGCCGTGCACGCGGCAGATGCCGTCGGTCACGGAAACCACCGTGCCTTCGGTGCGCGCAGTGGCGGCCAGCTGCAGATTCTGAATCTTGCTCTTGATCAGGTCGCTGATTTCAGAGGGGTTGAGTTGCATGTTTGATGCTCCTAATTCTTAAGCGCCGTAGCCATGGCTGCGAGCTTGCCGCGTACCGAAGCGTCGATAACCTGATCGCCGACGGCGATCCGAACCCCGCCAATCAGCTCGGGGGCCATTCTGACTGTCGCCTGGATCTTGCACTTGAAGCGCGCTTCCAGTTCGGCGACGAGATTCTTCAGCGTGGCTTCGTCGAGCGGGAAGGCGGAGGCGATGTCGGCCTCCTGCACGCCCTCCTGCCCGTTCTTCAGGTCGACGTAGAGTTCGCGGATCTCGGGAAGAACCTGCAGACGTTCGTTGTCGACGAGCAGTCGGGCGAAGTTCTGCTGTTCGGCAGAAAGCGACGACCCGGCGACATCGAGGAACAACTTGGTGACCTGCGAGGGCAGCAGACGCGGATTGGCAATGCAATCCAGCATCTGCGCATCGGCGGCGACGGCCGCCATGCGGTCAAGCGCCTGCTGCCATGGCCCCAGCGCGTTGGTCTCCCGCGCCAGCTGGAATGCGGCTTCGGCGTAGGGACGTGCGAGGGTGACGTTCTCGGCCATGGCTTACTTGAGTTCCTGTTTCAGGTTGGCGAGCAGGTCGGCGTGGACTTGGGCGTTGATTTCCTTGCGCAAGATGCGCTCGGCGCCGGCAACGGCCAGAACGGCAACCTGCTCGCGCAGGGCCTCCTTGGCACGCTGGGCGGCGACGCCGGCTTCGGCCTCGGCGGCCTGGCGGGCTTGCGCAATGATGCGGGCCGCTTCCTGGCGGGCTTCCTCGACCAGTGCGACACCCTGCTTCTCGGCACCGGCACGCAGCTCGGTGGCCGACTCGCGGGCTTTCTTCAGCTCGTCGACGACCTTTTTCTCGGTCAGCGCCAGTTCGGATTTCGCCTTGTCCGCGGCCGATAGCCCGTCGGCAATCTTTTTCGCTCGCTCGTCGAGTGCCTTCATGATGGGCGGCCACACGAACTTCATCGTGAACCACGCCAGAATGAGGAACACAACCAGCTGGGCAAATAGCGTTGCGTTCAGATTCACGGTAATCGCTCCTTCTTAATCAGACAGGGCCGATTACTTGATGAACGGGTTGGCGGTCGTGTACCAGAGGGCGATACCGGTGCCGATAATGAACGCGGCGTCGATCAGGCCGACCAGCAGGAACATCTTGGTCTGCAGGGTGTTCATCAACTCGGGCTGGCGGGCCGACGACTCGAGGAAGCGGCCACCCATGATGCCGATGCCGATACAGGCGCCGGCGGCGCCCAGACCGATGATCAGGCCGGCGGCAAGAGCGACGAAGCCAACAACTTGTTCCATGACAACTCCTTTATTTCGAGGTTTAAGACAAAAACGGGTTGGTAATTTAGTGACTCTCGTGCGCCTGACCGACATACACCAGGGTCAGCATCATGAAGATGAAGGCCTGCAGCGTAATGATCAGGATGTGGAAAATGGCCCAGATCGTGCCGGCGATGACGCCGCCGATCCAGAGCAGGCCGGAACCCAGGGTGCCGACCCAGGCTGCGCTCATCAGCGCGATCAGCATGAAAATCAGTTCGCCGGCGTACATGTTGCCGAACAGTCGCATGCCGTGCGAGACGGTCTTGGCGACATATTCGATCATCTGCATGGCGAAGTTGATCGGCCACAGCAGGGGGTGGGCGCCGAAGGGCGCGGTGAACAATTCGTGCATCCAGCCGCCGAAGCCCTTGATCTTGACGCTGTAATAGAGGCACAGCAGCAGCACGGCGAGCGACATGCCGAGTGTGGCGTTGAGGTCGGCCGTCGCCACGACGCGCATATAAGGTATGCCTGCCGCCTCGCCGGCACGCGGCAGCAGGTCGACCGGGACCAAGTCCATGGCGTTCATGAGGAAGATCCAGACGAACACGGTGAGGGCCAGCGGCGCGACGAACTCGCGCGATTTCGGCGAATGCACGATGCCCTTGGCCTGGTCGGCAACCATTTCAATCACGATCTCGACCGCGGCCTGGAAGCGGCCGGGCACGCCGGACGTGGCGCGGGCGGCCAGGCGGGCCATTATGAACACGGCGAGCAGGCCGAGACCAATCGAGAAGAACAGGGTATCGAGGTGGAGAACCGACCAGTCGACCAGGCCAACCTGCTTCTGGTTGGTGAGGAAGGTCAGATGGTGGACGATGTATTCGGATGCGGTGGGAGCGTGCTCGGTAGCCATGTTCAGAACTTTTTGCTCAATAGTGCCAATAGATTCGCTTTAAGGGCCACCACCAGTCCAGCGATCAATGCGAGCCAGTGCAGATCGCGGTACAGGCTTGCGGCCGCCGCCAGCAACGCAATGGTTGCGGCGACTTTCATGAATTCCCCGACAAAGAACGCAGCAGCTGAGGCCCCACCCGGCTTTCGGCTCTCCACGAACAGGCGCAGGGCAAAAAGCGAATTGGGCAGAGCGATGGCGAGGCCTCCGAGCATCGCCGAAACCGCGCCGTGCCATCCGGCCAGCAGCCCCGCGATGGCCGCAACAATAAAAGTTGCGGCAATTTGCAGAAGGACCGCCCGGAACATCAACATGACGGTTTCACCACGCTCCGGCGACACACACTCACAAATTGCGCGCTGCAAAACTTCGGCTGCGCAATGCGTGCCACCGCTCACAAAAGACGGCGATTTTATAGTCATATAAGTAAATTGTCAAACCCGGGAACCGCGCCAATGCTGGTATGCGGGCAGACTAAACCTTCATTTATCAATAAGATCGGGACTTCGTTCGGTGTGTTGCGATGCAGCAAATCCACCTGCTTGCGGATTCCCTGGAAAAGCGATAATCCCCCCATGAACCGCCGACGATTTTTACTTTCTGCTGGCCTGACGGGACTGGGAGTGAGCGGAATGGCCACCTGGTGGTTCTGGCCGGAACAGGGCCTGCTCAATCCCTGCCTGTCTACATTGCCGCGCAAACTGGCCGATCACGAACTGGTGCGCAACGCCTGGCTCGGTCTCGACCCAGCCCAGGTGTGGGACTGCCACGCGCACCTCGTCGGCACCGGCGATTCGGGCAGCGGCATCTGGCTCAACCCGGCGCTGGATTCCATGATCCACCCGATGCAGTACGCACAGCGGCTGTTCTTCCTTAACGCCGGCTGCGCCCACGATGCGCCCGGGCGCGTCGACCAGAGCTATGTGGAGCGCATGCAAAACCTGCTCGAAGGCATGCGCCCGGGCGCGAAGCTGATGCTCTTCGCCTTCGATTATTTTCACCGTGAAGATGGCGCCATCAGCCGCGACGACAGCGCGTTCCATGTGCCGAACGACTATGCGCGCAACGTGGCGCGCCAGCATCCGCGCTATTTCGAATGGGTGGCTTCCATCCATCCCTACCGCAGGGATTGCGTCGAGGCGCTGACACGGGCTGCGGCGGAAGGCACCCGCGCCGTCAAATGGCTGCCGGCCGCGCAGGGCATGAATCCCTCATCGCCCTTATGCGACCGCTTCTTCGAGGCGCTGGCAAAGCTCGACCTGCCGCTGATCAGCCATGCCGGCGAGGAACGCGCGGTGCACGGCGGCAACACGCAGCACTTCGGCAACCCGCTGCTGTTGCGCCGTGCACTCGATCACGGCGTGCGCGTGGTGGTCGCCCATTGCGGTTCGATGGGCCAGGATCGCGATCTCGATCGCGGTGCGAACGGCCCGCATGTCGACAGCTTCGATCTCTTCGCCCGCCTCATGGATGATGCGGCTTACGGGCCGAAACTGCATGGCGACATCTCGGCGGTGACCCAGCTGAACCGCGCCGGACCGGCGCTGATAACCTTGCTCGAGCGAGAAGACTGGCATGGCCGCCTGCTCAACGGCTCCGACTACCCTTTGCCGGGCGTGATGCCGCTCTTCTCGGTTAACTACATGGTGCAGCTGGGCTTGCTCTCGGCCAGCGCAGCGCCAGTGCTCACCGAAATCCGCAGGCACAACCCGCTGCTGTTCGATTTCGTGCTGAAGCGCCATATTGCATCCGGCGGCAGCTCCTTCGCGCCTTCCGTCTTCGCCACACGCTCCTTCTTCGACAGGCGCATCGCCAAGGCGTATTGACAAGGAAGGAATGGATTTGCCGCCGTCCCGTGGCGGCTGACTTTCACTTTATTTTTTCGAGGATGCCGTCGAGCTGGTCGAGGCTGGAGAAGCCGATGGCGACATGGCCGGCGCCCTTGGCGCCCATCTTGATCTTCACCTGCGCGCCGAGCTTGTCGGCGAGTTCTTCTTCCAGACGCGCCACGTCGCGGTCTTCCGTCTTGGCTGCGGATTTCTTTTTCGGCGGATTGAGCTCGTGCTGCACCATGCGTTCGGCTTCGCGCACCGAGTAGCCCTTGGCGGCGATGCGGTGGGCGAGCTGCAGCTGGCTGGCCTTGGCCAGCGGCAGCAGCGCGCGGGCATGGCCCATGTCGATCTCGCCGCCCATGAGCAGCTCCTGTACCGGCTTGGCCAGGTGCAGCAGGCGCAGCAGGTTGCTGGCGGCAGGACGCGAGCGGCCGACGGCATCGGCCGCCTGCTGGTGCGTCATGCCGAATTCGTCGATGAGGCGCTGGATGCCCATCGCCTCTTCCAGCGGATTGAGGTCCTCCCGCTGGATGTTCTCGATGAGCGACATGGCGAGCGCAGAATCGTCGGGGATGTCGCGCACCAGCACCGGCACTTCGTGCAGGCCGGCCAGTTGCGAAGCGCGCCAGCGCCGTTCGCCGGCGATGATCTCGTAGCGGCCGCCGTCGATCGGCCTCACGAGGATCGGCTGCATGACGCCCTTCGCCCTGATGGAGGCGGCCAGTTCGTTGAGCGACTCCTGGTCCATGTGGGTGCGCGGCTGGTACTTGCCGGGCTGGAGAAAATCGACGCGCAGGGTGTCCTGCCGCTGCGGCTCGCTGCTGTTGCCGGCGAGCAGGGCGTCGAGCCCGCGGCCGAGGCCTTTGTGTTTGGTTGCCATAATTTTTCCCCCTAGAATGTTTTTGCGCGCTCGATCATCTCGGCGGCAAAGGCCAGGTAGGCCTGCGCGCCTTTCGCGGCACGGTCGAAGATCACGCCGGGAAGGCCATAGCTCGGCGCTTCGGCCAGGCGCACGTTGCGCGGCACGATCGTCTTGAACACCTTGTCGCCGAAGTGCTGTTCCAGCTGCGCGCTTACCTGGTTGGACAGCGTGCTGCGCGGATCGAACATGACGCGCAAGAGGCCAATGATCTTGAGGTCGGGATTGAGGTTGGCGTGCACCTTCTTGATGGTGTTCACCAGGTCGGAAAGTCCTTCCAGAGCGTAGTACTCGCACTGCATCGGAATGATGACGCCGTTTGCGGCACACAGTCCGTTCAATGTCAGCAGGCTGAGCGAGGGCGGGCAGTCGATGAGGACGAAATCATAGTCGCTGTCATGCAGCGCCAGCGCGCGCTTGAGGCGCGTCTCACGGTTGTCGAGGTCCACCATTTCGACTTCCGCACCGGCGAGGTCTCGATTGGCCGGCAGGGTGTCGAACTTGCCCGCCTCGGAAGTCTGGCGCGCATCAACCAGCGAGGCCATGCCAAGCAGGACGTGATAAACCGATTTTTTCAATGCGCGCTTGTCCACGCCGCTGCCCATGGTGGCGTTGCCCTGCGGATCGAGGTCCACCAGCAGCACGCGTTGCCCCTGGGCAGCCAGTGCCGCGGCAAGGTTCACGGTGGTGGTGGTCTTGCCGACCCCGCCTTTCTGGTTTGCGACAGCAAAGATGTGCGACATTTTCTTCTTTCGTTATCCGCGTACCACGCGCACCAGGTGGCGCGCGCCCTCCACTCCCGGCACCTGCAACGGCATCACTTCAGCCACGCGCCAGCCGGCCGGCAGCTGGGCGATTTCCTCGTAGGGATGCACCCCCTTCATGGCCAGGAGCGCACCGCCTGCGGCAAGCAGATGGCCGGACAGCCTGACGAATTCGGCCAGATCGGAAAAGGCGCGCGAGATCACCACGTCGCATTTCTCTTCGGGTTGCCAGCCTTCGACGCGCTCGCATTGCACCGACACGTTGTCAAGGCCCAGTTCGATCCTGGCCTGCTGCTGAAAGGCCGATTTCTTCTGGTTGCTTTCCACCAGGGCCACATGCATATCCGGCCGCGCAATGGCCAGCGGGATGCCGGGCAATCCGCCGCCGCTGCCGATGTCCGCCAGCCGGCGTGCAGCGCCTAGATGCGGCAGCACGGCCAGCGAATCGAGCAGGTGGTGGCTGATGACCTGCTCTTCTTCACGCAACGCCGTCAGGTTGTACACCTTGTTCCACTTGCCCAGCAGCACGGCAAAGGCAAGCAGGTTCTCCTGCGCCTGCGGCGACACGTCCATCTCCAGCGCGGCAAGGCCGCGCGCCAATCGAACCGCGGGCGTCATGCGCGCTTGCGGGCGTCCCGCGCCAAGGCCCCGCGCCGCTTGAGGTGCACCAGCAGCAGCGAAATGGCTGCAGGGGTAATCCCTTGAATGCGCGAGGCCTGTCCGAGCGTTTCCGGCTTGTGCTGATTGAGCTTTTGCTGCACCTCGATCGACAGCCCGCGCACACTGCGGTAATCGAGGTCGGGCGGCAGCGACAGGTCCTCCTGCTCGCGGCTCTTGGCGATTTCCTCGGCCTGGCGGTCGATGTAGCCCTGATACTTGGCCTGGATCTCCAGTTGCTCGACGACTTGCACCCCAGTGATCGGCTCGCCTGCGCCGGGCAGCGTCATCAGGCTGGCATAGCTCACGTCGGGACGGCGCAGCAGTTCGGCCAGGCTGTATTCATGCTCGAGCGGCTTGCCGAGGACGCGCTCGGC
Source organism: Betaproteobacteria bacterium HGW-Betaproteobacteria-14 (assembly GCA_002840845.1). Classification (GTDB taxonomy): domain Bacteria; phylum Pseudomonadota; class Gammaproteobacteria; order Burkholderiales; family Rhodocyclaceae; genus Desulfobacillus. The sequence goes on from PHCS01000014.1 coordinate 28,836, forward strand.
ATTTGCGGCGTCGACGATCCTGGGGTTCACCCAGGTGGCCTTGAGGCGCGCCTGCTCGCGCGCAATGGCATCGCGCTTGCGGCTGAAGGCCTCCCAGCGGGCGTCGTCCACGATGCCCAGGCGGCGCCCGGTCTCCGTCAGACGCAAGTCGGCATTGTCCTCGCGCAGGCTGAGGCGGTACTCGGCGCGGCTGGTGAACATGCGATACGGCTCCGAAACGCCGCGCGTGATGAGATCGTCGGCCAGCACGCCCAGGTAGGCTTCGTCGCGTCGCGGGCACCAGGGCGCTTCGCCCTTGGCGAAAAGCGCGGCGTTCAGGCCGGCGAGCAGGCCCTGCGCAGCGGCCTCCTCGTAGCCGGTCGTGCCGTTGATCTGGCCGGCGAAGAACAGGCCGCGGATGGCCTTCGTCTGCAGCGATGAAGTGAGGCCGCGTGGGTCGAAGTAGTCGTATTCGATGGCATACCCTGGCCGCAGGATGTGGGCGTTCTCGAGGCCGGGGATGGATTGCACCAGGGCCAGCTGCACATCGAACGGCAGGCTCGTCGAAATGCCGTTCGGATAGATCTCGTGTGTCGTCAGGCCTTCCGGTTCAAGGAAGATCTGGTGGCTGGACTTGTCGGCGAAGCGGTGGATCTTGTCCTCGATGGAAGGGCAATAGCGAGGGCCCACTCCTTCGATGACCCCCGTGAACATTGGGGAACGATCCAACCCACTGCGAATGATGTCATGTGTCTTGCTGTTGGTGTGGGTGATCCAGCAGGGCAGCTGCCGCGGGTGCTGGGCGGCATCGCCGATAAAGGAGAACGCTGGCGCCGGGTCATCGCCCGGCTGTACCGCCATTGCGGAAAAGTCGATGCTGCGGCCGTCCAGGCGCGGCGGCGTGCCGGTCTTGAGGCGCCCCGCAGGCAGCTTGAGTTCGCGCAGGCGAGCCGCCAGGCTGACCGCTGGCGGATCGCCCATGCGTCCGGCCTGATAGTGATCGAGGCCAACATGGATCAGGCCTGCCAGGAAGGTGCCGGCAGTGAGCACCACCGCCTCGGCCTCGAAACGCAGGCCGAGCTGGGTAACGACGCCGGTAACGCGGTCGCCAGTGACCGACAGGTCGTCCACGGCCTGCTGGAACAGGGTCAGGTTGGGCTGATTTTCCAGGCGGCTGCGGATCGCCGCCTTGTACAACAAGCGATCTGCCTGCGCGCGCGTGGCGCGCACTGCCGGGCCTTTGCTTGAATTGAGGATGCGGAACTGGATGCCCGCCTCGTCGGTAGCGACGGCCATGGCACCTCCCAGCGCGTCGACCTCCTTGACCAGATGGCCTTTGCCGATGCCGCCGATGGAGGGGTTGCAGGACATCGCCCCCAGCGTTTCGAGGTTGTGCGTCAGCAGCAGCGTGCGACAACCTGCCCGGGCCGCGGCGAGGGCCGCTTCGGTGCCGGCATGGCCGCCACCGATGATGATGACATCATAGCGCGTGGGAAATAGCATGGGTCAGAGAACGCTGCGGAGAGGCGCAATGATACGCGAGGATCACGCAAAATGACAGAGCGACGTTTCACGTGAAACGTCACCCAATATATCAATGTATATTCAGTTGCTTATCTGATTCTTGTGCAGCTTGGCTTTGCAGCATCAATCAGTAAAAAGTGTCCCAGCCGAATTTCATGATGAGCACCCCCGCCACTACAAGGAATACACGTCGCACAAAACCCGCTCCGTGCCGGATGGCCAGGTGCGAGCCGACCAGGGATCCGCTGACGTTGAAAACAGCCATGGCCAATCCCGTGGCCAACAGAACATGGGCGCTTGCTCCAAAGTACAGCAAGGCCGCCAGATTGGTGGCAGCGTTGACGATCTTGGCCGATACCGATGCGCGCAGGAAATCCAGCCCGAAAAAACGGACGAACATGAATATCAGAAAACTTCCGGTACCCGGCCCAAAGAAACCGTCGTAAAAACCGATTACCCCACCAAACCCTGCCGCCAGAAACATGTCTTTCCTGCCATGAAACCGGCGCTGATCCACGGCACCCAGATTCTTCCGTGCATAGGTGTAGGCGGTGACGGCTATCAGCAATACGAGGACGAGCGGGCGAAGCCACTCCCTAGGCATCAGGGAAACGGCCATGGCTCCGAAATAGGACAGGATGAATGCAGCAATGGCCGCCGGCAAAGCGGCCCGCCAGGGTACGTCGATGCGCCGTGCGTAACGGACAGCTGCGCTGGCGGTGCCAAATATGCTGGCCAGCTTGTTGGTGCCAAAAAGGGTAGCCGGAGCAGCCTCGGGCAGGACGCTGAATAATGCGGGTATCTGGATCAGTCCGCCACCCCCTACTACCGCATCGATGAGACCTGCGGCAAAGGCGGCAATGCACAACAGGATCAGATCAGCCAGTTCCACGTGAAACAACCCGCTGTTAGGTCTTTATTTGCCGATGCAAAACCGGGAGAAGATCTCTCCAAGCAGGTCGTCGGGAGTGAACTCACCGGTAATCCGGCTCAGCGCCTCCTGCGCCAGGCGCAGTTCTTCCGCAAACAGCTCGATACGATCTGCCTGCGCTTCGGCTTTCCGCAAGTGATTCAAGGTCAACTCGAGTGCCTCAAGGTGTCTCTCCCTGGCCAGAAACACATCCTCGCATCCCGTTTGCCAGCCGGCAATTCGCAGCAGTTCGGCCTCAAGCATTTCCATGCCCTCCCCCGTCTTGGCGGAAACCCAAATTGCGACCCGACCATTCCGCTCTTCACGGCGCCCAGAATGGTTCGTCAGGTCACACTTGTTGTATAGGGCAAGCCTCTCTATCCGGCTCGGCAGCCGGGCATCGATTTCGTGATCCTGAGGCGTCATCCCGGTACGCGCGTCCAGAAGATGCAGCACAACGTCGGCACGCTCGATCTCCTTCCAGCTTCGGTCGATGCCGAGCCGCTCGACTTCGTCATCGGTCTCGCGCAGCCCTGCCGTATCGATGATGTGCAGCGGGATTCCGCTCAGTTGGATGGTCTCGCGCAAAGCATCCCGGGTCGTGCCCGGAACCGTGGTAACGATGGCGCGCTCCTCGCCCGCCAGGCGATTGAGGAGGCTCGACTTGCCAACGTTGGGCTGGCCGGCCAAGACGACATGCAGGCCGCTGCGCAAGAGGCTTCCCTGGCGAGCGCGGCCCTGGATATTACGCAAATCGTCGATCAGGTCGGGCAGCCGACGGGAAACATCCGCCAAGTAAGGCGAATCAATGTCCTCTTCCGGAAAATCCAGCGTCGCCTCGACCAGCATGCGCAATGCTATCAATCGTTCGACCAGATCATGCACCGCTCTGGAAAACTCTCCAGACAGGGATCTGACGGCCGAACGCGCCGCCGCTGCTGTGCTTGCCTCGATCAAATCGACGACTGCTTCTGCCTGTGCCAAGTCGAGCTTGTCGTTGAGATAAGCGCGGTGGGTAAACTCTCCCGGCTCAGCCAGTCGGGCCCCCAGATCCAGGCAGCGCTGCAGGAGCAGTTGTTGCACCACAGGTCCGCCATGGCCCTGGAGTTCGAGCACATCTTCGCCGGTATAGGAATGGGGAGAGGGGAAATAGAGGGCGATGCCCTCGTCGATCTCCTCCCCAGCCGCATCGAGAAAGCGGGCCAGAGTGGCGAGGCGGGGTTGTGGGATAAATCCAACCAGCTGACTGGCAACAGAACCGAGAGATCGGCCGGAAAGACGCACAATGCCGATGCCACCGCGACCGTGTGCGGTGGCAATGGCAGCAATCAGATCAGTTGGCCTTTTTCCTACCACCCTCGATCATGCGCGTGATTTGCCACTGTTGCGCAACTGACAGGACGTTGTTGACCACCCAATACAACACCAGACCGGAGGGGAACCAGAGAAACATGAAGGTGAACACAATCGGCATGGCCATCATCACCTTGGCCTGGATCGGATCCGGCGGCGTCGGATTCAGCTTCATTTGAATCAGCATCGTTGCGCCCATGATGATCGGCAGCACGAAGTATGGGTCCTTCACCGAAAGGTCATGTATCCAAAGTATCCAGGGGGCATTGCGCATCTCGACGCTGCCCAGCAGCACCCAGTAGAGGGCGATGAATACGGGAATCTGAACCAGGATGGGCAGACATCCCCCCAGAGGGTTGATCTTCTCCTTGCGGTAGAGCTCCATCATTTCCTGATTCATGCGGTTGCGATCCGCAGAGAATTGCTCCTTGATCTTCATCATCTTAGGCGTTACAAGCTTCATCTTGGCCATCGACTTGTAGCTTGCCGCGGACAGCGGATAGAAGGCGCCCTTGATCAGGACCGTCAAGAGGATGATCGCCCAGCCCCAGTTGCCGACGAAGCGATGGATCAATTCAAGCAGCCAGTAGATTGGGGCAGCAATAACCGTCAGCCAGCCATAATCCACTACTAGGTTGAAGCCGGGTGCAATTTTCTCCAGCTTGGCCTGTTCCTGCGGCCCGGCGTAAAGCGGTACTCCGATGCGAGCCGTCTGCCCCGGCGCGACTGCTGCAACCGGCATAATGATTCCCGCCGAGTAGAGGTTGTCGGCGACCTTGCGCATGAAGAATTCGCGCTCGTCCTGACCTTGGGGCGTCCAGCCAGCGACGAAATAATGCTGCACCATCGCTAACCAGCCATCTTTGGCCGTCTTCACAAATTTAGCCTCGCCCTTATCGACGTCCGAAAGATCTACCTTCTGAAACTTGCCTGCATCCGTATAGATCGCCGGTCCGGTAAACGTGGCGATATTGGTCATGCTCGCCTCGGGCACCTTGCCGTCGCGCGTCAGCTGGTAGTAAGCATGTGCGCTGAATGGGGCCTGGCTGCGGTTTTCTATCTCATAACCAATATCGATCTGGTAGCTACTCCGGTGGAAGGTATATATCTTGGTAGCTCTTATGCCATTCTTCTCGGGTGCCAGCAGCCTGAGCTCCAGCTTGTCAGTTCCCGGCTGCAGCTCGAACTTACCCGGCTCCAGCCTGAATTCGGTTTTATGGTTGGGTAACCCCTCGCCTATCAGTCCCGTTTGCGCCACATATGTCTGATCCTTTGATATATCCAAAAGGACAAAATTCTTGGTCTTATCCTCGCTAGACTTGTGCTTTGTAAGCTCTAGTCGTACCAGATCCCCACCTATCGACGATACCTCGGCCAGATAAAGGTCGGTTTTTACAGTTGCCCTGTCACCGGTTGTTATTACTGGCCCAGATACAGGCGCTGGTACGGAAGTTGAGGGGGGTGCCGAAGATAAAGATGTTGTCGGCGTTGGTGCCGCACCAATGCCCGGCACTTGCTGGACCCCCTGTTGCGATTGTTGGTCTTTTGCTGCAACAGACGCGGGCTGGTTATGCCTTTGCCAGCCATCCCACAACATGAAAATGGAGAAGAAAAAGACCAGCAACAGGATAAGGCGTTGATTATCCATCTAATTATTCCGAATCGGTGGGTTCAGGGAACGGGGTCGTACCCGCCCGGGTGCCATGGGTGGCATCGCGATACACGTTTGGTAGCAAGCCACAAGCCCCTGTACCCGCCATGTTTTTCGAGTGCCTCGATGGCGTATTCAGAGCAGCTCGGATGAAACCGGCAATTCCTTCCAACCAGGGGACTGATTGCCAACCGATAAGCGCGCACAAGCAGAACAAGCAATCTTTTCATTGGGCCAGACGAGAAAATAACTCGTCGATTTCTCCGCGCAAGGCCTGCCTTTCAGGTGTTCCTATGCGGGTCGAAACACGTACCACAATATCCCGCCGCGGCAAGGCCTCTCGAGACAGACGAAAGGATTCTCGCACAATGCGCCTGATCAGATTTCGGCTTACAGCCGAACGGACAAACTTTTTTGCGATGACCACGCCGAGTCTGGCTGTGGCAATTGAATTGGGGCGGTGGAGCATATCGAAATGTTTGCCGCGGAGGGTCCTTCGAAAAGCAAAAACGGATGAAAAGTCATCCGTTTTACGTAACCGGTGCTCGTCGCGGAAGCCTAAGTCGACACCCGCCGCTGCCACATCAAACGCCGAGACGTGCGCGTCCCTTGGCGCGGCGAGCGCGAATGACAGCTCGTCCGCCGCGTGTACGCATGCGAACAAGGAATCCATGGGTGCGTTTGCGCCGAATAACTGAGGGTTGGTATGTGCGTTTCATGGCTGCCGTCTGTGCGAGAAGAGAAACGCACGATTACATATCTTCACCATTGATTTGTCAAGTCCATTTTTTTTCCCGCCCTGTGGATAACTATTGGGGAATGGCGTTAGAATTCTCCCTTGAAGTACGCAATCCGATCCGCCCCTAGCGGCGTTTCAAATTAAAATAATAATTATAATCAAGTTGTTATCTTAACTTCACTACTAGCAGGCGCTCACCATGCTTTTGTCATGGCGAGGGGTCATTAAAGAATGAATGCATTCTGGTCATCCTGTCTCCAGCAGTTGGAGCAGGAACTGCCACCCCAACAATTCAATACCTGGATCAAGGCCCTGCGCCTTGAGGATGGTAACGACTCAAATCCGGGCCTGAAGCTCGTAGCCCCAAATCGATTTGTCCTGCAGTGGGTAAGAGAACGCTATTTGCGCCGTTTTGAAGATCTTGCCAAACAGTTCTTTGCAGAACCGGTACCGATTTCCATCAATCTGCCCGATGTCGCCGAGACAGAGCGGCTTGATAGTATTCACCCGGTGGTTACCAGGGAGGACGATGCATCGAGAATATCTTCTCCTATCGTCTCAACTTACTCTGCACCTGGTCCCGATGCCGTTTATGAGAAAACCAGGCTCAACTCGACTTTCACATTCGATACACTTGTAACCGGTCGTGCGAACGATCTCGCCAGGGCTGCTGCATATCAGGTTGCCTTGAACCCGGGAATATCCTACAACCCGCTTTTCGTTTACGGTGGTGTTGGCCTCGGCAAAACCCATCTCATTCATGCGCTAGGAAATGAGGTTTACCGACAAAACCCGGACAAGGTAATTCGCTATGTCCATTCCGAAGATTATTACGCCGACGTTGTGCGTGCTTACCAACAAAAATCGTTCGATGTATTCAAGCGCTATTATCGATCTTTGGATTTGTTGCTGATAGACGATATTCAGTTCTTCAATAACAAGAACCGAACCCAGGAAGAGTTCTTCTACGCCTTTAATGCCTTGATAGAAGCCAAGAAACAAATCGTCATCACTTGCGATACTTACCCCAAGGACATTACAGGCCTGGAAGATCGTCTGATCTCAAGATTCGACTGGGGCCTGACTGTTGCCATCGAACCTCCCGAACTCGAGATGCGTGTTGCCATCCTGAAGAAAAAGGCTGAAGCGGAGCGAATCGAGGTCAGTGAAGATGTTGCTTTCCTTATTGCCAAGCATCTACGTTCCAATGTGAGAGAGTTGGAGGGAGCATTAAAGAAAGTCCTTGCTTTTGCCCGCTTCCATGGTCGGGATATCAATCTTGAAGTAGCAAAGGAAGCACTTAAAGATCTACTTGGAGCCCATAATCGCCAGATTACCTTCGAGTCAATCCAGAAAACCGTCGCTGAATACTACAAAATAAAAGTTTCTGACATGCACTCGAAAAAAAGGACTCGTATTGTTGCCCGGCCTCGTCAGGTTGCCATGTGGCTAGCAAAGGAATTGACGCCAGCCAGTCTTCCCGCCATCGGAGAAGCTTTCGGCGGACGTGATCACACAACAGTCCTTCATGCTTGCCGGACCATTTCAGATCTCCGTCTCAAGGACACCATGATCAACCATGATTTATTGGTGCTGACACAAGTCCTGAAGGGCTGAATAACTTGGTGATGATTTGTGGATAACTCGAAAAATCAGCCTGTGGATATTTTTACTCAACAATCTTTCCACAAGTATCTGACGCCCTTATCCCTACCCTTATAAACAATATAAGATTCTGTTTACAATAATTATTTAATAATTACCAACAAGAAAAACTTGTGTACTAATTACTAGTTGGAGATTTATATATGCTCCTTATAAGAACCAAACGTGACAACCTATTGATGCCGCTTCAATCGGTATGCGGCATTGTCGAGAAACGCCACACCTTGCCCATCCTGTCGAATGTTCTGATCGAAAAAAGCGGCGATCAACTAACGTTGCTGGCAACCGACATCGAGATTCAGATTAGGACGCATACCGATGGAAAAGAGGGCGCTGACAAAACAGCCGTTACGGTAGGCGCGAGGAAACTTCAGGATATTCTTCGTTCCCTGCCGGAAAGCGCAGAAGTCAGCATGGAATTGACGGATAAGCGCATGCAGGTGAGGGCAGGAAAGAGCCGATTCAATCTCCAGACACTGCCAGCTGAAGATTATCCACGCATGGTGTCTGCCGAAGGCGAACAGGCACGACTGCAACTAACCCAGAAGCAGTTCAAGCGCCTGATTGGACTCGTGCAATATGCCATGGCCCAGCAGGACATACGCTACTACCTGAATGGTCTATTGCTGGTTGTAACGGGAAATGAAATTTGCATGGTGGCAACGGATGGTCACCGCCTAGCCTTTGCAAGCGAAAAACTAACAGAATCCTTGCCGCGCACCGAAGTGATCCTGCCACGCAAGACCATCCTGGAGCTTTCCAGGCTCCTTGCGGATAATGACGATGCCCTGGATATTCGCCTGTCGCAAAATCAGGCTACCTTCCGCTTCGCTGAAGTAGAGCTGGTATCGAAGCTGATCGACGGGAAGTTCCCGGATTATGAACGCGTCATTCCGCACAATCACGGCAAGGTCATTACGATTGGTAGAACGACGTTGCTGCAGTCACTGCATCGTGCAGCTATCCTAACCAATGAAAAATTTCGTGGGATTCGAGTCGTTTTGGCTCCTGGAAGTCTGAAGATCATCAGTACCAATGCGGATCAGGAGGAGGCCCAGGAAGAGCTTGAAATAGATTATGACGCAGAGGCTCTAGACATTGGTTTCAATGTAACTTATCTGCTGGACGTTCTGAACAATGTGTCCAACGAAGAGATAGAAATTCGTTTGGCAGACGCCAATTCGAGCGCGCTTATTACTCTGCCTGGCAATGAAAGTTTCAAGTACGTCGTCATGCCGATGCGTATCTGATAGAAGAAGTACCTATGGAGCAAGCAATTAATGGTTGAGAACAGTCAGGACAGCAACGGCAACTACGATTCCTCAAGCATCAAGATTCTCAAAGGCCTTGAAGCCGTCAGAAAGCGGCCGGGCATGTACATCGGCGACACCTCCGATGGCACTGGATTGCACCACATGGTATTTGAGGTGGTAGACAATGCCATCGATGAGGCGCTCGCAAATTATTGTGATGACATCGTAGTTACCATCCATCCGGATAATTCGATATCAGTTTCAGACAATGGTCGCGGCATTCCGACGGACATAAAGGAAGACGACGAAGGGAAACGTTCCGCGGCGGAAATTGTCATGACGGAACTTCATGCCGGAGGAAAGTTCGATTCGAACTCCTATAAGGTGTCAGGCGGCTTGCACGGAGTTGGCGTCTCCGTCGTAAATGCGCTTTCGGAGTGGCTTCGGCTGACTATCAGGCGGGATGGCAAGAAACATGCAATTGAATTCCGTGACGGCCTCCCGGTCGAGCCGCTCAGGGTGGTCGGCGCAACGGAAAAACGCGGCACCGAGGTGCATTTCCTGGCCTCGGTAACTACCTTTGGCAGCATTGAATATCACTACGACATTCTCGCCAAGCGTTTACGCGAGCTCTCCTTCCTCAACAACGGCGTAAAAATTCGCCTGATAGACCAGCGCAGCGCCAAGGAGGAGAACTTTGCTTACGCTGGCGGCGTTAAGGGTTTTGTCGAGTACATCAATCGCACAAAAACTGTTTTGCACGGCAATATATTCCATGCCACCGGAAACAAGGACGGCATCACCGTTGAAGTTGCCATGCAGTGGAATGACTCCTATCAGGAGCAGGTTCTTTGCTTTACCAACAACATACCCCAGAAGGATGGCGGCACGCATTTAACCGGTCTGCGCGCTGCCATGACGCGGGTAATCAACAAATATATCGAGGACAACGAGCTGGCGAAAAAAGCCAAAGTGGAGACGACCGGAGACGATATGCGGGAAGGATTGGCCTGCGTGCTGTCCATCAAGGTACCCGAGCCCAAGTTTTCTTCGCAGACAAAGGAAAAGCTGGTTTCATCCGAGGTGCGCCCTGTAGTCGAGGAGGTTGTCGGCCAGAAGCTGGCCGAGTATCTTCTCGAAAAGCCAGCGGACGCGAAGATACTCACCGGCAAGATCATCGATGCCGCCCGTGCACGCGAGGCGGCACGCAAAGCGCGCGAGATGACGCGTCGCAAAGGCATCCTGGATGGCATCGGATTGCCCGGCAAACTAGCCGACTGCCAGGAAAAAGACCCCACTTTGTGCGAGCTGTACCTGGTTGAGGGGGATTCCGCCGGCGGCTCGGCCAAGCAGGGTAGGGACAGGAAATTCCAAGCCATTTTGCCGCTCAAGGGAAAGATCCTCAATGTGGAGAAGGCGCGCTTCGACAAGCTGATCTCCTCACAGGAAATCGCCACGCTAATTACCGCGCTCGGTACAGGCATAGGCAAGGGAGAGGATTACAAGCCGGAAAAGCTTCGCTACCACCGCATCATCATCATGACCGACGCCGATGTCGACGGCGCCCACATTAGAACGCTGCTACTGACATTTTTCTACCGTCAAATGCCAGAGCTGGTCGAACGCGGCCATATATATATTGCCCAACCGCCGCTATACAAGATCAAGCACGGCAAGAGCGAGCGTTATATCAAGGACGATCACGAGCTGAATCAACATTTACTCAGGCTGGCGCTGGAAAACGCTGAGTTGATTCCGAGAGAGGGTGCGCAACCAATTGCGGGAGAGACGCTGGCGGAACTGGCACGCTCCTATCTTCTTTCCGAGGCCGTGATCTCCCGCCTGGGAAGCTTCATCGACAGCGAGGTACTGCATACTCTGCTTGCGAATGGTTTGGAGATAGACTTGGGGGATGAGGCATCAGCTCGCGCTACTGCCTCGAGTCTGTCCGTGCTTTTATCATCCGCAGTCAGGGTCAGGGCGCATTTCGACGACAAGTCCGAGAGGTGGCAGCTGCGAGTGGAAAAGATGCTTCATGGCAACCTCAAGAGCGGGGTTATCGACGAGGAATTCCTACTTTCGGGTGATTACCAGCAGATTCACAAAACTTCACAACTGATTTCCGGCCTAATCGGCAACAACGCCGTCATGCGGCGCGGCGATAAATCCCAGGCCGTGTCGAGCTTCGCCGAGTCCATGGAGTGGCTGCTGGCGGAGGTTGAGCGAGGTCTGACAAAGCAGCGCTACAAGGGTCTAGGCGAGATGAACCCAGAGCAGTTGTGGGATACGACCATGGACCCGGCAGTACGGCGTCTGCTCAGGGTGCAAATCGATGATGCAATTGTTGCCGATGAGATATTTACCACCCTCATGGGCGACAACGTCGAGCCGCGCCGTGCATTTATCGAAGGCAATGCGCTTTACGCGCGCAATATCGACGTCTGATGCAGTTTCGCATTATTCCCGTCACACCCTTCCAGCAGAATTGTTCGCTGCTGTGGTGCGATCAGACGCTGAAGGGAGCCGTGGTTGATCCTGGCGGCGATTTGGAAGCCATTGAGTCTGCTGCGGCAAGATTTGGTGTCGGGGTGGAGAAGATCCTGCTCACGCATGGCCATATCGACCATGCCGGCGGCACGGCCGAACTCAAGCGCAGGCTCGGGGTGCCGGTAGAGGGGCCGCATCGCGACGAGTCCTTTTGGATTGACCAATTGCCGCAACAGAGCCAGATGTTCGGATTTCCGCGCGCCGAGGCATTCGAGCCTGATCGCTGGCTTGAGGATGGCGATGTAGTGTCATTTGGAAACGTACGCCTGGAGGTCATCCACACGCCCGGGCACACCCCCGGACATGTCGTGTTTTTTGAGCGTGGCGCAAGGATAGCCGTAGTGGGCGACGTGCTCTTCCAGGGCTCTATCGGGAGAACCGATTTCCCGCGGGGAGACTACGATTCGCTGATCCGCTCAATACGAGAAAAGTTGTGGCCGCTCGGCAACGACGTGACGTTCATTCCGGGCCATGGGCCACTCTCAACCTTCGGCGACGAGCGCGAGAGCAACCCCTTCGTTGGCGACTTCGCCTAGGATTTCTTTGCAGATTTCTTTCTGGCCGGCGCTTTCTTTGCCGGCTTGGCCTTTGCGGCGGCCTTTGCGGTTACCTTGGGGGTCTCCTCAGCCGCTTTCTTTGACCCAGCCTTAGGCGCGCGCGGCTCAAATTCGAAGCCGACCTTGCCGTCGCCCCCCCTAACAAGATAAGCAGAAAATTTGCGCCGAGTGCGTGCCGAAATGAAGCCACGCAGCAGCTCTGTGCGGCCATCGGCCAGCAGCTTGGCCATCTGGGCGCGCTCCACGGGTTGCTGCAGGATGATCTTGCCGGAGCGGAAATCGCAGGTCTTGGCCGCACCGACTGCCTTCTCGCACACATAAGCCATGCCATGCTCGTAGACGGGCGCGCCGCACTTTGGGCACTTTCCAAGCGCCTCCTGGTTGCTGAAATCAATGGCCTCCCCCTCTCCTTCGCCGGAACCCTGGCCGAAGTCGAACTCGGGCAGGTGGTCGGCGTTGAGGCGGATCATGGCTGCAAAAGGGCGCCCCATCTTGCTGCGGAAACCCTGAAGCGGGCCGACAACACCCTTGGACAGCAACTCCTCAACCTCTTCGGGCTCATATTGGCGGCCGGCGACGACCTTCCATAAGGCGTAGTCGCATTTCTTGCACTGGAATTTCTTGTAGTTCTCCTGGATGACGCCGCCGCATTTCGGGCATGGGCTGGAAAGGGTGCTAAAAACCTCTTCGGGAATCTCACCGTGCTTGATGCGGTCCACCATCTCACGCGTCTGCTCGACGATATGATCCATGAACACATCGCGCCCGAGTTCGCCCTGCTCCATCTGCCTCAGCTTGTATTCCCAGTTGCCGGTCAGTTCGGGTGAATGCAGTTCGTCGATGCCCAACGTAGAGAGTGCAACCATCAGTGAAAATGCCTTGGCAGTGGGTTGCAGCTCGCGGCCGTTGCGGTGTACGTACTCTTCCTGCAAGAGCCCTTCAATCGTTGCGGCGCGCGTGGCTGGCGTGCCGAGGCCGCGTGCAGACATGGCATCGCGCAACTCCTCTTCCTCGATCAGCTTTCCGGCACCCTCCATGGCTGTCAGCAACGTAGCTTCCGTGAAGCGTGCAGGCGGCTTGGTCTGGTTCGCCTTGACCTCGACGTCATTGGCCCAGACGCGCTCCTTTTGCTGCACGGGCGACAATTGTGGTGTTTCGTCTTCTCCTTGCGCTTCCTTGCCATAAATCGCGAGCCAGCCTGCGGACACCAGCACCTTGCCTTCCGTCTTGAAGGCTTCTCCCTCGACGCGAGTGATCCGTGTCGTGATGTTGTACTCGGCAGCCGGAAAGAAAATGGCGAGAAAACGCTTGGAGACGAGGTCGTACAGTTTCTGCTCGGCTTCCGAGAGATTTGTTGGTGCCGTGCCGGTTGGAATGATGGCGAAGTGGTCGGAAACCTTGGCGTTGTTGAAGATGCGCTTGTTCGGATGGGCCCAGCCTCCCTTGAGAATCTGACCAGCAAAGCCCGCATAGGGCGTGCCGGAAAAGCTCTTCAGAGTTGCCTTGACCGTCGCGATGTAATCTTCGGGCAGATAGCGTGAATCAGTGCGCGGATAGGTCAGCGCCTTGTGCCTTTCATAGAGCGCCTGGGCCAGCGCCAGCGTATTCTTGGCGGAGAAGCCGAAACGGCCATTGGCTTCACGCTGTAGAGAGGTCAGGTCGAACAGCAGGGGCGAGAGCTGAGTCGTTGGCTTGCTTTCCTCTTCGACCGTTCCGTGCTTGCCGAGGCACTTCTTCCTGATCGCCTCGGCGCGCTTGATGTCCCAAAGGCGCTCAGGCTTGGCGTGCTCATCTTCCGACTTGCCGAACTTCTCTTGGAACCAGCGCCCCCTGTAGGCGCCAGCGACCGCAGCGAACTCTGCTTCCACTTCCCAGTAATCGCGTGGCCGGAAGGCGCGAATGCGTTCCTCGCGCTCGACCAGGATGGCCAGTGTCGGCGTCTGCACGCGGCCGACCGGCGTCTTGTGGAAGCCGCCCTCCCGCGAATTGAAGGCCGTCATGGCGCGCGTGCCGTTGATGCCGATCAGCCAGTCGGCCTCTGAGCGGCAGCGCGCGGCATCCGCCAGAGGCAGCATTTCCTTGTCTGTGCGCAAGTGGGCGAAGCCTTCGCGGATGGCGCCCTGGGTCATTGACTGCAGCCACAGGCGGCGCACTGGCTTGTCTGTCTTGGCGTGCTGAGCCAGATAGCGGAATATGAGCTCTCCCTCACGGCCCGCGTCGCAGGCGTTGATGAGACCGGTAACGTCCTTGCGTTTCATCAGCCGGGTCAGCAACTTGAGGCGATCCTCGGTTTTCTCGATGGGATTGAGGGAGAAATGCGGCGGAATGACCGGCAAGTGGGCAAAGGACCATTTGCCGCGCTTGACCTCATATTCTTCCGGCACCGTAAGCTCGAGCAAATGGCCGATGGCCGAGGACAGGACGTACTCGTCACTCTCGTAGTATTCGCCCTGTTTGCTGAAGCCGCCCAGCGCTTTGGCGATATCCTGGGCGACGGAGGGTTTTTCGGCAATGATCAGTTGTTTGCTCATGCGATCCTGCGGCACGCCTGCGCGCTGCCGTCAAGTCTGGGAAAGGGCGGGATGATAAGGACTGCTGCGCTGACTGGCAAGCCGGGGTGGTGCGCGCTCAATGCAGATAGCGCGCATCGTTGCCCGACAGCAGCTCTTCCAGTATCAGGGAGTCCATCGTCTGGTGCTGGTTCCACAGCACCATCAGAACGATGATTTTCAGCCTGGACAACGAAACAGCATGACCGGACAGGGCCATGGCCCGCTCTAGGATCAGTTCGCGGGTCGGCGGGTTCAAGACGCCGGCGCTTTCCAGAAAGACAAGGAAACCGCGGCATTCGGTGTCGAGCTTGGCAACCTCATCCTGGCTGAAGCAGCGCACCGAGCCATTGTCGGCGGCGATGGTCGCGGGGCTGTCGACGCCGAACTCCCGCAGGCCGTCAAGCCACTGCAGGGCTTCGCTGATTTCCTCATCCTCAAAGCCTGCGGCGGAAAGCTTCAGAGCAAGTTGCTCGGGTTCAGGATAGGCGTCGGCGTGGAAAAAATTTTCGAAGAGATAGACAAGTATGTCGAACATGGCGGCGTCGTGTCGTCAGTTCATGGGCCGATGCGCTGGAACCGGCCTCCTGGCAGACTGGCAATCCTGCCATCCAGTTCCATTTGCAACAGGATGGCGTATAGCTTCTCGGCCGTCAAGCCGGATCTCGATGCCAGCGTGTCCACATCGAGAGGATCATGGCCGATACAGTCGAGCAGGCTAGCCGTTTCCGCATTGGGGGCGGACGCTGCGGCAGCATTTGTTTCAATCTGCGCGGACAAGCCAAGTTCTTCCAGGATGTCGCCGGCATTGTCCACCAGCTTGGCGCCCTGCTTGATCAGTTTGTGACAACCTTTCGACAATGGGGAATGAATCGAGCCGGGAATGGCGAAAACATCGCGGCCCTGTTCGCCGGCCAGCCTGGCAGTGATGAGCGAACCACTGCGCTCGGCTGCCTCCACTACAAGACAGCCTCGCGCCAGTCCCGAGATGACGCGGTTGCGGCGGGGAAAGTTTTCCCTCAATGCAGGCGTGCCAAGGGGGAACTCGCTGATGATTGCGCCGGATGCGGCGATGTCGCGCGCCAGCGCCTGGTTGCGCGCCGGATAGACACGATCGATGCCGGTGCCGATCACGGCAATAGTAGAGCCTACGCCACGCAAGCCGCCGCGATGCGCGGCAGCATCAATGCCGAGCGCCAGACCGCTGACAATGGTGAGCCCGGCGTTGGCCAGGGCAGCCGCGAAAGCTTCCGCGTTGGATTCACCTTGCGGGGTGGCATTGCGCGAACCAACGATGGCCAGGGCGGGCGCATTGAGCAATTCGACACGGCCCTTTACGTACAGCACGGTGGGCGGATCCGGCGCGTCCAGCAGGCATTGAGGATAGGCCGTATCCGCCAGCGTCAGGATGGCATTGCCAGCCTCGTTGGACCAGGCCAGTGCTTTGGCGACATCCTCTGCGGAGTCATGCTGCAGCAGAAGGCCTGCCTGTTTGTGCGAAATCGTGTCCGCCAAAACTGCGGCGCTGGCGGAGAAAATATGACCGGGAAGGCCGAATGCGGACAACAGCCTGCGCTGTGTTTCGCCGCCGATGCCCGGTGCAAGTGTCAGACGCAGCCAGTCTGCGAGTTCGCTGGCGGGCATGCTGGAAGCCCAGGTCGATTCGGAGGGCCTTATGGCGTACGTACGATATCGCTTACCACGACCGGCCTCGTCACATCCATCACCAATGCGTAGGAAATGCGCTCGAAGACGCGGAAGACGAACACCAGGCCGTAGCGCTCTGGCGGCAGCTTGATATTGGTCGTTTCGTTGCCGTCGCGGTAGAGGCGCTCACCCCCGTTACGATAGATCGCCAGAACGTGGCCGGCTTCGATCCCGTCGCGTGAGCCGCGATTGAGCGTCACGATTGAATGACGACCGGTCTCCTTGACCCCGCCATAGATGGCTGCGACCTGCCCTTGCAGCTTTTTGGCGGGTACGTGGGGGGCGTAATTGACGATCTCCGCGCGTGTTGCCGGTACCAGTCGATCGTTGATGCCGATCTCCTGTATGGCGGTAGCGATGGTCAGCGTGGCGGGCTCGCCTTCTGCTACCAGGGTGGCCGTACCGAGATAGAACGCTTCATGACCAATGGGTTCATTGGTTTCGGGATCGGTGACCGGCTTGGTCGGACGGAAGACTTGCCAAAGCTTGGCATTTCCTTTCAAACCGTTGACATAAATACGGCCGCCCGGGCCGAGATAGACACGATCTTCCTGCGTCGCGACGATTTTCGGAGCATCTTTCAACCCATCCTCGTCAAGCACCATCGGCCTGGACAAAAAGGGTTCGATATCACTTTGCGGGATGCTCGGAATGGCCAGGGAAAGCGGTTCAGAGTGAACCTTGGGGGAGACCTTGACGGTCTCCAGGCGCAATTGCGGATCGTTGCCGCTCCGGTCGAGGACCAGAATCTGACCGGGGTAGATGAGGTGCGGGTTCTTCACCTGCTCCTTGTTCATGCGCCAGAGCTCAGGCCAGCGGTAAGGTTCCTTGAGGAACTTGCCGGAAATGCCCCACAAGGTGTCGCCCGGCACGACAATGTGCCGGTCGGGCGCCGTATCGGCGAGCTGTAGTGGCGGACTGGCATTCTGCGCCAGAACGCAAGCGGTTGAGAAACTCAGAAGGAGCGCAGATATAATGCGAATCATCGTCTTGGCCTCGCGCAAAGTTCCCGAGCCCGGGACACGGTTTCTCGTCGAAGTCTAGCACGCTAGCTTCGCTTTTTACAGGTTTGCATTAATTGTTGCACCTAATTGCCTAAATCGGCAAGCTTTTTATGGCGCTCTTACCCATACTTCGTTTCCCCGATCCCCGCCTGCACAGGAAGGCCACCCCCGTTGACCTCGTTGATGACTCCGTCCGCAGGCTGATCGCCGACATGGCGGAAACCATGTATGAAGCGCCCGGCATTGGACTGGCCGCCACTCAAGTGGATGTACACAAGCGAATCATCGTCATCGATGTGTCGGAGGACAAGTCAAAACTCCTCACATTCATCAATCCCGAAATTCTCGAGCGATCGGGGGAGCAGGTCTGCGAGGAGGGTTGTCTCTCCGTGCCCGGCATATACGAGAAGGTGAGCCGCAGCGAACGCGTCAGGGTGCGTGCACTCGACCCACAGGGCAAGTCCTTTACGCTGGAGGCCGAAGGACTGCTGGCAGTGTGTGTCCAGCACGAAATCGATCACCTTGAAGGCAAGGTCTTCGTCGAGCATCTGTCGCAGCTCAAGCAAGGCCGCATCAGGGCCAAGCTGGCCAAGCAGGCGCGCATCACGGCGTGATGCGCGTCGTTTTCGCCGGCACGCCGGAGTTCGCGGCTACCGCATTGCAGGCCGTTTTGGCTGCAGGTCATGATGTGCCGTTAGTGCTCACTCAGCCGGATCGTCCTGCAGGGCGCGGCATGGCCATGCAGGCCAGCGCGGTGAAACAGCTTGCCCTGAAGCAGGGCTTGCCGCTGCATCAGCCCTCCTCGCTCAAGTCCGGCGAATCACGCCAGCCGATCCTCGACGCTAGGGCCGACGTCATGGTGGTGGCCGCCTATGGGCTCATCCTGCCGCAAGCGGCCCTCGACATCCCGCGCTTGGGCTGCGTCAACATCCATGCTTCCCTGCTGCCGCGCTGGCGCGGCGCGGCGCCGATCCAGCGCGCCATACTTGCCGGCGACAGCGAAACCGGCGTCACCATCATGCGCATGGAGGCCGGGCTCGACACGGGTCCGATGTTGCTCAGAGAAAGCCTCGCCATCGCGGAAGGCGATACGGCGGCAACCCTGCACGACAAGCTGGCTGAGCTGGGCGCGCGGTTGATCGTTGAGGCCCTGCCGCGGCTGGAGCGTGGGGAACTGGCTGGCGAAATTCAACCCTCCGACGGGGTGAGCTACGCCCCGAAGCTGGAGAAAGCCGAAGCCGCCCTCGATTGGCGAAGGCCAGCCGTGGAGCTGGATCGTGCCGTGCGCGCCTTCAATCCCTTTCCCGGTGCGTTCGGCCAGATCGACGGCCAAGTCATCAAGGTCTGGCGAGCCGAGAGGGTTTCGGGTCAGGGCGTACCCGGGATAGTGCTGGCAGCCGGCACCGATGGCATCGTCGTGGCCTGCGGCGAAGGCGCCTTGTGCCTGACCGAGCTGCAAAAATCCGGCGGCAAGCGCCTGGCGGCGGCGGATTTTCTGCACGGCTTCCCTCTCAAGCCAGGCCAGCGCCTGGCGGTCCCGGCGGATTGAATTTCTTCCGCCCTCCCCCATCTAAGGGGTGCGTTCATTATTCTGGATACGACACTATGTTCGGCAACTGGTTGAAAA
The DNA here is from genome assembly GCA_002840845.1 of Betaproteobacteria bacterium HGW-Betaproteobacteria-14. Lineage (GTDB taxonomy): Bacteria > Pseudomonadota > Gammaproteobacteria > Burkholderiales > Rhodocyclaceae > Desulfobacillus. The sequence goes on from PHCS01000014.1 coordinate 47,901, forward strand.
CCGCAATCCTGATGGCCGGCATCCTGGCGCTGTTCGGCGCGGTCGGCGCCGCGCTGGGCGGCGGCCAGGGCATGCTGATCGCGCTGCTCTTCGGCGGCGCCATGAATGTCTTCGCCTACTGGTTCTCCGACAAGATGGTGCTGCGCATGTACAACGCGCAGGAAGTCGACGCGACGTCGGCGCCGATGCTCTACAACATGGTGCGCGAGTTGGCGCAGCGTGCGGAGTTGCCGATGCCGCGCGTGTATCTCATCGACGAGGCCCAGCCCAATGCTTTTGCGACGGGGCGCAACCCCGAGCATGCGGCGGTGGCGGCCACCACCGGCATCCTGCAGCTGCTGTCGACGCGCGAACTGCGCGGCGTCATGGCCCACGAGCTGGCCCACGTCAAGCACCGCGACATCCTCATCTCGACGATCTCCGCCACCATCGCGGGAGCCATTTCCAGCCTCGCCAACTTCTTCATGTTCTTCGGCGGCTCGCGCGACGAGCGGCCCAATCCCATCGTCAGCATCCTGGTGATGATCCTCGCCCCGCTGGCCGCGATGCTGATCCAGATGGCCATCTCGCGCGCCCGCGAGTTCGAGGCCGACCGCGGCGGCGCCGGGATTTCCGGCGACCCCCATGCGCTGGCCGATGCGCTGGCGAAGATCGACGCCTACGCCCGCGGCATCCCCATGCAGGCGGCCGAAGCGCATCCGGAGACGGCGCAGATGATGATCATGAATCCGCTCTCCGGTGGCGGCCTGCGCGGCCTGTTCAGCACCCATCCGGCGACGGAAGAGCGCATCGGGCGCCTGCGCGCGATGGCGTGATGTGGCGTAGGTCGCCCTTCAGGCCGACTTACGCCAGTTTCTTTTTCAGGTAGGCCAGCACGTCGTCCAGCGTCACCAGCTTGGCGTAGTCGGCTTCGGGAATGTCCACCTTCAGCTTCTCGTGCAGGCCGATGAGGAAGTTGAGCCAGTCCATCGAGTCGAGGTCGACCTGGTTGCGCAGCGGCTTGTCGGCATGCAGGTCGTCCTCCTCCACTTCCGGCGCGATGGTTTTCAGGGTGGCGATGACGATCGCGCGCAGCTCGGGTTCCTTCATTGCAATTCCTCCGGTTGTTGCAGCAGATTGCGCAGTTCGGCGAGAAACAGGGCGCCGCGGTGCCCGTCCGAGACGCGATGGTCGGCGGCCAGGCTCGCCGTTACCGCCGGCATGACCGATAGCGCGCCCTTGTCTGCCCAGGCCTGTTCGACGATGCGGCCGAAACCCACCAGCGCCACCTGCGGCGGATAGATCACGCCGTACACCGCCGCCACGCCCTGCTCGCCGAGGTTGGTCACTGTGATGGTCGGGTCGGACATTTCGGAGCTGCGCAGGCTGCCCGCGCGCGCGCGCTTCACCAGGTCGGTCAATTCGCGCATGAGCTGTGCCAGCGGCTTGTCGCCGACATCATGGATAGCCGGCGCGATGAGGCCGCCCTGCCGGAGCGAGATCGCCACGCCGATGTGCGCCGCTGCCGCTGCCTGGAAGGCATTGTCGCGGTAGAAGCCGTTCATTTCCGGAAATTTCCGCAGCGCCAGTGCCACGGCCTTCAGCAGCACGACCGCCATCAGCAGGCGCTCGGTGACGGGTAGCCCCGCGTTGACGGTTGCAAGCCAGTCGAGCACCGCCCTCATCGGCACCGTTTCAGACAGATAGTAGTGGGGGATCTCGCGCTTCGAGCGGCCCATGGCGGCGGCGATGGCACGGCGCATCTCGCCTTGGCGATCCTTGGCCGGCGCAGCCGGGGCCGCGGCGCGCTCCACGTCCTCAAGAAGCACGGCGCCGCCCGGGCCGCTGGCCGTGACGGTGGCGATATCGATGCCGAGTTCGCGCGCGCGCCTGCGCGCTGCGGGCGTGACCGGCCGGCGCGGCCCGGCCTCGGCCGCGGTTGCCGCCGGTGGAGCGG
>PHCS01000076.1 GCA_002840845.1 Betaproteobacteria bacterium HGW-Betaproteobacteria-14
CCCGCCGCGGCCGCGGCGCCGGAGCTCGCGCCGCCGCAGCGGCGCGGGAGGGCGACGGCCGCCACGCCGGGCCAATCAACGATGCCGCAGGAACGCACGGCTTCCCCTCGCGAATCACGCGCGGCCGTCGCGCCGCGCGCTTTCCCGCCCATTGCAGAGCCGTCTGCCGTTTCGCCAGCACCGCCGCCTGCAGCGCACGAGGATGCGCGGCGCGAAGCTGCGCGCCCACGCGAAGTCGAGCGGTCAGCGCCGCCTGTGCGTCGCATGGAGGGTGTTGCCCCGACCCAGGCGCCGTCCGCTGCCTCAGCCGCGGTTACGAGTGCCGCCCCTGAAGATGCCCGGCTCGGTGCTACCCGTTCGCGTGAAGTCGCGCGGCCAGCGCCTCCGGTGCGGCGCATGGACACTGTCGCGCCGGTGCAGGCGCCGTCCCCTCGCATCGAGCGCGAAATGCAGCGTCCTGCAGCGGAAGCACGGCATCAGGCACCGACGCCAACCCTGGACGCGGCGCCCCAGCATTCGCGCGGCACGATGCGCGATGCCGGCTCCTCGTCCCGCACCGTCGCGCCGCAGCATGAGGAGAGAAGGGGCAACGGGAGGCGCGAGCGTGGTGATGACGGCAGGGATCGCGGCCGCGATGGTCGCGAAGGGGGCAGGGGCGCCAGGCCCTGAGTGGGCTTATTTCTTCGGCTTGTCGTTCAGCAACGCCTTCAGGTTGGCGAAGGGCGAATGGGTGGCGACGCTGCCGCTGCCTGTCTTGCCGCTCCCGCCGCCCGCCGCTTCCAGCTGCCGCTGGTGCTCGTTGTCGTGGCAATAGAGACAGAGCAGTTCCCAGTTGCTGCCGTCGGGCGGATTATTGTCGTGGTTGTGGTCGCGGTGATGCACCGTCAGCTCGCGCAGGTTGGCGCGGGTGAATTCGCGCGTGCAGCGGCCGCAGATCCAGGGGTAGATCTTCAGCGCCTGCTCGCGGTAGGTCTGCTCGCGCCGCTCGGCGGCGCGGCGGGCTTCGAGGACGAGCTGGTCGACGCGGTGGGTGGGCTTCATGGCGATGGCGATTGGAAAGTCAGCGTCTGGAATACGGCGGCGGACCTATTGTGCCATGCCGGGCGGCTTGTATTCCCGATTTGCGTGGGCGCACGGGGGATCGCCGGTTTATGATATTTCCCCGAACCCAGGACGGTTTTGCACTCGCCGAGGAACGCCATGAAGATTGATCCACGACTGCTGCTCATGCTTGTTTTGTGGCCGCTTGCCGGCCAGGCCCAGGTCGAGGTGCGCGAAATCCCGACGCGCCCGGGCGTGACGCTGCGCTTCCTCTACGCCAAGGCGGAGCATCCCGTCGCCAGCGCGGTCCTGCTGCAGGGCGGCTCCGGCGCCATCGGCATCTATCCGAATGGCACGACGCAAAGCGAGGGCTTTCTCGCCACGGGCGCCGCAAGGTTCGCCGGGAATGGCGTCAGCGTCGCCATTCCGGATGTGCCTTCGGACCGGAACAACCTGCACGATTTCCGCGCTACCCCGGAACACGCCCAGGACGTTGCCGCGCTCATCGCCTTTCTCAGGCAACAGGCGAACGTTCCCGTCTGGGCCATCGGCACCAGCAACGGCGCGCTCTCCGCGGCAGCGTCGAGCACCCGCCTGAAGGACAAGGGGCCGGACGGCATCGTGCTTACGGCCGCCGTTACCCAGCGGCCTGTCATGCAGGCGCATCCGGTCACGGATGCGCCGCTCGGCGAAGTGACGGTGCCGGTCCTGCTGGTGCATCACAAGGAGGACGGCTGCCAGGTCACGCCCTACGCCGCCATGCCGGATCTGCTTGCCGCGCTGAAGTCGTCCAGGAAAAAGGAGCTCATCAGCGTCGAGGGCGGGAGCAGGGGCAGCGGCACGCCTTGCGGCGGCGGCCACCATCAATTCCTCGGCATCGAAACCGCCGTCACCAATTCCATCGTCGAGTGGATCAGGCTCAACCCGCCCGGCAAGTGAGGGGCGCCTGCTGAAAGTCAGTCGCTGCAGTACGGCGATTGCGTGTCGCTGCTTAGTTGGCCGGCGCGACGACGCCCGGTCCGGTCGGCGGGTATTTCAGGAATTCCGGCGTCTTTTCCAGGCGCGCCGACAGATCTGCCAAGGCAGGATGTGCGGTGGCCGCAACGATCTCTGCCAGCATGGACTGCGTGAACTGCCAGGCGACCGCCGTCGTGATCGCGGCCTGATGGAGCGGCCCGACGAAAACCGCGCGGCGCTTTCCCACCTCCTGCTCAAGACCCGCGTAGGCCGCCCGCAACTGGCCGGTGACGCGCGCGAGCCACGGCGCGTACTGAAAGGCCTGCGGACGCAGGTTGCGTTCATAGACGATCTGCACGCTCTTCTCGCAGGCCGCCAGGGCCAGGCCGACGGCGCGCAGGTCGTGCTGCAGTTCGGCAGCGTCCTGTGGCCACAGGCTTTTCCTGCCGGCGCAGCGCGCTTCCGCGTACTGCAGGATCAGCGACGAATCCATCAGCACCTCGCCGTCGTCGCACACCAGCGTCGGCGCCTTCACCACCGGGTTGATGCCGCGGAACTGATCGAAAGTGCTGAACACCGAAACCGGCTGATGGGCGAAGGGCAGGCCGAGGCACTCGAGAGAGATGGCGGTGCGGCGCACGTAGGGCGAATCGAGCATGCCGATGAGCTGCATGGCTTCTCCGAAGGCTAGGCGAACTTCGCGCCGCGCTCGGCGAGCAGCGCGCGCAGCACCGAACGGTGGCAGCGCGACTCGTCCTCGCAATAGCAGCCGACCGAGAAGTTCGCCTGCTGCGAGAGCGCGGCGAGGAGATCCAGCGTGCGGGCGTTGTCCGGCGTGGCCATCTCGGCGCGGAACTTTTTGGCGAAGGCCGCCCACTGCGCCGGCGTCTTCGCCGCCAGCGCGAACTTCACCGTCTCGGCGCTCGGCGACAGATTCGGGAACCAGACGTCGTACCAGTCCTGCGCGGCGAACTCGGACTTCGGCACGCCGCGCGGCGGCCGGCGCACCGTGCCGATGCGCAGGCCTTCATGCTTTGCCCTCGGCGTTCCAAGCCGGACTATGCGCACGGTCATGATTCGCTCCCTTCCATGTAGCGATGAAACGGAAAAGTAAGCCTGCACAGCAGGTCGATTTCAGCCGGCTTTCAGTTTGGCGACGACTTCGGCGTCGCCCAGGTGAGCGCCGCTCCAGACAACGACTTTCGACGCGCCTGTTCCCAAGGCCAATTCCCGGAACAAACGCGATTCGATCTGAGCAAGTCCGCCTTCGAGCTTTTCCAGGGGATGTATCAGTATTTCGGTTTTGAGAGCGAAACCGGCACTTCGCGCTTGGACGACGAGTCTCTTTAGGCAAGCTTCGGCAGCCGTGAAGTCTCCTACCAGCATGCGCGGATGGGAAAACAGCGGGCTTGCGGTTGCATGATATGAACGGCCCTCTCCGATGTTCCGGATGTCGAAGCGGTTCTCGCGGACCTGGACGTAGAGAGTGCGTTTGAACATTCGTGCGGCGTCGGGAAAAGTCAGTCCCCAGGATGTGGCGAATCACCTGGATGTTTTCTAGCGATCCGGATGAGCCAGTTGCCTTTGTATGTCGCCCACCCTCGTCCGGAAATCCGGCAAGACCTTTTCCACCGTGCTCCAGACGATTTCCAGATTGACCGTCACGTAGCCGTGGATGAGCCGGTTCCGCATTCCCGAGATGTCGCTCCACGGGACGTCGGCATGTTCGGCCTTCAGTTCGCTGGAAAGCTTCGCGACCGCTTCGCCGATGATCTCCAGATTGCGGATCACGCCGTCCTGCACGAGTTCGTCGGCGATGAATCCGCTTTCGTTCTTGCCCGCCGTATATCTGGTAATTCGGGCGATGGCATCCTGGATGTGTTCCAGGTAATCCGCGTCGCGCAGGTGCGTGTTCACAGCGGCTTCGCCTCCTCCAGTACACGATTGCGGAACTTTGCGGGCAGATCGCCTGCGGTCAGCACGTCTACAGACACGCCCAGTTCATTCTCCAGGGCGGACTGGAGCCTTGCCATGTCGAGCAGCGTGGTCCCCTTGGGGACATCCACCAGCAGGTCCAGGTCGCTGCCTTCCGTGTCCCGGCCATGCAACACCGATCCGAAGACGCGGATATTCCTCGCTCCGATGCTGGCGGCGATCGCCAGCACGGCGTCCCGGTGTCTGTGAATGGATTCTGAAGGCTTCATGGCGCCCAATACTGTATCAAGAAATCAACCCACCTCAAGCGCGTATTTCACCGAAAGTCAGTCCCCGGGATACGGTGAGCGTGTTATCGCTTGTATTCGCGCACGGACGGGTTGAGGCGGTCGATGTCCGCTTTTACCTGCTCCTGGCTGCGCTCGTAGACGATCTCGCGGCCCATCACGCTGCCGGCGTAGGCAAGGCCGTTGCGCGTCGGCGACAGCTCGCACTTCATGCTGTGTTGGCCCTCGCCGAGCACCACCGTGATGCCGCTCGGCCGCTTGTTGAGGACGACGACGTCCATGGTCTGGCCGGATTGCGTGACGCGCACCTTGATCTTTTCGATGTTCATGTGACGTTCCCCTCGCTTCGTGGATTGGCATGCCCGCGCATCGCAAACAATTCGAGTCGGCCTCTGTTCTGCTACGCGCCGCCGCGCAGCCGGTTCAGCTGCCGGCGGTCGCGTTTGGTGGGGCGCCCCTTCGCCTCGGCCTGCGGCAGCGGCGCCAGCCGGCGCAGTTCCGCCGCCTCGGCGCGCTTCTTCTGGCTCTCCGGCGTTTCCCGGTAGAGCAGCCGAGCCTCGGCGGCGGGGCGGCGCTGCGCGTTGAAGCCCTGCACCTCCACTTCCCAATCCTCGCCCTCGGTGCGGATGTGGAGCCGGTCGCCCGGCTTCAGTTCCCGCGCCGGCTTGGCGGCGACCCCGTTCAACTTCACCCTGCCGCCGTCCGCCGCCGCGGCCGCCTGGCTGCGGGTCTTGAAAAAGCGCGCGGCCCAGAGCCACTTGTCCAGGCGCATCAGTGGTGGGTAATGAATTCCAGATCCGTGTCCAGGCCGACGACGGCATCCAGCACTTGGCCCACGACTTCGACATTGACATCCGACCATTCGGCGTCGGGGTCGCTGGAGGCCGTCGCCAGGGGCGCCAGGTCGAAGTCGACGAAGTGGTCGCCGATCTTCAGCACGGATATTCCCGAAGGATGCCTGGCGAGTTCCCAGTCATCGGGCACTTCGAGCTCGGCATGGATGGCGACCATTAGTTTCTTCATCGGTTTCCCCGCTCAAAAAGGCACTGTAACAGTCTTGAAAGCAGATAATCAAATGGCGCGTGTCGCTGCGTCAGGGTGCGTCTTCGATCTGCGGCTCGCCCAGCCCGCTGCGGGCTAGCGCAACATATTCTGGGAGTATTTCGATGCCAATCGCGCAGCGTCCCAGGCGCATGGCGACGCGTGGGGTTGTGCCGGAACCCATGAAGGGGTCGAGCACCGTATCGCCTTCATGGGTGAACAGCTTGATGAACCACTCAGGCAAGGCTTCCGGAAATACCGCGCAATGTTTGCGGTTCGAGCATTCCGTGGCGAGATTCAGCACGTTGGTCGGGAAGGCCATGCTTCGTGAAAGCCAGTTCTCGATCTTTTTGCCGAAGCCGCTGCCGACTCTCGATTCATCGCGGATGCGGTCGGTGGTCGAGAGATTTTTCAGGCGGGCCTTGGCCCAATCCCCCATCGGCACCATGACCTCTTCCTGGTACATGTTGAATTGGCGCGCCTTGTTGAACTGGAGCAGGCGTTCCCAGGAATCCCTGAAGCGATTTGGCCATTTGCCCGGATAGCAGTTTTTCTTGTGCCAGATGAACTCTTCCGTCCACAACCAGCCCTGACGCCGCATTTCAAGAATGAGCTCCAGCACATAGGTATGGCGTTCGCCGCTGACGACGCGCTCCTTGATGTTGAGGATGAAGGTGCCGGTCGGTTTGAGTACGCGTAGCAGCTCACGTGTTATAGGAAGAAACCACTCGACGTAGTGGTCTGGCGACACCCCTCCATAAGTATGCTTGCGCTGATCTGCATAGGGGGGCGAGGTGACGATCAGGTCGATGCTGTCGTCGGGAAGCCCTTGCAAAACATGAAGGCAATCGCCCTCAAGGATTTCAGTGCGCGTTGCCACTGCCTGAAGTTTCGGTCGATGATGAGACCCATTCTAGGTTTCCTCTGGCTCAGCACGTGAGCCTGTGAGAAAGCATCGGCAGATTTCTCTGTGGAGGTTGGAAAGTCAGTCTGTACGGTGCGGCGAATGCGTTTTTAGGGCGACGTGCAGCTAAGGAGCTGCCTTCAATATTCCCGCCTCGTCGCCAAATCTTTTGTCCGCAAATAGTCTTGGAAACTTCACACCCTTACGTTTTCAATAGACTTGAAAACCATGAGTTCCACCGTACCCGTAACTGCCCGAACCATCTATTCGCTAATGTTTCGTTCGGACTTCGGATTGCGCTCCTTCACCGACTACCTTGTGTCGTAGTAGAGGGCAACGAAAAAGCCCCACCAGTCTCCAGATGGGGCTTTCGTCATTCGTTGGCACTCGGCGCAGACAATGGCATCACATGGACACTAATCCGAGTTCCTCAATGCGAATAGCCATCGCTTCCATTGATACCCGGAACTGACTTGCGAGCGAAAAGAAACGAACTCCGTTATAACTATCTGCCGCAGCGAGGATCCTCGACAGGTCACGAGGAGTGCTGCAATTCCTTCTCAGTTCCAATGATCTGTCTCGGTTGAGCGCGAAGCTGGTGCCCTCGTTAAGGACGAAATTGTCTGTCCCGAAATACATTTTGAAGCTTGCTTTGACGAGCTTTTCGGGCATCAGAAAATACGAGGCGAACTTGTCGGCCTCGAATTCGATAGGCTCGCGAGATGTCCTCGTACCGTCAAGCGATCTATCGCGATGCAAACCCCTTGCGTCATGCAGTAACGCGTGCCCCAGTTCGTGGGCGGCAGTAAAGTTACGCACTTCGTTAGGGAACCTGCGGGAGATACGCACCTGTTTTATTGAGTCATCAATGATGCCTGCTACTTCAATCTGCCGCCCGTCGCTGTTGAAATAACCAAGGGATTCGTCTAGGTCGTAATCGAAGTCGATGAGCTTGAAGGCGATTGCCGGATCAAGCATGTCAATAGGGTTGGGCGGAACTGCATCAAGCCAAATTTGGCGCCTATCCTGCCAAATATATCTTTGCAGATCTATTGCTTTGGCTTCAATCTCGGCACCTGAATAGCGATGGTTTTCCCGTTTGTTTCTTAGTAGCGACGCGTATCTTTCTTCCACCCGTTGCGGTAATACACGAGAAACGTCTGGTTGAATGTGTTTGGAATCATCCGCGGCGCTGAAGTCTCCAAACTCGTTCAGGTGCGCATAGGGGTCTTGCAGCAATCTGCGGCTTTCAACAATCCTGTCTGCTGACGGGACCTCAACTCTTTTTCCATCGATCAAAGCGCTATAACCACCCGTGTCGTCCAGAAGGGCGTACTGGTTCATATGCAGCAGGCGGCTTTCACGGATCCGTTGTCGGTATGTCTTGGCCATTTCGTCACTCATTTCCGATCACCCGCACGCCCCCACCGCGCCGCAGGCGCTGCAGAAGTCGCAGCCGTCCTTGCGGATCACCGTGTAGTTGCCGCACTCCTTGCACAGGGCGCCTTGCATGATCTTCGGCGCGCTGGGCTCGCGCGGGGCTTCGAGGATGCCCATCTCGCGCTTCGGGTAGCCGTTCTCGTCGAGGATGCCGAGCATGGCGTAGCGGTGCATGATGAGGCGCGCGATGTAGGCCACCGTGGACGGCCAGTTCTGCTGCTTGCGCGTGCCGGGCACGAAGGCCATGAAGTCGCCGAGCGGCTCGGGGTAGTTGAGGAGCTTCCTCAGCTTCATGCCGATCCAGGCCGGGTCCATCACGCGCATGTCGAGCGAGAGGATGTGCGAGAGGCCGTCGAGGGCGCGCGGGTAGTTGCCCGAGAGCCACATCGAGTAGGGCCGCGTGACGCCGTCGGGCAGGGTGATCTCCTTCAGGCCGAGCACGAAGTCCTCGCCGGAGGCGGGGTTCTGGATGTCCACCGTCCAGGACAGCGTGCCGTCGGTGCCGGTCTTCGGCTCCTGCAGGCTGAACATGGAGTCGAGCACCGGGGTCGGCACCTTCTCGTCGAGGTTGCCGCAGAGCTGCTCGACGCGGTAGCGCACCACTTGCGCCACGGCGGCGACGACGCCGGGCATGCGCTTGTTCTCGCCGTGCGGCGGGAAGGGCATGTCGAACATCTCCTCGCCGCGGGTGCGCGCCAGGGTGTCGAGCTTGAGCTTGAGCCAGGCGCGGTCCTGCGCGCGCATGTCCATCGAGAGGGTCTTGGCGACGGCGCCGAGGCCGCGCGGCTGCTCGGAGCCGTTCACCCACACTTCGAAGGGCACCGGCTTGGCGTTCTGCTCGATGTGGCCGACGAAGAGGGCGAACTCGCCGTGCGGCGTCTCGATCATGTAGGTCCATGCCGAGTTGCCGTCGGTCATGCGCGGGCGGCCGGGCCAGCGCAGGCTGGCGAGCACCGGCGCCGGCAGGCTCTTGATGACGAGGCGGCGGTTGGCGTCCGAGATCTGCACGTCCTGCGGCTGCTTCTTCTCGGTGCTGGCGCCGCCGTCGACGGAGAGCACCGCGCCGAGCACCTTGTTCGGGCGGTAGGTGGCCAGCCCCTTGAGGCCGGACTTCCAGGCCGCGAGGTAGAGGTCCTCGAAGTTGGCGTAGGGGTAGTCCTCCGGCACGTTCACCGTCTTGGAGATGCTGGTGTCGATGTAGGGAGCGACGGCCGCGACCATTTCCTCGTGCGCCTGCGCGGAGATTTCCAGCGCGGTGACGAAGTAGGGCGGCAGCTTGGCCATGTCGCCGCCGAGGTACTTGTAGAGGCGCCAGGCGTAGTCCTCGACCGAGTACTGCTTGTGCGTGCCGTCGGTCATGCGCTTCTTGCGCGTGTAGGTCCACGAGAAGGGCGGCTCGATGCCGTTGGAGGCGTTGTCGGCGAAGGCCAGCGAGATGGTGCCGGTCGGCGCGATCGACAGCAGGTGCGAGTTGCGGATGCCGTGCTTGCGGATCTGTTCCTTGATCTCCGCCGGCAGCCGCGAGGCGAAGTTGCCGCCGGATAGATACAGGTCGGCGTTGAAGAGCGGGAAGGCGCCGCGCTGCTTGGCCAGTTCGACCGAGGCGAGGTAGGCGCGGTCGCGCATGAAGGCGGAGATCTCGGTGGCCTTGGCGCGCGCTTCTTCGGTGTCGTAGCGCAGGCCGAGCATGATCAGCGCGTCGCCCAGGCCGGTGAAGCCCAGGCCGATGCGGCGCTTGGCGGCGGCCTCGGCCTGCTGCTGCGGCAGCGGCCAGTGTGTGGCGTCGAGCACGTTGTCGAGCATGCGCGTGGACAGCTCGACGACGCGGCCGAAACCGGCATAGTCGAATTCGGCCTTCGGCGTGAAGGCGTGCGTGACGAAGCGCGTCAGGTTGATCGAGCCCAGGCAGCAGCAGCCGTAGGGCGGCAGCGGCTGTTCGGCGCAGGGGTTGGTGGCCTCGATGGTCTCGCAGTAGTTGAGGTTGTTGTCGCGGTTGATGCGGTCGAGGAAGAGGATGCCCGGCTCGGCGTGGTCGTAGGTCGAGCGCATGATCTGGTCCCACAGCTCGCGCGCGCGCACCTTGCGGTAGACCCAGCTGCCGTCCTCTCGCTGGTAGGCGCCGGCCGCCATGATGTCGGCGGAAGGCTCGGCCTTGTGCGCCAGCTCGACGTCGCCGTCGTGCTCGACCGCCTGCATGAAGGCATCGGTGACGCCGATGGAGATGTTGAAGTTGGTGAGGTCGCCCTGGTCCTTGGCATGGATGAACATCTCGATGTCCGGATGGTCGCAGCGCAACACGCCCATCTGCGCGCCGCGGCGCGCGCCGGCGGATTCCACCGTCTCGCAGGAGCGGTCGAAGACGCGCATGTAGGACACCGGCCCCGAGGCGCGCGAATGCGTGCCCTTGACGAAGGCGCCGACCGGGCGGATCGAGGAGAAGTCGTAGCCGACGCCGCCGCCGCGGCGCATCGTCTCGGCCGCCTGCGACAGGGCGGTGTAGATGCCGGGACGGTCGTCGACGATCTCGGAGATGGAATCGCCGACCGGCTGTACGAAGCAGTTGATCAGCGTGGCCTGCAGGTCGGTGCCGGCGGCGGAATTGATGCGGCCGGCCGGCACGAAGCCGTTTTCCTGTGCTTCGAGGAAGAGCTTTTCCCAATGGGAGCGTTTGTCTTCGGCCTCGACCTTGGCCAGGGCGCGCGCCACGCGACTGCGCACGTCATGCACGTTCTGTTCGTTGCCTTTGGCGTATTTCTCGAGCAGGACTTCGCCGGAAATCTCTTGTTCTGCAGGTAGGGTGTTGTCGTCGCGGAGCTTTGTCTCGTGGTTGTTTGAAGACAGAGTTGTGCTCATCTGTTTTTTTCTCCGTAGTTCGAGTTGATTCTGACCGGGGATCAATATACTGCTTCAAAACGGTCATGTGAACCGCTTTTCAAAAATATTTATTCCTTAATAAACATATAGCTAGGAAATTCTCTTGTGTAATCAATGAGAAATGCCCACTAGATATAGTATGTCGCACCGCACCCTAGGACTGGCGCGGGATTCCGGCGAATTCAGGGTCGGAAAAGAGGTTTTTCCGGCTCGTCGATGGCATACAGCACGGGCTTGAAAAGCTCCGGCTGCAGCGTGGCGTGGCCGATTTCGAAGTCCGCCTGCAGCCGTTCCAGCAGCGCGGCGAGGATGCGCGGCCAGGCCTCGAGGTCGTGCACCACGACATGCGCCGAGAGCGCGGCGTGGCGCGAGGAGAGCGACCAGATGTGCAGATCGTGCACCGATTCCACGCCCTCGACGGCGGCCATGCGCTGTCCCACTTCCTGCAAAGTCAGTCCCTGCGGCACGCCTTCGAGCAGGGCGTGCACGGCTTCGCGCGCCAGGCGCAGGGTGGAGAAGAGGATCAGCGCGCAGATGAAGAGCGAGAGCAGCGGATCGGCCGGCGTCCAGCCGGTGTACTGGATCACCAGGCCGGAGGCGAGCGCCGCCACCGAGCCGAGCAGGTCGCCCAATACATGGAGCAGGGCGGCGCGCGTGTTCAGCGTGGACTCGCCGTGCGCCAGCAGCCAGGCGACGCCGATGTTGATGACCAGGCCGAGCAGGGCCACGGCCGTCACCACGGCGCCCTGCACCGGCACGGGATGGAGCAGGCGATCGGCCGCGCTCCAGGCGATGCCGATGATCACCGCCAGCATGAAGCCGGCATTGCCCAGCGCCGCCAGGATCTCGATGCGTTGCAGGCCGAAGCTGAGGCGAGGCGTCGGCGGGCGCCGCGCCGCCCAGGCGGCGGCCGCCGCCAAGGCCAGGGCCAGCGCATCGGTGAGCATGTGGCCGGCGTCGGAGAGCAGCGCGAGCGAACCCGCCCACCAGCCAGCGCCGGCCTCGACCGCCGCGTAGAGCAGCGTGATGCTCAGCGCGGCGGGAAGGTAATTGGTGTGGCCGTGCGCATGGCCGTGATGGTGGGAATGGTCGTGGGACATGGGTGCGAAATGCGAATGTCAGACGCTGCCTCCCCTCACCCTAACCCTCTCCCCGCAAGCGGGGCGAGGGAATGCCCCCTCTCCCGCCCGGGCGGGAGAGGGATGGGGAGAGGGTGGGAAAGGCATGGCGGCAGGCACGGATTCAAATGAGCGCCGCCGTGTGCTGCGCGATCATCCATTCCTCGTTGGTGGGCAGGACGAGGACGTCGACCTTGCTGGCGTCGCGGCTGATGCGCGTGGCGTGGCGGTCATTGGCGGCGCCATCCAGCGCCACGCCGAGCC
>PHCS01000077.1 GCA_002840845.1 Betaproteobacteria bacterium HGW-Betaproteobacteria-14
GGCGGCGTGGCCTTTCTCGGTGGCTGGCTTCTGCTTGGCAGCGTGACGATGGCCTTGCTTGCCGCCTTGGTCGTATTCATTCTCACCCTCTCCGGCTTTGCTGGGGCGGGCGGCTTGCGTGGCATAGGCGGCATGGGCAGGCGTGGCGGTTTCGGCGGTGGAGGCGGCTTTTCCGGCGGTGGGGGCGGTTTCGGCGGCGGCGGAGCCTCGGGACGATGGTAGGATTCAAACGCATGTTGCGGCATTTGCTCCTGCCGGACTGGCGCGTTCGCCAGTGCTTCCCGCCGCGAACCCAGGAGGAAGTGGCGGCAGCCATCGCCGCATCCGAGTCGCGCCATGCCGGCGAAATCCGCTTCGTCGTCGAGTCGTCGCTGACACCGGCGCAACTCCTGCGCGGCGTGACCGCACGCGACCGTGCCATCGAGGTTTTTTCCTCGCAACGCGTGTGGGATACCGAGGACAACAGCGGCGTGCTGATTTACCTGTTGCTGGCCGACCGTGACGTCGAGATCGTCGCCGATCGTGGCCTCAATGGCCGCGTCTCGCCCGATGAATGGGAGGCGGTCTGCCGGCGCATGGAGCAGGCCTTCGGCAAGCGGGAATTCGGTCCCGGGACGCTAGCGGCAGTCGCCGAGATCAGCTGCTTGCTGGCGGATCGCCTGCCGCCTCGAGCGGGGGATCGGAACGAGCTGCCGGATCGTCCCGTGCTGCTTTGACGCGATGCATCAACTCAATGGTGCGCGTTGACGTTCTTCGCGGCCGCGAGCAGCTGCTGCAGTTCCTCTCCGTGTTCGCGCATGTTGCGGCGATGCCAGACACCCACCAGCAGCATGGTGAGGCTGACGAATATGCCGAAGAGGACGATGACCACGTATATCGAGACGTCAAGGTAGACCAGCAGCGCATAGAGCCCCAGCATGACGAGAATGCTGGTGTTCTCGTTGAAGTTCTGTACTGCGATGGAATGCCCCGCACCCATCAGGATATGGCCGCGATGCTGCAATAGCGCATTCATCGGCACGACGAAGAAGCCTGCCATCGCCCCGACTGCGACCATCATGACCAGCGCCATCGGCAGGCCGGTGACGAAAATCATGCCCATCACGACGATGCCCATCGTGATGCCGACAGGCAATACGCGCACGGACTTGTCGAGCGAGACGATCCTTGCGGCCAGGACAGCCCCGCCGGCTATGCCCAGGGCCACCACCCCCTGCAGGACGGTGGCCTTGTCGAGCGGCAGGCCGAGGGCCTTGTCGGCCCATTTCAGCACAATGAACTGCAGGGTGGCGCCGGCGCCCCAGAACAGCGTGGTGACGGCCAGGGAAATCTGCCCCAACTTGTCGCGCCAGAGCAGCCGCACGCAGTGTCCGAATTCGTAGATCAGATACATCGGGTTCCTGTGCAAAGGCTTGTGGTCCACGCCGGTGTCGGGAATGTAGAGGTTGAATAGTGCGGCGACGAGATAGAGCAGGGAAATGACCAGCATGGCGACTTCCGCCGGGGTGTCGATCCAGGTGTCGATGCCTGGCAGGTCGAAACCGAGCAGCGCGGCGCTGACCGTCGGATTGATGAGGACGCCGCCAAGCACGGTGCCGAGGATGATGGCCGTCACCGTCAGCCCCTCGATCCAGCCGTTGGCGATGACCAGCTTGTCGTGCGGCAAGTACTCGGTGAGGATGCCGTACTTGGCCGGCGAATAGGCGGCGGCGCCCAGGCCGACGATGGCGTAGGAGAACAGCACGTAGTAATAGATCGGGATGCCGAGCAGATCCAGGTTCGGCACCGTTGCCACCACCATCATCAAGCAGCCGGCGATCTTGATGGTATTGCTGATGAGCATCACGCGGCCCTTGGCCATCGAATCCGCAAGTGCGCCGACAAATGCCGCCAGGGCGACGTAGGAAACCGTGAAAAACAGCTTGAGCAGCGGCTCGTACTGGCCGGGGGAGTGGATGTCCCGCAGCATGGCGATCGCGGCGATGAGGAGCGCATTGTCGGCGAGCGCGGAAAAAAACTGCGCTGCCATGATGATGTAGAAGCCGCGATTCATTCAGCGATGCGAGCCGGGGTCCGTGTCCGTGAAAAGGCGTGAAGCATGTATATTATTTTTATTGGCGCCGCGACGCGGCTTTATACCATGAAGCCGCAATGTGCGTCAGTTGCCGCCCAGAACCCGCTTGAACGTCCTGCTTTCCCGGATTATTGCCGGCAAATCGGATAAATCAGGCTACCTTATGTAGGTAATTTGTGATTGAATATTAGCTATAAGTATATCGGGGGGTGCCAATTATGGCTGACCGCAGGCTCCAGGTTTTCCATGCCGTTGCCAAGCAGCTGTCCTTTACCAAAGCAGCCGAAGTGCTGTTCATGACGCAGCCGGCAGTAACGTTCCAGATCAAGCAGTTGGAAGAGCATTTCAACACAAGGCTGTTTGACCGCGGCCATGGCAAGATATCGCTGACGCCGGCCGGAGATACGGTGCTCGAATACGCGGAACGGATTCTCGGCTTGTCATCCGAGCTTGACGTGCGTCTGGCGGAAATGACAGGGCAGATCGGTGGCCCGTTGCTGGTGGGCGCCAGCACCACCATTGCCGAATTCATGCTGCCGCGCATCCTCGGCGAATTCAAATCGCAGTACCCCAACGTCAAGCCGCGCCTCATCGTCGCCAACTCCGAGTCGATCGAGACGCGCGTCGCCGAGCACACCTTGGACATCGGGCTAATCGAGGCGCCCTCGCACCAGGGCAACCTGCAATGCGAAGTCTGCTGCGAGGATGAGCTCCTCGTCATCTGCGCACCCGGCACGGCGCTGGCCAAGAACAAAGAACTGACGCCCCAGCTGTTGGCGACGCACCCATTCATCAGCCGCGAACAAGGTTCCGGTACCCGCGAAGTCACCGATACCTACTTCCGCGATGCCGGCGTGCCTCCGGAGAGTCTGAACGTCGTCATCGAACTGGGCAGCCCTGAAGCGATCAAGGGGGTGGTGGAGACCGGCATCGGCTTCGCCATCGTCTCGCGCGCCTCGGTGGCCAAGGAAAAGCGCCTCGGCGACCTGCTTGCCATTCCGCTCAAGCCGCGCCTCAACCGCACGCTGTCGATGGTCTACCCGAAGGAAAAATTCCGCTCGCGCCTGGTCAACACTTTCGTCGAGTTTGCCAATACCCGGCTCAAGGAATTTGTCGCGAAACACGGCTGACGCAAACCGCCTCCCGTCTTGACCCGCCCCATCCGCGCCACCATCGATCTGTCCGCACTGCGCGGGAACTTCGCAGTCGCGCGGCAGCGTGCGACAGGCGCCAGCCTTTGGGCCGTTATCAAGGCCAATGCCTACGGCCACGGTCTGATGCGTGTCGCCGAGGCGCTCGATGACATGGCCGACGGCTTCGCGATGCTAGACCTCGATGACGCCGTCGCCATGCGCGAAGCCGGTTTTCGCCATCCCATCCTCCTGCTTGAGGGCTTCTTCGAGGCGGACGAACTGCCGCTTTATGCCGAGTACGCGCTGACGCCTGTCGTGCATACGCTGGAACAGGCCGAGATGCTGACCAGCGCCGCCCTGCCGGCGCGGTTGCCGGTATACGTCAAGCTCAACACCGGCATGAACCGGCTTGGACTCACTGCCGAGGAATTCAATCCTGCCCTGACCGCATTGGAGACGACACCCTGCGTCGGCCGCATCACGCTCATGACGCATTTCGCCGATGCCGACCTGGAACGCGGCATCGACTGGCAGATGGCAAGCTTCGAGGAGGCCACCCAGGGATGCAACCATCCGGCTAGCCTGGCCAACTCGGCGGCGCTGCTGCGATACCCGCAGGCCTGTCGTGGCTGGGCGCGGCCAGGCATCATGCTGTATGGCGCTTCCCCCTTCCCGCAGGACGAAAGCGCCGAACAAATCGGCCTGCGCCCGGTGATGACGCTTTCCAGCCAGCTGATTTCGACGCAACAGCTCCAGCCGGGTGACCGTGTCGGTTATGGTGGCACCTTCACCGCAGGGCAACCGATGCGCATCGGTGTCGTCGCCTGCGGTTATGCCGACGGCTATCCGCGGCATGCGCCGAGCGGCACGCCAGTCCTCGTCGAGGGGCGACGCACCCGCACCGTCGGGCGCGTCTCGATGGACATGATCATGGTGGACCTCGAGGGCATTCCGGATGCCGGTATCGGCTCGCCGGTGGTGCTGTGGGGCGAAGGCCTTTCAGTGGACGAAGTTGCCGCCGCTGCCGGTACCGTGAGCTATGAACTGCTGTGCGCACTGACGCAGCGGGTTCCGGTGGCCGAGAAAGCATAATCGCATCACTCGGGCTCGCCGGCTGAGCCACCTCATCCGTTAGACTTCCCTCATGGCCAAGCAGAAAACCGTCTACACCTGCACCGAATGCGGCGGCAGTTCGCCGAAGTGGCAGGGCCAATGTCCGCATTGCAGTGCCTGGAACACCCTCGTGGAAAGCCTGGCGGAAACCGCGCCGACCAACCGGTTCTCCGTTGTAGCCGGCAGCGGCCGGTTGCAGCGCCTGGCCGAGATCAGTCCGCAGGAGGAATCCCGCGTTGCCACCGGCATCGAGGAGTTCGATCGCGTGCTGGGCGGCGGCCTGGTGACGGGGGGCGTCGTGCTGATCGGCGGCGATCCCGGCATCGGCAAGTCGACGCTGCTGCTGCAGGCACTGGCCCAGCTGGCCGGACGCCAGACGGCGCTGTATGTTTCCGGCGAGGAATCCGCGGAGCAGGTGGCGCTGCGCGCACGGCGCCTGCAACTTGAAGTCGGCGGCCTGCAGCTGCTGACCGAGATACACCTCGAGAAAATCCTCGCCGCACTGGCCGAGCACAAGCCGCGCATCGCCGTGATCGACTCCATCCAGACGGTGTATTCCGACGCGTTGCAGTCGGCGCCGGGCTCGGTGGCCCAGGTGCGCGAGTGCGCCGCGCAGCTCACGCGCTACGCCAAGCAGGCCGGCACCTGCATCGTCTTCGTCGGCCACGTCACGAAGGAGGGCGCGCTGGCTGGCCCGCGCGTGCTGGAGCACATCGTCGATACGGTGCTCTATTTCGAGGGGGATCCCAACTCCAGTTTCCGCCTGATCCGTGCCGTCAAGAACCGCTTCGGTGCCGTGAACGAACTGGGCGTCTTCGCCATGACCGACAAGGGCCTGCGCGGCGTGTCGAACCCTTCCGCATTGTTCCTGTCCCATCATGAGCAGCAGGTGGCCGGCGCCTGCGTGCTGGTGACGCAGGAGGGCACGCGGCCGCTGCTGGTGGAAATCCAGGCGCTGGTCGATGAAGCGCACTCGCCCAGCCCGCGCCGCCTCTGTGTCGGCCTCGAGCAGAATCGCCTGGCGATGCTCCTGGCTGTGCTGCACCGCCATGCCGGCATCGCCTGCTTCGACCAGGATGTCTTCGTCAATGCGGTGGGGGGGGTGAGGATCGGCGAGCCGGCGGCGGATCTCGCCGTGCTGCTGGCCATCGTCTCCAGCCTGCGCAACAAGCCGCTGCCGAAGAAGCTGATTGCCTTCGGCGAGATTGGACTGGCGGGGGAAATCCGTCCGGCGCCGCGCGGCCAGGAACGCCTAAGGGAAGCCGCCAAGCTCGGCTTCACGCATGCCCTGATTCCCAGGGCCAATGCGCCGAAGCAGCCGATCAAGGGCATCGAAGTGATCGCATTGGAGCGGGTTGAGCAGGCGGTGGACAAGATTCGGGAACTGCAGTGAACAATTGGCACCTCTCCTGGCAGATGTTGAAGCGTGATTTCCGCGCCGGCGAGCTGCGCCTGCTCGGCCTGGCACTGGTGATCGCCGTCGCCAGCCTGTCGAGTGTGAGCTTCTTTTCCGACCGGCTTTCGCGTGCCCTGACACGGGAGGCGCACCAGTTGCTCGGCGGCGACCTGCTGCTGGTGGCCGACCACCCCTGGGACAAGGCCTACCGCGCCGAGGCGCAACGGCGCGGCTTGCGCGTCATCACCAGCGTGAGCTTTCCGAGCATGACGGCCGCCAATGGTGCCAGCCACCTGGCCGGCATCAAGGCGGTCGAGCCGGGCTATCCCTTGCGTGGCGCGCTGCGCACCGCGCCTGGCCTCAACCAGCCCGATGCGGAAACGCGCGAGACGCCGGCACGCGGCTCGGTGTGGCTGGATGAGCGGCTTGCATCTGCGCTTGAGGCCAAAACCGGCGATGTCGTCAAGCTGGGCAAGGCCAGCCTCGCCGTATCGGCGGTGCTGACTTTGGAGCCGGACCGCGGCGTGAATTTCTTCAACATCGCGCCGCGACTGATGATGCATGCGGACGACCTGTCGTCCACGCAGCTGGTCCAGGTCGGCAGCCGCATCACCTATCGGCTGCATCTGGCTGGCGACGGAGAAGCGGTTGCCGCCTATCAGGCCTGGGCGGAGAAACGTCTCGGGCGCGGCGAGCGCATCGAAAGCCTCGACAATGCGCGGCCCGAGGTGCGCAGCGCCCTGGATCGCGCCGAGAAATTCCTGCGACTGGCGGCGCTGCTGGCGGCCGTGCTGGCGGCCGTTGCCGTCGGCCTGGCGGCGCGCCGCTTCATGCAACGGCATCTCGACGGCTGTGCCGTGATGCGCTGCCTCGGTGCGCGCGGCAGCCAGTTGCTGCGGATCTATCTCGGCGAGTTCCTTCTCTTCGGCGCCATCTCCTCCGCACTCGGCTGCCTTATCGGCTTCGCCGCGCAGTATGCGCTGGAGCGTTTGCTGTCGAACCTGCTCACGACCACGTTGCCGACACCTTCGCCGTTGCCGCTGGCCTACGGTTTTACCGTCGGCCTGGCCCTGCTGGCTGGCTTTGCCCTGCCGCAGTTGTTGCGCCTGCGCAATGTTCCCACGGTGCGCGTGCTGCGGCGCGAGTGGGCGGATGCGGAGCCTCTGGCATGGACCGGCTATGCCTTCGGCGCGGTTGTCCTGGCCGTCCTCATGCTTTGGATGGCGGCCGACCTCAAGCTCGGCCTGTGGGTGCTGGGCCTTTTCTCGCTCGCGGTGGCCATATACGCCGGCGTGGCGCGGCTGGCACTGGCTGCGGTCGGCCGGCTGCGCGGCGCGGCCGGCGCCGGCTGGCGCTATGGCATCGCCTCCCTGCATCGGCGCCTTGGCACCAGCGTGATCCAGGCGGTCGCCCTCGGACTGGGCATGACGACGCTGCTGCTGCTGACCCTGGCGCGCGACGACCTGCTGGCCTCCTGGCAGCGCAGCGTACCGCCGGATGCGCCCAACCGTTTCATCATCAACGTCCAGCCTGAGCAGCGCGAACCGGTGCGCGAATTCTTTGCCGGCAAGGGGCTGGAGAAGCCCGATCTGCTGCCGATGGTGCGCGGAAGGCTGGTCTCGATCAACGGGCGGCCTGTCATCGCGGCGGATTATGAGGAGGAGCGCGCCCAACGCCTCGTCGAACGGGAGTTCAACCTGTCCTGGATGGCCGATCTGCCCGAGGGCAACTCGCTCACGGCGGGCAAATGGTTCGCGCCGCAGGATGGGGACAGGCCGCAATTTTCGGTGGAGCAGGGGCTGGCGGATACCTTGAGGCTGAAGCTGAACGACGCCCTGGTCTATGAGATCGCCGGCCGACGGCTCGAAGCGAAGATCACGTCGCTGCGCAAGCTCGACTGGGACTCGATGCGCGTCAATTTCTTTGTGGTCACTCCCCCCGGCGTCCTCGAGCCCTTTCCGACGAGCTACATCACCAGCTTCCATCTTCCGCCGGACAAGGCAGGGTTTGTCGGCGATTTGGTAGCGGCGTATCCCAACCTGACGGTGATCGATGTCGCTTCGATCCTGCGACAGTTCAGGGCGGTGATGGACCAGTTGGCGCTGGCCGTGCAATTCATCTTCGCTTTTTCCATCGTGGCCGGCTTGGCCGTGCTTTACGCGGCGCTGGAATCCACGCATGACGAGCGCGAATATGAAGTCGCCGTGTTGCGCACCCTGGGGGCGCGCAACAGCCAGTTGCGTGCCGCCCTAGCGGCGGAGTTCGCCGTCCTCGGTGCGATCGCCGGCGTGGTGGCCGGCGTCGGCGCGGCCATCATCAGCTGGCTGCTCGGCCGCTTTGTCTTCCAGATGCCCTATGAGCCGGCCTGGCTGGTGCTGCCGGCAGGGGTGCTCGGCGGCATACTCGGCATCATGCTTGCGGGTTTGGCGGGTACTGCGCGTACCCTGCGCGCACCGGCGTTGCAGAGTTTGCGTGCGCTGTCCTGATGCGTTCCTGTATATTATTACGAAGGGGATAGGCAAGCTGATTTCGCGCTGTTATACTCGACTTTAAAAATAGAATGCAACTCCCTGTGATGGCATGGATTTTTCCTTGCATGGGCTCCACAGGGAAACTGAGGGGGTCATGCCCAATCTTTGGACGGTAGTCGCGCTTCTTGCAGGGGTCGCGGCAGTTTTTCTTATCCTTTGGCGAATCGCCGCGCTCCACGCGGCGACGAAGGAACTCCCTACCGGTATCGATTCCGCGCTGGCCGAGAAACATCGGGCCATGCTCTCCGACCTGCACGAAGGCCTGAATCGACAGGGCGACCGCCTGCTGTCGCAAAGTGCAGAATCCGCCGAGCGCCTGCAGCGGACGCTGGCGGATCTGAACGCTTCTTTTCAGGCCAAGCAGGATCAACTGCGCGCCGAAGTCCTCGAGCAGATCATGCGGAAGCTGGCGGAGCAGGCCCGCGCCGACCGCGAACTGCTGCAATCGGGCCTCGCCCAAGCGACGGCGCAACTCTCCTCCAGCATGGAAAGCCTCACGCGCAGCATCAACGAGCGCCTCGAGCAGATCAGCGGCCGTGTCAGCGAGCGTCTCGACGAGGGCTTCAAGAAGACCAACGAGACTTTCGCCAACGTCATGGCCCGCCTGGCCACCATCGACGAGGCGCAGAAGAAAATCGACGGCCTCACCAGCAATGTCGTCAGCCTGCAGGAACTGCTCGGCGACAAGAAGGCACGCGGCGCGTTTGGCGAAGTGCAACTCGAGGCCCTGGTGCGCAACATCCTGCCGAGCGGCAGTTTCGACTTCCAATACACGCTGTCCAACGGCACGCGCGCCGACTGCGTCCTGAAGCTGCCGGAGCCGACCGGCATGGTGGCGGTGGACTCGAAATTCCCGCTGGAGAACTACCACCGCATGTTCGCGCCAGAGGCTTCGGAGTTCGAGCGCCGTGCCGCACAGACTGACTTTCGCGCCGACCTGCGCAAGCACATCGATGCCATCGCCGCGAAGTACATCCTGCCCAACGAGACCTCGGACGGCGCCGTGATGTTCGTGCCTGCCGAGGCGGTGTTCGCCGAGATCCACGCATACCACCCCGAAACGGTAGGCTATGCCATGCAGAAGCGCGTCTGGATCGTCTCGCCGACGACGCTGATGGCCGTCCTCAACACGGCGCGCGCCGTGCTGAAGGATGTCGAGACGCGACACCAGATCCACATCATCAAGGACGCGCTGGGCAAGCTGTCGAAGGATTTCGCCCGTTTCGACGAACGCATGCAGCGCCTCGCAACGCATATCGACCAGGCGCAGAAGGACGTGCAGGACGTGCAGGTCAGCAGCAGGAAGATCAGCGGCCAGTTTGCCCGCATCGAGGGCGTCGAACTGGACGGCATCGAGGCTTCGCCGACGATTGCCGCAGTTCCCTTGCGCAAGGCAGGCGAGGAATAAGATGACGCAGCGACAGGCCCTGAACTTCGCCTGGCGCACCCTGGCTGCGCTCGCCGTTCTGTTCTCCGGTGGCGCCGCCTTGGCATGGGGGCCTGCCGACGGCAGCCAACCGATTGCCGTATTCTGGTTCGCCGGCCTGGGCAGCGCGAGCGCACTGGGTGGCTGGCTGGCGTGGAATTCAATTTCCTCGAGCCGCCTGCGCGACCAGCTCAACCTGATCGACACCGCCTTTCGCTGCGTCGATGTCGCCGTGGTCGGCATCGACGACCGCGGGCAGATCTTCTTTGCCAATGCCGCGGCGGCGAAGCTGGCTGGCGCCGAGCACGCCGAACTCATCGGTCAGGCCTACGAGTCGCGCTTTCCGTTGCGCAATGCGGCCGATGGCAAGCCGGTGCTGCTGCAGGAACTGCAATTCGAGTGCGGCGACAACGTGCCGGCGTTGCGCGCCGTGCTGCGCGATGCCGGCGGCAACGAACGCGTGCTGGACATCAGTTGCGCCTGTGAGGATGCCGGCCGCAGACAAGTCATTTTTTTGGCCATGGAGGATGTTTCCGTTCCCCATGGCATTTCACTCGAACTGTTCTGGCAGGCCAATCACGATGCACTCACAGGGCTGGTAAACCGCCGCGGCTTCGAGGAGGCGCTGCGCAAGGCCATCGCCGCCGACGATGCACCGGACAAGCGGCATACGCTGCTCTTCCTCGACCTCGATCGTTTCAAACTGATCAACGACAGCGGCGGTCATGCCGCCGGCGACGAATTTCTGCGCCAGATCGCCGCCGTGCTGCGCGCGCGCGTGCGCACCTCGGATGTGCTGGCGCGCATGGGCGGGGACGAGTTCGCCGTGCTGCTGCATGCCTGCCCGGTGGAGCAGGCGCTGCGCATCGCCAACGCCATCCGCATGGACGTATCGAATTTCCGCTTCGTCTGGCGCGAGAAGGTGTTCCATGTTGGCGCCAGCATCGGCCTGGTCGTGCTGTCGGACCCGGCTGCCGGCGCGGAGGAAGCGATGGAGCAGGCAGACTCCGCCTGCTATGCCGCCAAGGAAGCCGGCCGCGACCAGATCCGCGTCTTTCATGCCAAGGCCGCCAGCCATCAGCCGCGTGCCGACATGAACATCGTCGAGACCATCCACGACGCCATCGAACGCAACGGTTTCCGTCTTTTCCGCCAGCGCATCGCCGGGCTCGACGAGACGACGGCTAAGTCGAGGCATTTCGAGCTGTTGCTGCGCATGGTCGACCGCGAGGGCAAGCTTGTGCCGCCGATGGTCTTCATTCCTTCGGCCGAGCGGCACAACATGATGCAGGCCATCGATCGCTGGGTGCTTGCCAACGCGCTGCCGGCGATCCGTCGAGAATGCGAAGCCACGCCGGACAGCCTGCCGGTGTTCGACATCAATCTGTCCGCAGAGAGCATCAACGACAGCCGCTTTCCGCAGTTCGTGCGCGAGCAGATCGCCCTGCACGGGACCCCGCCCGAAGCGATCTGTTTCGAGATCACCGAGACGCTGGCAGTGGCCAACCTGACCAAGGCGGCCGAACTGATCCGCGAGCTGAAGGACCTGGGACTGCGCTTCGCGCTGGACGATTTCGGCGCCGGCATGTGCTCCTTCGCCTATCTCAAGCACCTGCCGGTGGACTACGTGAAGATCGATGGCGCCTTCGTGCGCGACATGTTCGCCGAGCCGATGAACCGCGAGGTGGTCTCCGCCATCAACAACATCGCCCATTCTCTCGGCATGAAGACCATCGCCGAGTTCGTCGAGACGGAAGGCACGCTCAACCGCCTGCGCGAGATGGGCGTCGACTACGCCCAGGGCCACGCCGTCGGCCGGCCGTTCTATTTCTCGTAGATCGTGTCGTAGGTCGGGCTTC
>PHCS01000078.1 GCA_002840845.1 Betaproteobacteria bacterium HGW-Betaproteobacteria-14
GAAATCCATGTCGGCGTCGGGCAGCACGACGGCGTGGTTCTTTGCCCCGCCCAGGGCCTGCACGCGCTTGCCTGCGCGGGTGCCGGTCTCGTAGATGCGGCGCGCCACCGGCGTCGATCCGACGAAGGACACGGCCCTCACCAGCGGGTGCGTGAGCAGCGCATCGACCACCACGCGGTCGCCGTGGAGGATGTTGAACACGCCGGGCGGCAGGCCGGCTTCCTGAAGCAGCTCGGCCATGCGCAGGCTGGCCGACGGCACCTTCTCCGAGGGCTTGAGGACGAAGGTGTTGCCGCAGGCGATGGCCACCGGGAACATCCACATCGGCACCATGACCGGAAAATTGAAGGGCGTGATGCCGGCGCACACGCCGAGCGGCTGGCGCAGGGAGGCGCAATCCACGCCGCTGCCGACGTTCTCGGCGAACTCGCCCTTGAGCAGATGCGGGACGCCGAGGACGAACTCGACCACCTCGATGCCGCGGGTAACCGAGCCCATCGCATCCTCGAGGGTCTTGCCGTGCTCCTCGGTGACCAGCCGCGCCAGGGTGTCCTTGTCGGCCTCCAGCAGCTCGCGGAAACGCATCAGGATGCGCGCGCGGCGCAGCGGCGGCGTATCGCGCCAGGCCGGAAAGGCGCGCGCGGCAGCCGATACCGCAAGCTCGACATCCTGCGCCTCGCACAGGGGCGTCAGGCGGATCGCCTCCCCGCGCGCCGGATCGAACACCTCGCCGAAGCGCTGTGCGCTGGCGGGCTGCCGCCGTCCTTCGATCCACAGGGGAACCTGCGGCAATGAGGCTGCCTTCATCACTTCCTCTCCGAGTAAAGTTCGCGAAACGTCCGCCCTTCCGGCGCGGGGAAATCGCGCCCGGCCGTCCACGAGGGTGCGACGCCCATGACGCGGATGCGGTCCCCGCCTTCCGCCAGCCAATTGAGGTAGCGCACGCCGAGTTTCGCGGCGAACGCATAGAGGGTTGGATGCCGAGCCAGCCAGGCCCACAGCCGCAGTGCCGCGCGCTCGCCCCAGGGCCGCAGGCTGCGCGCGACCTGCTGTTCGCGCAGCTTGCGCATCAGGTCGGGCAGGGGGATCTTCACCGGACAGACGACGCTGCACTGGTTGCACATCGTCGCCGCGTGCGGCAGGTCGAGGGCGTTCTCGATGCCGACGAACAGCGGCGTCAGCACTGCGCCCATCGGGCCCGGATACACCCAGCCGTAGGCGTGGCCGCCGACGGTCTGGTACACCGGGCAGTGGTTCATGCAGGCGGCGCAGCGAATGCAGCGCAGCATGTCCTGGAACTCGCTGCCGAGCAGGCCGACGCGGCCATTGTCGACCAGGATGAAATAGAGATGCTCGGGGCCGTCCGTGTCCTCCGGCCGCTTCACGCCGGTGAGCACGGAGAAGTAATTGGATATCGACTGCCCGGTGGCGGAGCGCGGCAGGATGCGCATCAGCGTGGCGAGGTCTTCGAGGGTCGGGATCACCTTCTCCACGCCGGTGATGACGACATGCACTCTGGGCAGCGTCGTCACCATGCGGCCGTTGCCCTCGTTGGTGACCAGCGCCACGGAGCCGGTTTCGGCGACGAGGAAGTTGCCGCCGGAGATGCCCATGTCCGCCGAGAGGAAGTGTTGGCGCAGCATCTCGCGCGCCTCGCGCGTCATTTCGCCGATCTCGGTCTTGCGCGGCTTGCCATGCACGCGCGCGAACAGGTCGGCCACCTCCTCCTTGGTCTTGTGGATGACCGGGGCGATGATGTGCGAGGGCGGCTCGTTGTCGTTGATCTGCAGGATGTACTCGCCGAGGTCGGTTTCCACCGGCTGCACGCCGGCCGCTTCCAGCGCGGCATTGAGCCCCGCCTCCTCGGAGAGCATCGACTTCGACTTGATGGCCTTCTTCACGTCGTGCCTGCGCGCAATTTCAGTCACCAGGCGGCAGATCTCCGCGCCGTCGCGCGCCCACAGCACCTGGCCGCCGCGGCGCGTCGCTTCCTGCTCGAAGCGCTCCAGCCACAGGTCGAGGTCCGCCACGGCGCGGCTGCGGATCGTCTGCGAGGCGTCGCGCGTCGCTTCGAGATCGATCTCGGCCACCGCGCGCCGCCGCCCATCGACGAAGAGCCCCTTGGCCGTGGCCAGCTTGCCCTGCAGCACGCGGTCGGCCGCCGCCGCGCCGGCGCGTGCCTTGAAGTGCATGGAGCGGACTAGCATCGTGGTGTCTATGCCTCTCCGGAAAGGATTTCGGCGATGTGCAGCACGCGCGTCTTCTCGTCGCCCATGCGCCGCAACTTGCCCTCGATGCTGAGCATGCAGCCCAGATCGCTCAGCACCACCGCGTCGGCCCCGCTGGCGCGGAGGTTGTCGCATTTCTTCTCCGCCAGCCGCGCCGATATGTCGCCGAACTTCACAGCGAAGGCGCCGCCGAAGCCGCAGCATTCCTCGGCACCGTCCATTTCCACCAGCCGCACGCCGGGCATCTTCGCCAGCAGGGCGCGCGGCTGTGCCTTCACGCCCAGTTCGCGCAGGCCGGAGCAGGCATCGTGGTAGGTGACCGTGCCGGCAAAGGCGCCCGGCACCTTGTCCAGCCTGGCCACGGTTGCCAGGAAGTCGCTCAACTCGTGGGTGCGCGCGCCCAGTGCCGCGGCGCGCTCGAGCCAGGCGGGATCGTCGGCGAACAGATCAGGGTAGTGCATGCGGATCATGCCGGCGCAGGAACCGGAAGGCGCGACGACGTGGTCGCAACTCTCGAATTCGGCGATCAGTTTTTCCGCCAGCAGCCGCGCGGCGCGACGGTCGCCCGAATTGTAGGCTGGCTGCCCGCAGCAGGTCTGGGTCGTCGGCACGACCACCTCGCAGCCCGCCGCCTGAAGCAGCCGCAGCGCGGCGAACCCGATGCGCGGACGCATCAGATCGACCAGACAGGTGACAAAAAGGCCCACCTTCATTCGCGCTCCCCGGTGCTCGCCCATGATGCGGCGCTTTGATTTCACGATTTGATATAGTATTCCGTCATTCGATTCAACGGAAGCCGATCTTGCCGCAGCCGGAAGCAAAAAGCTCCATTCAGGTCATCGAACGCATGATGATGCTCCTCGACGTGCTGGCGCACCATCATGACGCCGTCAGCCTGAAGCAGTTGTCGGTGGAGACCGGCCTGCATCCCTCAACCGCACACCGCATCCTCGGCGCCATGGCTGCGAGCGACATGGTCGAGCGCGCCGAGCCGGGCGCCTACCGCCTTGGCATCCGCCTGCTGGAACTGGGCAACATCGTCAAGTCGCGCATCAATATCCGCCAGACGGCTTTGCCCTTCATGCAGGCCTTGCATGGGCAGATTGGCGAAAGCGTGAATCTCGGTGTGCGCCACGACGACGAGATCATCTATGTGGAGCGCACCTCCAGCGGCCGCTCCTCGGTGCGCGTGGTGCATCTGGTCGGTGCCCGCGCGCCGCTGCATGCGACCGCCGTCGGCAAGCTGTTTCTGGTCGAGGACGGCCTGCAGAAACTGCGTGAATATGTCAAGCGCACCGGCCTGCCCGGCTTCACGCCCACCTCGCTCACTTCCCTGCCCGCCCTGGAAAAGGAACTCGAGCGCGTGCGCCGCCATGGCGTTGCCTTCGACAACGAGGAGATCGAACAGGGCCTGCGCTGCATTGCCGCGCCGGTGCGCGACGATTCCGGCGAACTGGTCGCCGGCCTATCCGTCTCGGCACCCGCAGAGCGCTACGATGCTGAGTGGATTCCGCTCATCAAGCAGGCGGCCGACGGCATCTCCCACGCGCTGGGGCATTCTCCAAATAGATAGGCCGGCATTCAGCCGGCCTGTCGTTGGTTTCGCCGAAGCCGGTTAGCCTGCCGGGCCACGCCCCAGCGCAGCGCTCCGCCGCCCAGTGTTTGTCGAAGCGTTCTCGATCCAGCGCTTGATGCGGTTGGCGTCGCCGATGCGCGTCAGCCGGCCCCAGGAATCGAGCAGCACGATGACCACCGGCCTGTTGTTGAGCCAGGCCTGCATCACCAGGCACTTTCCCGCCTCGCGAATGTAGCCGGTCTTGGATACGGCGATTTCCCAGCCCGAAGCCGGGCTGCGCACGAGGGTGTTGGTGTTGCGGAAGGCAATCGGGCGCCCCTCGACATGGATGGTTCGCTCGCTCGTCGTGGATAACTCGCGGATGAGCGGATAGTGGGAAGCTGCGGCCACCATCTTCGTCAGGTCGCGCGCGCTCGAGACATTGGCGGCAGTCAGCCCGGTGGGATCGGCAAAATGGGTGTCCTTGAGTCCGATCGCTGCAGCCTTGTAATTCATCGCGGCAATGAATGCCCTTTCGCCGCCCGGGTAGTGGCGCGACAGCGCCGAAGCCGCACGATTCTCGGAAGCCATCAGCGCCAGCAGCAGCATGTCCTCGCGGGACAACTGCGCCCCGACTTTCAGCCGTGAGCGTGTTCCCTTGAGGGTATCCATGTCCTCATGGCCGATGGTGAGCATTTCGGAAAGTGACAGTTGCGCATCCAGCACGACCATCGCCGTCATCAACTTGGTGATCGAGGCGATCGGCAGCACGGCGTCGGAATTCTTCTCGAAAAGCACCTCGCCGGAGGATTGGTCCTGTACCAGTACGGCGGAAGATTTGAGCAGGAGATTGTCTGAATCCTGGACCTCAACGCGCTTCGCGACCTTCTTCACGGGTTTGGCCTTGCGTTGGGCCGCCTGTTTCTTGGCATCGGCGGCCGCAACCGGCTTGGCGATATCCAGCGTGCCAAATGCCAGCATTGCGCAGATCACCATCAGGGTCGTCAGCTTGATTTTCACGCAATCTCCCTCTCGGTTCGGCCAATGGTTCATTAAGTCTATTCCCCTAAATGAGCAATTACAATAATAAATAGCATCTTAGGCTATTTTTCTCATGTAACTTCGATATTTGAGGGTTTAGCCAATTCCCAGAAAAGTGTGCACTTCCGCGCGGCGCGCCATCGTATCCGTATAGCCGAGTTCCATCAAGGCGCGGGTAAAAGACTGTTCGAATAGCAGATAGCTCGCGAGCGCGGAACCGGCCTTGCTGGTGGCGCCGATGCCGCGCAGCATGGCGCGCACCGGCCAGGGCAGGCTCTTGACATGTCGCGCCGCCATGTAGTCCAGGCGTTGCGAGGGCGAGATCACCAGCGTCTCGATATTGCGCAGCGGCAGGCCGGCTTTCTCCCGCACCTCCTGCGGGATGATCGACACGGTATTGTTGATGCGCTCCAGGCGCTCCAGATCGACCTGAAGGCTGTCGAGAAAAATCGACGACAGGGCATGGCCGGCGATCTGCGCCAGCGGCGGGTAAGCATCGCCGCGCTTCCTGCCCTTCTCGTCCTCCCGCCGGCCGGCGCCCACCACCATGATGCGCTCCGCGCCGAGATGGATGGCGGGGGATACGGGCGCCAACTGGCGCATCGAGCCGTCGCCGAAGTACTCGCGGTGGATCTTGATGGCCGGAAAGATGAAGGGGATGGCGCTGGAGGCGAGCAGGTGATCGACGCAAATGCGTGTCCGCGCGCCGGCACGATGGGTGCGCTTCCAGGTTTCCGCCGCCGCGGCCGCCTGGAAAAAACTGACGCTTTGGCCGGAAAAGTAGCCCGAGGCGGTGATGGAAAGGGCGTAGAGGGCGCCGCTTTCAATCGCCGCATCGATGTTGCCGAAATCCAGGCTGCGCTCGAGCAGGCGACGCAGCGGGGTATTGTCGAGCAGGGAGCGCGGACTGTGTTTGAAAACCCAGCCGAACATGAAGGCCGACAGCCAGTTCAAACCGCTTGCTGCGATCCCCAATGCATCAGCACGATAAACCTGGGAAGCATGGAAATTCCGCCAGACATCCTGCAGATAGCGCACGCCCTTGCCGAAATCCTCGGCGCAGCAGGCCAGCGCAGCAGCGTTGATGGCGCCGGCCGAGGTGCCGCAAATGATCGGAAAGGGGTTGCGCCTGTTGTCAGGCAACAGTTCACTGATGGCTGACAGCACGCCGACCTGGTAGGCGGCACGTGCACCGCCCCCGGTCAGAATCAACGCCGTCTTCTGGTGACTGACTTTCATGCCAATAATGACGGCAGCCGCCGCGCAGCCTTGAATCCTGCGATCACCCCCGGGCGGCGGCCTCGACCACGGTCACCGCCGTCAGGTTGACGATGCGCCGTACGGTGGCCGTCGGCGTCAGGATGCTCACCGGCGCCCGCGTGCCGAGCAGGATCGGGCCGATGGTGACGCCATCGCCGGCGGCCTGCTTGAGCAGGTTGAAGGCGATGTTCGCGGCATCCAGCGTCGGCATGATGAGCAGGTTGGCCTCCCCTTTCAGCCGCGCATTCGGGAAGACCTGGCTGCGGACTTCCCCGGACAGAGCGGCGTCGCCGTGCATTTCCCCCTCCACCTCCAGTTCCGGCGCATGCGCCCAGAGCAATTGCGTGGCGCGCTGCATCTTGCGTGCGCTGGGCGTGTCGTAATTGCCGAAACTGGAATGCGACAGCATGGCCACTTTTGGCGTCAGGCCGAAGCGGCGAACCTGTTCAGCCGCCAGGATGGTCATCTCGACCAGTTGTTCCGCGCTCGGGTCGTAATTCACGTAGGTATCGCAAATGAAAACCGTCTGCTTGGGCAGCATCAGCCCGTTCAGGGCGTAGTAAGCCGATACGCCCTCGCTGCGGCCAATCACCTGGTCGATATAGTGCAAATGCAGGGCATGGGTGCCGAAGGTGCCGCAAAGCATGCCGTCCGCATCTCCCTTGTGGATCATCATGGCGCCGATGAGGGTGTGACGGCGGCGCATCTCGATCTGCGCATAATCGGACGAGACACCCTTTCGCTCGGTCAGCTGAAGGTACGTCTGCCAGAAATCCTTGTAGCGCGGATCCTGCTGCGGGTTGCATAGCTCGAAGTCCGCGCCCGGCCGGATACGCAGGCCGAATTTTTCGATGCGGTGCTCGATCACTTCGGGCCGCCCGATCAGGATCGGCCGGGCCAGATGCTCGTCCACCACCACTTGGACGGCACGCAGGATGCGCTCATCCTCCCCTTCGGCGTAGACGATGCGTTTGTCGATTTTCTTGGCAGCGGAAAACACCGGCTTCATGATGAGGCCGGAGTGGTACACGAACTGCTGGAGTTGGTCTCGATAGGCATCGAAATCGGCAATCGGCCGCGTCGCCACACCCGAATCCATGGCCGCCTTCGCCACTGCCGGTGCGATCTTCACGATCAGGCGCGGATCGAAGGGTTTCGGGATGAGGTATTCCGCGCCAAAGCGCAGGTCGGAGCCGGCATAGGCGGCCGCCACCACGTCGGACTGCTCGGCATGTGCCAAGTCGGCGATGGCGCGCACCGCCGCCAGTTCCATCTCCTGGGTGATGGTGGTGGCACCGGCATCCAGCGCGCCGCGGAAGATAAAGGGAAAGCACAGGACGTTGTTGACCTGGTTCGGGTAGTCCGAGCGGCCGGTGGCAATGATGCAGTCCGGTCGCACCGCCTTGGCGTCTTCCGGCAGGATTTCCGGCACCGGGTTGGCCAGTGCCAGGATGAGCGGCTTGTCGGCCATGGTCTTGACCATTTCCGGCTTGAGCACGCCGGCCGTCGACAGGCCGAGGAAGATGTCGGCGCCGGCGACGATCTCGCCCAGCGTGGTGGCCGTGGTTTCCTGTGCGAATTGGGCCTTGCTCGGATCGAGAGCGGCAAGGCGGGCTTTGCTCACCACTCCCTTGGAGTCGGTCATCCAGACGTTCTCGCGTCGAAGGCCGAGCGCAACCATCAGGTCGACGCAGGCGATGGCCGCCGCGCCGGCGCCTGAGCACACCAGCTTCACTTCTTCGATCTTCTTGTCCACCACGCGCAGGCCGTTGAGGACCGCCGCTGCGGAAATGATGGCCGTGCCGTGCTGGTCGTCATGGAAGACGGGGATGCGCATGCGCTCGCGCAGCTTCTTCTCGATATAGAAGCATTCGGGCGCCTTGATGTCCTCAAGGTTGATGCCGCCGAAAGTCGGTTCCAGCGAAGCGATGATGTCGATCAGCTTGTCCGGGTCAAGTTCGTTGACCTCGATGTCGAAGACATCGACGCCGGCGAACTTCTTGAACAGCACGCCCTTGCCTTCCATCACCGGCTTGCCGGCCAGCGGACCGATGTTGCCCAGCCCCAACACCGCCGTGCCGTTGGTGATGACCGCCACCAGGTTGCCGCGCGAGGTCAGGCTGGACGCTTCAGCGGGATTGGCGACGATCTCCTCGCAAGCCGCCGCCACGCCGGGGGAGTAGGCCAGGGCCAGGTCGCGCTGGGTGATGAGTTGCTTGGTCGGGGTAACGGCAATCTTGCCGGGGCGGGGATGGCGGTGATACTCGAGTGCTGCGGCACGGAATGCTTCATCCATCTTCATCGGTCCTTGTGTTTTCTCCAGGCCGGCCGAAAGGGCCAGGCCAATAACGGAGTTTATCGGGTCATTGGGGTTGTGGCATAATATTGCATTGCACATATCGCCTCAATTCGCTCGCATCCTGCCCATTCCTCCGCCGTGAATGCTCTGCCATCCCGGCCAGCCGCAAACCGACTTCAAGCAATGATTCGTCCTGGAGACCCTGCATCATGAACCAGCGCCTTTCCGAACCCGCAGCTATCAACGCACCCGCTTATGTCCGCAACGCCCGCCTCAAGGCCTGGGTGGCGGAAGTGGCCGCCCTCACCCAGCCCGAGCGCATCGTCTGGGCCGACGGTTCCGAAGAGGAATACGACCGCCTGAGCAGCGAGATGGTCGCGGCCGGCAGCCTGATCAAGCTCAACCCGGAAAAGCGCCCGAACTCCTACCTGGCCTGGTCCGACCCGTCCGATGTGGCGCGTGTCGAGGACCGCACCTTCATCTGTTCGCAGCACAAGGACGACGCCGGCCCCAATAACAACTGGGAAGACCCGGCGACAATGAAGGCCAAGCTGACGGATCTTTTCAAGGGCTGCATGCGCGGCCGCACCATGTACGTCATTCCCTTCAGCATGGGCCCGCTGGGCAGCCCCATCGCCCACATCGGCGTGGAAATCTCGGACTCGCCTTATGTCGTCACCAACATGCGCATCATGACGCGCATGGGCAAGGCGGTGTATGACGTCCTCGGCGAGGACGGGGAGTTCGTGCCCTGCCTGCACAGTGTCGGCCACCCCCTGGAGCCCGGCCAGCAGGATGTGCGCTGGCCCTGCAACAAGGACACCAAGTACATCGTGCACTTCCCCGAGACGCGGGAGATCTGGTCCTACGGTTCCGGCTACGGCGGCAATGCGCTGCTCGGCAAGAAGTGCTTCGCTCTGCGCATCGCCTCGACCATGGCGCGAGACCAGGGCTGGCTCGCCGAGCACATGCTGATCCTCGGCGTGGAATCGCCCAAGGGCGAAAAGAGCTACGTCGCAGCGGCCTTTCCCAGCGCCTGCGGCAAGACCAATTTCGCCATGCTGATCCCGCCAAAGACCCTTGGCGGCTGGAAGGTCACCACGGTGGGGGACGACATCGCCTGGATCAAGCCGGGCAAGGACGGACAGCTCTACGCCATCAACCCGGAAGCGGGCTATTTCGGCGTCGCCCCGGGCACCTCGGAAAAATCCAATTTCAATGCCATGGCCACCCTGCGCGCCAATATCATCTTCACCAATGTGGCGCTCACCCCCGACGGTGACGTCTGGTGGGAGGGCATGACCAAGCAGCCGCCGGAGAAACTCACCGACTGGACCGGCAAGGAATGGACGCCGGGATGCGGTCGCCCGGCAGCACATCCCAACGCACGCTTCACGGCCCCAGCCAGCCAGTGCCCCTCGCTCGACGAGAAATGGGAAGATCCGGCCGGTGTGCCCATCTCGGCCTTCATCTTCGGCGGCCGCCGCTCCACCACCGTGCCTTTGGTATTCGAGGCCTTCAACTGGAACTACGGTGTATACATGGCCGCCACGCTCGGCTCCGAAACCACCGCAGCCGCCGCCGGCAAGGTCGGCCAGGTACGCCGCGACCCCTTCGCCATGCTGCCCTTCTGCGGCTACCACATGGGCGATTACTTCAACCACTGGCTGCGCATGGGTCACGTCGTCGACAACCCGCCGCGCATCTTCACGGTGAACTGGTTCCGCCAGGACGCCAAGGGCAACTTCATGTGGCCCGGCTTCGGCGAAAACATGCGCGTGCTCAAATGGATCGTTGACCGCGTCAAGGGGCGCGTCGGCGCGCAGCAGACGCCGCTCGGCTGGATGCCGCGTTTCGAAGACCTCGACTGGACCGGGCTGGACGACGTCAAACGCGAGCAGTTCCAGGAGCTCACTCGCGTCGATACGCAGATGTGGCAGGAGGAGCTCGACCTGCATGGCGAGTTGTTCGACAAGCTGAAGGAACGCCTGCCGCAGCAGCTGGTGCTCAAGCGCGAGCTCTTCCGCATGAATTTCGGCAGGCTGGAGTAAGTGCCTCCACTCGGGAACGGGCGCCATTCGGCGCCCGTTGTTTTTTGCGGGAGTGCTATTCTTCGCACACCATGAGCCTGAACCCGCTCTCGCCGGCCCCAGCAAGACGCATGGCCGACATCGCGCCTTTCCACGTCATGGAACTGCTCACGCGAGCCCGGCAACTCGAGGCTGCAGGCCGCAGCATCATCCACATGGAGGTGGGCGAGCCGGACTTCCCCACGCCGCCGGCTGTCATCGAGGCGGCCCAGGCATTCATCCGCCAAGGCCAGGTTTTCTATACGCCAGCCCTCGGCATCCCTGCCCTGCGCGAGGCCATTTCCCGCTTCTACGCCGAGCGCTACGGTGTCAGCATCTCCCCCGAACGCATCGCCGTCACGGCCGGCTCGTCCGGCGCCTTGCTGCTCGCACTGGCTGTACTGCTCAATCCCGGCGACGAGCTGCTGCTGCCCGATCCCGGTTATCCCTGCAACCGGCATTTCGTGCGCACGCTGGAGGGTATCCCGCGATCCATGGCGGTCGGTCCGGAAACGAATTATCAACCCACGGCCGAACTGGTCGCGCACCACTGGACGGAACACTGCAAGGGACTGCTGGTCGCTTCGCCGGCCAACCCGACAGGCACGCTCATCGAACCCGCCGTTATGGGTGGGCTAGCTACCTGCGTCTCTCAACGCGGCGGGGCATTGCTTGTGGATGAGATCTACCATGGCCTGACGTACGGCCAGCAGGCGGCTTCCCTGGAAAATGGCAGCAATGCCAGCACGGCCCTCGCACTGTCGGACGAAGTTTTCGTCATCAACAGCTTCTCGAAATATTTCGGCATGACCGGCTGGCGCCTGGGCTGGCTGGTGGCCCCGCCGCGCTTCGTGCGTGACATTGAGAAACTGGCGCAAAACCTGTTCATTTCGCCGTCGAGTCCGGCTCAGCATGCCGCCCTGGCAGCTTTCCTGCCGGAAACGATTGCGGAACTGGAAATGCGGCGCAGGGAGTTCCAGGAGCGTCGTGATTATCTGCTGCCGGCATTGCAAAGTCTT
>PHCS01000079.1 GCA_002840845.1 Betaproteobacteria bacterium HGW-Betaproteobacteria-14
GTAACGGCCGACCATGAAATCCATGATCTCCTGATCGCTGCGCCCCTCCTGGATTTGTTCGCGAATTTCACGGCGCAGATCCTTGGCGAGGTCGGCCTGCGAGCCGGAGAGGGACTCGTTCTGGCAGACCAGGCAGCGCAGTTCCTCGGAGATGGCGACCATGCGCTTCTCGACGACAACGTCCTGCGCGGTCGGCGCGGCTTCCTTTGCGGACGCGCCACCTGAGGCGGGCCCAAGCAAGGCCAAAATAACGAACGGAAGAATGTGCCTCATCTGTTCAGCTCCAGCACCATCGGCAGAATTTTCGCTTCCAGGACATCCTGCGTGACCGGACCGATCTGCTTGAAGCGGATGACGCCGGCCTTGTCGATGACGTAGGTCTCGGGCACGCCGTAGACGCCGTAATCGATGCCGACGCGACCTTCGATATCGGCGATGGACAGCGTGTAGGGATCGCCATACTGCTTCAGCCAGCGCAGGGCGTCCGCACGCTGGTCCTTGTAATTGAGGCCGTAGATCGGCACCGTGCCCGTCTTGGCGAGATCGACGAGGATGGGATGCTCCTGGCGGCACGACACGCACCAGGAGGCCCAGACGTTGAGCAGCCAGACCTTCCCCTGCATGTCCTTCGGTGCGAAGGTGAGCTCCGGCTTGTGCAACTGCGGCAGTTCGAAGGCAGGCGCCGGCTTGCCGATCAGCGGCGAAGGCACTTCACGCGGATTCAAGTTCAGGCCGACGGCGAGGAAAGCCACCAGCACGATGAAAATGCCCAGCGGGAGGAGGAAGCGGTTCATGCTGCCTCCGCAGGGCCGCCCCAAGGGGGCAGCAAGTCGTTATCCGGAAGCCGCGCAATGCGCGGCTGAACCAGCGTTACCCCTTTCCGCGGGAAAGGGGCCAGGGGATAGGCCATCATGCCGGGGCTCCCTGTGGCGCGATTGCTGCGGAGGCTGCCGCCTTCTTCATGCGGTAGCGCCGGTCGCTGATGGCGACGATGCCGCCGAGCGCCATCAGCAGGCAGCCGCCCCAGATCCAGTCCACGAAGGGCTTGTAGTACACCCTGACGCTCCAGGCGCGCTCGCCGACGGGTTCGCCGAGCGAAACGTAGACGTCGCGCAGCAGGCCGGTGTCGATGGCCGCTTCCGTCATGGGCATGGCGGAGGTCAGGTAGGCGCGCTTCTCCGGCTTCATGGTGCGCAGCACCTTGCCGTCCTTCGACAGTTCCAGTTCGCCCACCATGGCGCGGTAGTTCGGCCCCATGGCCTCGCGCACGCCGATGAAGCGGAAGCTGTAGCCGCCGACCGAGACGGTGTCGTCGGGTTCCATGCGCACATCCTTCTCCTCCTGGAAGGAGGACACCATGGCCACGCCGACGACGAAGACCGCGACGCCGACATGCGCCATGTGCATGCCCCACCAGTGCAACGGCTGGGCGCGCAGCCCGCCGGCGCGCAGGCGCTCGATGATGGCCACGGCGCTGCCGCCGGCGACCCAGGCGGCGAGCAGCACCCCCATGGCGGTCAGCGGCGACCACTTGCCGTAGAGGAGGGGCACGGCGATGGCGACCACGACGGCGGCCGCAAAGGCGAAAGTCAGCCGCCGCAATACGGCGCCCATGTCGGCATGCTTCCAGCGCGCCAGCGGTCCGATCGACATGAGGGCGAGCAGCGGCACCATGAGCGGCACGAACACCGTGTTGAAATAGGGCGGCCCCACGGAGAGCTTGCCCATGCCCAGCGCATCGATCAGCAGCGGATAGAGCGTGCCGAGCAGCACCGAGCCCGCCGCCACCACCAGCAGGACATTGTTGGCCAGCAGAAGGGTCTCGCGTGACATCAGGCCGAAGCTGCCGCCCAGCCCCACCTTCGGCGCGCGCAGGGCGAAGAGGAACAGCGAGGCGCCGATGACGATGGCCAGCAGGATCAGGATGAAGATGCCGCGGCGCGGATCGGTGGCGAAGGCGTGCACCGAAGTGAGCACGCCGGAGCGCACGAGGAAGGTGCCGAGCAGCGACAGCGAGAAGGCGGCGATGGCCAGCAGCACCGTCCAGTTCTTGAAGCAGCCGCGCTTCTCGGTGACCGCCAGCGAATGGATCAGCGCCGTGCCGACCAGCCAGGGCAGGAAGGAGGCGTTCTCCACCGGATCCCAGAACCACCAGCCGCCCCAGCCCAGCTCGTAATAGGCCCACCAGGAACCGAGCGCGATGCCGAGCGTGAGAAAGGCCCAGGCCGTCGTCGTCCACGGCCGCGACCAGCGCGCCCAGGCGGCGTCGAGCTGGCCGGAGAGCAGCGCGGCAATGGCGAAGGCGAAGGCGATGGAGAAGCCGACGTAGCCCATATAGAGCATCGGCGGATGGAAAATCAGTCCCGGATCCTGCAGCAGCGGGTTCAGGTCGCGCCCGTCCTCGGCCGCCGGCAGGAGGCGCTCGAAAGGGTTGGAGGTGAGCAGGATGAAGGCGAGGAATCCCACGGCGATCAGCCCGAGCACGCCCAGCACCCGTGCCGTCATGGCGTCCGGCAGATGGCGCGACAGTAAAGCGACGGCGACCGTCCAGCCCGAGAGCATCAGCATCCACAGCAGCAGCGAGCCCTCGTGGCCGCCCCATACGCCCGCGATGCGGTATTCCAGCGGCAATCTCGAGTTGGAATGCTGCACCACGTAGACCACCGAGAAATCGTTGGCGACGAAGGCCCAAGTAAGGCAGCCAAAGGCGAAGACGACGAGAAGGAACTGCGCGCGTGCCGCCGGCCGCGCCAGTGCGATCCAGGCCCGGCCATTGTTGCCGCGATGGGCGCCCACCAGCGGCAGGGTGCCCTGCACCAGCGAGACGAGGAGCGCCAGGATCAGCGCGAAATGACCCAGTTCCGGAATCATTGTTTCACCGTCCTGGCGGCCTTGTGCGCTTCATCAACGGCGTGCTGCGCCTCCGGCGGCATGTAATTCTCGTCGTGCTTGGCCAGCACCTCGCTGGCGGTGAACAGGCCGTTCTCGCCGAGCTTGCCCTGTGCCACCACGCCTTTGCCCTCGCGGAACAGGTCGGGCAGGATGCCGGTGTAGGCGACGGTGAATTCCTTCGCCGTGTCGGTGACGACGAACTGCACGGTGAGGCCATCGGACTGGCGCTGCAGGCTGCCGTCCTTGACCAGGCCGCCGATGCGGAAGGTCTTGCCCTTCGGCGCCTCCCCTGCGGCGATCTGCGTCGGCGTGAAGAAAAACACCAGGTTGCTCTGGAAGGCGTTGAGCACCAGCGCGGCGGCGATGCCGAGTACGGCAAGTGCTCCGCCGATGAGGGCGAAGCGTTTATGACGTGGTTTCATCTTGGGAGTCTTGGTTGGCGCGAAGCTCGCGCTTGAGTTCGATAAGGGCCTGGCTTCGACGCTTCCTGGCCAGGATTGGTTCCACGGCCATCAGCAGCGCGCAGGCGCCGTAGGAACCCCACACGTAGAGGGCGTGCCCGCCCATGGCGAAGAATTCGGAAGCGCTGCCCCAGTTCATGACCGCACCTCTTCAAGATCCGCCACCCACCCGGCATGGCGTTCCCGCTCCAGGATGATGGCGCGCACCCGCGCCAGCGACACGGCGATGGAATACATCCAGAAGGCCAGCGCCATCAGCAGCATGCCCCACAGCATGGTCTGCGCCATGGAGGGCGAGCGGGTCAGGCTGACCGAGGCGCCCTGGTGCAGGGTGTTCCACCATTTCACCGAGAAATAGATGATGGGGATGTTCACCACGCCGACCAGCGCCAGCACGGCGCCGGCCTTGTCGGCGCGGCGCGGGTCGTCGATGGCCGACTGCAGGGCGATGAAGCCGATGTAGAGGAAGAAGAGGATCAGCTCCGAGGTCAGGCGCGCGTCCCACACCCACCAGGTGCCCCACATCGGCTTGCCCCACAGCGCGCCGGTCCACAGCGAGAGGAAGGCCATCAGCGCGCCCGTGGGCGCCAGCGCCGAGGCCATCATGCCGGACAAGCGCGTGTTGAAGCCGAGGCCCAGCGCCGCCCAGAACGCCATCACCAGATAAATGAACATCGACATCCAGGACGCCGGCACGTGGATGAAAATGATGCGGTAGCCCTCGCCCTGCTGGGCGTCGGTAGGCGCGACGAAGAAGCCGATGTAAAGGCCGGCAATGCCAAATAGGGCGGTGAGCGCCCAGAACCAGGGAATCATCTTTCCGGCCAGCGGATAGAAGGTCTGCGGCGAGGCGAACTTGAACCAGTTGATGATGCGGTTGTTCATTCCAGTGCGATTCTCAAAGCGACCGTGGTTGCCCACGGCCCGAAAAATGCCGCCAGCGCCAGGAAGGCCGCCAGCAGCGACAGGTGCGCCGTGGCGCCCAGCCCGGTGAGGTCGGCTTCCACCGCACCGGCGCCGAAGATCAGCACCGGCACGTAGAGCGGCAGTACCAGCAGCGACACCAGCACGCCGCCGCCGCGCACGCCCAAAGTCAGTGCCGCGCCGACGGCGCCGATCAGCGACAGCACCGGGGTGCCGATCAGCAGCGATACGACCAGCACGGCCAGCGACCCGGCCGCCAGATCGAACTGCAGGCCCAGCACCGGCGCCAGCAGCGCCAGCGGC
Organism: Betaproteobacteria bacterium HGW-Betaproteobacteria-14; assembly: GCA_002840845.1. GTDB lineage: Bacteria > Pseudomonadota > Gammaproteobacteria > Burkholderiales > Rhodocyclaceae > Desulfobacillus. The sequence continues at coordinate 4,581 of PHCS01000079.1, forward strand.
AGGCCGGAGAGCAGCCAGTGGGCGATCACCTTGCCCGTCACCAGCACGCCGAGCGGCACGGCCGACAACGCCATCTGCTCCAGTGTGCCGTCGGCGTGATCCGCCGCGAAGAGGCGGTTCAGCGACAGCATCGTTGCCAGCAGCGCCGCCACCCACAGCACGCCGGGGGCGATCTGGCGCAGCATGGCCATTTCCGGCCCGACGCCGAGCGGAAACAGGCTGACGACGATGATGAAGAAGAACAGCGTCGTCAGCACGTCCGACTTGCGCCGCATGGCGAGCAGCAGGTCGCGCCGGATGACCGCGCCCAGCGCCGCCGGAAGGCTTGGCCCGTCCATCAGTCCAGCCGCAGGTGCGCGATGCGATCCGCCGCCAGCGGCAGATCCTGGTGGCTGGTCAGCACCGCCATGCCGCCCGTGGCGAGGTGCGCATCGATGACGCCGCACAGCGTGGTTACCGCCGCCTTGTCGAGCGCCGTCAGCGGTTCGTCCAGCACCCACAGCCGGCGCTTTTCCAGCAGCAGGCGCGATAGCGCCACGCGCCGCCTTTGCCCCGCGGAGAGCACGCGCGCCGGCAGGTCTTCGCGTCCCTTCAGGCCCAGCTGCCGCAGCGCCTGCCGCGCCGACGCCTCATCGACGGGCGCGCCGGCCAGCGTGGCCGAGATCTGCGCGTTCTCCAGCGCCGTCAGGTCGTCCTTCACCGCCCCGGCATGGCCGCAATACAGCAGTTCGCCGCGATAGTCCTCGGCGAGTTTCCTGATCGGTTCGCCGCCCCAACGGATCTCGCCCTGCGCCGGCTGCGCCAGGCCGCAGAGCATGCGCAGCAGGCTGGTCTTGCCGCTGCCGTTGGCGCCCTGCACCATCAGGCAGGCGCCGGCTTCAAGACGGAACGATAGATCGCGAAACAGGCTCTTTTCGCCGCGCACGCACTCCAGGTTGCTGGCTTCCAACATCGGACAAATTGTGCACGACCCCGCCGTGGCGGGGCTTGCTAAAGATCAAGGTCGTAATTTTACCTGTTTGGGGGCTTTTAACATTCAGCACATGGAGCGCGTTGTCGCCCAATGCGGATGGATGCAAGGCGCGCGCCGCCGGCAAGGGCCCCCTTGCCAAGGTACGCAACGCAGCAGACGCCGCATTGGGCGACAACCCTCCGGGACAGGCCTATTTGGGCGCATCGCCGCGTTGCGACGGCTTGTCGTGGAATACCACTGCCTGCGCCGCCGCGCCTTGCGCTGTGCCCCGAAGGAAATCCCCTTGGGGGGCATCCCAAATAGGCCCGTCGCGCCCATGTGCTGAATGTTAAAAGCCCCCCGGCCCAAGACGCAGCCTGAGAGCGGCCAGCAGTCTGAAGGGATGCAGTGCATCGGGTTCCAGGCGCGGCCAGTCAACGGCGTCCAGCGTATTTTTCACCAGCAGGCCCAGATCGGTGTCGCCTTCCATGACCAGGCGGCGGTTGAAGAACAGGGTGTCCGGATCTTCCTCGCGCAGGGCCAGCGCCAGGAAGTCGCGCGCCTTCGCGCTGATCAACAGGTCCGGCTTTGAATTGCTGACGGCCGGGCGAAAACCCTTCGGCGTCAGGGTGAATAGCAAGGTCAGGCCGCCGTCGGTGACGCGCAGGCAGACCAATTTGCCGGTGAGGGGTTCGAGCGTGTCGCGCGGCAGGATGCGATCCAGCGCGAGGTTCAGCGCCGTGGTCAACCCCAGCGTAGGCGGCAGTTGCGGCAGGCGCGCGTTGATGCCGCCGACGAAGCGCGGCAGCACGAACTGCGGGATGCGCGCGCGGCGCAGGCTTTCGATGAGATCCATGGGTCGGCAGTCTACCGTTCCCGCAGCTAGGCGGCAATTTGCTCCAGGCCGGCCTTGCCGTGCCAGAAGCCGTTGCAGGGTTCGGCCAGGCCCAGCGCGGCCATTTCATTGCGCGCGGCTTCTGCGTCGAGCGTGCCGTCGATGCGGCGGCGGAAGATGTCCAGCAGCGCGGGCGTGTGCTGTGATTGCGGGCTGATGCGCAGGACCTCGACGCCCATGTCGCGCATGGCGTCCACCTCGCCGATCAGGTTGTAAACCTTCGACGATTGCGTCTGGATGCCGTTGAGCGTGAGGAATTCCTCGTCTTCGCGCGTCCTGATGAGCAGGCCATCGGGAAACTCCAGGCACTTGAACTGGCAATCGTCCTTCTGCAGGTTGAAGTGGCGCGCCGTGAAGCAGCGCGCGGAGAAGGCCAGCGGCATGCGTCCGTAAGCGAACACCTCCGTTTCCAGGCCGGCAGGACGCGCAGCCTGCAAGTCCGAAAGCGCGGCGGCGGACATTTCCAGCGGCATCACCCAGCGCACGGCGCCGAGCCGCGCCATCATGGCCAGGGTCGTGGTGTTGAAGATGTTGAGGAAGGGGCCGGCGACGAAGGGGCGCTTCTCCGCGGAGAGCAGGCGCACGGCGCCCATGTCATTGGCCTCGATGAGGAAATCCTTTTCGTCGATGACCCGGCGCAGGGTCTTCAGGTCCGACTCGGATTCGATCAACGTCTGTGTGCCGAGAATGGCCTGCTTGCCGGCGGCGGCGAGTGTCTTCGCGATGTCGGCCCAGTCCTGCACGCGCAGCTCATGGCGGCGCGCGCAGACGGTTTCGCCGAGGTAGACGATGTCGACCGGCGCCGCCGCGATGGCCTCGTAGAAATCGAGGACCTGCTGGCGCGGCCAGTAGTACTGCAGGGGGCCGAGTGCGAGTTTCATTCTTGGCGCTTCCGTAGGTCGGCCTTCAGGCCGACACCAGGGGCCAATGTCGGCCTGAAGGCCGACCTACATTCGATGCGTGTCGTCATTTCCATGGACGGTAGTACGCGCCGAGGGTGTGCATGCTGCCTTCGGAGACCTTGTTCAATTCCGCCATCCAGGCATCGCGCACCGCGTAGCCCTGGCGGTTCCTCAGGGCCAGGTCGATCGCCTCGCGCCACACTTTCGTCACCTGCGCGACGTAGGCGGGGCTCCTCTGACGGCCCTCGATCTTGATGGCCTTGACGCCGATCTCCATCAGCTTGGGCAGCAGTTCGAGGGTGTTGAGGCTGGTCGGCTCCTCGATGGCGTAATAGGTCTCGTCGTTGACCTCGAAGCGGCCCTTGCACAGGGTCGGGTAGCCGGTCTTCTCGCCTTCGGCAAAGCGGTCGATGAGCACGCCGTTGAGGCGCGTCTCCATGCCCTCGGGCGTCTGTTCGTAGCGCACCGCCTTGCCCGGCGAGCAGACGCCGACGGTGTTGGGCGAATCGCCCGTGACATAGGCGGAGAGCGCGCAACGGCCTTCCACCATGACGCACAGGCCGCCGAAGCCGAAGACTTCGATCTCCACCGGCGTGTGCTTCACCACGTGTTCCACCTGCGGCATGGCGAGCACGCGCGGCAGCACGGCGCGCTGGATGCCGAACTGCTCGTGATAGAAGTTGATGGCCTCGTAGCTGGTGGCCGAGCCCTGCACGGAAAGATGCAGGCGCAGCTGCGGATGTTTCGTTTTCGCGTATTCCATCAGGCCGGGATCGGCGAGGATGATGGCGTCCACGCCGAAGTCGGCGGCCTTGTCGACGGCTGCCGTCCAGCGGCTCCAGGTCGCCGTCTGCGGATAGGTGTTGAGTGCGAGCAGCACCTTCACCCGGCGGTCGTGGGCGTAGCGGATGCCCTCGCGCAGTTGCGCGTCGTCGAAGTTCAGGCCGGTGAAATTGCGCGCGTTGGTGTTGTCCTTGAGGCCGGTGTAGACGCAATCGGCGCCGTTGTCGACGGCGGCCTTCAGGGCGGGCAGGGCGCCGGCCGGGCAGACAAGCTCAAAGGGCTTCGCGGTGAGGGTGGTCATCGGAAATCGGGCAACGGCAGGAAACGCCACTTTATGGAATCCGACCCTGCCGGGCATTGACGGGGATCAAAGGGGGCGTGAGCGAACCCCTTGTGCGGAAAGGGGAAAAGAAGAAGCCCGCGGCTTGCCGCGGGCTAGGGGTCGTGCTGAAAGTCAGCCTGCAGGATACGGCGGCAGCGAGATTACTTGCCGTCCACGGCCGCCTTCACCATCTGGATGCCGGCTGGATCGTCCAGCGTGGTGAGGTCGCCCGGGTCGCGCCCCTCGGCGATGGCCTGGATGGAGCGGCGCAGCACCTTGCCCGAGCGCGTCTTCGGCAACTGGGTGATGAAATGCACCCGCTTAGGCCGGCCGATGGCGCCGAGCAGGCTATCCACCTTGGCCATGACCTCCTTTTCCAGCGCGGCGCTGAGTTCCGGCGTGGCGACCTTGGCCGCGTCCTTGACGACGGCGAAGGCGAGCGGCATCTGACCCTTGAGCGGATCCGCCACGCCGACGACGGCGACTTCGGCGATGGCGGAGTGGGCGCTTACAGCCTCCTCGATCTCGCGCGTGCCAAGGCGATGGCCGGCGACGTTGATGACGTCGTCGGTGCGGCCGAGGATGAAGTAGTAGCCGTCCTCGTCCCGGGTGCCCCAGTCGAAGGTGGTGTAGATCAACCTGTCCTTGAAACTGGTGAAGTAGGTCTGCACGAAACGCTCGTCCTGGCCCCACACCGTGCTCATGCAGCCCGGCGGCAGCGGCGGGATGACGGCGACGACGCCTTTTTCATTGGGCGGCACCTCCTCGGCGGTCTCCTCGTGCAGCAGGCGCACGTCGTAGCCGTAGGCCGGGAAGGAGGGGCTGCCGAACTTGGTGGCATGCGGCTCCACGCCGGGCAGGCCGGTGAGCAGGGCCCAGCCGGTCTCGGTCTGCCAGTAGTGGTCGTAGATCGGCTTGTCGAGCGCCTCGGCGATCCACTGCGCCGTCGTTTCGTCAAGCGGTTCGCCGGCGAGGAAAACATGGCGCAGCGAGGAGAGGTCGTACTTCTTGAGGAAGGTCGGGTCCTGCTTCTTCAGCACGCGGATGGCGGTCGGCGCGGAGAACATCACCGTGACCTTGTAATCCTGCACGATCTTCCACCAGATGCCGGCGTCGGGGCGCAGCGGCGTGCCTTCGTAGACCACCGTCGCCATGCCGTTGATGAGCGGGCCGTAGACGATGTAGGAATGGCCCACCACCCAGCCGATGTCGGAGGTGGCGAAATAGGTTTCGCCCGGGTTGGCGGCATAGACATGCCGCATCGAGGCGGCCAGCGCCACGGCGTAGCCGCCGGTGTCGCGCTGCACGCCCTTCGGCTTGCCGGTGGTGCCGGAGGTGTACAGGATGTAGGAAGGATGCGAGGACTCCACCCAGGTGACCGGCACCTGGGTGTCCATGTGCTGCGCGCGCAGCGTGGCGTAGTCCACATCGCGGCCTTCGACTACCGCCATGGCCTTGTCGAGGCCGCGATTGACGATCAGCACCTTCTGCGGCGGCATCTTCGCCAGGTGCAGGGATTCGTCCACCAGGTGCTTGTAGGGCACCGCCTTGCCGCCGCGCATGCCGGCGTCGGCCGTCACCATGACCTTGGGCTGGGCGTCGTCGATGCGCGTGGCAAGCGAACTGGCGGCGAAGCCGCCGAACACCACGGAATGGATGGCGCCGATGCGCACGGTGGCAAGCATCGCGAAAATCGCCTCGGCGATCATCGGCATGTAGATCAGCACGCGGTCGCCCTTGCCGACGCCGAGGCTGACGAGCACGGCCGCCATGCGCTGCACTTCGGCGTGCAGATCGGCGTAGGTGTAGGTCTTCTCCTCGCCGGTCTCGGTCGAGATGTAGATCAGCGCCGGCTGCTGCGCGCGATCCTTCAGGTGCCGGTCAACGGCGTTGTGGCAGAGATTGGTTTCGCCGCCGACGAACCACTTGGCAAAGGGCGGCTTGCTGTATTCCAGCACCTGGCCGAAGGGCTTGTGCCAATCGACCAGCTTGGCCTGCTCGCTCCAGAATGCGTCGCGGTCTTCAATCGAGCGGCGGTGAAATTCCTGGTATTTCGTTCCCATCATCCCCTCCTTCTGCTGACTGGCTTGCTGTGCGGAAACCCTGATTATAGGAGGCGCCTGGCGGGAAAGACTGCCGCCCAAGCGACACAGAGCCGGGCATCAGGGTGACGCGGGTCCTGTATACGACCCTGGCCATAGCTCATCATTCCTGTCGCCGGGGCCAGCAGGCGCGGGCGATCAGACCGTTTCCGCCTCGACCCGGATCGCCCCGCAGGGGCATTCGGCCACGCAGATGCCGCAGCCCTTGCAATAGTCGTAGTTGAAGCGGAAGCGCTTGCCCGGGCCGAGCTTGATGACGGCGTTGTCCGGGCAGACGCCGTAGCAGTTGTCGCACTCGAAGCAGTTGCCGCAGGACAGGCAGCGGCGCGCCTCGAACAGGGCGTTGCCTTCGTCGAGGCCGCCCAGCACCTCCTCGAACGTGCCCTGGCGGCGGATGATGTCGAGCACCGGCTGCACGGTTTTCGGCGCGTCTGCGTAATACCAGGTGTTGAGCTTGTCGAAGGTGGCGACCTCGTGCTTCGGCGGCGCGGCATGGGTCTCGCCGCGCAGCCAGGCGTCGATGTGGCGCGCCGCCTTCTTGCCGTGGCCGATGGCCACCGTCACGGTGCGCTCGCCCGGCACCATGTCGCCGCCGGCGAAGATGCCGGGATGTCCGGTCATCATGCCGGCATCGACCTGCACCGAACCGTTGTCCAAAGTCAGTCCCGGCACTGCGGCGAGCAGGCCGAGGTCGACGTCCTGGCCCAGCGCCAGCACCAGCGAGTCGGCCTCGATGGTCTCGAATTCGCCC
>PHCS01000080.1 GCA_002840845.1 Betaproteobacteria bacterium HGW-Betaproteobacteria-14
TCGCCCCCCAAATTCGGGGGGCGCATCCCGAGGCGCGCGGCCAGGCCGTCATCACCGGCAAGGTTTCAATCCTCGCCCCCCAAATTCGGGGGGCGCATCCTACTTTTGCGGCGTCTTCGGCGGCGTCGGCAATGTTTCAATCCTCGCCCCCCAAATTCGGGGGGCGCATCCTGAAATCAATGTCTTGCTGCATATCTGGCAGATTGTTTCAATCCTCGCCCCCCAAATTCGGGGGGCGCATCGGCTACGGGCTGAAGGTGCCCGAAGGCCAGCCGGATGTTTCAATCCTCGCCCCCCAAATTCGGGGGGCGCATCGAGCCTACGCAGAGGCAAAGGCGTTACTGACGCCGTTTCAATCCTCGCCCCCCAAATTCGGGGGGCGCATCTCGTCACGTCCCAGCCGTCGAAGTTCTCGCGCAGGTTTCAATCCTCGCCCCCCAAATTCGGGGGGCGCATCCGGCGGTCAGCGTGACCGTGTCGCCAGTTGTGATGGTTTCAATCCTCGCCCCCCAAATTCGGGGGGCGCATCCGCAGGCGCGACGCCCTGCAAGCAGGGCGCGGCCTGTTTCAATCCTCGCCCCCCAAATTCGGGGGGCGCATCCCGTCGACGCGGCAGTGCAGCTTGGCGTCGGCGAGTTTCAATCCTCGCCCCCCAAATTCGGGGGGCGCATCCGTTCGTGCGTAACAGGCGGACTTCGCGGAACTTTCGGCCCGCTTTGCGCGAACCAACGCTCGAACTATTTCCCGCGGCCCCATCGATTCCCCGATCAGCTTTCGCCAGCCTGAATAATCAAGTCCTTACTCCAAGCGCGAACCTCATGCACAAACCGCCATCGCTTCATGTCCGCGCCAAGTAACACACTACACCACCAGCGGCCCTTCGAAGTCCGTCGCCCGGAATATTCCATGCTGTCGCACCTCGCAGCCGCGCGTATCCGGCATCCGGTAGAGACGAAGGTTGTCTTCCTCAAGATTGATTTCCGCCAGCAGACGCCGCTCCAGTTCTTCCATCTTGGCCAGATCGATCTGGCACTCGAACACCGATTTCTGCACGCGCTGGCCGACACCCTCGCACGCACGCGCCACTCGCCGCAGGCGGCGGCGCCCCGCACGGGTTTCGGTATTGACGTCATAGCAAACGATGACCAGCATGGATCACCTCAGCAGGAAGGGAAGATACTCATCCATGTCGCCGCGCAACGTGCGGGCGAGCAGGCGCGCTTGCAACTGCGGCAGCAAGCCAAGCGCAACCGGCTCCTCCAGCAGCGGATGTGAAATCTCTTCCTGCTTCCTCTCCTGCCAGGCCACCACGACGGCTTTTCGCCCCTGCTCAGCCAGCGTGACGCCGCCACCTTCATGCAGCATGAAATCGTCCCCACGCACCTGGCCGCGGTTGACAAGGGTCAGGGCAAGGCGGTCTGCCTGATGACGGAACTCCTCCATCAAGTCCAGCGCCAGCGCAGCCCGCCCCGGTCGCAAAGCATGCAGGAAGCCCAATTGCGGATCCATGCCCACCGACTCCACGGCCGATCGGCAATCGTTCATCAGCATGGAATAGAGAAATGACAGCAGCGCATTCATGCGATCCTGAGGCGGACGGCGAGTACGTCCATCGAGAGCAAAAACCTCTCGCGCATCGGTGCGAACGAGTTTATTGAAGCAGCCAAAATACTGCCTGGCAGCCTCGCCTTCGATGCCGCGAACCGTGTCTAAATCTCCTGCGTCTGGCAGTGTGCGCAATGATGCCGCGAGATCGTCCGCGCCCCGTGACAGGGTTGCCACATCCGATTCGATTTTCGTTTCCCTGGCTCCACGCAGCAGCACCTGCCGACAGTTGCGCAGCTTGCCCGCGACGCAGGCCCGCGCCACCTTTAACGCAAACGCGCCATCGTCCGCCTTTGCGTGTTGAGCGCGGCGCAGCAGGATGTTGCCCGACACCGGCCCCTCAAGCCGCGCCTTGAAACGGCCATTGCCGTCCAGCAGCACCAGGCTCTGGCCCTGATCCGCCAGCCGGTGCATCAGCGCCGGCGAAACCAGCACATTGCCGAAGACGACGACCCCGCCGAGATGGTGCAGCGGCACGCGCAGCTTCGTTTCCCGCTCCACGTCGATGCGCACCGTGTCGTTGTCCAGATGCAGGTAGGCATGCGGTGTGGTGACATACAGGGTGTTGAGCAGCGTGCGCATGATCAGGCGCCCTCCCCTTTGGGTTCGAACAGGGTTTTTGCGAGCCGGCTCCGGCGCTCCTGCTCTGCCAATAACGCAGGCTGGCAAAGTTCGGCGAGCGAGCATTCGCGACAACGCTTGTCATTCACGGGCGGCGGCAAAGTCAGTCCCTGCAGGGCGGCGCGCACCTCGGCAACACAGGTTTCCACCGCCTGACGCAGCTCCACCGCGATCGCCACCTCTCTTCGCCTTCGGGAACTGGCGTGATAAATGGCGCCGAACGGCACCGGTTTGCCGGTCATTTCCTCCAGGCACATCGCCTGGGCGGCAAGCTGGATGTCGTCATGCCGCTTCTCGCGCTTGCGGCCGTGCTTGTATTCCACGGGATAGGGTGTGCCATCGGGCAGGAATTCCACCACATCCGACTTGCCCACCAGGCCAAGCCGGTCGCACCAGAGAGGGACGGCACGGGCTATGCGACGCCCTTCATAGCCGGCCTCGACGCCCGGCTCGTCGGTACGGGCATGGACGGCCTGGCCGCGCAGGGTATGAATGTTTTCGGCGAATGCCTGCTCGGCGTGGATCAGGCAGCACTGGCGCGGACAGTAGCTCCAGTGTTCAAGTGCAGAGAGCGGAATGGGATCTTCCGGCTCCATCACCCATGCGTCGGTTCGGCATGCAGACGAAAACCAAGCGCCTTGAGCACCTTCATCACCGTGGCGAATTCCGGATTGCCTTCGCCTGAAAGCGCCGTATACAGGCTCTCCCGTGAAAGCCCGGTATCGCGCGCCAGTTGCGTCATGCCGCGCGCACGGGCAATCACGCCGAGGGCGTGAGCGATCAAGGCCGGATCGCCTTCTTCGAGGCAGGCCTCAAGATAGCGACCCATGTCCTCGTCCGTCTTCAGGTGTTCCGCAGAATCCCACGGTCTCAGCTTGATCTTTCCCATCGTCGCCTCCTACAGGCTGCGCGCCATTTCCAGCGCCAGCTTGATGTCCTTCGTCTGGGAGGACTTGTCGCCTCCCGCCAGCAGGATCACCACCTCAAGACCGCGCTGAACAAAATAAACGCGGTAGCCCGGGCCATGATGGATGCGCATTTCCGACACTCCCTCACCCACCGGCTCGCAATCGCCGAAGTTGCCCAGTTGCGCCCGGTCGATGCGCGCCTGAATGCGCGCTTTCCCGTGCTTATCCCGCAGGGCCGTGAACCAGCCGTCGAAAACCTCGGTGGTGACAATCTGCTTCACGGTCCAATTGTAGTCCATGGACTACAAGAAGGGAAGGGCAGAATAGCAGTCCGGCTTACAGTTACGCATATCCGTAAAGCCCCTACCAGTCGTTCAGAAACCATGAATGATCTCGGGCTTCAAGCCATCCAGGTCAGCAAGATCGATTGTCCCATCTGGTTGAACGCTGAGCGATCCGTGCACATTTGCTGATGAACACCGGCCGGCCTTGCTGTTGTGTTTCCACCAGATGACCTTCTTCACGGCCATGCTGCCTTCCGGGCGGGCCGATGAGGCATCGTTCTCGAACAAGCGTGGCAAGATGGCTTTCAGAGTTTCCGCATCGGCATCGGAAAAGCCCGTGCGCTCGGCCAGTTGCGGGTTCATGCTGCCGTAGCAGACGTAGATACCCTGGTCGACACGGTGCTTCATGCCCATGGTGTCGGAACCGCGTTTGCTGCCGTCGCCCTCGCCACTAACGCTCTTGGTGATTTGCGTACTGGTGACGCTGACAGGTTCAACGCTGAACGCCGATTGAATTGTGACAGGGCCGCGAATCGGAATCGAAACGCCACTTGCGTCGTTGGTCTTGCCGAAGGCAAACACTTGCCCGAAGGCACGAACATCGAACCACTTGGCACTGGCTTTCTTTGCTGTCTCATCCTTATTCGCCTTGGCGCCAAAGGCTGCCTTGCCCAAACCGTTTTCCTCCGATTCGGCTCGATTCTTCAAGCTGGTTTCGCCATCCTTCCTGCGGTCGTCCGACTGCACGAAAATGGCATGGCCAGCTTCAAGCAAGCGATCTCGAATCTTGCGCTTAATGCAGACATCTGTGATCTCGCCGAAGCCGCCGTAGTCGGTGCGCGGGCGGTTACCGTTTAACGGATCGCCATTGGGATTGGCATGTTTGACGCTGAACACGATGGCGAAGTCGATCTTGTTTTGCAGGGTAGTCATGGTATGGGTCTCCCAAGGTTCATTTGGTGGTAGGTTGGACGTCGTCCTCTGCCGGTTCGGAGCCACGCTGCAGGGCGGCGCGCTGGCAGTGGTAACCGAGCAGGAATTCGCCGGACAGTGCGCGGTCACTGGTGAAATCGTCGGACAGGAAACAGCATTGGATTTCATCGAGCAGCTTTTCGCGCTTCCAGAGAAACCCCGAACCCTTTTCGGAAGCCCGCAAGCGCGACTTGTAGGGCGTCAAGGCCAATTCAATGTTGCGCCACGTCGAAAAAGGACGGTCTGCGAAGCGCTGCATGAGGCGTGCGGCCGTCGTGCCTCGCTTCTCGTCCGCCAGCCTAAGTGCGTAGCCTTCAATGCTGTCGGCAAGGGCTAGCAGCCGGCCGTAGAGATAGTCCCGCGTGCCTCTGTCTTCTTCCAATGCCATTTGATACTCCTTCCCCTGTGATTTCGAGTAACCCCTGAAAAGGGCGCATGCGATCCCAAGAAACTTCTCCCACTCCCATCGTTTAAGTGGCGCGCGGTTGGATGCCCGTCTCGCCGTGGACAGCACAAGATCCAACGGAATCGGCTGCCCATCGATGATGCAAGGCAGCAGACGCTCGATAGTAGCTTTGCGCAAGGCGTCATCGACCCGCAACTCGCCGGTCTCCCCGATTCGCGTTGAGAATGCCGCTTCTGCAATGTCGCGCGGTGCAGGCGCACCGACAAACTTCGTGTTCTTGCCGAAGTCTTGCGCCCAGGCGTACTGCGTGTGCCAGTCCTCGATACGATCAAGGAACTCCGAACCCTTCAACTCGCGGTAGTAAGTGATGGCCATGCGCCCCGGCGTGGCCGAATCGAGTCCCATGACCACGATGTCGTCGGTTGGATCGAGATTTGCGCGGTAGCCGCGTATCGCCTGCTTGAGACGCAGGGCAAAGAATTGACCCGCATCACCCGCCAGACCTGAATCGGCACCACCCGCCGGCTGCACGTTCTTACTGCTGCCAAGTATCAGTGCCAGCGTGTCTTCGAACGGGTCAGGGATTGGCTTGCCGGCAACTGCCCAAGCGACAAAGACTTGTCCCGACTGAAAATCATGATACGACTGGCGCCCGATAAGCCATCTGAGCGCACTGTGCGCCTTTTGACTTACCTCGAACGAAACGCTGCAAGCCTGCTTCTCGTAGTCCTTTTTCTCGTCTGTGAACCGTCCTCTAAACGTGTAGCCGCTAAAATCGTTTGCGGATATCAGCTTCGCGCCATCGCCGGCGCGGCGAACGAATCTGGAATGGCTTTGGGCAATTCGTGTCGATTGCCCTGTTACCATGCAAAACCCGGTTCGATCATTTTGCTGGGCATCGAAATGCATCCATGCAGCGATAAGACTCTTGTCTTCCCAGGTTGCGGAGCAGGGATCTTGTGCGCCTTCAACAACCCACCTCAGAAACACCTTGTCATCCGCCACTTTCGCCTTGTTTCCGCGGGAATCTTCAGTGCTTACCGGAAAAATCTTCTCTCTATTCAAGTCTGACCATACCGATCCCTTTGCCACATAGGCATATACCGATTCAATCTTGGGGTGGGTAAACGCCGAGTCACGCCACTTGTGCAGTAGCTCGATGTATTTCTTCTGTCGCTCCGGGTCTGCATCAGGAAGGTCGGCAGCGCAATAACTGAGTTCCTCACAGAGCGGGTGCGGGGCGATGCCTGACGTTCTACCTGCCGAGTCTTCCGTCGCTGGAATCAGCGTTGGCGATTCAAGCCTGTTGAGCTTCCGCGCCCTTCTAAAGTTGCCCTTGGCATCTATAGCAATCTCGACATGTGCTTTTTTAACGGTATGCGACAACGGCCATAAACGCAAACCAACGGCTTCTATCTTGTCGGCACAGTTTTCGTAGGTCTGGTACAGCCTCTCAATCCAGGCCATCGCTCGCCTCCAGTGCCGCTATCTCATCCTCCACGGAACGCAGGCTTTCACTCCTGACGAAAGTCTTGCTCGACATCTGGCGCACGAACTTGCGGGCGGGACAAGCTTCCGGCCGGTCGAAGCGAATCACGCCGTCCTTCATAGCGGGCTTCCAGAAGCGGGCGTGGAGTTTGTCCTCCCCTGTTTCGTCGGGATAGTCGAAACCGTGGAACATGAGGCCGAAGGCCAGTTCGCCGGCACCGTCGTAATGGCCTGGGCCGGAACCGAATGCACAGGGTTCGACATAGCCCTGGCAGTCGCGCGTGCCGAGGAAAATGTCCTGCCGGCCGCCGCGATCGAGCATGCGCCGGGCGATATCGTTGTGCTTGGCCGGATTGCGATCGTCGGCCAGTTCCGGGCGATGCGGGTTCCACTCGAAATGTGCCCGCACCTGATACTCGACATCAGCGAGGAAGGTGTAAATCGCCAGATCATTGCCCGCTTTATGAAGGAACAGCGGCTTGGCGCCTTTCGTCTGGGTACGTATCGGCCGAATGATGCGCACGGCATCGATGAACCAGATGAAGGTCGGCTTCCAGTAGATCGACTTGGCGATGCCCTTCAGTGCCTCGTAGGTAGGGACGTGATACGAACACTTTTCGCCACCGACACGGGTCAGCGGGTCGGTGAACAGCGCATAGCGTCCGCGCACCTTGAATTCAATCTTGTTTCGGCTGGGATCAGTCACGATATCAGTACCTCCATGGTGCCAACGGCTTCGGTAGTCAGCCCAAATTCCGGGCTGTAGTAGCGAGAGTCGAGATGGAGAATGTCGGTGCCGTCTTGAACGGGATGAACGGCTCGCGCATCCAGGAGTGCCTCCAGCATATGCGGAAAGACATTCACCGTGTATTGCTGCGCCCGTTTCAGGAGTTCGAACTGCTTTTCCACCTCGAATGCTCCGCACAGGTCGGCAACAAGTTCGCGTCCCGCCTTGCCGTAGGGCACGATCACGCCTCTCGTCGGTGCATCGATAGCCTTGAAAGCTTTGGCGGCGGTCATGAAGGACTGGCACAGGTGCAGAACAGATTTGCCGGGATTTCGGGTGCAATAATCGGCTGTGGCAAACGTGTTACCCGATAGTAGATTGAGCAGGGTATCGTTGCGGCCGATGTCCCGCGTAGGCAGCGGGTAGGACATTTCGGATGAGCGTGCGAAGAAGTAGTTCTCGTAAAACCATTCCATCGCTTCAGGCCCGATACGGTCGTTGGAGAACTTCTCCGGATTATCCTCAAAATCTGCCAACACACGCTCGGCCTTTTCTTGCCCAACACTAATATCGGTTAGGCTGCCCAGATGCTCGTCTCGTGCCTTTAAGATATGAACAATGCCGGTTTCATGCCGGCCATGACGATTGCAGCGCCCTGCCGCCTGGGCAATCGAATCCAGTCCGGCCGTAAAGCGGATGACGGCGCCGAAATCGACATCCACGCCGGCTTCGATCAGTTGCGTGCTGATGCACAGCACTGGCTTTCCCCACTTCAAACGATGCCGGATGATCTGTAGGATGCGCTTGCGGTGGGCGGGACACATGCTGGTACTTAGATGCACAACTGGTGCGACCTGTCGCGCCATGCATATCTTGTACAGCGACAAGGCGGATGCCTTGGTATTGACGACCACCAGGCAACTGCCGGCACGGCGACATTCTTTCAGTGCCAGATCGGCGATCTCTTCGTTCGCCCATCCACCTGGCTTCCGTTGGTTAACGATCTCCACCCGCTTAAGTTTGGCGAACAAACCTTGCACGTCAGGCATCAACTCGTGACTTTTGGGGATACGCAGCGATCCGTAGTCTGGATTGACACGATCCAGCAAGGGCTGGGTCGCCGTGCACAGCACCACCGTACTGCCGCATTGCTCGACGAGGAAGCTGATAGCGTTGTTGAAGATATGGACGCAGTTGACGGGAAGCGTCTGGATTTCATCGAAGACGATGACGGCATTGGCCAGTTGGTGCATGCGCCGTGCGCCGCGCGTACCCGCTCCGAATAGGGTTTCGAGCAGCTGTACGTTGGTAGTGTAGATCACCGGTGCGTCCCAATTCTCGGACAGCATCTTCTCGCGCCAGCCTTGTTGCTCCGGGGTCAGGTTGCCATGGTGTTCCAGAACGACACGGCCGTGGCTGGCCGGCGCATTGGCCGGTTCAAGCACTTTGCGAACTACGTCGGCGTTCTGGTCGATAATTGAGGTGAAGGGGATCGCGTAGATCACTCGATCCATGCCATGGCGGGCCGCGTGATGCAGGGCGAATCGCAGGCTAGCCAGCGTCTTGCCGCCGCCAGTCGGCACGGTCAGCGTATAAAGTCCTTTCGGTCGGGCGGCTGCATCAAGGCAATGCTGCGCAATATCCGCACGCAATCCATCGATCGGATGACGTCGCTCGAACATTGCCAGGTGCGACTCTAGTCGACTGACGAGCACTGCCCAGTCTTCGTAGCGGCTATGCATTCGATTGCGGGCCGCTCTGGGTTTCTCGAAATTGGACGTATCGACGCGGTCGGCGTCGATCAGGCAACTAAATAGAAGCCGAACCAGCAGACCGATCTGTTGCTGAGCAACTACACTCTTGCCAGCGGCAGATTCGGCCATGCCGATTTTGGCAAGACGGCCTTGCAAGCCTTGGACTAACTCCGGTGAATTTAGAATGGCACGAGCGCGATCAATAATCTTCCGATCGACGACACCAAGCGCTTTGTCGAGAAACGTTCGTTCCGCGCTTTTTTGCATCCGCTTGCCGAAAGCATCCTCGCCGTCCGGCGTAAGACAATCGATCAACCCAGAATGGTGCGAAGCAACGCACAGCGCCAGCATTTGGCCAACAAGGCGACCCAAGTCACCCTGTTTCGAGAGTTCGCCCCAGATTAGTTGGGCACCAGCGGTCGAGTGATCGATCCGCCCTCGCAAAATGGCGGCGTCGACGTAATCATCATCTTCATCCTGATTCAACAATCCGGTGGCTGACTGAATATAGGCTTGAAACTCGCGACTGTACTTGCCCAGATCGTGTAGCAAACCGAGAATCTCGCCTTGGGCTCCCAGATTGATCTTGGAGGAGAATAGTTTCGCCCACGCTGCAACCCCTCCTAAATGTTCCTCAAGGGCCTGCGTCACACCGTCTGTTTTTCGGACATGCGCAATATAAATTGGATTGACGATTTCCATGGCAAAGTCTATCCGCAAGGATTCGGATGCTACGCCTTACAAGGCTCACAGGATGAGCCTGCGATTTCTCCCCTGAGGTCACTGCCCTGATGGCGATTGTTGCTAGGTGCCGATCCTGGCATACGACATTCAACTGCCGGAAGCGGAACAGCCGAAAACAGCTCACCGGGCTGACATGCGGATATAGTATGCCACTTGAGTTCATCGTTCGTGGCGTGTGGTGGAAACCCGGAAAACAGCCCGACAGTCTCAGGAAATTCGGGCCATACCAGGATCGTTGGGCCTATATGAGTTATTGCCCGGCAGTGCGCCGCCATATAAAGAAAGTCAGTCTGCGCAAGACGGCGGTTGCATCCTCAATCGAACGATTGGGACGGACTCGTCGCCCGTCTCCGCCAGCCTGACCCGGGACAACAGCCCTAGCCGCGCGCCGGCTCGAAGCCGGCGTGCTGCGGGATGTCGTCGCAGATGTCATCCCAGTCGGCCTTCTCGCCGACCCAGATGTGCGCCGCAGGCTTTGCCCCGACGGGTGTGTCGAGCGTGCCGAGGCGCAGGCGCACAACCTCAGGCTCCGCCGGGCGGCGGCTGAGGATCGGCGAACCGCAGCGCGCGCAGAACACGCGCTCCTTGCCGGGCGAGGATTCGAAAGCGCGCAGCAGTTCAGCGCCCGAGACGATCGAGAACTCCGCCGCCTTCACCGGCGCGGCGGCAACCGCCGTGCCGCCCTGCGCCTTGCGGCACTGGCTGCAGTGGCACAGCGTGATCGGCCCCAACTCGCCGCGCAATGCGTAGCGCACGCCGCCGCACAGGCAACTGCCGCTATGGCTCACGCGATATCCCTTTCAGCACGCGCAGCAGGCTCGAGGTGTCCTCGCGGCCCCAGCCGTTCGCCATCAGCGCGTTCAACTGCTGCCACACCTGGCCGGCCACCGGCGCGGCAAGGCCGAGCGCCGTCGCCTCGTTCATGAGCAGGCCGAAATCCTTGTGGTGCAGGCGCGCCTCGACGCCGGCCTTGAAATCGCGCGCCGCCATCTTGCCGCCGAAGAACTCCAGCACGCGCCCGCCCGCCGAGCCGCCGGAGAGCGCCTTGACGACGCGCGCCGCGTCGACGCCGTTGGCGTTGGCGAGCTGGATGGCCTCGGCGCAGGCTTCGATGTTGGCGACCATGATCATCTGGTTGCAGGCCTTCGCCACCTGGCCGGCGCCATTGGGGCCGATATGCACGATGGTCTTGCCGAGCTTTTCCAGCAGCGGCCGCACGCGCTCCAGCACCGCGGCCTTGCCGCCCGCCATGATGGCCAGCGAGGCATTGATGGCGCCCTGCTCGCCGCCGGACACGGGCGCGTCGATCATGTCGAGGCCGCGCTCGGCCAGTTTCTCCGCGATGCGGCGCGCCGTGCCCGGCGCGATGGTGCTCATGTCCACCAGCACGCAGCCCGCCTTGGCGCCGTGGATGAGGCCACCCTCGCCGAGCGCGATCGCCTCGACGTCGGCATTGCTGGTGACGATGGTGAACACCACGTCGCTCGCCGCCGCCACCTCGGCCGGGCTGGCGCGCAGCGTGGCGCCGGCATCGAGCAGCGGCTGCGCCGCCTCGGGGCGCCGTGCGTAGACCGAGAGGGAATGGCCGGCCTGGATGAGGTGCAGCGCCATCGGGCGCCCCATGGCGCCCAGGCCGATGAAGCCGATGTTCATGGGATAACGTCATTCCCGCGGAAGCGGGAATCCAGGGGCTTTGGGAGAGG
>PHCS01000081.1 GCA_002840845.1 Betaproteobacteria bacterium HGW-Betaproteobacteria-14
CCGACGCCAGAATCTTGCTGCCCACCTCGCGCATGTCCTCTACGGTGAAGCCTTTGGGCGCAATGGCTTCGAGCGCGGTATCCGGCAGGGTGTCCCATGTCACCGCACCTTCCGTCCTCACGTCGCGCGACACTTCGCCGCGCCGCCCACCCTCGCCTACCTGCATCGGCTGAATCGGCAGGCCGGCCGGCTCTTCGCTCACCACCGTCCAGTCGGCCTTGGGTGCGTCCTGCGCGAAGCGTTGCCGCACCTCGCTTTCCGTCACCGGCGCAAACTCCCGGCTGAAGTCCTGCTCGAACGCCTTTGCTACATCACCCATTCCGACGGGGAGCACTTTGTCCATGGTGTCTTTCGCCAGCGCGCCGCCACGCGCTACTGCGTGCGTTCCACCCGTCTGCATCCCGCCCTGCATCAGCGACTGCAGCACGGTGTTGAGGATGTCGCGCTTCACATCGTCGTCGCCCGGCACCTGCCCGATCATCCTCGACAACTCGTGGCCGATGAGCGTAGAGGTGACTTCACCGCCCGTATCCATCGCTGCCGATGCAGGGTAGAAGCCCATGATCTTCGCAAGGTTCTGCCCGCTCATTCCGCGCTTGAAGGCCGGAACCGCGCGCGCCAGCGTTTCCATCTGCGGGATCTCGGTCGCGGCTTCCTGTGCGCCCTGCAGCCCGCCGTAGAGAATCCGCTCGGCAATGCCGCCGCCCGCCTGCTTCATTTCAGCCGAGCCTTGCGCAAAAGGCATTTCGGCGAAGGTCGTCAGGCCGAGCGCCTTGGCAAGGGTGGGCGACCCCTTCACTAGGTAGAGAGCCATGCCCGGGGCTTGCCTGATCGCCTGAGACGCGGCTTCCGCGCCAATGCTTTCCAGATAGCTGCCGAGCCGCCCCCTCGCGATCAGGTCAGCCCTGTCCAGTTCCTTTTGATAGGCGTCCTGCCCCTTCGAGAAATCCTCGGCGCCAACCGCGTCGGCGGCAAGCTGTCCAATCTGCGAGCCAGTGCGGGCCATGGAACGGTGCGCCATCGGCACCCCCGTCTCGACAGCCCGCATCGTGCTCTGCGCTGATTCAATGGGGTGCTTTATTCTTTCCTTGGCGAACTCGGCCACGGCATTGATGACGTCATCACCGCGGCGCGGCATGATCGGTAGCGGCTGCGTCGTGATGACCTCGCCGGCCGGGGCCGTCATGGAGGGCGATGCAGCACGAGGGGCATTCACCTTCTGCAGCGTCTTCGCCAAGTTGAGGTCGGACTCCGTCATCCCCATTGGGGTGACTTCCTGCCGGCCGGGTTCCATCACTGAGCGGTTGTTCAGCGTCCGCGCCGCAGCACTCCTCTCGAAGAAGTCGCGCATGGGCTTGGTCAGGAAGCCGCCCGGCCCCTCGGTGGCAAGTCCCTTTACGGCACTCGCGGCCGTGTTCAGCCCGCTCATGATGAGGTCGTTGCCCGTGGCCCGCTCGTCACGGCGGAATGCGTTCCACGTGGGCGAATCGAACATGCTGGTCAGCGCATTGAAGATGCCGGTCTTCTTCGGCGCAGGCGTATCCACTACCTCCCACCCGGGGCTGACGTCTTCCTCTTTAACGACTTCCCAACTCACTTGACCCTCACCGGCTTGCCGTCCTGCAACGTCCAAGTCTGGCCGTTTTTGAAGGTGGTGTTCTTGCCCTCCTTGAGCGCACTTAGCGGCGGGGTGTCGCGCTCCGTCAGCTTCTTCTCAAGCGCCGGCCCGACACGGTCAGCGATGACCTGATCGATGGTCTTCGGTTTCGGCGGCGGAATGATGCCCTCGATGATGCGCGGCACACCCTCCTTGTTGGTGCTGAAGAAGACCGGGTTGCCGGCCGCATCCACGCCTTGGTGAGCGCCGCTGAAGACATTCACATTGCTGCCGGAGCGGGCGAGGATCTGCTGCAGGAACTTCATCGCCGGGTCGTTCGGGTTCTGCGCCATCCACTGCGCCGTCTGCACGTTGGCGGGTACCTTGTCGGTGAGCACGTTGCGCCCAAGAGCGGCCTGCCCGGAGCGGATCATGGGGTCTGCGCCAGCGGGATTTCCATCCCCTGACGCCCTCATGAAAGCGTCAGCCAGCGCGCGGGTGATGTCAGAGGTGGCCTGCTCGCCGGGTACCTTCGCCATGTTCGACATGTAGCTGCCGATATCATTCGGCTTGCCGCCCGCGATTGCGGCGTAGTGCTGCAGCGCCTGCATCAGCTTGGTGGTTTGATCCGGGTTGAACTTCGGCACAGTCGCTGGCGGGCCGGCGACATCAGGCGGGAGGTTCTCCATCGTCGTCGCCGGCACACCCGTGGCTTGCTGTTGGCGGAAGGCGCGGAAGTCAGGGAGAGTCACACCACCATGAGAGGCGCCAAACAGTTCGGCCATGTTCAGGCGGTTCTGCTCTTCCTCGCCAGCGCGGCGCTCCTTCTGCAGATTGACCCGCATGTTGCCGAGTTGCGCCTGCGCCCCCAAGCTGGAATTGAAAGCCTTTTGGTAGTGCGGGTTCTGTGTCTGATCCCCGAACAGGCTGCGCATCGCGCTCCCGATCCCGGTACCGGCCTCACCCCAATCGACGTAGCTGCTAGGCATGTGCTTCTCCTTTACTTTGGCGGCGAGCCGGCACCACTCAGCATTCTGCCGAACAGCATCATGCCGGCGTCGGGCCGGATGTTCTGAATACCCTGCGCCGCGCCCGCCGCGTGCGTCCGTGCATCGCCCATGATGTTGTTGGCGTTGCCGAAGGCTTGGCTCATATTGATGGCGGTTCTGCGGGCATTGTCGGGGTAAGCATTCATTCTCGCCCACAGTCGCAAGAAGTCGGCTATGCTCGCAGCATTGTTCGCCGTGTTCGAAGACTGTCGGTCAAGGAAGTCCTGCGAGACGCGCCCCGCGGCCCCCGAGAGTGGCGTAGCCTCTCTCGCCCGAGTCAGGGCATTGCCGATGCTCCCCTCGCGCGCCAGCGCCGCATCCTGCAGGTTCTGCGCCTCTGCATTCGGGTTGAGGTTCTCCTCGCCGAACTTCTTCAGCACCTCGGCCTGCTTCCTCTCCTTCTCCGCTTGATATAACTGCTCGGCTTCGGTGGCGCTGTTGATGTTGTCCTGAGCGCCCCCGAGGGCGCTCTGTTGTATCAGGTTGCCGCCAAGGCTCATGAGCGACTGCGGGCTGAAGAGCGACTGTGGGCTGAAAAGCTCTGAGAAGATGGAGGGGAGTCCGGCATTCGCCATCGTCCATGTAGTCGCGCCGGGCGCAAGCGCCCCTACGAGTTCAGGCATCCCGGCAGTGACGACCGGGAAAGCCTCAGCAGCCAGCGATGCCGCTACTGCCGGCGCTGCCGCCTCCGCCGCAACAGGAGCCGCAGCCCACTGCAGCTTGAGGAACCCTATCGGACAAACCAGTGCAGTGAAGTGTCTGAAGAACATGGCTCACCTCTTAGTTGTAGGTCGTGCCGGTTGGGTTGCTGACCGGGTTGTACTTCCATGAATCGTCGCTTGCGAACCTCGCGCCTGCGGCGTTCCCGGCTGCGGCGGCGTTCGCGTTCCCGCCACGCAGGATGTCATCGAAGAAGCGTTGTAGCTCCCTCTCTCACCCCGGAAGGCTACAATCCCACGCTCATGGCGTAACCTTCGAACAGGAGTTGTAGCTCCCTCTCTCACCCCGGAAGGCTACAATCGTATCCACGAAGAACACCGGCTTGTCAGCGGTTGTAGCTCCCTCTCTCACCCCGGAAGGCTACAATCCTCTCCGGAATCTTGTAGCGCCAATAGAGTGTTGTAGCTCCCTCTCTCACCCCGGAAGGCTACAATCGCCAGGGCCAGCGGCGCGAAGCGGCGCGGGGTTGTAGCTCCCTCTCTCACCCCGGAAGGCTACAATCAGCCGGAACAGTTCCCCGCCAGGGAGGACGGGTTGTAGCTCCCTCTCTCACCCCGGAAGGCTACAATCCGGACCCAGCGAGCAGATCGTCCCTTTGGGGTTGTAGCTCCCTCTCTCACCCCGGAAGGCTACAATCCATAATCGCCCCCTTCGGCTTTGATGCCGAGTTGTAGCTCCCTCTCTCACCCCGGAAGGCTACAATCAGGCCGACACGCTCCATGACGGGAATCATTGTTGTAGCTCCCTCTCTCACCCCGGAAGGCTACAATCTTTCTCAAGAGAAACCAGCATGGTGAAAATGTTGTAGCTCCCTCTCTCACCCCGGAAGGCTACAATCCTCGTCGCCGGCGCGCCGGCCTGTGCAGACGTTGTAGCTCCCTCTCTCACCCCGGAAGGCTACAATCTGGATGCGCGTAAATCCCCGTCTGGCCTAGGCTGGACGGGGATTTTTTCTTTAATTTCGGAATTCAGAAAAGCAGCATCTGGTCTGCCGTGACCTTTTTTTCCTGAAAAAGCGGCATGCCGACCAGCAGTTGAATGCCGGCATACTGCTTCTCTGTGACGGTCATGCAGCGGATCGATCCATCGGGTGGCAGGTTTTCGACCAGGCGCTTGAGATGCTTCTGCTGTGCGTCCGCCCCGTTGAGAAGCCGGCTATAGACGGACCACTGGATCATGTCGTAGCCGTCGTTGAGCAGGAAGCGGCGGAATTGCACATAGGCGCGCTTCTCGGCCTTGGTAACCATGGGAAGATCGAAGAAGACGAGCAGGCGCATGTATCGTCTCGTCTCGACACCCACCTCAGCACTCCAGGCGGTGGGGTTGCAATCCGATCAGGACGGGCAAATCCAGTTCCCTGGCGTCTTCCTCGAAGACGCGCACCAGGCTTTCCACGGCGTATTCGATGGCCGAGAGGGCGGACATCCTGCCTTGCGGCATGGCGACATCCACATTGAGCAAGGCAACCAGGGCGGACTTGTCCGCCGGAATCAGCTCGCCTTCGGTTGCGGCCGATCGCTTGGCGACATGCAGGTCGATGAGAGGGCGGAACGGCTCGATCAGGTCGTCGGCGAGGTTGAAGGCATTTTGCTCGCTGTCATGGAACAGGCCGACTGTCGGATGCAGGCCATGGGCGACCAGGCCACGGGCGATGGCGCCGCGCAGCACGGCATAGCCGTAGTCCAACGCGGCGTTGGCCCAGCGCTTCTCGGCCCGATGGAAATTCTTGCCGAATAGCTGCGAGAAGTAGAAGGCGGCAGCCTGTCCTTCGAGGTTTTCAGGGTCGCCGGAACGCACGCGGCGGGCATAGGATTCGAGCCTGTCCACGCCTGTGCTTCCGCACAGCCGCAGGCAGGCTGCCTGGTTCTCGATCTTGCGGCGCACGACAGAGGCCCAGGCCTGCTTGGCCGCCGGCTTGGCGATCCCCAGCTGCTTGCGCATCATGCGCGTCGCGCGTGAATGGGAGAGGAACGGCAGGAATACTCCGGCCGGCTGGTGGTTGCTGCCGGTTGCGTAGAGGCCGATGCCGTATTCTGCGCAGGCCGACAGTACCGGATGGGTGAGGGTAATTTCCCGGTGGTTGAGGACGATGACGGCAATGTCCTCGAAGGGAACGAAGGCGGTTTCCTCCTGCTCGATGGCAAGGGAATAGTGTTCCCGTCTCAGCTTGGCCGGACGGGAGATCATGACGCTACGCCAGACCACGGCGCACCTCGGGAGGGGCGGGGTAGATGTTGCCGAGGACATCGACATGGAATTTCTCAACTCGCGTGGCGGTAGTTACGCCTCGGCGGAAATAGTCCTTGTCGGGCTTGGGCTGGTCATGGGCACGCAGCGTCAGTCGGCCATCGCTCTCGTACATGACGAAGTAGCCTCTGTATTGCTGATCTCCAAACGTGACCTGAAGAAAATCGTTCTTGCTCAACGAGAATAGAAATTCCGCATCCTTCGGGATGTTGGGCGGGTTGATGCGGCAGTCGGGCCGAGCTTGATAAGCGGGTTCGAGGTGGTAACGAGGACCGATTTTGAAAACCTCGATGTGGTGCATCGGGCCCAATTCAGCCACACCACCGCGAACGTGAATTCCGCTGTTTTGTGTAGAGGCCAGTTTGACAGACTTGACGGGAGTTTTGGTACCTTTCTTGGATGGCTTGAATACCGGCTCGGCAAAAGCCTTCTTGCCGTCGTCGTTGTGGGCGGTAAGTCGTTCACGCAGAACTGTGATTAGCGGTGCATTGCGTGAATAGGTCGCGCCGATGATGTCCGGAAGCTTGGATAGATTGAGTTTGTGCAGGGGGACTGTCACGTGACTGACGTTTGCGGATACATGCTTTGTTGAGCGAATGGTTTCCTCATGTATTGGTCCGCCACCTCTCCGCTGCGGCGCGCGCGAGACGAACAGCGGACGCACGGCGGAGAGGGCTTCCGGCGGGTAGGTGCCGAACGTTTCCAGTCGGGCGCGCAGTTCCCGCAGATCGCCGATGCCGAGCCGCGCTTCGAGTTCCTGACGGAAATGCGGCCATGGGTCGGGGAAGTGGGCAGTGAGTTTCTGGAACGCGGCCGGATCGAGAATCTCGCCGGTTTCGGGATCGGGGAAGCCGTCGCGCGCCTTGGCCAGTTCCTTGGTGCGCGAATAGTCGGCCAGCCGCTTGACCATGCCATGGCTGCAGGCGGCGACCACGGCGGCGTCGAGCGCGTGGTGTCGGTCGCTTTCACCACGAATCTTAAGCAGCCCCCAGCGGGCGCGCAGAAAGGCGGTGGTCTGACCGTTAAGTACGACACAGCGCTTAGCCTTTGTTTCCACCGTCTCGCTTGCGCCTGCTTTCGGCGTTAGTTTCAGGTAACGTTCGACGTAGTTCTTGAAGAACTTGCAGATGTAGCGCGTGTCGTTGAGGTTGCGCTCCTTGAATTCCTCGGCGGTTTTCCCCGTGAAATCCTTGCGTAGCAGTCGCTGGCGCTTGGCTTGCTTGGTCTTGCCTGGATAAGTAGCCTCAATCCACACCTTGTACCTAATCCAGCGTTCTCCGTCCTCGCCGCCTTGCGTAGTCAGGTATTCGTAGGGTGTGCGGTTGCCCTTGTTCTGGTTGCAAGTCGTATGCACCAGTACCTTGTTGTTCTTGCTGTCATCGTAACTTCGCGAGTAGGGCAAGGCATGGTCGACTTGAGCATAGCTGGTATCGCTCAACACGTTGTTGAGATCGAGCGCATTCTGACAGTATGGGCATTGGCTGTTCTGCTCGCGGTAGAGCTGGAATTTCTCGAAGTCCCGTCCAAAGCCCTTGCCGTTGCGAGCCACACCATGCTCCTGCGAAAAGACAGCTTTGTCGTCCTCATTACGTTTGCGGTATTCCTCCTGCAACTTCTCGATATCCCTGCGGCCTTCAATGTACTTACCGTTATCTGTCCAATGGCCGGTCAGCGGGCGGGAGAGGTCGCGCGCCATCTCGATGTGGATGGAGGCTGGCGAGCCATAGGTGCGCACCAAGGCGTTCAACACCTTGCGCGCCTGGTTGAGCGCGCGCAGGACGACGGGGTTTCTCGGTACGTCCATGTCCTCGGCGAACACCATGCGGCCGTCCTTGTCGCGGCGGGCGTAGAACGGCGGCAGATATTTGTGTTCACCCGCGCCGGCTTGATGCAGCTGGCTGTGGTGGTAGCCGGCGGCTTGGCAGGCTTCGTCGTAGCGCAGGCCGGTTTCCATGTGCGGCACGATCTTGCGTAGGGCCTTCAGAGATAGATTGTGGAACTTGTCGAAGCTGATTTCGGATAGCGCCTCGATCATTTTCACGCCGCCGGGCAGATTCAGCTTGCGCAGTTCGGCCTCGACCTCGGCGCCATCCTTGAAAACGGAGAGAACGCGGGTGATTTCGTCCAGCAGTGTCGGGTTGCCGCCGGTCGCGGCGCCGGCCATGCCTTGCCATTCTGTTTCGAGGCCCTTGGCCTTGAGCGTCTTGCTCAGTATTTCCCAGGCGGGCAGTTTGACGAGAACGTCCTTCTCCTTGTCCCCGGCGATGCCGGCGAAGTTGAAGTTGTCCAGTCCAGTCTTCTTGGCTAGCGCGGTGCGCAGTTGCTTGTAATCGAGTTTCGCGTTCGCATAGCCATAGGGCAGGGGCAGCGCAATGCGGCGTTCTTCCGGGTTCAATGGCCGTGTGACGCCGTCGGCGACGATGCGCAGATTGTTGATCCGCGTCAGCCAGACATGGCGCTCCGCCGTGAAGCTGGCCTTGGGGGCGCGGTACTCGTCCTTCTCGAAAGTGCATTTGCCGAGCATCTTGAGCAGATCGGCGCCGGCCAGCGGCGGCTTCTGTTCCCAGAACAAACCGGTTTTCCGGTCGCCAATGCCGAGAATGGCCGCTTCCAGTTCTGCTGTGGCGTGGGGGTTGCCGAGTTCCCGCTGCTGTTTGAAGAGCAGCGACAACTCGTCGGCCAGCAGGACGCGCGAGAGCGCTTTATCGTAGTTGCCCTGCTTGTTGCGTTGGGCGTCTGGGAACTTGGTCAATACCATCTTGGCTACGCTGCGGGTGCCCAGTTCCTCCATGTAGCGTTCGGTATCGGACAGCCCTTGTGTTACACGACCGCCTTCCTTCTTGTCGCCTTCGGCTTTCTTCTTATCGGCCTTGCTGATCCAGTGGAAGCCGCGATGCTTGCAAAGGTGGTAGATGACGCGCGCCCATTCGTCCGCATCGAGCTTGCAATCGAGACCCGCGACGCGCAGGCACCAGGGCGACTTGGGGCTGGCCGTCTGGAGCGTCTTCGTGTCCGCGATCAGTCCTTCGCGCTTCAGCAGCCTCGCCAGCTTGGTCAGCCGCCACGCCCGGCGGCGCAGGCGGCGGCGCATCAGCCGCGCGGTACGTCGCGCAAGGTTCAGCGATTCACCTTCCTTGGCTGTTTCCGCCTTGTCGAAGCAGCGCACGCCGAGATCGACGATACGGTTTTCGCCGAGCACGCACCAGCCGACCGAGGCGATGCCAATGTCGAACCCGAAAGTCAGTGGTTCAAGGGTCTTGTCAGTCATGCCTTTTCCTTCCATAATCCAAACCGTTGTAGTCTTCCGGGGTGAGAGCCGTTGCTACAATAAAGGTGAAGTTAACCTGTATCCATGGATCGGCCCGACGGCGACCCCGTCGGGCCTTTTCATTTCAGGGGCTGGCCAAAGTCAGTTGCTGCAGTACGGCGCTATCCGGAACTTCTCCCTACCATGCCTTGCGCATAATCCTACGACTGGTGGGGCCATCATGCAATTCCGGGAAAGTCAGCCCCCGCGATACGGCGATGGCCGGCTCCTGGGCCATAATGTCCGCATTGGGGGTAAGAGATGACCGACTTCAGGAATTGCAAGGTGCTGATCACCGGCGCCGCCAGCGGCATCGGCCGGTTGATGGCGCAGGAGATCGCGGCGAAGGGCGGTCGGCTGATCTTGTGGGACCTGGACGAGTCGCACCTCGCGGCGGTGGCCGGCGAGGTCGCGGCGGCGGGCGGGCAGGCTGCGGCGTATGCCTGCAACCTCGCCGAGCGGGCCTCCATCGATGCCGCGGCGGCGCGCACGCTGGCGGAGCACGGCACGGTCGATGTGCTGATCAACAACGCCGGCATCGTGGATGGCAAGCGCATGCTGGAGGTGACCGACGAGGAGGTCGAGCGCACCTTCGCGGTGAACACGCTGGCGCATTTCCGCACGGTGCGCGCCTTCCTGCCCGGCATGAAGGAGCGGGGCGCCGGGCACATCGTCACCATCGCCTCGGCCTCGGGCATCGCTGCCGTGCCGCGCCTGGCCGACTACTCGGCGAGCAAGGCTGCCGCCATCGCCTTCGACGAGTCGCTGCGCCTGGAGTTCGCCCACGACAGCGTGCCGGTGCGGACCACCGTGGTCTGCCCGTATTACGTCGCCACCGGCATGTTCGAGGGCGTGCGCACGCGCTTCCCGCTGCTGCTGCCGATCATGAAGCCGGAGGCCGTCGCCGCGCGCATCGTGCGCGCCATCGAGCGCGACGAGACGCGGTTGATCCTGCCCTGGTTCGTGCGCTGCGCCTTCCCGCTGCGCCTGCTGCCGACTGCATGGTTCGACGCGCTGATGGGCTTCTTCGGCATCACGAAAAGCATGGACGATTTCACCGGGCGGAAACGCTGACTACCCAAGGAGCGAACATGACAACCGTCGCCAACATCGCCGTCGCGCTGGTCGCGCTGCTGCACCTGAATTTCCTCATGCTGGAGATGTTCTACTGGGACAAGCCGCTCGGCAGGCGCATCTTCGGCCTGAAGCCTGAGTTTGCCAAGGCTTCGAAAAACCTCGCGGCGAACCAGGGCCTGTACAACGGCTTCCTCGTCGCCGGGCTGGTGTGGGGCCTGCTCTTGGGCGCGGCGGGCGGGCCAGTGAAGGTGTTTTTTCTCGGCTGCGTGATCGTTGCCGGCGTCTTCGGCGCGCTCACCGTCAGCCGGACGATCCTCTGGGTGCAGGCGCTGCCCGGCGCCATCGCGCTGGCGCTGGTGCTGGCGTCCTGAAACCTCCTAAGGGTTTTTCCCCCACACTTCCTTCAGCCGATCGTCCCGTCCGCACAGGCTGCGATACAAGTAGTACCTGAACGGGTTTTTCTTGTAGTAGTTCTGGTGGGATTCCTCGGCCAGCCAGAATGCGCCGGCCGCCGTGATCTCGGTGTGGATCTGGCTGAACTTTCCGCTTTTCAGCAGCGCTTCCCGGCTGGCTTCGGCGGCCAGGCGCTGCGTCTCGTCCAGGTAGAAAATGGCGCTGCGATACGCGGTGCCGGTGTCGCAGAACTGCTCGTTCTTCACGGTGGGGTCGATGTGGCGCCAGAAGTAGTCGAGCAGGCGTTCATAGCTCAGGGTTGCCGGATCGTAGGTGACCCGCACCGCTTCCGCATGGCCCGTGACCTCGGCGCTGACCAGTTCGTAAGTCGGATTGGCAACCGTCCCGCCGGTGTACCCCGATTCCGTGTTGATCACGCCCGGCAGCTTGTCGAAATCCGCCTCGACGCACCAGAAGCAGCCGCCGGCGAAAATGGCCGTCGCCGTTTGCGCCGGTGCCGTGGGCGCCTGCGACAAGGCAGGCGCGGCCAGCAGGGCCGTGGCCAGCCAGGCCAGCCCAGCCAGCCCACGCAGCGCGCCGATCAAGCGCGCAACTCCGGCAGCTTGTCGCTGCGTGCGACGAACTGCAGCGCGAGTCCGTTGTTGCAGTAGCGCAGCCCGGTCGGCTGTGGGCCGTCCTTGAAGACATGGCCCTGGTGTCCGCCGCAGCGCGCGCAATGGTATTCGGTGCGCGGGAATATCAGCTTGTAGTCGGTGCGGGTTGCCACC
>PHCS01000082.1 GCA_002840845.1 Betaproteobacteria bacterium HGW-Betaproteobacteria-14
CGGCACGACGCAGAATCCGGACTTCGACTTCGTGCGCCTGATGGCAGGCCTGCGCCGCATCCTGGCGACTGACTCCTTGCTCGTCGAGCGCGAGGATCTCGTGCCCTACGAGTGCGACGGCCTCACCGCCTACCGCCAGCTGCCGCTGCTGGTGGCATTGCCGCACACTGAAGAGCAGGTCGTCGCCGTGCTCAGGTTGTGCCATGAACTGCGCGTGCCGGTGGTGGCGCGCGGCGCCGGCACCGGGCTGTCGGGCGGTGCCACGCCGGTGGCGCATGGCGTCGTGCTGTCGCTGGCGAAGTTCATGCGCATCCTCGACATCGATCCGGTTTCGCGCACGGCGCGCGTGCAGCCGGGCGTGAGGAACCTGTCCATCTCCGAAGCGGTGGCGCCCTACGGTCTGTATTACGCGCCCGACCCCTCCAGCCAGATCGCCTGCACCATCGGCGGCAACGTCGCCGAGAACTCCGGCGGCGTGCATTGCCTGAAATACGGCCTGACGGTGCACAACGTGCTGAGTTTGCGCGTCGCGCTGATCGACGGCACGGTGGTGGAGGTCGGTTCCGGCGCGCTCGATTCGCCCGGCTATGACCTGCTCGCGCTGATGATCGGCTCGGAAGGCATGCTCGGCGTCGTGCTCGAGGCGACGGTGAAGCTGACGCCGAAGCCGCTGCTGGCGCAGGTGGTGATGGCCTCCTTCGACGATGTCATCAAGGCCGGCAATGCCGTCGCCGACATCATTTCCGCCGGCATCATCCCGGCCGGGCTGGAGATGATGGACAAGCCGGCCACCCACGCCGTCGAGGATTTCGTGCATGCCGGCTACGACCTGAATGCGCAAGCCATCCTGCTGGCTGAATCCGACGGCACGCCGGAGGAGGTGGCCGAGGAGATCGCCGCCATGTGCGCCGTGCTGGAGAAGAGCGGCGCCACCGACATCCGCGTCTCGCACGACGAGGCCGAGCGGCTCAAGTTCTGGGCCGGGCGCAAGGCCGCCTTCCCGGCGGTGGGGCGCATCACGCCGGACTACCTGTGCATGGACGGCACCATCCCGCGCAAGCACCTGGCGCACGTGCTGACGCGCATCGCCGAGCTGTCCGAGGAATACCATCTGCGCTGCGCCAACGTCTTCCACGCCGGCGACGGCAACCTGCACCCGCTCATCATGTTCGACGCCAACGTCGAGGGCGAAGTCGAGCGCGCCACGGCCTATGGCGGCAAGATCCTGGAGTTGTCGGTGGAAGTCGGCGGCACCATCACTGGCGAGCACGGCGTCGGCATCGAGAAGGTGAACCAGATGTGCGTGCAGTTCTCGAAGGAGGAGCTGGCCGCCTTCCACGGCGTCAAGGCCGCCTTCGACGAGCACACCCTGCTCAATCCCGGCAAGGCCGTGCCGACGCCGCGGCGCTGCTCGGAATATCGGCTGACGGGAACGGCCAAAGGATGAACTGCAAAACCATTAACCACAGAGGCACAGAGACACAGAGAACGGCAGGATTGTTTTTCTCTGTGTCTCTGTGCCTCTGTGGTGAAAAAGGTTTTTATGAACGATCAAACTGAAAAACTGCGCGAGCGCGTGCTTGCCGCGGCGACGGACAAACAGCCGCTGCGCATCCGCGGCGGCGGCACGAAGGATTTCTTCGGCAATCCGCCCGTGGGCGAACTGCTCGAGACGGCGGGCCATGCCGGCATCGTCGCCTACGAGCCGACCGAGCTGGTGGTGACGGCGCGCGCCGGCACGCCGCTGGCCGAGCTGGAAGCGGTGCTGGCGGAGCAGGGGCAGATGCTGGCCTTCGAGCCGCCGCATTTTGGCGAGACAGCGACCGTCGGCGGCTGCGTGGCCGTCGGCCTGTCGGGACCGCGCCGCGCCACCGCGGGTGCGACACGCGATTTCGTCCTCGGCGTGAAGGTGCTCGACGGCAAGGGCGAGGTGCTCAACTTCGGCGGCCAGGTGATGAAGAACGTCGCCGGCTACGATGTCTCGCGCCTGATGACGGGCGCGCTCGGCACCCTGGGGCTGCTGCTGGAAGTGTCGCTCAAGGTGCTGCCGAGGCCGGCGGCGGAAGCCACGCTGCGCCTGGAGCTGCCGCAGGACAAGGCGATCGAGACGATGAACCGCTGGGGCGGCCAGCCGCTGCCGGTTTCGGCGACCTGCTGGCATGACGACCTCCTTACGGTGCGCCTCTCCGGCGCACGCGCGGCGGTGGCGGCGGCGCGGGAAAAGCTCGGCGGCGAGGCGGTCGACGATGCGGCGACGTTCTGGGAAAGCGTGCGCGAGCAGCGCCACGGCCATTTCACGGGTGAGGGGGCGCAGTGGCGGCTTTCCCTGCCTTCGCACTGCGCGCCGCTCGACCTGCCCGGCGCGCCGCTGATCGAATGGGGCGGCGTCCTGCGCTGGCTGGCTTTCGACGGCGAGGCGTCCGTCGCGCGCGCGGCCGTTGCCGCGGCGGGTGGCCACGCCACGCTGTTCCGCGGCGAAGACAAAGTGAAAAGCGCGGCAGGCGTCTTCCAGCCGTTGCCGGATGCCGTGATGCAGCTCCAGCGCAAGCTCAAGCGCGCCTTCGATCCGCAAGGGCTGTTCAATCCAGGCCGGCTCTATCCGGAACTGTGATGAAACCCGTGAAGGAACGCGCTCAATTTCCGTCGTCCCCGCGGAAGCGGGGACCCAGAATCCTGTTCAAGCGCCGCTTGGATTCCCGCTTGCGCGGGAATGACAGGTTGGCACGCGGGCGCCAATAAAATGCAGACCCATCTCGCCGATTTCATCCGCCACACGCCGGAAGGCCGCGAAGCCGAGGCCATCCTGCGCAAGTGCGTGCACTGCGGCTTCTGCACCGCCACCTGCCCGACCTACCAGCTGCTCGGCGACGAGCTCGACGGCCCGCGCGGGCGCATCTATCTCGTCAAGCAGATGCTGGAGGGCGGCAGCTACACGGTCAAGACGCGGACGCACCTCGACCGCTGCCTGACCTGCCGCTCCTGCGAGACCACCTGTCCGTCCGGCGTGGAGTACCACCGCCTGATCGACATCGGCCGCGCGCTCGCCGAGGAAAGGCTGCCGCGCAGCGCCGGCCAGCGCCTGCTGCGCTTCGTCCTGCGCGAGTTCCTGCCGCGGCGCGGGCTGTTCACGCCGGCGATGCGCCTCGGCCAGCTG
Organism: Betaproteobacteria bacterium HGW-Betaproteobacteria-14; assembly: GCA_002840845.1. Lineage (GTDB taxonomy): Bacteria > Pseudomonadota > Gammaproteobacteria > Burkholderiales > Rhodocyclaceae > Desulfobacillus. The sequence goes on from PHCS01000082.1 coordinate 3,155, forward strand.
TTCCGCCCGCTGCTGCCCGCGGCATTGAAGGCCAAGGTGCCGCCAAGGCAAAAGTCAGCCCCCGTGACACGGCGGCATCATGCGCGCCGCATGCTCATGCTGGCCGGCTGCGTGCAGCCGGCCATGGCGCCGAACATCAATGACGCCGCCGCGCGCGTGCTCGACCGTCTCGGCATCGCCCTGGTCGAGGTGGAGGGCGCGGGCTGCTGCGGCGCGGTGCGCTACCACCTGCACGACCAGGCGGGCGCGCTCGACGAGGCGCGGCGCAACATCGACGCCTGGTGGCCGCACCTCGAGGCCGGCGCCGAGGCAGTGGTGATCACCGCCTCCGGCTGCGGCGCCCACGTGCGCGAGTACGGCTACCTGCTGCAGCATGACGCGGACTACGCGGCGAAGGCCGCGCGCGTCTCCCTGCTGACGCGCGACATCGCCGAGGCGGTCATGCAGGAGAAGGACGCCCTGCTCGAGCTGCTGCGAAAGTCAGCCGCCGCGACACGGCGGAAAATCGCCTTCCACGCCCCCTGTTCCCTGCAGCACGGCATGCAGGTGCGCGGCACCGTCGAGGAGATCCTTCTGGCGGCCGGCTGCGAGCTGACGCCGGTGGCCGACGGCCACCTGTGCTGCGGCTCGGCCGGCACCTACTCCATCCTGCAATCGGAGATCTCGCTGAAGCTGCGCGCGAACAAGCTGGCGGCGCTGCATGCCGGCGCGCCGGCGGCCATCGCCAGCGCCAACATCGGCTGCATCGCGCACCTGCAGGAGGGAACGGCAACCCCGGTGTCGCACTGGATAGAATTACTCGACCGCCAGCTGGGGGGATAATCTTGTCGTTCCCGCGCAAGCGGGAATCCACATCAAAGGTCGGGCCCATGGATTCCCGCTTGCGCGGGAATGACGGCGTTTCCGGTCCGTAACGGAGCGAGCATGGAACTCAATACCGCGGCGAAAAACTACGACGAACTCTTCGACACCTTCCGCTGGAACGCGCCGGCCCGCTACAACATGGCGCGCGAATGCTGCGGGCGCTGGGCGGCCGACCGTTCGCGCTTCGCGCTCTACTACGAGGACGAGGCCGGGCACACGGAGGCGTGGACCTTCTGGGACATCCAGATGCAGGCCAACCGCCTCTCCAACGTGCTGCATGCGCTCGGCGTCATGCGGCGCGACCGCGTCGCCATCATCCTGCCGCAGCGGCCGGAGACTGGCATCGCGCACATCGCCTGCTACCAGATGGACGCTGTCGCGCTGCCGCTGTCGCACCTGTTCGGCCCCGACGCGCTGGAGTACCGGCTGGAAAACTCCGAGGCCTGCGTCGCCATCGTGGACGAAGCCTCGCTGCCCAAGCTGTGGGCGGTGAAGGACAAGCTGCCGAATCTGCGCCATGTCATCGGTGTCGGCGGGGCGAAGGAGACCGGCGTGCACGACTGGGACGCGCTGCTCGCGCGCGCCTCGCGCCGCTTCCAGTGCGTCGACACCGCCGCCGACGATCCGGCGCTGATCATCTACACCAGCGGCACGACGGGCAATCCGAAGGGCGCGCTGATGGCGCAGCGCACGCTGCTCGGCAACCTGCCGGGCTTTGCCTGCTCGCACGACTTCTTTCCCCAGCCGAACGACATGTTCTGGTCGCCGGCCGACTGGGCGTGGACCGGCGGGCTGTTCGACGCGCTGCTGCCGACCTGGCACTACGGCATGCCGATCCTCGGCTACCGCGGCCGCTTTGACCCGGAGAAGGCCTTCTGGCTGATCGAGAAGTACGGCGTAAGGAACGCCTTCCTCTTTCCCACGGCGCTGAAGATGATGATGAAGGCGGTGCCGGAGCCGAAGGCGCGCTTCGATGTCAACCTCCGCACCATCATGAGCGGCGGCGAGGCGGTGGGCGAAACGGTTTTCGGCTGGGCACGGGAACAGCTCGGCGTCAGCATCAACGAGATCTTCGGCCAGACCGAGATCAACTATGTCGTCGGTGGCTGCGCCGCGGCCTACCCGCCCAAGCCGGGCGCCATGGGGCGGCCCTATCCGGGCCATCGCGTGGCGGTGGTCGACGACGCCGGCAACGTCCTTCCGCCGGGCGAGGTGGGCGAGGTGTGCGTGCAGCGCGCCTGCAACGGCGAGCGCGACCCGGTGTTCCTGCTCGAGTACTGGAAGAACCCGCAGGCGACGCAGGAGAAGTTCATCGGCGAGGGCATGGCCGCCTGGGGCCGCACGGGCGACCTGGCGAAGATGGACGAGGACGGCTACCTCTGGTACCAGGGCCGCGCCGACGACATGTTCAAGAGCGCCGGCTACCGCATCGGCCCCTCGGAGATCGAGAACTGCCTGGTGAAGCATCCGGCGGTGGCCAACGCCGCGGTGATCGGCGCGCCCGACGAAACGCGCGGCACCTTCATCAAGGCCTTCATCGTACTGCAGGCGGGGCAGCAGGCCTCGGGCGAACTGGAAGCCGAGTTGCAGGCCCACGTTCGGAAATACCTGGCGCCCTACGAATACCCGAAGACCATCGAGTTCATCGACGCGCTGCCCATGACCACCACCGGCAAGGTGCAGCGGCGCGTGCTGCGGCTGCGGGAAGAGGAAAGACGACCCACCCCCCAGCCCCCGCCCCTGGGGCGGGGGTGACGGGGGTTCGCCGCTGCGCGGCTCCGGGTTCTGTCTGCGCCGCCCTTGGGGCGGCCCGGCGGGCGGCGCTCAGGCGTTCTTCACCAGCATTGTCCCCGTGGCTTCCGCCACCACTTCGCCGTCCTGGTTGCTGCAGGTGGCTTTCATGGCGACGATGCCGCCGTCGTGCTTCGGTTTCGGCGTGAGGGCGGTGACTTCCCAGACGGTGGTGAGCGTGTCGCCGGCGCGCACCGGCTTGAGGAACCTGCAGGCGTGCTCCAGGTAGGCGATGGCCGTGCCGTGGAAGACCATGCCGTACGATGCCGCGATGAGTGAGCTGGTGAGGTAGCCGTGGGCGATGCGGCCGCCGTAGCGCGATCCCCTCGCGAAGGGTTCGTCCACATGCAGCCGGTTGAAGTCGCCGAACAGGCCGGCGCCCATGACGATGTGCGTTTCCGTCATGGTCATGGCGCTCTCGAAACGCTCGCCGATGGCGACCTGATTGAAACCCCTTTTCGGATAAAGCATGCCGTATCTCCTTTGCGGGGAAGGCTATCACCAAAGTGCCGTTTGCATGCTAAAGTCAGCGACTTCAATATCGAGCACGAATAACCAGTGACCCTGTCCGTAGAAACCTGCACTGCCCAGCACATCGGCGACCGCAAGGAACAGCAGGACCGCGTCGCCCTGTTTCCCCATGCCAGCCGGCGCGGCATGTTCATGGCGGTGCTGGCCGACGGCATGGGCGGCCATACCGGCGGCGCCATGGCGGCGGAACAGGTCGTGCACAAGGCGCAGCAGAATTTCGACGCTTACGCACCTGCCGACGAATCGGCGGAGCAGCTGCTCGGCTCGATCGTTTCCGAGGCGCATGTGATCGTCAAGCTGACGCGCTTCACCAGCGAGCAGGATCCGCACACCACCGCCTGCGTGTTGCTGTTCCAGCCCGGCCGGGTCGACTGGGCGCATTGCGGCGACTCGCGCATCTACCACTTCCGCGGCGACAAGCTGGTCAGCCGCAGCTCCGACCATTCCTATGTCAACGAGATGCTCAAGAAGGGCTACCTGACGCCCGAGCAGGCGGAAAACCATCCGCAGAAAAACGTCCTGCTCGGCTGCCTCGGCTCAGAGCGCGAGCCGACCATCGACTACGGCGGCACGGCGCCGCCGGCCGACGGCGACACCTTCCTGCTCTGCTCGGACGGCCTGTGGGCCTACTTCACGGATGCCGAGCTGGGCGGCGTGCTGTCCGCCCATCCGCCGCGCGCGGCGGCGGAAATCCTCATCCAGCGCGCGCGCGACCGCGCCACCGGCAACGGCGACAATTGCTCGCTGGTGATCGTCAAGCTGGCGGAGAAGAAAGCCGAGAAGAAGCCGCCGGCAGGTCAGCCGGGATCCCCGCCTCCCAGAGCGTGAAGCAGAATGTCGAGCCCAGGCCGGGCTCGGCTTCCGCCCAAGCGCGGCCGCCATGGCGCGCCACGATGCGCTGCACGATGGCCAGTCCGATGCCGTTGCCCTCGAATTCGCCGGGCGCGTGCGCGCTCTGGAATGGCGAGAACAGCTTGGCGGCGTGGCGCATGTCGAATCCTGCGCCGTTGTCGCGCACGAAGAAAACCGTCCTGCCGTCCTCGATCCGCCGGCCGAAGTCGATGTGCGCTTCGGCAATGTTGCGGGTGTATTTCCAGGCGTTACTCAGTAGGTTGTCCAGGGCAATGCGCATCAGGCCGGCGTCGGCCCGTACCGTCATTCCAGCTTCGATGCGGATGGTTGTGCGGCGCCCGGGCGCTTCAATGTGCAGCCGCCCGATGATCTCGTTGGCCAGCGCGCCCAAGTCGGTTTCGGCCGGGCGCAACTCGGCGCGGCCGATGCGGGAGAGTTCGAGCAGGTCGTCCATCAGGACGCCCATGCGGCCGCTGGCCGCGATGATGCGACGCAGGTTGTCCTTGTCCTCCTCGTCGAGGATCTGGCCGACATCCTCCAGCAGGATGCGCGAAAAGCCGTCGAGCGCGCGAAGCGGCGCGCGCAGGTCGTGCGATATCGAATAGCAGAAGGCCTCCATCTCCCGGTTGGCCGCCTCGAGTTCCCGGGTGCGGTGCTGCACCCGCTCTTCGAGTTCGGCATTGAGCTGGCGCAATTCCTCCACTGCACGCTGCCGCGAGAGGGCCAGCGCAAGGTATTCGGCGACGGTCAGCGCCAGGCGGACTTCATGCGCCGCCATCTCATGCGGTTCATTGAAATACAGCATGAACTTGCCGAGCAGCCGGCCCTGGTGCGCGATGGGGATGAAGGCCAGCGAGGCGATGCCTTCCTCGCGCAGCAGGGGCATCAGCTTGGCGATGGAGGGCTCCCGCTCCGGCGCGGGAACCAGGATGGGCTGGGCGTTCGTTTCATTCGCCGCCCAGGGCGAATGGCCTTCCACCGCCTTGCAGTAGCGATCGGAGAGCCCGTCCGAGGCTATGAAGCGCATGGTGCCGCCAGCATCGAACAGCAACACGGCGGCGCGATCGGCGCCGGTCGTCCAGCGCAGGGCTTGCAAGGCTTCCGGGTAGACCGGATCGAGGGAAGCGCAGCGGTTGATGGCCTCGGCGAGGGCGTGCAGGGCGCGCAGTTCCGCCAGCGCGCGATCCTCGGCCGCGTCGACGGCAAGGGGGAAAGCGCTGCGGATCATGTAGGGGGACTGTCGGATCGAGAATGCCGCCATTGGCAGAAGCGCCTGGCGGACCATGAGGCTGCTGGCAATCCCCTTCCTCCACTGAGTGAGCGCTGCGCTGGCCGCGGCGGCGCTGGTCTGTTCCGGGTTCGTTTCGTTCTTGTGTTGAGGATTTTACCCAAGAAGCATCACGCAGTCAGGCATGCGGCCATCATTCTTTTTTCCGGAGGCGCTTATGATGCGGCCTAGCCCAGCCAGCGTCGCCGCCAGAAAACCGTAACCATCACTACAGCAATCGCCGCCATCAAGCTGAGCGAAATGAGGAATCCCTCGCTGTCCTCCAGCAGCGGCATGGACTTGAAGTTCATGCCGAAGATGCCGGCGATGAGCGCGGCCGGCATGAACAGGGTGGTGATTACGGTCAGGATGCGCACTTCCAGGTTGACCCGGTTGGACATGCTCGACAGGTAGATGTCGAGCATGCCGGCGATGAGGTCGCGGATGCTCTCCAGCGACTCGATGACATGCACGGTGTGGTCGTAGATGTCGCGCAGGTAGGGCTGGGTGGCCGGCTTGAAGAAGCGCTGGTCGGCCCGTGTCAGGCTGTTGATGACTTCGCGCAGCGGCCAGATGGCGCGCCGCAGGGTCATCGCTTCGCGCTTGATCTCGTGGATTTCCTTGAGCAGGGCAGGGGTGGCCTTCTGCAGGAGCTGGTCTTCAAGCGCCTCGGTGCGCTCCGTCATCTGCTCCAGCACGACGAAGTAGCGGTCGATCAGCGTGTCGAGCAGCGAGTAGGCGAGGTAGTCGGCGCCGAGCCTGCGGACCTGCCCCTTGTCGCTGCGCAGCCGCTCGCGCAGCGGATCGAAGGTGCCGGTCGGCCGTTCCTGGAAGGTCAGGACGAAGTCCGCGCCGAGCACGATGCTCACCTGGTCCGAACCGATGGCGCCCGTGGCCGTGTCGTAGTCGAAAAAGCGGGCGACGATGTAGAGATAGTCGCCGTAGTCGTCCACCTTCGGCCGCTGGTCGGTGTTGAGGATGTCCTCCAGCACCAGGGGGTGCAGGCCGAAGCGCCGGCCGATCTCCGCCATGACGTCCGGCTCGTGCAGGCCGTGCACGTTGAGCCACAGGATGCCTTGGCCGCGGGCGTGTTCGCGCGATTCCGTAACCGACTTGAAGCGCTTCTCCAGCAGCGAGTCGGCATCGAATTCGAACAGCGTGATGTGGGGCCGGTCGGTGCGGCGCTCGCCCACATGGACCAGCGAGCCCGGCGCCATGCCGACCTTCTGCGAACGGAGCTTGCGCGCTTGTTTTTTCATGGCTGTCCTCGAGTCGCGTCCTGTTTCATGACGTAGCCCTAACTCCACTCTATGGGCCGATTAAAGTATCATTGCTGCCTTGCGTCAACGCCGCCCTGGGCGACTGTCTGACGCAGCGGAATTCACCAATCATATCAAGGGGGGACCATGTCACTGGTCATAGGCGTGCCGAAGGAAACGGCCGCAGGCGAAAAACGCGTCGCCACCGTGCCCGAGGTCGTAGAAAAACTCATCAAGCTGGGCTTCTCGGTCGCCGTGCAATCGGGCGCCGGCGATGCGGCCAACTGCAGCGACGACAGCTATCGCGCCGCCGGCGCCGAGGTGCTCGAGGGCGCCGCCGCGTTGTGGGCGAAGGCCGACATCGTCTTCAAGGTGCGCCCGCCCTCTGCCGAAGAGGTCGGCCTGATGCGCGAGGGCGGAACCCTGATCGGTTTCGTCTGGCCGGCGCAAAACCCGGAATTGCTGAAACAGCTTGCCGCCAAAAAGGCCACCGTACTGGCCATCGATTCGCTGCCGCGCACCCTGAGCCGCGCGCAGAAGATGGACGCGCTGACCTCCCAGGCCGGCGTCGCCGGCTACCGCGCCGTCATCGAGGCCGCCAACGCCTTCGGCCGCTTCTTCAACGGCCAGATCACGGCCGCGGGCAAGGTGCCGCCGGCCAAGGTATTCATCGCCGGCGCCGGCGTCGCCGGCCTGGCGGCGATCGGCACGGCCGCCGGCCTGGGCGCCATCGTGCGCGCCAACGACACGCGTGCCGAAGTGGCCGATCAGGTCAAGTCGCTGGGCGGCGAATTCGTCAAGGTCGATTACGAGGAGGAAGGCTCCGGCGGCGGCGGCTACGCCAAGGTGATGAGCGAGGGCTTCCAGCAGGCCCAGCGCGAGATGTACGCCAGGCAGGCCCGGGAAGTGGACATCATCATCACCACGGCGCTGATTCCCGGCAAGCCGGCGCCCCGGCTGATCACCGCCGAGATGGTGCAGAGCATGAAGCCGGGCAGCGTGATCGTCGACATGGCGGCCGAGCAGGGCGGCAACTGCGAGCTGACCGAACCGGGCCAGGTGGTGGTGAAGCACGGCGTGACCCTCGTCGGCTACACCGACCTGCCTTCGCGCCTGTCCAAGCAGTCGTCGACGCTCTACGCGACCAACCTGTTCCGCCTCGCCGAGGAGCTGTGCAAGACGCAAAGCGTAAAAAGCGACGGCACCCTCGACGTCAATATGGAAGACGAGGCCCTCCGCGGCCTGACCGTCATCAAGGACGGCGAAGTCACCTGGCCGCCGCCGCAGCCCAAGGCGCCGGCCGCGCCGCCGGTCGCGGCCAAGCCGGCGG
>PHCS01000015.1 GCA_002840845.1 Betaproteobacteria bacterium HGW-Betaproteobacteria-14
TGCGCTTGCGGCGCACGACCGACGGTTGATACGTGCGTTTCATGTTGGTAATCCCTTGATGTGCTAAGAAAAACGCGCAATTACACCGCGTTAACACATAGCCTGTCAAGATCAATTATTTTTCACAGCTGTGGATAACTTTCGGCATGAGGGGTAGAATCACGCCTTTCGCGGACCGTTGGACGGCCTCGGCGAAAACACCAAAAACGTCTTTAAATCAAACAAATAAAATCACCCGCCGGCATCTTTTCGTCCGCGGGGAGGAGCATCGTAGTCAATGGCCGGTTTCTGGGAATCCTGTTTACAACGTTTTGAACAGGAACTACCTGCTCAGCAGTTCAACACCTGGATCAAGCCGCTGCGCCTCGAAGGCGAAAGCACGGCCAACGAAGACGGCCTGCGCCTGATTGCCCCCAACAGCTTCATCCTCAAGTGGGTGCGCGATCGCTACCTGACGCGTATCGAGGACTATAGCCGCAGTTTCTTTGCCGCCCCGGTCAGCATTGCGCTGGTCATCGGCAGCGGTCGGACGACCCCGGCGCGCAGCGAGGCCAAGAGCGATACGACGCCGGCAGAAGCGCCGGCCAAGGCCGCCAGGTCCGGCAAGAGCGAGGAAAAATCGCGGGCCCGCGGCGGCAATTATGAAAAATCCCGGCTGTTCAACGCCTTCACCTTCGACAACCTGGTCGTCGGCAAGGCCAACGACCTGGCCCGGGCCGCCGCCATCCAGGTGGCCAACAATCCGGGCGGTGCCTACAACCCGCTGTTCATCTACGGTGGCGCCGGCCTCGGCAAGACCCACCTGATCCACGCCATCGGCAACACCATCGTCGGCGAGAACCCGGACAAGGTGGTGCGCTATGTGCACGCCGAGGATTACTACTCCGACGTCGTCCGTGCCTACCAGCAGAAGTCCTTCGACACCTTCAAGCGCACCTATCGCTCGCTCGACGTGCTGCTGCTCGACGACGTGCAGTTCTTCAATGGCAAGAACCGCTCGCAGGAAGAGTTCTTCTTCCTGTTCAACGCGCTGATCGAGGCGCGCAAGCAGATCATCATCACCTGCGACACCTATCCGAAGGACATCAACGGTCTCGACGACCGCCTGGTGACCCGTTTCGACTGGGGTCTGACGGTGCAGATCGAACCGCCCGAGCTGGAAATGCGCGTCGCCATCCTGCAGAAGAAGGCCGAGGCCGAAGGCATCCGCCTCGACGACGAAGTCGCCTTCTTCATCGCCAAGCACCTGCGCTCCAACGTCCGCGAGCTGGAAGGCGCACTGAAGAAGGTGCTGGCCTATTCCTCCTTCCACGGTCGGGTGATCGCCCTCGACCTGGCCAAGGAAGCGCTGAAGGATCTGATCGGTTCGGTGCGCAACGTCGGCATCGACAACATCCAGAAGACCGTCGCCGACTATTACAAGATCAAGGTCGCCGACTTCTTTTCCAAGAAGCGCACCCGCGCCATCGCCCGGCCGCGCCAGCTGGCCATGTGGCTGTGCCGCGAAGTCACCTCGCACAGCTTCCCGGAAATTGGCGATGCCTTCGGCGGCCGCGACCACACCACGGTGATCCACGCGGTGAAGACCATCGATTCGCTGCGCCTCAAGGAAAACGAGCTGAACCACGATCTCCACGTGCTGCTGCAGGTGCTCAAGGGATGAGCGCTGTACATAAGCCTGTGGGCAAGTTGTCTGTACTTTGTGGAGCAAACGGACTTTCCCCCTTTGTGGGAAAATTATCCGGATTTCATCCACAGGCAATCCAGAGGCTTACGCAGAGCCGAAATTTGATTGCAAGACACTGAAAACAAATTGTTATTTACCGTTATCCACAGAACTGTTCCCGATATAGTCTATAAAGGAATTTAATTTATGGTTCTTATTAAAAGTCAAAGAGACACGCTTCTGGCGCCCTTGCAGTCGGTGTCGGGAATCGTCGAACGCCGTCACACCCTGCCGATCCTGTCCAACGTGCTGTTGGAAAAGAAGGGCGAGCGCCTGACGCTGCTGGCTACCGACATCGAAATCCAGATCACCACGGTGACCGACGGCGCCGTCGGCGATGGTGACGGTGCTGTCACCGTCGGTGCCCGCAAGCTGCAGGAAATCCTGCGCTCGCTGCCGGATACCGCCGAAATCAGCCTGCTGCTCGAAGACAAGCGCCTGCAAGTGCGCGCCGGCAAGAGCCGCTTCAGCCTGCAGACGCTGCCGGCCGACGACTTCCCGCGCATGACGCTGACCGAGGGCGACACCCGGCAGTTCTCGATGACGCAGAAGGCCTTCCGTCAGCTGATCGGCAAGACCCAGTACAGCATGGCCGCGCAGGACGTTCGCTACTACCTGAACGGCCTGCTGCTGCTGGTCGAAGGCAAGGAACTGCGCGCCGTCGCCACCGATGGCCACCGCCTGGCCTACGCCAGCGTCGCCATCGATACGGAACTGCCGCGCCAGGAACTGATCCTGCCGCGCAAGACCGTGCTCGAACTGAATCGTCTGCTGGTCGATAGCGACGAGCCGCTGAACATCACGCTGGCCTCCAACCAGGTGCGCTTCGCCTTCGGTTCCGTGGTCCTCGTCTCCAAGCTGATCGACGGCAAGTTCCCGGATTACGAGCGCGTCGTCCCGGCCGCGCTGCGCAATCACATGACGGTCGCCCGGCAGACGCTGATGCAGGCCATGCAGCGCGCCGCCATCCTGACCAACGAGAAGTTCCGCGGCATCCGCGTGGTGCTGGCCGATAACAGCCTCAAGCTGATCGCCGCCAACGCCGAGCAGGAAGAGGCGCAGGAAGAAATCGAAGTGAATTACACGGGCGAGCCGATCGACGTCGGCTTCAACGTCGGCTACCTGCTCGACGTGCTCAACAACGTCCATACCGACGAAGTGCAGTGGAGCTTCAACGATGCCAATTCCAGCGCCCTGATCACGGTGCCCGGCAACGACCGCTTCAAGTACGTGATCATGCCGATGCGCATTTAATCGGCGGCTGCCGGTCAGGGAAAAAGGTCCATCCGCCGGATGGACCTTCATCGTTTCACGTGGAACCAAATCAATGATTGAAGAGAACAGCGCAGAAGGCGCATCGCCGGCTTACGGCGAATCCAGCATCCAGATCCTCGAAGGCCTGGAGGCCGTGCGCAAGCGCCCGGGCATGTACATCGGCGACACTTCCGACGGTACCGGCCTGCACCACCTGGTCTTCGAAGTCGTCGACAACTCGATCGACGAGGCGCTGGCCGGCCATTGCGACGACATCATCGTCACCATCCACCCGGACAACTCGATTTCGGTCATCGACAACGGCCGCGGCATCCCGACCGGCGTCAAGATGGACGACAAGCACGAGCCCAAGCGCTCGGCCGCCGAAATCGCGCTGACCGAGCTGCACGCCGGCGGCAAGTTCAACCAGAACTCCTACAAGGTCTCCGGCGGCCTGCATGGCGTTGGCGTCTCCTGCGTCAATGCGCTGTCCAAGTTCCTGCGCCTGACCATCCGCCGCGACGGCAAGAAGCACTTCATGGAATTTTGCCGCGGCGTGCCGGTCGACCGTGCGCTGGAAACCCGCAACGGCTTCGAAGTCTCGCCGCTGAAAATCCTCGGCGACACCGAAAAGCGCGGCACCGAAGTGCACTTCCTGGCCGATGAGGAAATCTTCGGCCACGTCGAATTCCATTACGAAATCCTCGCCAAGCGCCTGCGCGAACTGTCCTTCCTCAACAACGGCGTCAGCATCAAGCTGGTCGACCAGCGTTCCGGCAAGGAAGAGCTGTTCGCCTTCGCCGGCGGCGTACAGAGCTTCGTCGAATACATCAACCGCACCAAGTCGGTGCTGCACCCGAACATCTTCTACTCGGCCGGCGAAGCCAAGGTTGGCCAAGGCGCCGCCGAGACCGGCATCACCATCGGCGTCGAAGTGGCCATGCAGTGGAACGATTCCTACCAGGAACAGGTGCTCTGCTTCACCAACAACATTCCGCAATCCGACGGCGGTACCCACCTGACCGGCCTGCGCGCCGCGATGACCCGCGTCATCAACAAGTACATCGACGAAAACGAGATCGCCAAGAAGGCCAAGGTCGATATCGCCGGTGACGACATGCGCGAAGGCCTGGCCTGCGTGCTGTCGGTCAAGATGCCGGACCCCAAGTTCGCCTCGCAGACCAAGATGAAGCTGGTTTCCAGCGAAGCCCGCGGCGCCGTCGAAGAAGTCGTCGCGCAGAAACTGGCTGATTTCCTGCTCGAGCGCCCGGTCGATGCCAAGATGATCTGCGGCAAGATCGTCGAAGCCTCGCGCGCCCGCGAAGCCGCCCGCAAGGCTCGCGAAATGACGCGGCGCAAGGGCGTGCTCGACGGCGTCGGCCTGCCCGGCAAGTTGGCCGACTGCCAGGAAAAAGATCCGGCGCTGTGCGAAATCTACATCGTCGAGGGTGACTCCGCCGGCGGCTCCGCCAAGCAGGGCCGCGACCGCAAGTTCCAGGCGATCCTGCCGCTGCGCGGCAAGGTGCTCAACGTCGAGAAAGCGCGTTTCGACAAGCTGATTTCCTCCGAGCAGATCGTCACGCTGATCACCGCCCTCGGCACCGGCATCGGCAAGGACGACTTCAACGTCGACAAGCTGCGCTACCACCGCATCATCATCATGACCGACGCTGACGTCGACGGCGCTCACATCCGCACCCTGCTGCTGACGCTGCTCTACCGCCAGATGCCGGAGCTGATCGACCGCGGCTACGTCTATATCGCCCAGCCACCGCTGTACAAGGTCAAGCACGGCAAGACCGAGCGCTACCTGAAGGACGATCTGGAATACAACCAGTTCTTGCTCAACATGGCGCTCGACGAGGCCGTGCTGACGCCCGCCGCCGGGTCGCCGATCACTGGCCCGGCCCTGGAAGGCCTGGCCCGTTCCTGGCTGGCCACCGAAGCGATCATCGAGCGCCTGTCGCACCTGATCAATCCGGAAGTCCTGCAAGCCATCGTCCGCCACAACCTGGCGCTTGACCTGTCGAGCGAAGAGACTGCCCGCGCCAGCGGCGAGCTGATCGCCGCCCGCATCCCGGCCGGCACGCGCCTGGTGCCCAAGTTCGACGACATTCAGGAACGCTGGATCCTGCGCGTCGAGCGCATGCACCACGGCAACCTGAAAGTCGGCCTGATCGACGAGGATCTGCTGCTGTCCGGCGACTTCATGCAATTGAAGCGCACCGCCGAAACGCTCGCCGACCTATTCGGCGCCGGCGGTGTCATGGCCCGCGGCGAGAAGAAGCAGGTCGCCAGCAACTTCGGCGACGCCATGAAGTGGCTGCTCAACGAAGTCGAACGCGGCATCGCCAAGCAGCGCTACAAGGGACTCGGCGAAATGAACCCCGAGCAGCTGTGGGAAACCACCATGGACCCGAAAGTCCGCCGCCTGCTGCGCGTGCAGATCGACGACGCGATTGCCGCCGACGAGATCTTCACGACGCTGATGGGCGAACTGGTCGAACCGCGCCGGGCGTTTATCGAGACCAATGCGCTGAATGCGCGGATTGATATTTGATCCATTGTTGTCGGGTGACAGAGAAAGTGAAAACTGTGCCAAGTTAGTGAAAAACTAGTGACACAGTTAGTGAAATAATCCGGTGCAATAACAAAAAGAGGCCAATTTGGCCTCTTTTCATTTGTTGCCAGATACACATTACTGCTTTCGCGATAAAGTCTTGATCTGACCAATTCCATAGCAATAATTTATGTTTGTTATGGCACCAACTTGCATAGATTGCACGCGATGACCCCCGAAGCTAAAGCTCGAATTGAAATAGATAATCGGCTCACGAACGCTAGTTGGGTTGTTCAGGACTTTAAGCAACTAAATCTTGGAGCGGCGCTTGGCGTCGCGGTCCGTGAATACCCCACCGACACTGGCCCGGCGGATTACGTGCTGTTCGTCAATCGCAATGCCGTGGGTGTCATTGAAGCCAAGAAAGACAGTGCGGGTGAAAACCTCACGGTCGTTGAGACTCAAACCGAGCGCTACGCCGCCGCCAGCCTGAGATGGCGCAAGGACAATACGCCGCTGCGTTTCCTGTTCGAGGCGACGGGCCAAATCGTTCGCTTTACCGACAACAGCGACCCCGCCCCGCGCTCACGGGAAATTTTTCACTTCTTCAAACCGGAAACGCTGGCAACCTGGATGGCGCAACCGGAAACTTTGCGTCGTCGATTGGCAGAGCAGATGCCAGCCTTACCTGAACGCAATCTTCGCGACTGCCAGATCAGTGCCGTTACCGGGCTGGAAAAATCGCTGGGGATGAACAAGCCACGCGCCTTGGTGCACATGGCTACTGGTGCGGGCAAAACCTTTACTGCCATCACTTCGGTGTACCGTCTGCTCAAGTTCGGTGGTGCCAAGCGCATTTTGTTTCTGGTCGATACCCGAAATCTCGGCAAGCAGGCGCATCAGGAATTCATGGCATACATACCGCCCGATGATGCCCGCAAGTTCACCGAGCTTTACAACGTACAACGGCTGGCATCGCCCAGCATCGATCCGCATTCGCAGGTGTGCATCAGCACCATCCAGCGCATGTATTCGATCCTCTCCGGCGAGCCTATCGACGACTCCTCCGAAGACCTGTCGCTCAACGAACTCCAGCAGACCACCAAGCAGGAAAAGTTCGTGCGCTATAACCCGGCAGTGCCGGTAGAAACCTTCGACTTCATCATCATCGATGAATGCCACCGCAGCATCTACAACCTTTGGAAGCAAGTGCTTGATTATTTCGATGCCAGCCTGATCGGCCTCACCGCCACGCCCGACAAGCGCACCTTCGGGTTTTTCAATGAGAACATCGTTGCGGAATACACCTACGAGCAATCCGTGGCCGATGGCGTCAACGTCGGCTACGACGTGTACGAAATCGAAACCGAAATCACTCAGAAGGGCGCCGAGCTAAAAGCCAAAGAGTGGGTCGATCACCGCGACCGGCAAACCCGTAAAAAGCGCTGGAGCGAAACCGAAGAGGACACCACCTACACCGGTAAAGAACTCGATCGCTCCGTGGTAAACGTCAGCCAAATCCGCCAAGTAATTCAGGCAATGAAAACCGCCGTGGAAACTCAGATTTTCCCAGCCCGCAAAGAAACCCCAAAGACCCTCATTTTCGCCAAAACAGACAGCCACGCCGACGACATCATCAATCTGCTGCGCGAGGTCTATGGGCAAGGCAACGCCTTCTGCAAGAAGGTGACCTACCGCGCCGAAGAAGACGCCGACAGCATCCTGTCCAGTTTTCGCAACGACTACAACCCGCGCATTGCCGTCACCGTCGACATGATCGCCACCGGCACCGACGTAAAGCCGCTGGAAGTGCTGCTGTTCATGCGTGATGTGCGCAGCAAGGGCTACTACGAGCAAATGAAAGGCCGTGGCGTACGCTCGCTCGATGGTGACAGCCTCAAGCGGGTCAGCAACAGTGCCGATGGCGCCAAAACCCGCTTTGTGCTGATCGACGCAGTGGGCGTAGAAAAATCGCTGAAAACAGAAAGCCGCCCGCTGGAAAAAAAGCCCGGCGTGGCGCTCAAAGACCTGTTGCAAGGCGTCGCCATCGGCCACCGCGACGACGACACCGTACTCTCGCTCGCCAACCGCCTGATCCGGCTGGGCAAGCAATTGGACGACAAGGCCCAGTCCCGAATTGAGAAGGTCTCGGGCGGTATCCCGGTGGCGGAACTGGGTAAAGGCCTGGTTGCCGCCCTGAACCCTGACGCCATCGTCGCCGCCGCGCTGGCGACAGCTCAGGCAAAGGGCATCACCCGCAGCGAAGAAACATTGTTGCCCGAAGAAATCAAAGCCGCCCGTGCCGAGCGTGTCGCCGCCGCCTGCGCCCCTTTCGACCAACCGGCGCTACGTGACGAAATCGAAGCGGCCCGCCGCGAACGTGAACAGCTCATCGACCATATCAACCTCGATCAAGTCACTTTCTCAGGCTTCAGCGAGCAAGCCGAAGCGCAGGCAATAAAAGTAATTGACAGCTTCGCAAGCTACATCGCCCAACACAAAGAGGAAATCGCAGCGCTGAGCTTCTTCTACCAGCAGCCCTACCAGCGCCGCCTGCTCACCTTCGACATGATCGAAGAACTACATCAAGCCCTCAGTCGCCCGCCGCTGATGCTGACCACCGAGCGCCTATGGAGCGCCTATGCCCGCGTGCGAGCCGGTCAGGTGAAAGGGTCAGACAGCAAACGCCAGCTCACCGATCTGGTGTCACTGGTGCGTTTTGCGCTGGGCATGGAAGCCGAACTCAAACCCTTCAGTGAGCAAGTTGATAAGCGCTTTCAGGAATGGATCTTCCGCCACAATGCCCAACGCACCACGGCCTTTACACCCGAGCAAACTGAATGGCTGCGGCTGATGAAAGAGCACATCGCCAGCAGTTGCAGTATCCGCCGCGACGATTTTGACTATGCCGAACTAGCGGGCAAAGGCGGTTTGCAGAAAGTATGGGCGTTGTTTGGTCATCAGCTCGACGGGCTGATGAATGAAATGAATGAGGAGTTGGTAGCGTGAGTATTGTTCAATCGCTGCCCAATGGGTGGGTCAAATCGAGTCTGGCAGACCTAGCCAGTGCTGTCGGTGGTGGAACGCCGTCGAAAGCTGACCCCTCCTTCTGGACAGATGGCTCGATACCATGGGTTTCTCCAAAAGACATGAAATCATTCCATGTCGTTTCTAGCGAAGATCGCTTGGCTCCAAAGGCGCTTGATCGTCTGACGTTGATTCCAGCTGAAAGTGTGCTCGTCGTAGTCCGGTCAGGAATCCTTTCCCGGACCCTTCCCGTCGCGCTCAATGCAATGGCCGTTACGGTAAACCAGGATATGCGTGCCTTCGTCCCTGAACGTGGGGTATCGGCTCGTTATATCGCGTTGCAGATGATTGCCAAGGAGCGTGAAATATTGTCTTCGTGCTCAAAGGATGGAACGACCGTTGCTAGTATTGAAGGTCCGGCACTTGCACGCTTCCCTCTCCTTATCGCTCCAGAGGAAGAGCAGTCCCGTATTGTCGAAAAACTCGAAGAACTGCTTTCCGACCTTGATACCGGGGTTACCGAACTCAAGGCCGCGCAGATAAAGCTGGGGCAATATCGGCAATCGTTGCTGAAAGCCGCCGTGGAAGGTGCGCTGACTGCCGAGTGGCGTGCCACCCGAAAAGTCGGTGCTGGCGATACGGCGCTGGAAACCGGCGTGCAGTTGCTGGAGCGCATCCTCAACGAGCACCGCGCACACTGGGAAGCCAAACAGCTCGCCAAGTTTGCAGAGCAAGGTAAGGCTCCACCTAAAGATTGGGAGAAGAAATACACCGAGCCGGTACCGCCCGATACCACTGATTTGCCAGACCTGCCGAGGGGTTGGGTGTGGGCGACTGTCGACCAGCTTACCGCCGAGCAGAAATATGGTTCATCCTCAAAGACAAATGAGGACTCTACTGGGGTTCCGATTTTGCGAATGGGCAATATTCAGGATGGCGATCTAGATTTTTCTAACTTAAAGTATCTACCTGCCGATCACGATGAATTCCCCGGTCTCTATCTGCAAGATGGCGATTTGCTATTCAATCGGACAAACAGCCCGGAGTTGGTAGGCAAGACGGCGGTGTATCGCTCGCAAATATCCCCGTGCTCGTTCGCCTCCTATCTGATTAGCGTGCGGTTTTCTCAAAGCTATATACCCGAGCTTGCGTCGACGTTCATCAATTCAGCGTATGGCAAACACTGGATTAAATCGGTAGTGGTCCAGCAAGTGGGGCAAGCAAATGTCAACGGGTCAAAGCTAGCTGCTCTTGCAATACCGCTTCCACCACTCGAAGAGCAGAAGGAAATAGTTTCGTTACTTCAAGCCCAAACGGACGAAATTGTCGATCAGCTAAAGAACATAGACACATCCCTCAAGCAATCCGCTGCCCAACGCAAGAACATTCTCAAAGCTGCCTTCTCTGGTCAGTTAGTGCCGCAAGACCGCAGCGACGAACCAGCCAGCGTGCTGCTGGAACGTATCTGCGCCGAGCGGGCTGAACGCGACAAACAGCCAAAGGTACGCAAGACCAAACAACAGAAGGAGATCGCCGCCATGGTGAGCAAACTGATGGACGTGCTTGCCGAGGCCGGCGATTGGCTGTCCGCCCAAGAGGCATTCCGCCGCTGTGGCGTAGCAGATGGCGCACAGACCGAGCAGCTCGAAGCGCTCTACGCCGAGTTGCGGGCATTGGATAAGGCTGGCCGTCTTGCCGTAGAACCCGTCACGGATACCCAAGGCCGCAAGCTACATGACCGGCTGAAGCTGTTGGCAGCCTGACCATGCGTCTGGATAAGCTAACCATCGGCAGCGTCAAAGAAAGCCCGACGCACCAGTTCAAGAACCTGAAGAACGTCACTATCGATTTCGACCAGGATCACTGGGTAACGGTAGTGATTGGCTGGAATGGAACGGGCAAATCTAACGTGCTGGAAGCGCTGGCGATCATCTTTCGCGATCTGATCGGCAAGAAACGCACGCCTGCCTTTGCTTTCCAATTGGCTTACCGCATGGGAGCGGGCAAGAATCTTCGTCACATTCACATCGATGCTGATCCGGATCGAGAAAAGACCCCTTTTCTCATTCACGTCGCTGACGCCCAGGACATCAAGCAAAACGACCTGCTTCATAGCGTATTTGATTTTGGGAACGATGCTGACAGGTCACCTCAAGGTAAGCCGATCAAACTCACCGCCTTCTTGAACGCGGATACCGAGTATTTGCCGCGCTACGTGTTTAGCTACTACTCGGGTGAAAGCCCGCGCATGCACGAGGTGTTCCGCCCGTACCTGGAAGGCTACGACAGTAAACTGCGCAATGGCGAAGACCCGGGGCTGAAGCGCCTGTTCTACGCGATGCCTGTGCACAGCCAGTTCGTGTTGTTGGCGTTTTTGATTCAACAGTCCGAAGTGGTGCGGGCATTTCTCGACGACCACCTCGGCCTTGATCCGGACGAAGGTATTGAATCGGTGCTGTTTGTGTTGCGCCAACCACCATGGAAATCAAAAGCCGTGGATGGCGACCCGCGCTTCTGGAATGCACGGGGCGTAGTGCGCGACTTCCTCGCTCGACTATATGACATTGCGTTGGCGCCCGTTGACATCAACCGTCGCGTTTCTACGTCGATCTGGAACAAGGAAACGCTGCAATTCAAATATCTCTACGTGAAAGACATCGCCGCGTTGCGGCGCTTGGTGGGCAATCAAGCACCAGCAAAGTTCTTCCGGGATTTGGAGAGCACCTATGTCTCTGAACTGATAGAAGAGGTGCGCATCCGCGTGCGCCTAAAAAAGAACGACGGCAGCGTGACATTCCGCGAGCTGAGCGAAGGTGAACAGCAGTTGCTGACAGTGCTGGGCCTATTGCGCTTTACCGCCGAAGACGAAAGCCTTTTTCTCTTGGATGAGCCAGACACGCACTTGAATCCGCGCTGGTGTGTGGATTACCTCAACTATCTGAAGTCATTTGTGGGGCAAAACAGCGAAGGTCAGGACAATAGCCATATCGTGTTGACGACCCACAACCCCTTGGCGATTGCTGAGCTTGTCAAAGAACAAGTTCAAATCCTGTACCGCGATCCCGGCGCTCGAACCGTGCATGCAGAAAATCCTGCAGTAGACCCGAAAGGCATGGGCTTCGCCGGCATCGTGACCAGCGATATGTTTGGCTTGGGCACCAGTCTGGACAAAGCCACGAATGACGACCTGCTGGCGCTGCACCAGCTTTCCACACAGCAGCAGCCCCTCAATGAGGCTGATCGTACGACGTTGGTGGACATCCGCCAGCGGCTCGAAGGACTGGATTTCAACTTCGCATCGCGTGATCGGTTGGAGCAAGAGTATCGGCGTGCCCGATTTGATCTGGCCGCTGAAGGCACCATCGATGGCGCCATCGTTACCCCGGAGAATAAACAAAAGGCGCTCGATGCCTTGGTGCAAAGCCTGCTTCGCAGTTTGCAGGAGGGACAGGCTTGAGGTTCATTCTGATTCCATCACCACCTCATTTGCCGGTGCGCTGGCCCAAGATTTACACCGGAAGGGTTACGAAGGTTGGGTCGTTCGCCACCCATGATCTTCGATCCGATTACATCAAGAAGAACGGTAGTTGGGGCCTGCTAAAAAAGTGGCTGGCGAACGCCAGTGGCCACAAATGCTGGTATTGCGAAGCAAAGAGCACGCGCGCGCCCTTTGATGTCGACCACTTTCGGCCCAAGCTGGGCATCACGGTGGATGGTGTCAAGCTGGCGGGTCATAACGGGTACTACTGGTTGGCTTATGAGTGGTGGAACTTCCGCCTTTCTTGCCAACGCTGCAATCGTCCAGAAAAAGACCATGGTGGCACCTTGCGTGGCAAATCCAATGAATTTCCGATTCAGGATGAGACACAGCGTTGTTCTCTGCCTGCAGCTTCACTGACCACTGAGTCCCCAAGGCTTTTGGACCCTTGCGTTCAAACCGATTGCGAACTGCTGGCCCACAGTATTGATGGAGAGGTCAAACCAGTGGCCCCAACTGGCACTTGGGAATACCTGCGTGCGCGGTACACGATTGACCGGCTTGGGTTCAATGAATGGAACACTCCCGAGGAAAAGCGCGGTCGGTGGCAAACACTGGCAACGTTGCTCACGGTCGTAGGCCACACCGCCAATCCTTATGTCATTGCTGAACTGAAAAAATACCTTTCCCACGATCACGAATACTCAAGTTTTTTCCGATCTGCCATTGGTACGCATCGTGACAAGGCTTGGGTAGAGGCACTTTTATGAACACAAACACACTGGTCCAGAAGGTCTGGAACTTCTGCCACACCCTGCGCGACGACGGCGTGGGCTATGGTGATTACCTTGAGCAGCTTACCTATCTGCTGTTTTTGAAGCTGGCGCACGAGTATGCCCAAGAACCCTATAACCGTGACACCCATATTCCCAAGGGTTATGACTGGGCCAGCCTGACGCCGAAAGTGGGCGAGCCGCTGGAGTCGCACTATCTGGCGGTATTGCACAAACTGGGGCAAGAGCCCGGCATGTTGGGTGCCATTTTCTTCAAGGCCCAGAACAAGATTCAAGACCCGGCCAAGCTCTCGCGCTTGGTGCAATTGATCGACGCCGAAAACTGGATCAGCCTCGATGCCGACACCAAGGGCGACTTGTATGAAGGCCTGCTGCAAAAGAACGCGGAAGACACCAAAAGCGGCGCCGGACAGTACTTTACCCCGCGTGCGCTGATCGAGGCGATGGTGGCCTGCGTGAGGCCAGAACCCATGAAGTCGATTGCCGACCCCGCTTGCGGCACGGGGGGCTTTTTTCTTGGTGCTTATAACTGGCTAACGCGGCCTGGTGCCAGGCTGAACAAATCTGAGAAAGAGTTTCTCCGCGACAAGACCTTTCACGGCAACGAGATCGTGCCCAACACCCGCCGCATGTGTTTGATGAACCTGTTCTTGCACAGTATCGGCGAGTTGGATGGCGAACCCTTGGTGGAGCGTTCGGATGCGCTGATTTCCGAGCCTAAACGGAAAGTGGATTACGTCTTGGCTAACCCGCCATTTGGCAAGAAAAGCAGCATGACCTTTACCAATGAGGAAGGCGACGAGGACAAGGATGCCTTGACCTACGAACGGCAGGACTTCTGGGAAACCACGTCGAACAAGCAGCTCAACTTCTTGCAGCATATCGTCAGCATGTTGAAGTCGGATGGCAAAGCTGCCGTGGTGTTGCCTGACAATGTGTTCTTTGAAGGTGGCGCGGGCGAAAAAATCCGCCGCAAGCTTCTCGAAAACTGCGACGTGCACACGGTGCTGCGCTTGCCTACGGGCATTTTTTACGCGCAGGGCGTCAAGGCGAACGTCTTGTTCTTCGATGCCAAACCCAAGGACGGCCAGATTCACACCAAGGGCATCTGGTTCTACGACCTGCGCACCAACAAGCATTTCACGCTGAAGACGCGGACGCTGAAGCTCGACGACTTGCAAGACTTCGTGACCCGGTACAACCCCGACAATCGGCACGAGCGGACCGAGACTGAACGCTTCAAGTACTTCAGCTACGAAGACCTGATGGCCCGCGATAAGGCCAGCCTCGATATTTTCTGGCTAAAAGACGACAGCTTGGAAAGCCTGGACGACCTGCCTTCGCCCGATATCCTGCAACAGGAAATTATCGAACACCTAGAGGCTGCGTTATCGGCTTTTCGGGATGTTGCTATTGCGCTGCCGAGCTTCGCGACAAAGGAATAGGTGATGAGCGATATCAAGCTATTCCACTACAACGCCAAAGGGGCCGCTGAGCTTGCTGGAAAGTCTGCAGCAATCGAGAAAGCGTTGCAAAACCTAATCGAATCGCAGATGGAAACCTTTCTCGGTGTGCGATTCCTTGCTTCCGAGTACAGCACAGGTGCCAAGCATCGCGGGCGAATTGATTCGCTTGGGCTGGACGAGAACGGCTGCCCGGTGATCATTGAATACAAGCGCCACAGCAACGAAAACGTGATCAACCAAGGCTTGTTCTACCTGGATTGGCTGCTTGATCACAAAGCCGATTTCCGTTTTCTCGTAATGGATAAGCTGGGTAAGGATGAGGCGGTCAAAATTGAGTGGAGCGGTACGCGTCTACTTTGCATCGCGGCTAATTTCACCCGTTACGACGAGCACGCCGTAGCGCAGATCAATCGCAACATAGAGTTGATCCGCTACAAGTTGTTTGGCGATGATCTGGTGTTATTTGAACTGGTCAATGGCGCGAGCGCTACTAGCACGCAAGCTACTCTTGAGACCGATCAGCAGGTTTCGGATATCAAGCCAGCGAAGACGCCTGCGGCATCAACCTTGGCCATGAAAACTCATGTCGACCAGATTGCAACCGCTTCGCCAGAACTCCTGGCGCTGTTTGAGCAGACACGCAGCTTTATCCTTGCCCAGGGTGACGACATCATCGAGAAGCCACTAAAACTCTACGTGGCGTTCCGTCGTTTGAAGAACTTTGTTTGTCTTTCGATGACCTCCAAGCAGGATCCCCGGATTATCTTGACGCTGAAGCTTGATCCGACGACCGTCGAACCCGAACCGGGATTCTTGCGGGATGTGACCCACATTGGCCACTGGGGAACAGGCGATCTGGAAGTTGTACTGCGCAAGCCGGCTGACTTCGAGAAGGCGAAATCTCTCGTCGAGCGTGCGTACCAAGAAAACTGACCAAATTTGACCTAGTTCTCGAAGTTTCTTCACGATTAGCTGCCGGACTCAAAAAAATATTTGGCTTTTGGCGCAAATTGCATACCAAAACCGTGTTTTTGGATCAATGCAGGTATTCACAAAAATCCCTGTGGTTCTCGTGAGTTATAAAATTTTGCCCCTACCAAAGTCTGGACTTTGGTGTGCCAAAATAAACCTTTTGGTTCAATGGCTTACGCTTGTTTTCGTGTTGACCATTATGGCATTAGTGTTTTAGCCTGTCAGGCATCAAAAACACTGCTTCCAGTCATCAATGAACCCATTTGCCTGTTTGTTGCACGAGACGCGAACCCAGTGTGGTCTTCGCCAGAATGAGCTTGCGGAAAAAATGGGCTACGAGAAATCGTATATTAGTTCTTTAGAAATCGGGACCAAGGGGCCGCCTACCCGTGAATTTGTCGAAAAGCTTATAGCGACCCTTGGCATAGAGGCTGAGGAGCAAAAACTCCTATATGAAGTGTTCGAAGCATCGCAGCGAAAGATCGTGCTCGATCTTGATAGCCCCGCTGAAGCCTATTGGATGTTGAAGGAATTGCGAGAGAGCATTCATACACTCCATCCAGTCGTGATCAAGACGATCCGGGATCTTCTCCAAATGCAGAATTTGCTGCAGAAACACAACATTGAGCCGGTCCGTCGCCTGAAGAAAGGCAGAAAAGAGGAGGCCAGAATGTAAAAACGGGACAAACCTTTCGGCTTGCCCCGCATGGTAAGCATCTAACGATACCACCGAATTCACACCTCCAGTATCGCTAGGCAGCCTGCCGGCGTCAAGCCAAATCCAATTTTCGAATCTGTTTTCAACGGCGTTAATTACCTGCCGGGGGCATTTTTTTGCCTGAAAACAGGAATTTCCAAAAGCTATCGCGGCGATGGAGGGGGAAGGCTTGCCTTCATTTCCTTGCCGCAGGAGATGACGTAATGGCTACCCAACTTTGGCAAGGGACGTGGCTGGGAAGGTCGCCAGCAGGCGATCAACACCGCCGGTCTCGAGAGGTCGTACGACCTACCGGCGGGATCGTGCGTGGCAAGTTTCCCAGTCGTAAAAATGGCCGAATGGTTCATCACGAGGGCCTGTTGGAACTCGATGCAATCTATCTTTTTGAGGCTTCGCCGCAAATCGTCCGGTATCGAGAACAACCCGTAACGATCAAATACCCCGATGGTGCTCGGCTGCGACGCTACACACCCGACTTTGAGCTGGTACTGACCACCGGTGAAATCGTACTGATCGAAGTCAAGCCGATGCGCAGCCTCAAAGATGAAGAGGTCAGGCACAAGCTCGATTGTGTTGCCGATCATCTGAAACGGTCCGCCCAGACTTTCGTCATCCTGACTGACGAAATCATTCGGCAAGAGCCATACCTATCGAATCTCCGTTGGGTATATCACCAGGTACCACGGGTCTCCCCTTCTGTAGAGGCAGGAAGGATTGCGGTTCGGCGCCATCGTCATCGCTTTCCATTGTCCATAAGTGCGGCAGCCACCGTGTTTGGCGAGTGTGGTGTTGACCCATACAGCCTGCTCTTGGCGGGCCATCTCAGATGTGAGCTTGGCCAAGCAATTTCCCTGGATACCCTGATAACACTTGCAACGGAGGCCGATCATGGCTGGTTTTGGATTTCGCACGAATACGGTTTTTGACTGGAATGGCGCGCAGTTCCGTATTGAACGGCTGCAGCCTAATGGCGAGGTATTGCTTGAACGCTTAGTGGACGGCCAACTCTCCATCGTTGCCCAATCTACCTTGCTGGCTGAATATGGAAATGGCCTGATTTCAGCGGATACGGAAGATCAGGCTGCTTCGCGCCCGATTGTTCCTGTCTTCGGCCGGCCACTTGATGAGTTGTCTGCGGCAGTGCAGGCAGACTTTCAACGGCGCAAACGCTATCTCGAATACATCATGGATCAGGGTCAGCCGATCTTTACCGGTGCGTATATGAAGCCGTTGATTAAGGCGGCGGCTAACGATATGGGTGATGAAGCCCCGCCGAGCGTGACGTCGATATATCGATGGTTTCGAAAATATTGGTCCAGCAAAGACCCTCGTGCGCTGGTTCCTCGGCTTGATCTGCGGGGGGCAAGAGGAGGAAAGCAGGGAGAGCGCCTGCTGCAACTACTGAGCGATGCCATGGAGGAGGCTTACAAGGCATCGCCGCAAGCTACTGCTCCAACGATTTACTCCAGGTTGCTGGCCAAAATAGAAACAGAAAATGGTCGTTCGTGCGGTGGCCAATTGCTGAAATCTCCTTCAATACGCACGATTTATCGGATGCTTCAAAACGCAAGTGCCTATGAACTATCTCGCCTCCGGAACGGCAATGCGGCTGCAGATAAGCGCTTTCGGTTAGTGAAAGTGGGCACCAAGACAACACAGATCCTTGAGCGTGCAGAAATCGACCACACCCCACTGGATCTTTTCCTGATCGATGAGCGGACAGGACTGCCCCTGGGCCGTCCGACGCTCACGGTGGTTATCGATCATTTCAGCCGGATGCTTCTCGGCTATTACCTCAGCTTCGGTGATCCATCAGCGGCTGCCGTGATGGGAGCCTTGAGGCATGCCATTCTCCCTAAGGAGCCTGCAGAAGAAGTTATCCCGAACCTGAAAGCTGAAAACCCATGGCCCTGCTACGGCCGCCCAGATGTTCTGGTGGTAGACAATGGCTTGGAGTTCCATGGTCAGGCCCTGGAAAGCGTGGCCTTCGACCTGGACATTCGTATTCAGTATTGTCCGAAGCACCGGCCGCAATTCAAGGGTGCCGTCGAGCGCTATCTCAAAACGGTTAATTACTTCTTCTGCCACCAGTTACCCGGAACGAGCTTTGCGCGCCTGCATCAGCGAGGTGACTACGATCCGCAAAAATGTGCGGTGCTCAGTTTGGCGGAATTCAAGCAACTCTTTGAGAAATGGGTCGTCGATGACTATGCGCAGAAAGTTCATCGAGGCATCGGAATGGCGCCTTGGGCCAAGTGGCAACAAGGATTAAAAAGTCGATCTATCGAGCTGCCGCCGAACCTTCGTGCATTTAAAAAACGCATTGGCTTGGTTAGCGAACGTAGCTTGCGCCAGGATGGAATCGTTGTTTCCGGCATTCGCTACAACGGTGAGACTCTCTCTCCCATCCTCCGCAGCCATGGCGTCGGGGTCAAGGTCCGTGTGCTTTACGACCCTGAGGATTTGGGCGAAATTCAGGTTTGGGGACCAGGGGATGCCGATCCTGTCCCGGTGCCAGCCCTGGATCAAGAGTACGCGAAGGATCTGACCTCACGACAAAACACAGCTATTCGCCAAATTCTTAGGGAGCAAGGGGCCGCTTCCGAAGATAAATCAGCACTCCAACGGGCACGCACTGAGTTGGTTCGGGCCGTTGATGACTTGATGGCTAGTCGAAAGCAGCGGGATCGACGTCGGGCGGCAGCAATCCGTGGCATGAGCAGTAACAATCCGGATATCAATTTGAAGGCTGTAACGCCTCAACCCAAACCCCTGCCACCAAAAAAAGCCATGCCCTCGCCAAGCGGCGAAGCAAACGGTTCCGCTCCGCCCTTGCCTCTGCCAACTTTCAAACTCAAACGGCGTGGAGGGGATGGGACATGAATGACCGTGGTCTGTTTGATGCCCTGCGTCGATTCGACGAGGAGTACATCCCCTTTCCACCGTTTGTCGCAGCGGCAAAAATGATCGAGGACAATCTGGCTTTGTATCGCGAAACCGGGATTGCCCAACATCTATTGATTCTTGGCGAAAGCGGGACTGGCAAAAGCTCGTTGTGTTCCTGGATTACGCAAAAATACCAGCGGTTTTCTTTGCCGGATCGGGAGATCCTGCCGGTCTTGTATGCGGCTGTTCCGCCGGCAGCGACGATTGCCAGCATGGTCGAGTTGATGCTGGAGCGACTGGGCGATCCCTCTCCAACGACCGGAACTGCATCCTCAAAGACCGCCCGACTAATTTTACTGTGTCGAGCGTGCCGGGTTGAGCTGGTCTTGCTCGATGAGGCGCAGCATATCCATGATCGAGGCCTAGCTACGACCCATTACATGGTCGGTGATTGGCTTAAATCATTAATCGACCAAATTGGAATTCCAACAGTGTTCCTTGGCTTGCCGCGTCTGGAACAGCTTCTTCAGGTCAACGAACAGCTTCGCCGCCGGTTTTCACGCCGAATACGGCTGGCGCTTGGGCAAAGTGACACGGAAAGTATTCACAACGAATGCTTGCAGCTATTCATATCCCTAGGTGCCTGCTTGCCACTTCCGTTGTCCTCGGGCATCTATGGGTGGGACGAATTAGGTACCCGCCTGTATTACGCCAGCGATGGTCGGGTCTCGTATATCAAGAAGTTGTTGGCATGCGCTCTTAAGCGGAGCCTGGAAGCCCAGGAAGGCGAAATAGGGCCAGCGATTTTGGAGCGGGCGTTTACGGATGAGTTGTGGTGGGAGGGGATTGGGAAGCTCAATCCGTTTAACCCAGCGTTCGAGTTTCGGCAACTGGATCGTAGAAACGAGCCATTCGAGCGTTCTTCACCAGGCGCGGGTAGGGGTTGGGGAAAACCGAAATGTTGATAGCACTAACCGAATTCCCGGTGCACCCAGTGAAACTGCGACAAGAGAGCATGGCCGGATATCTGCGTCGTTGCTATTGGGAAAATGGCCATGAGGTACCCGTTGACCTGCGCGAGGCTCTTAGCCGTCTGTACCGTGGCTCTGATCTCGAGACGGCATTCACCTGCATTGCGAACGTATTGCCCGTTTGGATTACGGACGATCAAGATTGGTGGGTCACGCATCGCCTCGATTATTTTCCACAGAGAAGAAAAAAGCCTAAATGGCTTCACTTTCACTACCCGGGGTTTCGATATTGCCCCTTCTGCCTGAAAGAGGAGGGGATTCATCGAGAACTATGGACGTTGCCCTTGGTGGTCGCTTGTGATCGCCATCAGTGTGCGCTTTCGACGCAATGCCATTCGTGTGGCCGTGGGTTAACGTGGGGAACGATCGAAGCAGGCTGGCGTTGTGTTTGCGGTGCCGAGTTGGCGGATGCTCCGCCTTTATTGGTGGCTGCTTCTTGGGCAGTGCGGCTAGCCGCTTTGTTGGAACAGGCGTTGAGTCCTGCGGCGGGTTTGGCGAAGTCAGATGCGTGCAGCCAAATCTACGGTTTTTTGACATGGGCTCAGGACTTACGCTTCGAACTTAAGACGAGGCGGGCATTTGTCTATGGACCTAGATATTTTGTTCAGGCGAATGCTCGGACTCGTTTGTCGCCGGACTCCTGGGAGGAGAGTCTGTTCATGGGCAAATTTGCCATAGGGGAACGCAGGTTGCAGTCGTTGGTACGCTGGCACTTTCGGGGGGAGCTGGGCACCCTTCTATTGCTTGAGGATCGAGGCCCCCTTACCCAAGCAATTAACGCCCTCTGTCAATTGCCGAAAAATGGCTATACCACGAGGTTATTTGAGGCAAGCCATGCGCTTCTGGACAGGCTTCGTGCCAGCGCCTTGTTGTGCCGAGGTGTATTTTTCCATCCTCGATTGAATATTCAAGATCAGCAGAATCGCCTCGTAGCTTTCGCGAACTGGTGGTATCTCTTGGCAAGGCGAATTTCTACGCTCGAATCAAATAACCGGCTGACATTCAATTCGGACATTATCGGTGGATATAGTCCTGAGCTGGTTATCCAGATTTTGAACAAGCTATTCGACGCCGCCTTCCTTGATGAAGACGTCGATCGCTATTCCCTCCTGATTGCCCGGTGGCACGTCCCCAAAGCATTACAACGAAAATTTGAACCTCATCAGGTGTTGGATGAGGTCATGAACTATCTGGCAGGGTTGAGCAGGTCTGAGCTGTGTTTTGTTCTGGATCTGATATGCCAGGGAGAAGGCGAGCGGATTTCAACATGCTAGTTATGGCAAATTCGTCCCTGTTGGTGGCAAATGATCCCACGCCTTGCAGACTACTTGTTCGTCCTCCTCCCATCGATCGCGAGGCTGCAATTGGCTATCTGATCAGAATTGCGCAGGCAAACGGTTTTTCTACGCCGCGCCAACTCTGGCTCGCAATGCAGAACGGCGAAGACCCTACGTCCTACAACGAATTGATGAGTTGGATGGGCGTGGCCAATAATTCACGGGCATCGCTTTTTGGGCCAATTCCACATTACTGGAAATCCTCGGTCAATCTCATGCCGGGACTCTGCATTAACGACTATAACCATCACTTTATGCGCTGGTGTCCTGTTTGCCTTGCGGAGTCACCACATTTGCACAGTATTTGGGGGCTAAAGCTGCAGTGCGTTTGCGAGAAGCACGGAACGCCATTGACTGATTGTTGCCCGAGCTGCGGGGCCAGACAACGGTTTGAGCGAAGCAATATTGGCCTGTGCGCTTGTGGTGCCAGGTTGGACCTGAGTGATGGCGGAACAACACCGTCGAAAGTCTGGGCGATTAACAGGTGGTTGGCGCATGGTTCTGGCAATGATGCGGCCTTTTCGAATGTTGCTGCCGCGGATTGGCATCGTCTGGTGCGCTTCGTTGGGCAGTTTACGGCGGACGCTCAACCTAAACGGCCGGGGCAAATTTCAGGGCTGCATCACCTTGGCGTGGCGTCAGTTGTGATTCGCCGGACTGCGGAGCTACTGGATGACTGGCCTCATCTGTTCAATGAGCTTCTTGCGGCCCTTCAAGGGCAGGGAACAGCGAAACAGAGCGTTCGTCAGTCATTCGGGCGCCTATACCGAGTTTTGTATCATGATTTGCGAGCACCGGTTTTCCAGTTTCTACGTGACGCCTTTGAAGAACACCTCAAAGAAAACTGGTGGGGCTTTGTCTGCAAGCGGAATCGTTCGTTTAAATCGGAAACAGTCAAAAATCATCCGCGATTGACCTTGGAAAATGCCGCTCGCCAGGCGGGAACTACTACGGCCGTGGTTCGCCATCTGATACAGGCTGAGTTGATACCTAGTGCTGAAGATAAATTTCCGTCGGGTCGGCACCTTCGATCCGTGCATCTGAATGACGTCGGGCGAATTTATGCACTTGCAGAGGGGGCTATGACGCTGGGAGAGGCGGCAAATTTTCTTGGGTTGCCAGAGCGGCGGGTCAGGGAGTTGGTAATGGCGGGGCTTCTGACCCCGATAGTTTCCAGAATTACGACCAAGGCTGCCGCGTGGCTATTCCATAAAGAACAGTTATCAGCGTTGTCCTACTTTCCCGTTGTGCCGCAAGGCAAGCCGGGACTGGTTTCGGTCCACCAAATTCTCAAGTCTTGGTCTCTCCGCAAGGGGGAGTTTCCGGCACTTGTGAAAGTACTTAAGAATGGGGTTCTGAGGAGCGCGATAGCAACCCCTGGTCCAATAGGGAAGTTGAAGCTTGATGCCACCCAGGTCCGCTCTTGGTTGGCAGAGCATCGAATTGCGATTAACGATTGGTTATCGGTCGACCTTGCTGCGCGGGTTTTAGGGGTGAAGCAGCAAGTGGCCTACGAACTAGTTGCCAAGGGTCTCCTGAAAACCACACCTTGTTCCAGTAACGCCCGGGCAATCAGCGCCGCACAGCTCCAAGCTTTCAAGAACCAATATGTTTCATTGGCCGAGGTAGCGACTAACTGGGGACGCGCGCCCAAATGGGTTTTACAGAAAATCAAAGTATTGCCGGTCTGCGGGCCATCTATTGATGGTGCGAGACAGTATTTCTTTTTTCGAGCAGATATTCTTTGATTGACTGTCTGGTTGGATAGCCCCAATAAAGGGTCCGTGCCGATTGAGAGCAGTGAGGGCTTGGTGCTATTGATCGAGGTATCGCAACCGCGAAGCACCGCCGCCAATTAAGTTTTGCATGGCAACTGCGGCGTCCAGGGTACTGGCTGGTACCCTTAATAATCCCAGGATAACGGTGAGTACATTGAGTACAGCGAGTACGCGAGTACGCAGAGCACCGCAACTGAACTATAAGTACATAATTTATATGCGAAATTTTAACAAAATTGCGTGATATCGTGCAATTACAAGTTGTTGTGATACGTTCTATCGTATAGACTTGGCAAATATTATTTAATGTTAGATGTGCTGAGTACAGCTGTGTGACGCGCCTATCCACTCGTTGTGCTCTTTGGTGGGCTGGATGAAACTAGCTACAACAGCAATTAACAAGGAAAAGTGATGGCAAATGGAAAGCAGTCGACGACCAAACGCATGAAGATGGCCGAGCGCGCCCAGAAGCTAATGGAAATTCATTTTCCGAACATGCCGGCTTCTTGGATATGGCACCGGAAAACAAATGACGGCTACACCACCGTGCCACGAACTTTGCCCATAGTCATGCAGGCCATTGACGTCCAGACAAAAGGACAGCCAGCAGGCCATACGTTGTTTTGCTTGTGGGCCCGATCTCCCGATCATCCAGTTATCACGATAGAAAACCCCGCAACTTTTGCCAGCGAAGCCGGTTTTATTGGAGAAAGGGCAGTTGATACCTGGCGTAGAAGGATGAAGCGGCTGCGTGAACTTTGGTTTATTCAAACGAAGCCAGGTCCATCGGGAGAGTTTCACTACGTCTTGCTGGTGAATCCCAATAGCGCCCTGGAATGGATGCGTAGCGCAGGATTTGTCCAAGATGGACTATATGCCCGCTTTATTGATCGCGTTATTGAAGTCGGCGCTTACGGTGAAATTGAAGCTGTGCGTAGCCTTTGGCAGGAACAAGAGGCAGCGAAAAAAGCAGCTGCGGCAGCTACGACGACTGCAGTGCAGCTAACACCCTAGTTGATTGGAGAGATGAAATGCACAAAATATTATTAGTGAAGGGCATCTGATGCAGGCTTACCCATCAGGTGCCCTTAAGAGAAAGCCCCTGACCAGTATCAGGTAGTTAGTCTTAACTGGCCAGGGCCTATGGTAGGCATTGCAACATCATGCTGAGTTAAGGCCACTAACCACAACTCAGCGTATTCAGTGTAGCAAATGAGAAGCCCGCTTTACAGCGGGCTTCTTTTTGTCCATAAAACGGTGCTCTTCTTGATGCTCCCGAGAAGATCTGGGGAGGCGGCTTCTTATTTTAGTGGACGTGTTCATTGCTGGTCGATGTTCCGGATGTCGTGTTTGCAGGTCATCATGTAGGGAATGGTTACTTGTCAAGATTTTAGCGATGATGTGAACTGACTGCGCCAGCGCCGATCAAAGTATTATCAGTATGCCAACCTAGTAAAAACGAACGCGTAGGCAGAATCCGGTATTTCTTTTTGGAATGTGCTAATAGTGCATCCGCCACAAATGCAAAGGCTGCTGAAGTTTCCTCATATCGCGATCCATTGGCTTTCGTGAGCGCCGCGAAACCGGCTCTGATTGGAGCTGGAGACGAAGAACTCGCTCATAGGTACCAATGCGACCACCCATCGCACGGTAAACCACCAAGGCTTGCTTGGTCAGTAACGACGCGAAGGACCACCAATGGTCTGAGTTGCGCATATAGCGCGTCACTTGCGGAGAGATCCAACCAGCAAACCAGGCAATGTTATCCGCGAGCAGCTTCAGACTGTTCACGGTATGGCGTGGACGCCTTGGGTAAAAACCTACGACCCCCTCCCGGTTAAACTCAGGAATTCCCCAGATGGCATCGTGGTGACCAATGCGATTTCGCACATCTCGTATCTGAAAAAGCAGCTTCACCACACGATCTTTAAACGCTGGGTCACCGTAAGCGCAAGTGGCAAGATCCGGTGCATTGGGAAACACTTTGGACAGAATTGCCGCTTGCGTTCCTGCCGGCTGCGATGGGTGATCTAGCGCATTAATGATCTGCTCCCAGAAGCCGAATGGCAGCGCCGCCACA
Source organism: Betaproteobacteria bacterium HGW-Betaproteobacteria-14 (assembly GCA_002840845.1). Classification (GTDB taxonomy): domain Bacteria; phylum Pseudomonadota; class Gammaproteobacteria; order Burkholderiales; family Rhodocyclaceae; genus Desulfobacillus. The sequence goes on from PHCS01000015.1 coordinate 25,108, forward strand.
ATATCGTCTTGGGTAACCACGCTTTTTCTACGCCCCACCTTCGTTGCTGCAGATTTAATGTCCTTCTGCGTCTGGGGATTCATTTTATGAAGCGCAGGTAATGGCTTCGCTCTCGGATTGTGTGCGGCGGCGGGATTGGGCCGAGTCATCATCCAATCAAGTGAATCCACATTGCCATAGTGTTGCGAAAACGACCGATGAAGGGCATTGCGCAAGCTTACTTCGAAGTCTCCTAGAATGGGCAGGAGCCCGGAAGAGACGGCCTGACACCAGGCGTAACAACCTAAAAGATCCTTCTGGGAAGTCGTCTGAAAGAATGTTTGTACGGTTGCTACCCGAGGGGCGGCCAGATGAGTGAGCATGAGTCAAGTTTTTGCTTTTTTGGTATCCATAGGATACTATAGAAGCCATAGAGACTTGGGTTTTCCAGCTTGCTGGTCGTGCCCATGTGAATTGAGTCAGAACCCCGCCACGTGCGGGGTTTTGGCTTTCTAGGGAATGGATTTCCGATCCGGAACAGGTCATCACAAGCCTTCCCAACATACAACATAACCAACAAAAAGCAGCCGAAGCTGCCTTTCGAGGTCGCACCATTAGCGTTTGTCCGAGCGGCAGGTTCATCTGCTGGGCGCCCGTCTAGTCACCGGCGGTACCGGGGAATACGGCATCTGTTGGGGCGTGGTGCTGGTTTGCTAGGCGCTACACGGACAGGTCACGGCTCCGGACGGCAGCCATTTGCCGCTTTTTCCGAACTGGGCGGAAAGGTATGAGCAGGGCACTGCGATGGCGACGAAGTGGAGGGAGAACCGATTTAGATTTTTAGGCTTTATGTTTCCGACACACGCCTGAAACCAATGCTTGCGACACACCAAGCAAATCACCAATTGCTTGCTGGCTCATATGTTCAGCGCGAAGCTTAAGGATGACATCGTTCCTGTCATCTTTTGACATAGACGTAGGATCAAACTTGGTGAACTGGGCAAAACCATCTCCTTTACGATGACATCGCACAGTCTCGATTACCCCTGTAGCAGTTCGTTTCACATGCGCGCTAAACAAATTTTCTGAGTAATTTATGCTGAATGAGTCATTGGTTTTGACCGGAGCTAATCCAAGCTGTTCAAACAGTTTAGGAATTGCTTGAGAACCAATTTGTTTCACTAGATCTGCCATAACACACCGTATATTCTGATAGAAAACCATCACAATATCATGTCGCAAAGCAAGACGCAAAGGTACTGATAGATCGCCATTTAAGGTAACCGTTATGGTTTGACGATGCTTGGGAGGCCAGCGGATGCCTTTTGAGTGGAATACGTAGTCCGCTAAACGGTCATTTGCCGGACTCCCATCAGGAATGCCCAGCAGGGGGCGGCCACTGTATTTTTTCCCGTCCACAAAACAACGTCGGTAAAATGTAACCATTGACGGCATTACGGACAATTCCCCATGAAGATCGGCTATGCCCGGGTTTCGACCGACGACCAAAACCTAGACCTGCAACGCGACGCCCTGGGAGGTGCCGGCTGCGAACGCCTATTTACCGATACCATGAGCGGCGCCAAGGCTGACCGTCCAGGGTTGACCGCCGCCCTGGAATTCGCCCGACCTGGTGATGTGTTGATTGTCTGGCGCCTGGATCGCCTCGGCCGATCCCTGCCTGACTTGGTTCGCCTGATCGGTGAGCTGGACGCCAAGGGCATCGGGTTCGAGAGCCTGACCGAAAAAATCGACGCTACGACGGCCGCCGGCCGGCTAGTGTTTCACGTCTTCGCGGCGCTGGCCGAGTTCGAGCGCAACTTGATCAGGGAGCGGACGCATGCCGGCCTGGCTGCTGCTCGCGCCCGGGGCCGCAAGGGCGGGCGGCGTGAGCTGGACCCGGAAAAGCAGGCCGCAATCGCCAGGATGGCCGATCAGCCGCCGGCGGTAGTGTGCAAGGTGCTCGGTATAAGCCGCAGCACGTTCTACAAGTACGCGCCCTTCGAGCAGTGGACGAAATCGGTCATAGAGGGCATGAAACGGATGGCGACCGACCCGGCGTATCGCGCCGAAATTGACGCCAAAGCTGCCGGCAAAGTGCCCCTGGTGCTTACAGACGAAACGGAAGTATTAGGTGTGCCGGCGAAAGAATGGGACAAGGCATTTGTCGGCAACTTTGAAAAATCACTTGTCGAGGTAAAGCGGCGGACAACGCTTTCATCCGCGATAGACGCTAAAACATCCGCGATAGACGATAAAAAATAGCAGAGCTGGCCAGCTCTGCTGGCTCCAACGATGCCAGATCTCGCCTGTGATATATGGTGCAGACCGCCTGCAACCCCATCAATTTTTGAGGCTTGAGAGCTATGTCCTGCTTGCTCCCATACGGGTGTAGCGTCACTCGGCGAGGTCATTCTTGGTATTGAGTCCGACTGTGTAATGACCACCTTCCTCCTTTTTGAGAACCAGGAGGTCGTAAGTCTTGAGCATATCCAGTAATCCAGAATGCCCGTATATCGTAGGAGAAAAGCCGGGGTCAGTGCGCTTCAAATACTGACCAAGTGCCCCTAGTCCGACTTTTCCTTCCGAAGTGTCACTGGATAGCAGCGACACAGCCTCAATGATAAATTTTGGGCGCCGCTTCACAGCTGGCTTCGTTTGAAGTTTGCCGTGCTCTGTCTTTGCGGGAACACTTTTGGAGCCAAACTGATCGCCCGCATCAGAACCCGGTTCGGCTGGCTGCCATTCGAAGAATTGATCGCTGGCATTTCGTAATGCATCCGGTGTTTTGACCTCACCGACGATGCAGACGGTGGCTCCACGTTCTCGCAACTTGCGGCACAAATAGGCGAAGTCGGAATCACTGGTTACTAGGCAGAAGTTGTCTGCCCGGTGGTCGAACATTGCTTCCATGGCGTCGAGTGCTAAAGCAATGTCGGCGGTATTTTTGCCCGAGGCATACTGATATTGTAAACAAGGTGTGAAGGCCAAACGAACCAGCGCCTCCTGCCATTTGTTAGCCAATGTTGTATGGTTGCCGTAGCCGCGGCGAAGGACTACCCGTCCGAACTGTGCCACTACGCGTAGAGCGAATTCCAGAATCTCCGGAGTTGTATTGTCGCAATCGACTAGGACTGCTACACGAGATTCTCCCGGCAGGGTTGGGGCGGCCATTTGGTTATTTCCTTTGTTTGGAGCTCATATGATAAACGCCTGAACCAGCGAGGTGCATCTAAGGGTGAAAGCGCTCAGGGCAAGCAGCTCGGGAAATTCGTCTGCCGCTTCCGGATTATGCCCGCCCTCTGCGCATGCGCTTCTGACTAGCACAGCTGATCCATCATCTAGCGTCTATCGCGGATGTTGATTAGATGGTGGTCATATTGTTCAACGGCGTCGGGCTTTCGATTGACTCCAAAGGTTTTTTTGCGTCCGGGTGTGTCGTGATCAGATGTCTGAAAATTCGTGCACAGATTGTACTTTTTGCAGTTTATCTGTACGATAAGAGCGGCATACAAATTTTTATAATTTCTTAGGAGTTGTTAGGATGGCAAAGAGCGTTGTAAGTATTGCTTCCGAAATTGATGGGTTCATGAAGAAGGAGACCATGACCGTGTGGACTCTCCCATGGAGTCAATTGTATGTGGTTGCTGACCGCGAGCGGATCAAGGAAGCTTTTCAAAACGATCTTCGCAGCGCTTTAAAAGCCCAAGCGCTGGAAATCACCTATGGCACGAACGCCGTTACGATTCATCGAGATTCTATTTTTCAACCGAGGGAGTGGAAACCATGAAAACATGGTGTGAGCCGTTAAATATGCCAAGCGGCAAGGTTATTTATGGTGGGGCTGCGCGCAATGTGCGCATCGCAAATTTCGGAGGCATGCCTGCCATTCTGACCAGAGTTTTTGAAGAGGCCAGCGCCTTGGCTAGACCTGAACGCAAGAAAATGGCTGATGTGATTCCGTTGAAACAGAAATCAAGAAGAGCGGCTTAATTATTGGCTTCAAGGTCGCAGGAGACGTCGTTGCAGCATCGGCTCCCCTACGTACTCGTGGATACCCAATCAAAGAGGTTGAGGGTGCCAAGTTGGTCGAGTACTTCCAGCGCTTTGAATGGGGCTCATGATGTGGTGGAGTTGAATAAATGAAATCCGTGTTTGATGACTTTCGGGGATACCTTCAAGGACAATTGGCTCTGTTTGATCGAACTGCCCTTTGGTCGTCGAAGGTAGCAAAGGAAGGAGTTCTCGTTGCATTTTGGTGGGCAGTACCAGCATTTATTCTGGTCTGCAGCGTCGAAAAATTCCATCAGAAATTGCCTTCGACATATCTAGAAGCGGCAATTTCAGAAGGGATTGGCCCCCATCTTTGGAACGTCATTGGAACCTTAGGCCTTGTGCTGGTTGGGTTCGCCTTACTTTTCCCGAAATCAAAGTATGTGGCGAAATGTGCGCATCAGGTCCTAATCAATACCTATGCAATTGGTGGTCTATCATTTGGCCTGTTGTTTGGGCAACTTGCTACTTCGATTGCTTCAGCGAACATCGAGCAGTGGAAGTTATGGCTCTTGGGGGTTGGAGGGGTTTTCTTGGCTATTCAACTCTTACTCTTAAATTTCTCACTTTGGTACCTTGGACACCTGATGGTCTCACGAGAGTTTGGAAGCGATTTTCTAAACCGCGTAGAGCGAGTGCATTGGCGCCTTAGAGTATTTGCCGCTGCGTTGATTGCAGGTTTGCCCGTCGTACTTCTCTTTGCGGAGAAATGATTTGTGATTACTAAGGTGGGGTTGTCCCGTCTATCGCGGATATTTCTTCTTTTCTAACCAGCAGAGAATACCGTACGCGGTATTGGCCCCCCCTCCCGAGAAACTAAGGTGAGGATTGGTCAACGCGGCGATAACCATACGTTCCTGGACAGGAAATATCAATTTCCCGACTGTTGTCCCCAAACCGCCCTTTGACCTTCTGATTCTTGAAATACGGCGGCATGCCTTCCAGCTCGCCCTCGGTCTGGCCCCCTATTGAGGTTATCAAAGCGGTTTGCCACGACCAGGAGTTGCGCTGAACCCAAAAGCCGGTCTTGTTACCGTTGGCGACATACATTTGATAAATGTTCTCAGGCATCACGACACCTTGTAGTCAATACTTCCTGTTGACTGCGCGATTTCCGTGTTTGCTAGATGGGGTGGTGTCCTTTTCGCTTGGGCTGTGACGATAGGTGATGCATATCGCTGCACGAAATGGAGGATTGGGCTGATCGTATTCGCCCCTCGGACAATCCGCATATGCCCAATACCAAAGTAGCTTGAGCGATAGCCTTCCGCACCAAGGTGTTCTGAGAGAAGGCTGTCGTAAACTCCGGCTCGTGGAATTGGCGCTTCTGTATCCACAAATGAGATGAGCCAGGAGTCTTTCAGGAGGGCGTGTTGCCGAATCTTGATCGTTACGCAGCCCCGTAAAGGAAATTCTAAGGGCTCCGCAAAGTCACTATTGAGGAATTCTTGGCGTGCCTTAATGTCCTTGGGCATCAAGCCAAACCAAGGATGAAAGACAAGATCGCCTTGACCAAATACTGGAGCATTCTTGATCAGGTTGTCCGTACTCTCGTAGATCTGCCTTGAGAGCTCGTTATGGACCTTGGCCTTGAGGTCTGCGAACTGTGGATGAAATGCCCAGCGAACGATGCCGGGGTCAGTCTTTAATGCGTGTGCCAGACTATCCAGATTCCAACCTTGGTCATTTCTCAGTTTGGCCAAGTCGTACTCAAGGGTTTGAATCGCATCGCGTTCGATCTTGAGCTGTTTCTGGCCAGAAATCCCATGTGTGACCTTGATCTCAATCCGTAGCTCTCCCTTGGGCCCGACAAGTACGACATCTGGAACCCAATCACTTGACCAGTAGGTTTCATCGGGTAGCACGCTACGTTGAACCGGGAAGAAGTCTCCTGGTATCGATTGGGTGACTATAATTTCTTCACCAAACCGGGCTCGCCCTTTCTCTACATGAACTAGGGCTGGAGTCATTAGTGATTGCCAGCCTGCGACGATCTGCTTTGCGGCTATGTGAAGCCCTGTTTCAGCGCTACCGCTGCACTGGCTGAGCCTTTGATCTTTCGGGTGGTGAGAAAAATGGTGCCGATTTCGTGGGCCCTTGCGAGCAACCAGCCGCCGTTTACATTGTGGGCAGATACAGCCGCAGCGCATACCGCCCTCCACTTGGCGGATATCGACGAGTGCCCCCGTCTTTTCATCAATGGCGAAGTCCAGTAAGTCCGAGTAAGTCATAATCTGCATCCGAAGTAATTGACGAATGCATGCTGGCTGGCGGGGTACGAAAACAAACGGCAGCGAAGCGGAGTGAATCTGGAACGGATATGGAAGTCACTGATTCAGAATTGTTTTTCAGGGCTGCTTTGGTCATCGAGCAAGCAGCACAAGGCTTGATTGAGAGTCGCGGTCGGGAAGACTGGATGACCTTGCTGCAGGCATTGGCTCAGTTGTCGGCAGCCCAAGCCGAGCATGGGGATCCCGCACCCTTGTTTGCGCCAGAGCCATTGCGGGAAAAATGCGCTGAACTTGATCCTCGTGGAAAGCCGTATTGGCTGACAGAGGAGGACAGTAGTCGCAAAAAATTTAGTAAGGCTTGGGATGCCTTGATCGAGGTTGTCCCAAGGCTGGAAGCAAATTTCCTGCAGCGTTCACAAAAGGCAGGTGTTGCCGCACGCTTGGAGCTTTTCGACACTCAAAAAGACCTGGATAAGCGCGCGAAACTCTACGGCTTTCGCGCTGTTCCTATTGAATTGCCTGAAGGCATGGAGCCCCTGCAGCGAGAAGTTGCTATAGCAGAGGAGCATCAAAATTTATCGAGTGCAGACATTGAGTACCTGGAAGAGATGGAGGTTTATCCCATTCCTGGTGTGCGTCGGCCGTTAAGGATCAATGTACAGGGATGGCGCTCCCTGTTCATGACGCTCCCACTAATCGTGGCAGTGATTGCAGTTGTTTTTGGTGGTTGGTTATTGCTGCAGTTTTGGGTTTCGCAACAACCAGTCCGAGTGATTTTTCAGTGGACCATTTTGATCTGTTTTTTTGGAGGCATGATCACCTGGCTGGTTTGGCCGTTGTATCGTCTGATCGACCAGAAAATCGTGATGGCCCCAGCAATTCTGCAGATGACTTCGCGGTTCTATCACGTCCTGGTAGTTCGACGCGAGGGAGAGAAGAAAGTGGTTCGTATGCTTCGCTTCACCGCAACTTGCCCTCTATGTGGTGGCGAGGTTGAGGTTCAGGAGGGACGTCGAACTCTTCGCGGTCGGTATGTCGGTGCGTGTGGGCGAAACCCGGTTGAACACGTGTTTACCTTCGACCATGTATTGAAGTCTGGACGGCGAGTCCCTGTGTGAGCTGATAATCCTCTGTGTCGCCCGAATAATCTGACTTTCGGAAAAGCGCCTGGCCAAATGGATTCATTTACCGTCCATCAATGAGTAAACAGAACGATCCTTTCGCAGATATCAGGGCAGAAAATGCTCGCCTGATCGCTTTGCTCGAATCTCATGGAATACCTTGGCAACAACCTGTGGTGCCGCCAGTCGTCGAGGTCGAGACTTCAAAACTTTCAACTTCCGAGAAGGTCGCCCTGTTTCGACGCCTCTTTCGAGGTCGAACAGATGTTTACCCGGTGCGCTGGGAAAGCAAAACCACTGGGAAAAGTGGCTACGCGCCTGCATGTGCCAATGAGTGGCGGCCGGGAGTTTGTCACAAGCCCAGGGTCAAATGCTCGGATTGCGACAAGCGTTTGTTGGTGCCCCTATCGGAAGCGGTCATGTATGACCACCTTGCAGGCGAGCACACAGTCGGTGTCTATCCGCTGCTGGCTAACGATACCTGCCATTTTCTCGCCGTCGATTTTGATGAAGCCGACTGGCAGGCTGATGCCTCGGCGTTCGTACAGTCATGCCATGAGCTGGGCGTACCGGTTGCATTAGAAGTTTCCCGCTCGGGGAAAGGGGCGCACGCCTGGATATTCTTTGCCTACGAAATCTCCGCTCGAGATGCACGCCGCTTGGGTACGGCCGTCATCAGTCACACATGTACTCGTACTCGGCAACTTAAGCTCAGTTCCTACGACCGCCTTTTTCCTAATCAAGACACGATGCCCAAAGGTGGGTTTGGCAACTTGATTGCCTTACCCCTGCAAAAGAGGCCTCGGGAGAGCGGATTCAGCGTGTTCGTCGATGAGTCGCTCCGTCCTTATCCTGACCAGTGGTCATTTCTGGCCTCCATGCAGCTGATGGCGCCGAATGACATTGAGCCTACCATCCTGCGAGCCACTGGCGGCGTCCATCCTCTAGATGTGACCTTTATCGACGAAGAGGACAACCGCGAGCCATGGAAGCATTCATTGCAGGCCGCCAAGAAGTTGGCTGGTCCTATGCCTGACTCGCTCACGGTGACAGTCGCTAATCTCATCTATTTGGAAAAGGCCCAATTGCCGCAGCCGTTGGCGAATCGCTTGATTCGTCTGGCGGCATTCCAGAATCCAGAGTTCTATAAGGCTCAAGCCATGCGCTTGCCCGTTTGGGACAAGCCGCGCGTGATTGGCTCCGCTGAAAACTATCCCAACCATATTGCGTTACCGCGCGGTTGCCAGGATGCGATGCTGGCGCTCCTTCGGGAGAATGGCATTCGATGCGAACTACGGGATGAGAGATTTGCCGGCAACCCAATCGATGTGGCTTTTGCCGGGACGCTTCGTATTGATCAAGAGGCTGCGGTGGCAGCCATGCTGCATCATGATGCAGGTGTTTTATGTGCCCCGACAGCATTTGGCAAGACCGTGACTGCTGCGGCCATCATCGCAAGACGGAAGGTCAACACGCTGATCCTCGTTCACCGTACTGAGCTACTAAAACAATGGCAGGAGCGTCTCCAGACATTTCTGGGCGTGAGCAAGGGCGAACTGGGAACCATCGGTGGCGGCAAAGCAAAGCCAACAGGGAAAATCGATATCGCCGTGATGCAGTCCTTGTCCCGACAGGGCGAGGTCAGCCCTGTCGTTGAAAACTATGGTCAAGTGATTATCGATGAGTGCCACCATATCGGAGCCGTATCGTTTGACGCCTTGCTAAAGCGGGTTAAGGCCAAATACGTTCTTGGTCTTACAGCCACTCCGATTCGCCGAGATGGGCAACAGCCCATCATTTTCATGCAATGTGGGCCAATCCGTCATATGGCTGCTAAGCCCGACGGCGCTCCTCATGATTTGGAAGTCGTTGCTAGAACACTTCTGAAACCAATCGATATTTCAGCAGATGTTGGTATTCAGGAGGTTTTTCGGCATCTTGCCCACGACCAGGTTCGTACTGCTGCCATTGCCCAGGATATTGAGGTTGCGTTTAAACGAGGCCGAAAAGTACTGGTTCTGACGGAACGAACCGATCACCTAGACTCAATATTGGAAGCATTGGCGGGAAAAGTGCCGCCGCCATTTGTCCTTCATGGCCGACTGTCCAAGAAGCAGCGCGCGGTTTTGGCAGAAGACCTTGCCGCTTTGCCGCCAGAAGCACCACGGATATTGCTGGCTACTGGTAAGCTGGTGGGAGAGGGATTCGATCATCCCCCTCTGGATACACTGGTGCTGGCGATGCCTGTTTCTTGGAAAGGTACCTTGCAGCAGTACGCCGGACGTTTGCATCGTGAGCATGCAACAAAGAGTGACGTACGAATCATCGACTTTGTAGATGCTGGCCATCCAGCCTTGTTAAGGATGTGGGAAAAGCGGCAGCGAGGATACCGAGCGATGGGCTACCGCCTTGGAACGTCCGGTTAGCGAACGGTATACTTCGCCAATGATTGGGGGCTTTCAAGCCACCGGAAGTTTTCACTTACAATGGCACGAATACCGGATTTTTTCAGTTTCCATGGCAAATAAGGACTACATCAATGACAAAGTTAATGAAAAACACGTTTGTTTCCGTACAGGCTTTTTTCACTAACTCTGTCATCTGACAATTGTCGGATCCCGCGATTGTCTGGATTTCTCCAAAAGTCTAGATTTCGTGGGAACCGGGATATTTACGAAAGCCACCTAATTTGGGTGGCTTTTCTTATTTGTCCGTTCGGTAATCGGCGAAAGCCGACGGTCGCCTGCCCAAGTCCAAAGATGCTAATCCAGAAATTCGAAAAGTAGCTCAGATAAGCGAGCCCTGTTTGTTCCTTATGATTTCATCAATCACCGAATAGATTACCCCCCGACGATAGGTGTTCATCGTCGTGGCGACGGATCCTCCGTCCAGCCGGGCGACTATTGTCTCCCCCTGTTCGGCTGAGCACGACTTGAGCATTTGTCCGGCGAGGCCAGACAGATTCTCGCGCGAGCGGGGATGGAGGGGCATCACGGTAGGATCGAGCCCCTGCTCCTGGATCGCCTGCCTCACGGGGATGAACTCCTTCGGGTTTCGCAGGGCAGGGACGGCCTCCTTGATCTCCTCGATGATCGCATCGTGCTCCTTCAGCTTGCCGTCGTGCTCGTGAAGGCGCGGGGCGACTGCCTGCCGAATCACCTCGACGAGGGCATCGCGGGAAACGGAGGTCTCCTGGACGGGAGGCGTCGTGTTCCTCGTGTTCAGCATCGCGGCTATGGCCCGCTCCTGCAGATCGTAGCCCCAGTTGGTCAGCCGCTCGTAGTTCTCATGGAACTTCTCCAATTGCCGTCTTTCGCCGGGCGGGCGGGATTTGTATCCCGTGTTGCTGAACTCCTTGTCGAAGGATCTCAATTGGGCCGCCACGGCGTGCCAGCGGTAGACGGCGACGCCGGAGTAGGTCATTTCGAGCGATCCTCCCGCGGAATCCTTCTTGAGGATTGCCATTCTGGCCAGGCCAGTCTCGAAGTTGACCGACATGAAGTCGGGAACGAGGAGAGCTCTACTCCAAGACTTGGCTGACGCGTAGACGCGGCCCTCATCGCTGAGGAGATAGTTCAGCTTTCCACCGGTCGGGGAGATTTCCGAGAATCTCTCGACTTTCGTTAGCTCATTGGTCATCTTGATGATCCCGTGCGCCGTATCGTGGCATCGTTTGCAAACTGGAATGGTGCTGTTTGGGTGTTCCCCCCCGAATTGCTTCGGGTATCGAACGTGATGTACCTGCGTAGCGAAGTCTCCGCAGAACTGACAATGCCCTCCCGTGCGGTCGAGGGCGATGTTCCGGACCTCGGCCCACTCCGAGCTCCCTAGATATTTCGAATAATCCTGCCGGCGGCGACTCATCAACACTGATCGCTAGGTATCAACACAACATACTTTAACAGAGCTCTGTCGACGGGAGATAAAGGGTCTGGACGTAGTGGTTGGGCCACCATCAACGACATGCAAAAATCATCACTTCAGGCCAATCCGGCCCCGAATGGCAAGTAACCAAGTCATTGCATAGCTAAAAGGTCAGTCTCGCAAACGTCGCCTATGGAGTACGTTACCGACGTTTTCGAGCTGGACGTCCAATGGCCGCTTTGGCCCGCGGATTCGGCGGCTGATCTGAATCGATTCGGCCAAGCAACTGGTCAACCGGATCGTCGGCTAGAACCACGTCATGGCCGGCTCTCCCGGCCGCCAGTCAACCGCCAGAACCACCCCGGCCACGTGTTAAAATCCGCCGCTTTTTTCCGGAAACGGCGGAGCGCAGCATGAACAATCTCACCCCAGGCGATCGAGTTTTTCACCCCAAGCAGCAGGGCTGGGGGCTGGGCAAAGTGCTCACGGTGACGCCTGACAGCATTGACGTTTTCTTCGTCGGCAGCGGCGCCAAGCGCCTGGCCAAATCCTTTGTCCAGCTTGAGGTGGCCGAGGGGGTCATGGCCAAACATCGGCTGCTAGACAACCTGATCGACGCCACCCAGATCGCCGGTGCCGACTATGTGACGCCGACGATGGCCATCGAACGCTTCCTGGCCGCTCACCCGGACGGCTTTGCCGCGCCGCGCCTGGTCAAGGAGACGCGCGAGGCGGTGATGCGCGCGCACCAGTTCGCCATCCAGCTGTTGGGCGAGACGGAAATTGCCGAGCTGATCGCCGAGCGCCGCTATCAGGATGTCTGCGACCGGGCCCGCCATGTCGAATCGCTGACCACGCTGCTGACCAAGTCGGAAAAGACCGCGTTCTACGCCGCCCTCGAGCAGCCGGTGCAGCAGAAGACGTTCGCGCTGGCGCTGGCCGATTTTCTCTACGGGGACGAATCGGAAGAAAACCGGTTCAAGGAATTTACCCGCGCCCTCCATCTGCTCGACCTCAACCGCTGGCCGTACGCCACGCTGTTCGGCTTCATCCGCTTTCCGGAACTAAAGGCCTATATCAAGCCGACGCTGATCCAGAATGTGGCCAAGGCCTTCTGCTGGCGGATCAACTACAAGGCCGAGCCGAACTGGCGGACCTACGCGGCGGTGCTGCGCCTGTCCAGCCATCTGCGCGCGACCCTGGGCGAAGCCGGCATGGCGCCGCGCGACATGGTCGATTTGCACGCCTTCATGACCTCGGTCGGCTAGCACTCGGCAGGCGCCGACGCGCCTACAGCCAGATTTCCGGATAGCGCCGCGAGCGCGGGATGTTGTTGATCAGCAGGGCCACGGTCAGCAGGATCAGCGCGCCGGCGGTGGCCGGGGCGAGGATGTACCAGAAGCCGAGGCGATGGACTTCGCCGGAGCCGATCACGGCGATCAGCGCGGTGGCGCCGCCCGGCGGGTGCAGGGTGCGGCTGGCGTGCATCACCGCGATGGCGGTCGAGACGGCCAGCGCGGCGGCGAGCCAGGGCATGAAGTGCAGCAGCTTCCAGCAGATGACGCCGACCAGGGCCGACAGGATGTGGCCGCCGAGCACGTTGCGCGGCTGCGCCAGCGGGCTGCGCACGGCGCCGAACAGCAGTACCGCCGAAGCGCCGAAGGAGCCGGTCAGCAGCATCAGGTCGGCCGGGGCGAAGAAGGCCTGGCCGATGCCGGCCAGCGTGCCGATGCCGACGAAGGCGCCGATCCAGGAGAGCAGGATTTCCTCGTTGCTGACCCGCGGCGGGCTGCCGCGCGTGGTGCCGCGCATCTTCTTCCAGTAGGCGCGCCAGCTGCTTTCGATTTTCATGGCTGGTCGTCGCCTTCGCCGGCCTTATCTTGCTGCGCCCGCAGGCGTTCCAGCGCATGGCGCCAAGCCAGGTGGTAGACGATGCGGAAATCCTCGGTGCTGATGTCGATGTAGCCCGAGACATGGGCCAGTGCGTCGAGGATGTCCTCGTCCGAGAGTTCGAGTTCGAGCGGTTCCGGGTCGGTGGGGGTCACTTGACCAGCCTTTCGTAGAGCTTGACGGTGGTGTCGACGTGGCGCAGCAGGCGGTCGCCTTCGGCCATGACCACGCGCACGTGCGCCGCCCGGCCGCTGCGGCTGAGGTCGGGGGCGAGGGCGCTGCGGAATTTCTGCCACTGGCCGGCCACTTCCTGCAGTTGCGCCGCCAGTTCCGGCAGTTCCCGGCCGCTCTGCCGCAGCTGCGCCAGGTTGTCCTCGAACTCGTTCGTACAGGCTTCGATGCGCGGCCGGATCACGTCGTCGCCGCCAGTCCACGGGGCGAACAGGAAGAACTTGCCGATGCGTTGCGACAGCATCCGGTTGCGCCCGGCGATATTGACCGTGCGCCCGGCTGGCGTGCTGGCGGCCTGCTCGGCCTGACCGGTCAGGCGGTCGGTGGCGCTCAGCAGCTCCTCGCTCATGGTCAGCAGTCGCGGGGCGTCGGCGGGATCGGCGGCGGCCTGCAGCAAGTCCTCGCGGTAGCAGGGCCAGAGGTTGGCGACGGTCTGCAGCGGGTCGGCCAGTGCCGGCGCCAGATCGCTGCCGGCGAGGCGGGCCAGCATGCGCTCGAACTCGGCTTCCAGCTGGCGCAGGCGGACGCGGGCCCGCGATGGGGCGATGTCCGAGGCGATCAGGCCCCAGGCGATGGCCATGCGCTGCGACAGCATGCGCAGCCGGCCGCAGGCATTGATCAGCGCGCCGGGCGCCAGGGCGCGGGCCGGGCTGGCGCGTTCGCCGCGCGACTTGCGGGAGAAACTGAGGCGGCGGCTCGAATCGCCGGTGGCGGTGTCGACCAGCGCGGCACGCTGGATATGGACATTGCGCCCATCGACGACGATGACGCCGCTGTCGCTCAACTGGCGCAGGCTGCGCGAGAAGGACTCGGGAGTCATGCCGATGCGGGCGGCGATGATTTTTTTGCTGGCTTTGAGCAGCACCGTCGTCTCGCCGGCCAGACCGCCGCGGTCGCCGGCCAGTTCGAGCAGGTAGTCGAGCGTGCGCTGGGTGCCGGTCAGGCCGGTCCGGTGGCCGCTGGCATCGTCCTCGAGGGCGCAGTGGCGGCGGGCCAGGTCGGCGAGCAGGCGCCCGCTCAGCTCGCTGTCCTGACGCACGACCTGGCGCAGGGGCTGGCTGTCGATGGCCAGCAGCAGGCAATGGCTGATCGCCGTGGCGCTCGTGGTATGGCGCGTGCCGGCGAACAATTCGCCGGGGCCGAGCAGTTGCGGCGACTCGACCAGTTCGATGACGGTCGGCGCCTGACCGGCGACGGCGCGGCTGCGCTTGAGGCTGCCATGCAGCAGCAGGTAGGCGGCGCGGATCGGCGTGCCGGCACGGAACAGCTCGGCGTTGGCCGCCAGTTCCAGTACCCGGCTGGCCTGGCTGAGCGTGTCGAGATGCTTCGCCGGCAGGCCGGCGAACAGGGGGCTGCCGCTGAGCAGATCGCGCTGGGCCCGGTGCGGGTCGGTGGACGGGACTTTCACGGGGAGTCGGTCTTTCGCCTGGCAGGAAAGCCACCATCCTAGGCAAAGCAGCCAGGCTTGGCCAGCCTCGGCGCGGCGGCGAAGATCGTGTCGGGGTGGCATGGGGAAACCCGGGTCCTTTTCTGGCTTGCTGTCAGGGGCGCACTGTCGCAGGCTGGCGCACGCCGGCTTTGATCGCCATCAAGAGTTCGGGGAAGATAGATGCCAGGCGGCCCGGCCGGCCGGCGATGCTTGACGGCGATCAAGCATGGCGGCCGGCCGGGTTGGGGAACGACCAAAAATGCGAAGGAGAACGGGATGCGGGTGGTGGTGCAGCGGGTCAGGGAAGCGTCGGTCAGTGTCGAGCAACAGGTGGTCGGGCGGATCGGCGCCGGCTTGCTGGTCCTGGCCGGTTTCGAGGCGGCCGACACGGCAGCCGATCTCGAGTGGATGGCCGGCAAGCTGGTGCGCCTGCGCCTGTTCGCCGATGCCGACGGAGTGATGAACCGCAGCGTGCTGGAGAGTGGCGGCGAGATCCTGGCAGTATCGCAATTCACCCTGTTCGCCTCGGTGAAGAAGGGCAACCGGCCGTCGTGGAGCCGGGCGGCACGCGGCGAGCTGTCGCAGCCGCTGTTCGCTGACTTTGTCGGCCGGCTGGCGGCGGAACTGGGCAAGCCGGTGCCGACCGGGGTGTTCGGCGCCGACATGCAGATCGCCCTGGTCAACGACGGGCCGGTGACCCTGAGCCTCGATTCGCGGGCGGCGGAGTAGGCGGTTCCGTCCCGGCCCGCGCCGCCGGCTCGGCGTTCACCCCTGGCGGATGAGGTAGATCAGGGCCAGCAGGAAGAGGCCGATCAGGCCGCCGAACAGCAGGCCCAGGCGTTTGGCCCACAGCCGCTCCCAGGCCAGTTGCCGGCGTTCGGCGGCGAGCCAGTGCCGCAGCTGCTGCAGCATCCGCTGGCGCTCGGCCGGGGCGGCCATCGGCTCACTCCCCGTCCTTGTTGCGGGTGAGCACGCCGGGATAGCCCTCGGGATCGTTGCGGTGATCGTAGATTTCCTTGATGTGGAATTCCAGGTCGGTCAGCGCGCCGTTCTCGTCGGCATAGATTTCCTTGATCCGCAGGATGTCCGGCAGGGCCTTGCGGAAGGCTTCGAGCAACTGCGGGTCGAAGTGCCGGCCGCTTTCGGCGCTGACCAGCTGCAGCGCGGTGTCCAGCGGAATGGCCGCCTTGTACGGGCGGACCGAGACGAGCGCGTCGAAGACGTCGGCAATGGCGACGATGCGCCCTTCGAGCGGAATGTTTTCGCCCTTCAACCCGCGCGGATAGCCGCTGCCGTCCCATTTCTCGTGATGGCTGAGGGCGATGATGCGGGCCGTCTCGAGCAGTTCGTTGTCGTGCTTGCCGATGATCTCGGCCCCCATCAGCGGGTGCTGGTGCATGACCTTCCATTCCTCGGCATCGAGCTTGCCGGGCTTGAGCAGGATCGAGTCGGGAATGCCGATCTTGCCGATGTCGTGCATCGGCGCGGTATGGAAGATGACCTCCGAGGCTTCCGGCCCAAGGCCGTGCGCCTCGGCGATCAGCCGGGCGTAGTGGCTCATGCGCAGCACGTGGTTGCCGGTCTCGTTGTCCTTGAACTCGGCGGCGCGGCCGAGGCGGCGGATGATCTGCTGGCGGGTGGTCATCAGCTCCAGGGTACGCTGGCGGACCATGTATTCCAGTTCGCGCGACTGGTCGTAGAGGGCCAGGTGGGTACGCACCCGGGCCTTGACGATCGGCGGGCTGATCGGCTTGGTGATGTAGTCGACGGCGCCGGTAGCCAGGCCGAGTTCTTCGTCGGCGGTGCTGCTCATGGCGGTGACGAAGATGATCGGGATGCGCCGGCGGTCCGGGTTGGCCTTCAGCCGGCGGCAGATTTCCAGGCCGTTCAGCCCGGGCATCATGATGTCGAGCAGGATCAGGTCGGGCGGCTCGTCGGAACAGGCGATCTGCAGCGCCTTCTCGCCCGAGGTGGCGACGCGGATGCGGTAGTCGTCGCGCAGGATCTCGCTGAGCAGGTCGATGTTCTCCGGCGTGTCGTCGACGACCAGAATGCTTTGTTTGCTTAGCAGGGTAGACATGGGGGCTCCGCTCAGTGGCTCAGGTTGCCGGCGATCTGTTCGACCAGCGCGCTGGCCGTCTCGAATTCGTATTGACCGATGTGCCGCGCCAGTTCGTCGACCTGGCTGCCGTCGGCGCGCTGGCGCAGGCTGCCGGCGAGTCCTTCGAAGCTGCGGAGGGCGGCGGCATCGCAATTATCCAGAAGCTGGCGCAGTTGCGATAGCGCCGCCTGCAAGGCCGCCGGTGTCAGCGGCTTGGCCGCCGTGGCGGACTCGGCCGCGCCGGCGCTTTGTTGTTCCAGATGGGCCAGCAGTTGGGTCAGGCTGGCGGCCAGTTCGGGGAGCCGAGCGCTCAACTCGCTGCGGCTGGCGCTACCCTGCTTGAGGGCGGTCTCCAGTTCGCCGGCCAGCGCCGCCAGCCGGTTGCCGCCGAGGTTGCCGGCCAGGCCGCGCAGGGTATGGGCGAGCAGCGTGGCATTGGCCAGATCGTCGCTGACGATGGCGCTGTGCAGGCGGTCGACGATCGCCCCCTGGCTGTCGCGGAAGCGGCTGGCCAGACGGGCGTAGAGGGCGCGATTCTGGCCGAGGCGGGCGAGCGCTGCCGGCGTGTCGATGTCGGTGCGGGCGGCGGCCGGACTTGCCGCCGGCGGCGATGCGGCGGCAGGCGCCGGGCCCAGCCAGCGGGCGAGCGTCGCTTGCAGGATGGCGATATCGATCGGCTTGGCGACGTGGTCGTTCATGCCGGCGGCCAGGCAGCGTTCGCGGTCGCTGGCCAGGGCATTGGCGGTCATGGCGATGATCGGCAGCGTGGCGTTGCCCAGTTCGCTGCGGATCCGCCGGCTGGCTTCGTAGCCGTCCATCACCGGCATCTGGCAATCCATCAGGACCAGGTCGACCGCCTGTTCGCGCAGGCGCGCGAGCGCTTCCTGGCCATTGACCGCGCTGACGACGGCGAGGCCGGTGGCGGCGAGGATTTCCTCGGCCAGTTCGCGGTTGACCTCGTTGTCCTCGACCAGCAGCACCCGCCGCCCGTCGAGGCGGATGCCGCGCTCGGCGGCGCCGGCGGCGGCCGCCAGCGGGCTGCGGTGCAGGGCGGTCATGATGCTGTCGAACAGCGACGACGGCGTCGCCGGCTTGTCGAGGATGGTATCGATGGCCAGGCCGGCGAGGGCGGCCTGCAATTCGTCGTGGTCGTGGGCGGTGACCATGATCACCGCCGGCGCCGCGTCGCCGGTGTAGCTACGGCGGATGGCGGCGAGCAGTTCGACGCCGTCCATGCCTGGCATCTTCCAGTCCACCAGCAGCAGCCGGTAGGGCTGGCCGGCCTGCTGGGCCTCGGCCAGTTCGACCAGGGCGTCGGCCCCGCTGGCCGCCACCCGGCATTCGATGCCGAGCGCCGCCAGCATGTGGGCAAAGACTTCGCGCGCCCCCGGGCTGTCGTCCACCACCAGGGTGCGCAGCTGATCGGGCAGGCCGAGGCGCTGCGGGCCGGCATCGGCGGGGGCGACGCCGAAGGGCAGTTCGAAGCGGAAGCAGCTGCCGGCGCCCGGCGTGCTGCTGACGTCGATCCGGCCGTCGAGCAGATCGACGATACGTTTGCAGATCGACAGGCCGAGCCCGGTCCCGCCGTACTTGCGCGTCGTCGAGCTGTCGGCCTGGGTGAAGGCGGTGAACAGGCCGGCCTGCTGTTCGGCGCTCATGCCGATGCCCGTATCGCGGACTTCGAAACGGAGCACGGCGCGGTCGTCCCGGCGCTCGACGAGGCGGACGGCGACGGTGATTTCGCCCTGCTCGGTGAATTTGATGGCATTGCCGACCAGGTTGATCAACACCTGGCCGAGGCGCAGCGGGTCGCCGATCAGCCGTTCCGGTACCTCCGGGGCCAGGTCGAAGAGCAGCTCGAGGCCGCGTTCGCGCGCCTTGACGCCGCTCAGGTTGGCGAGGTGCTGCAGGCTGCCTTCGAGGCTGAAGGCGGTGCGTTCGAAACTCATCATGCCGGCCTCGATCTTCGACAGGTCGAGGATGTCGTTGATGATGCCGAGCAGGCCCTTGGCGGCGGCGTCGACCTTGACCAGGTAGTTCTTCTGGCGGGCGCTGAGCTCGGTCTGCAGGGCCAGGTAGGTCATGCCGATGATGGCGTTCATCGGGGTGCGGATCTCGTGGCTCATGTTGGCCAGGAAGTCGGCCTTGGCAGCGGCGGCGGCCTCGGCGGCGGCGCGCGCCTGTTCGGCCTCGCGCTCGGCCGTCTTTTGCGCGGTGATGTCGACGATGACGCCGATCAGGCCGCCCGGCGAGCCGTCCGGGGCGCGGAAGCCGCTGACCGAATAGAGGGTGTCGCGGACGCTGCCGTCGGCGCAGGGCATCGCCATCTCGCGGATGACCCGGCCGCCGCTGGCGATGACCGCCTCGTCCTCGGCCTGGTAGGCCTGGCGGTCGGCTGCCGGCAGGTACTCGAGGTCGAGCACGCGGCGGCCGACGAACTGGCTGCGATCGATGCCGAAAAATTCCTCGTAGGCCAGGTTGCAGCCGAGAAAGCGGCTGCTGGCGCCCTTGTAGAAGATGGGATTGGGGATGGTGTCGAGCAGGGCGCGCTGGAAGGCGAACTGGCGGATCAGTTCGGCCTCGATCTCGCGCCGGTCGGAGATGTCGAGCACGGTGACCAGCAGGTGGTCGAGCTGGCCCTGCTCGTTGCGCACGGCTGCCAGCTGGACGTCGCCCCAGCGCGTGGCGCCCTGGCCATCGACGAACTCGAACTCGCTGCGCAGCCGCTGGCTGCGGCCTTCGGCGATGTCGGTCAGGGCCTGGCGCAGGCGCACCGCTTCGTCCGCCGTCAGGCCGAGGCCGGTGTCCTGGCGCAGTTGCGCCAGCGGCCGGTCGACGAAGGCGGCGAAGGCCGGATTGATCTCGCTCGGCCGGTAGTCGCCGTCGAGGCTGACGATGCCGACGGCGGCATTGTCGAAGACGGCGCGGAAGAAGGCCTCGCGCTGCTGCAGGCTGTCCTGGCTCTGGCGCAGGGCCAGGGTGCGCTGCGCCACTGTCTGCTCGAGATCGGTGGTCGCCTGCTGCAGGCGCCGGCGCATGTTTTCCAGGCCGTCGGCCAGCTGGACGACTTCCTTCCACGGGGCCTCGGTGCCGACCGGTTGTTCCAGCTCCAGGCGGCCGATGCGCTGGCTGGCTTCGGTGAGTGCTTCCAGGGGTTCGCCGAAGCGGCCGGCGATGCGGATGGCGACGGTGATGCCGAGGGCCAGCGCGGTGAGCAGGATGAAGCCGAGGACACCCAGATCGCTGCCGGCGATCGGCACGAAGTCGCGCTGCGGCGCGACGACGCCGAGCCAGACGCCGGTGCGCTGGTCGGCGACGCGGGTAAACAGGCTCAGCCAGCGGCCGTCGGGGCGGCTGAAGGCGTGTAGGCGGCCGAGCGGTTGCGGCTCGGCCTGCCACAGGGCGGTGGGCTTCGGCCAGTTCGGGCAGGCCGAGCTCGGCCGGCGGCTTGAGCAGGGCCTGGTCGATCGCCTCCTGGCCGGCCAGGCGGGGGTCGTTGGGGGGGGCGATCAGGCGGCCGTCATCGAGCAGCAGGGCGCCGTGGCCGTGGCGGCCGATATCGAGGCGGGTGGTGAAGGCGGCGATGTCGTGCAGGCGCACGTCATGGGCGATGACGTAATGTGAACCGTCGGCGGCCTGCCAGCGCATTGCCGCGGTCAGGCCGGCGGCCTGGGTGGTGTAAAAAATGTAGGGTTCGGTCCAGTGCACCGACCGTTCATCGCGCAGGCCCTTGGCGCCGGCGAACCACGGGCGCTGGCGCGGATCGTAGTCGAGCTCGCGCATCTCCACCGCGACGATCTGGCGTTGGGCGTTCCAGGTAATCCAGTAAGTCTGCCGGCCCCATTCGGCCGGATTGCTGATGCGGTTGATCCAGCCACCCTGGCCGTCGAGCAGCAGGAAGAATTCACGGCCCGATTCGTGGGCGAAGATGATCGAATTGATCTCGCCGTGATTGGCCAGGATGGGGAAGAAGAATTCGTTGAAACGCAGCAGCTGATTGTGGTCCAGGCCGCCGTCGGCACCCCAGGCCTGGCTGCTGCGCAGGGTCACCTCGACCATGTCGAGCAGCCGGGTGTAGCGCCCTTCAAGCTGTTCGGAAGCCCGGCGCAACTGACTTTCGGCCAGGCGGTCCACGGTCGGCTGGCCGATCAGCACGACGATGGCCAGCGTGAAGGCGGCCAGCGCGGCGAGCATGAGCAGGCCGATACGCAGTACCAGGCTGTTGGCGAAACCGGGTTTTCGGAACAGGGCAGCGCGCAAACCGCTTCTCCCAGGCGCGTTGGTCAGTGGCCGATGTCATGCCGGCCTCATGCGGACTTGTCGGGGCAGGATAGCCGAGCACCGCCGGGCCAGCAAGCCGGAATCAGGGCACGACGGCGATATCGGCGGGCTGGCCGAGCAACTCCAGGCGCTGCTTCAGGGCGGTGGTGATGAAAATGCGGCCGGCGGCGTCGACGCGCAGCACCTGCGTCGCGCCCATCTTGCCGGCCAGGTCCTGCCACTGCTCCGGGCCGGCGATGAAAATCGGCTTGGAGACGGCGTCGGACAAGGTGCCGGCGCGCGGGCCGGCAGGGATCAGCACGGTCACCGCCTGGGTATGGTCGGCCGGGTAGCCGCGGCGCGGGTCGAGCAGATGCGGGTAGCGCTTGCCGTCGACCTCGAAGAAACGCTGGTAGTCACCGGAGGTGCCGATCGCCTCGCCGTCGGCCAGCTGCACCGTGGCCAGCGGCCCGGGCTGGCGCGGGTGCTGGATGCCGACGCGCCAGGCGCGGCCTTCGCGGTTGCCGAGGGCCATGACGTTGCCGCCGATGTTGATCAGCGCGTTGCGAATGCCCTGGGCGCGCAGGATGGCGGCGGCGCGATCGAGGGCGACGCCTTTCAGGTAGCCGCCGAAATCGAGAGCGACGGCGCGGTTGCGGCTGCGCACCGTGGTGCCGTCGACGACGATGTCGGCCAGCGAGGGCTTGTTTGCCAGCCAGGCGGCGATGGCGTCCGGCGGCGGCAGTTCGGCCTTGAATTCGTCGGCCTGGAAGCCCCACAGGCGAATCAGCTGGCCGATGCCGGGATCGAACAGGTAGTCGCCGCGGGCGCTCAGTTGCTGCGCGTCGCGGATCAGTTCGGCCAGTTCCGGGCTGACCGTGTGCGGCCGGCCGGCGGCGATGGCTTCGTTGAGGGCGGACAGTTCGGAGGGTTGCCAGGCGTGGTAGGCGCGGTGCATGCGGTCGAATTCGCGCAGCACGGCGGCGATCGCCTGGCGCCCCTGTTCGGCTTCGGCGCTGGCGATGACGACTTCGACGCGGGTGCCGAAGACATAGGCCTGCTGCTCCTGCAGCGGCGTCCGGCCGCAGGCGGCGAGGACGGCGGCGAAAAGGGTGGAAAACAGCAGGATCAGGACAGTCCGCATGCGTGTTCGATGGCGGTGATGAAGGCGCCGGCGGCGTCGAAGCCGGTCTGCTGGCGGATTTCCACCATGCAGGTGGGGCTGGTGACGTTGATTTCGGTGAGATGGCTGCCGATCACGTCGATGCCGACCAGCATCAGGCCGCGCTTCAACAGCAGCGGCGCCAGCGTCTCGCCGATCTCGCGGTCGCGCGCCGACAGTTCCTGGGCGATGCCGGTGCCGCCGGCGGCCAGGTTGCCGCGCGTCTCGCCGGCCTTGGGGATGCGCGCCAGGCACCAGGGCACGACCTTGCCGCCGATCAGCAGGATGCGCTTGTCGCCGTGGGCGATCTCCGGCAGGTAGCGCTGCGCCATGATGGTGTGGCGGCCGTCGTCGGTCAGCGTTTCAAGAATGACGTTGCGGTTCGGGTCGTTGCGGTGGATGCGGAAGATGCCGCTGCCGCCCATCGCGTCGAGCGGCTTGACGATGACGTCGCGCTGCTCGTCGATGAAGTGCTGCAGCTGGTGCAGGTCGCGGGCGACCAGGGTTTCCGGGGCGAATTGCGGGAATTCGGCGATGGCCAGCTTTTCCGAATGGTCGCGCAGCGCGCGCGGCCGGTTGAAAACCTTGACGCCCTCGGCTTCGGCCCGCTCGAGCAGCCAGGTGGCGGCCAGGTATTCGCGGTCGAAGGGCGGGTCGCGGCGCATCAGCACGGCATCGAAGGCTTTCAGCGGCAGCCATTCGCAGCCGGTCTCGCGGTACCAGTCGTGGTCGTCCGGGCGCAGGTGCAGGTGGCGCGCCTCGCCATAGACGCCGCCGGGGTGATGCGACTCCGGCCGGCGCCAGCAGAGGCTGGCGCAGTCGATGGCGAACACCTCGTGGCCGTGGTGTTCGCCGGCGCGCATCATGGCGATGGTCGAATCCTTGTACGCCTTCATGCCGGCCAGCGGATCGGTAACGAAGGCCAGGCGTAGCGGCTGGCTGGCGCCGCCGAGCAGGTGCTTCTCGAAATGCAGTTGCTGGGCCATGCCGCTTAGTCTTCGGCTGGCGCCGTGCGTTCCAGTTCGACGGCGGCGGCCAGGCAGGCCAGGCGGCCGACGACGCCGTAGGCGTAGAAGCGGTTGGGCGGCGAGTCCGGATTGCCGCAGCGGTAGTCGGGCAAGTTGCAGCCGGTGTCGAAGGCCAGCGGCTCGAAATGCATGCCCGGGGCGTTGAGGTTCTCGTCCTTGCCGCGCCCGGTATGCACGCGGTAGAAGCCGCCGACGACATAGCGGTCGATCATGTAGATGACCGGTTCGGCGACCGCCTCATTGACCGTCTCGAAGGAATGGACGCCTTCCTGAATCAGCACTTCGCTGACTTCCAGGCCTTCCTTGACCACGCTCATTTTGTTGCGCTGCTTGCGGTTCAGGGCGATCACCTCGTCGGCGTCGCGCACCGTCATCACCCCCATGCCGTAGGTGCCGGCGTCGGCCTTGACCACCACGTAGGGGGTCTCGTCGATCTCGTATTCCTTGTACTTTTCCTTGACGATGTCGAGCACGGCGGCGACGTTGGCGGCCAGGCATTCCTCGCCCTGGCGCTCGTGGAAGTTGATGCTGCGGCAGACCGAGAAGGCCGGGTTGATGCGCCACGGGTCGATGCCGATTTCCTTGGCGAAGTCGTTGGCCACCTGGTCGTAGGCGGCGAAATGGTTGGACTTGCGGCGCACCGCCCAGCCGCCGTGCAGCGGCGGCAGCACGAACTGCTCGTGCAGGTTCTGCAGAATTTCCGGGATGCCGGCCGAGAGGTCGTTGTTGAGCAGGATGGCGCAGGGGTCGAAGCCGTCCAGGCCGAGCCGGTGCGGGCCGCGGACCAGCGGCTCGAGCAGCAGCTGCTGGCCATTCGGCAGGTCGATCGGGGTCGGCTGGGTGATTTCAGGCAGCAGGCTGCCGAGGCGCACGTTGAGGCCGGTCTGGCGCAGCACGGCGGCGATCTGCGCGACGTTCTGCAGGTAGAACTGGTTGCGCGTGTGGTTTTCCGGGATCAGCAGCAGGTTGCGCGCATCCGGGCAGATTTTCTCGATGGCGCTCATCGCCGCATGCACGCACAGCGGCAGGAAGGCCGGATTCAAGTTGTTGAAGCCGCCGGGGAACAGGTTGGTGTCGACCGGCGCCAGCTTGAAGCCGGAATTGCGCAGGTCGCACGAGGCGTAGAAGGGCGGCGTGTGCTCCTGCCACTGGCCGCGCAGCCAGTGCTCGATCTGCGTGCTGCTGTCGAGGAAACGGCGTTCGAGTTCAAGGAGGGGGCCGCTGAGCGCGGTGGTGAGGTGGGGAACCATATGCTGTGTCTCAATCCCGGGGGTTTTTATTGTGGCTGCAAATCTTACACCGCAGTGCACAAAATTGGCCGTAGGCGGCGCGGTCAACTCCTTGAAAGAAGGTAAAATTCTGCCCTTCGTTTTACCGCTTTCAGCAGATCGGAATCGCCGTGCTCGTCGCCGCCAACATCACCATGCAGTTCGGGGCCAAGCCCCTGTTCGAGAACGTTAACGTCAAGTTCGGCGAAGGCTATCGCTACGGCCTGATCGGCGCCAACGGAGCGGGCAAGTCGACCTTCATGAAGATCCTCTGCGGCGAGCTGGAGCCGTCGGCCGGCAACGTCTCGAAGGACAAGCACGAACGTATGGCCTACCTGAAGCAGGACCAGTTCGCCTACGAAGACAGGCGCGTCCTCGACGTGGTGCTGATGGGCCACGAGGAAATGTGGGCCTGCATGAGCGAACGCGACGCCATCTACGCCAATCCGGAAGCGACCGAAGACGACTACATGAAGGCCGCCGACCTCGAACATCAGTTCGGCGAATACGACGGTTACACCGCCGAATCGCGGGCCGGCGAATTGCTGCTCGGCGTCGGTATCCCGACCGAACAGCACAACGGCCCGATGAGCGAAGTGGCGCCCGGCTGGAAGCTGCGCGTGCTGCTGTGCCAGGCGCTGTTCGCCAACCCGGACATCCTGCTGTTGGACGAACCGACCAACAACCTCGACATCAACACCATCCGCTGGCTGGAGGATGTGTTGAACGCCCGCGAGTCGACGATGATCATCATCAGCCACGACCGCCACTTCCTGAACCAGGTGTGCACCCACATGGCCGACCTGGACTACGGCAAGATCACCACCTACGCCGGCAACTACGACGACTTCATGGAAGCCGCGCAGGCCGCCCGCGAGCGCCAGCAGAACGCCAATGCCAAGGCCAAGGAACGCATCGCCGAACTGCAGACCTTCGTCCGCCGCTTCTCGGCCAACGCCTCCAAGGCCAAGCAGGCGACCAGCCGCGTCAAGCTGATCGAGAAACTCAAGCCGGAAGACATGAAGCCGTCGTCGCGCCAGTACCCGTGGATGCGTTTCGACTACGACGACAAGCAGAAGCTGCACCGCCAGGCGGTCGAGATCGAAAACCTCTCCTTCGCCTATCCGGGCAGCGAGCGCAAGATCTTCAACAACCTGACGATCACCATCAATGCCGGCGAGAAGATCGCCGTGATCGGCGAGAACGGCGTCGGCAAGACCACCTTCCTGAAACTGCTGATGGGCGAGCTGCAGCCGCAGTTCGGTACCTTGAAGTGGGCCGAGAAGGCCTATCCCGGCTACTACGCCCAGGACCACAGCGCCGAGTTCGCCGGCGAGCAAAGTCTGACCGAATGGATCGCCGGCTACGCCCGCGCCACCATCGACGAGGGCGGCGACCTGGAAACCCTGATCCGCGGCACCCTCGGCCGCCTGCTGTTCTCCGGCGACGAGGTCAAGAAGCCGGTCAACGTCATCTCCGGCGGCGAGCAGGGACGCATGCTGTTCGGCAAGCTGATGCTGTCCAAGCACAACGTGCTGCTGATGGACGAGCCGACCAACCACCTGGACATGGAATCGATCGAGTCGCTGAACAGCGGCCTGGAAAAATTCCCCGGTACGCTGGTCTTCGTTTCGCACGACCGGGAATTCGTCTCCTCTCTGTCGACCCGCGTGTTCGAGGTCAAGGGTGACGGCAAGATCGTCGATTACCTCGGCGGCTACGAGGACTACCTGGCCAGCCAGGGCGTCGAGTAAGCGCCGGCCCGCGGGCCGTCACGCCAAAGCCGAAGGCAGTGCCTTCGGCTTTGTTTTTTTCTGCTCCGCATTTGCCGCGTGCTCACGCATCAGGCTCGGCCGCCCGTCCGCGGCCAGCGCAGCGGCGCACCAGCGCCTTTTCGCCTTCGACCAGCGCGAATACGAGCAGGCCGATCAGGGTCGGCACCAGCCAGTGGCGAGCGGCCAGCGGGGCGGTGCCGAACCAGGCGTGCATGAACGGCAGATAGACGAAGCCCAGTTGCAGCAGGAGCAGGATGCCGGTGGCCAGCCAGGCGGCGCGATTGGTGAACAGCAGCGACAGCTGCAGGCTCGAGGCGCTCAGGAAACGGCTGTTGAACAGGTAGCAGGCCTGGGCGATGACCAGGGTGTTCACCGCCATGGTGCGGGCGCTGTCGAGCGGCATGCCGAAGTGCAATTCGACCTCGAACAGGGCGATGGTGGCGCCGCCGATCAGCAGCGAGACCAGGGCGATCCGCCAGATGTACACGCGGCCGAGGATCGGCGTCCCCGGTCGGCGGGGGGGGCGCTGCATGACGCCGGGTTCGGCCGGCTCGAAGGCCAGGGCGAGCGCCAGGGTGATGGCGACCACCATGTTGACCCAGAGAATCTGCACCGGCGTCAGCGGCAGGGTCAGGCCGAACAGCACTGCCACCAGCATCACCAGGCCCTGGGCGCCATTGGTCGGCAGGATGAACAGGATGGCTTTCTGCAGGTTGTCGTAAATGGTGCGGCCTTCCTCGACGGCGTGCGCGATCGAGGAGAAATTGTCGTCGGCGAGCACGATGTCGGCCGCCTCTTTGGTCGCCTCGGTGCCCTTGATGCCCATTGCCACGCCGACATCGGCGCGCTTCAGGGCCGGCGCGTCGTTGACCCCGTCGCCGGTCATCGCCACCACCTCGCCGCGGGCCTGCAGGGCCATCACCAGGCGCAGCTTGTGCTCCGGGCTGGTGCGGGCAAAGATGTCGCAGTCCTGGGCCAGCTGCTGCAGTTGGGCGTCGCTGGCCGCCTCGATGTCCTCGCCGCTGACCACCGTCAGCGTGCCGCCGCGGCCGAGGCCCATTTCGGCGCCGATGGCGCGGGCGGTGCCGGCGTGGTCGCCGGTGATCATCTTGACGCGGATGCCGGCCTGGTGACAGGCGGCGATGGCGGCGATGGCTTCCGGTCGCGGCGGATCGATGATGCCGACCAGGCCGAGGAAGACCATGCCGTCGTCGAGATCATCGATGCTCAGGTGCTGCTTGCCGTCGTCGACTTGGCGGGCGGCGGCGGCCAGCACGCGCAGCCCTTCGCCGCTCAGTGCGTTGATCTGCTCTTCCCAGAAAGCCCGGTCGAGGGCCTGCGCCTGGCCGCCGCTGGCCATTTCCTCGCGGCAGCGGTCAAGCAGGCGGTCGGGCGCGCCCTTGAGCAGGATGCGGCGGATGCCGGCCGGCGAGGTGGCCAGCGTGGCCATGAACTTGTTGGCCGACTCGAAGGGAATGGCGGCATGGCGTTCGTGGCCGCCGGCATCGAAACCGGCCTTTTCGGCCAGGGCGCGCAAGGCGCCCTCGGTCGGTTCGCCGGTGACCAGCCACCGTTCTTCTTCCTGGCGCAGCTGGCTATCGTTGGCGACGGCAACCACCTCAATCACCGCCTGCAGGTGGGCGTGCTCGGCCAGTTGCACCAGTTCGCCGTCGAGGGTGATGGCGCCGGCCGGGCAGTAGCCGGTGCCGCTGACCGCATAGCTGCCGGCGCGGGTGATCACGTGGCGGGCGGTCATCTCGTTGCGGGTCAGCGTGCCGGTCTTGTCGGAACAGATCACCGTCACCGAGCCGAGCGTCTCGACTGCGCTCAGCTGGCGCGTGATGGCATTGCGCCGGGCCATGCGCTGCACGCCGAGGGCCAGGGTGATGGTCAGGATGGCCGGCAGGCCTTCCGGGATGGCGGCGACGGCGAAGCCGATGGCGGCCAGCAGCAGTTCGCCGAGCGCAAAGTCGTGCACGCCGAGGCCGATCACCAGCATCAGCAGCGCCAGGCCGACGATGACTACCGACAGCAACTTGCCGAACTGCGCCATCTGGCGGGTGAGCGGCGTCTGCAGCACCTCCACTTCGGCGATCATCCGATTGATGTGGCCGAGCTCGGTCGCCGCGCCGGTGGCGGTGACGATGCCGAGGCCGCGGCCGGCGGCGACCAGGGTGCCGGAATAGGCCATGCAGAAGCGATCGCCGACGCCGGCGGTGGCGGCGACCGCGGCGCAATGCTTGTCGCTGGGCAGCGATTCGCCGGTCAGGGCCGACTCCTCGAGGCGCAGGCTGGTCGTCTCGAGCAGCCGCAGGTCGGCCGGCACGCGGTCGCCGGAGCGCAGGCGGACGATGTCGCCGGGAACCAGCTGGGCGGCCTCGATCTGCGTCCAGATTCCGTCGCGGCAGACCTGGGCATGCGCCGACAGCATCTGGCGGATGCCGGCCAGCGCCGCTTCCGCCTTGCCCTCCTGGATGAAGCCGATGATCGCATTGATCACGACAACGCCGAGGATGACGCCGGTGTCCAGCCAGTGGCCGAGCAGGGCGGTGATGCCGGCGGCGGCGAGAAGGACGTAGATCAGGACGTCGTTGAACTGCTTGCAGAAGCGCCAGAGCAGGCTTTCCCGGGGCGCCGCCGGCAGTTGGTTGGGACCGGCTTCGGCGAGTCGCCGAGCCGCCTCGGCCGCGCTTAGGCCGGCCATGTTGCCGTTCAGGGCGGCCTGCACGTCGCCGCTGCTCAGGGCATGCGCGTTGTCGATCGTCAGGCGATGGCGTGCGGCTTGGCTCACCAGTGCTCCTCCGGGAGGCGTCCTATTGCTGGTTGTCTCCGGCGGCCAGGGTGCGAATGATGCGCACGCAGTCGATGTCGGACTGCTGATAGGCGGACTTGATGTACTCGACGTAGGCCCGTTCTTCCGAACCGGCCGCCGCGGCGAAGCCGGTGACGTAGGCGAAGCGCAGGAACAGGTGGCCGGCTTCCGGTTCCTCGATGGTGATGGTCAGGCTGCCGCCGGCGTACTGCTCGCCCGGCTCGATGTCGAAACGCACCCAGTGCGCCTCGGCCTGCGTCACCCGGTCGCGGATACGGGCGGCGCCGAAATCGAGTTCGCGGACGAGATGGTCGGCGTGGCGTTCGAGGATGGCACAGGCTTCAAGCCCGGGCAGGAAGGGCAGGGGATTTTCCACCCGGTGAAGCAGCCCGGCCCAGACCTGCTGGCGCGAGAGCGGCATGATCAGCGGGTTGCCGGGGTCGTTGATGGCGATCAGGTGTTCGAATTGCATAAGGCGATGGTAGCATCGGCGGCATGCATCTAGAACGTATCCTGCACCGAACCGGCTTCGGTACCCGCAAGGCTTGCCGCTCCCTGATCCGCCACGGGCACGTCGCGGTCGCCGGCCAGACCTGTGACGATCCCTTCACCGATTTCGCTACCGACGGCCTGGTTTTTACCGTCGATGGCATTGACTGGCCGTACTGCGAATTCGCCAGCCTGCTGCTCTACAAGCCGGCCGGTTACGAGTGTTCGCGCAAGCCGCAGCACCATCCGTCGGTCCTCGAATTGCTGCCGCTGCCGCTGCGCGAGCGCGGCGTCCAGCCGATCGGCCGGCTCGACGAGGACACCACCGGCCTGTTGCTGATCACCGACGACGGCCAGCTGAATCACCAGCTGTCCTCGGGCAAACGCAAGGTGCCCAAGGTCTACCTGGCGACCACCAAACATCCGCTGGAGCAGGAGCAGCTGGACCGCCTGCTGGCTGGCGTGCTGCTCGCCGACGAATATGAGCCGATCGCCGCCGCGGCGGCCGAGCTGGTCGACCCGCATCACCTGCGCCTGACGCTGACCGAAGGCAAGTATCACCAGGTCAAGCGCATGGTGGCGGCGGTCGGCAACCGGGTCGAGGCACTGCATCGCGAGGCGGTCGGCGAACTGGGCCTGCCGCCCGACCTGCTGCCCGGTGAGTGGCGCTGGCTGACGGCTGCCGATCTGCACCGCCTGGGCGTCAGCCGATGACCCTGACCGAAATGCGCTACATCGTGGCACTGGCCCGTGAGCGCCACTTCGGCCGGGCCGCCGAGGCCTGTCACGTCAGCCAGCCGACCTTGTCGGTGGCGATCAAGAAAGTGGAAGGGCAGATCGGTTCGGTACTCTTCGAGCGCACCGCCAACGACGTGCGCATCACGGCACTGGGCGAACGCATCGTCGATCAGGCGCGGCGCGTGCTGGAAGAGGCGGTCAAGCTGGAGGAAATCGCCGAGGCCACCGGCGACCCGATGAGCGGCCAGTTGCGCGTCGGCATTATCTACACCATCGCGCCCTATCTGCTGCCGCAGCTGATTCCGGCACTGAGCCGCGAGGCACCGGCGATGCCGCTGTTCCTCAAGGAGGATTTCACGGCCAACCTGGTGCCGGCGCTGAAATCCGGCGAACTGGACGTGATCGTCATCGCCCTGCCGTTCGCCGAACCCGGCCTGGTCGCCCAGCCGGTCTACGACGAGCCGTTCCGCGTGGTGGTCCCGGCGACCCATGCCTGGGTCGCGCGCCCGGCCATCGCCGCCGACGAACTGGAGGGCCAGAACCTGTTGCTGCTCGGTCAGGGCAACTGCTTCCGCGATCAGGTGCTGGAATCCTGTCCGCGGCTGACCGGGCACGAGGCGCAGGCGCATGCGCTGGAAGGCAGTTCGCTGGAAACCATACGCTACATGGTGGCCAGCGGCGCCGGCGTGGCGGTGATGCCCGCGCACCGTCGGCCTGGTCTGGCGGGTGACCTATCCGCGACCGCAGGCCATCGACGTGCTGCGGGCGGCGCTGCTGTCCTGCCAGCTGCCCGGGGCCACGCCACGGCGCTGAGGTTTCACGTGAAACGACGGGCCGCTGGCTCAAAAGTGGAAGGGGGCCAGCGGCCCCCTCGTTCATTCTGCTTCGGCTAGCTTCTTTTTTGCCGGCGCCTTGGGTTTGGCGGCTTTCTTCTCGAACTCGAAGCCGACCTTGCCGGCGGCCACCACCAGGTAGGCCGAGAACTTGCGCCGGGTACGGTTGGAGACGAACTCCTTCAACAGCTCCGTCTTGCCGTCGGCCAGCAGCTTCTTCATCTGGGTGGCATCGACCGGCTGCTGCAGGATCACCTTGCCGGAACGGAAGTCACAGGACTTGGCCGGGCCGGTCGATTTCTCGCAGACGTAGGAATTGCCGTGATCGAAGACGTTGGCGGCGCATTTCGGGCACTGGCCGAGGCTTTCCTGGCCGGAGAAGTCGACCGGTTCGGCCGAGTCGTCGTTGGCCTTGTCCTGGCCGAAGTCGAATTCCGGTTCCTTGTTGTCGTTCAACTTGATGGCGGCGGCGAAGGTGCGCCCCATCTTGTTGCGGAACCCGGTCAGCGGCCCGATCTGGCCTTCGTTGATCAGCGTGTCGATTTCGGCCGGTTCGAACTGGCGGCCGGCGACGATTTTCCACAGCGAGTAGTCGCAGCCGCCGCACTGGAACTTCTTGTAGGTTTCGCGAATCTCGCCGCCGCAGCGCGGGCATTTGGCGGTCAATACGCCGAAATCGCCGGGAATGGTATCGGCTTCGAAAGTCTTGGCGCGTTCGACCATGTGCCGGGTCATTTCGGCGATTTCGCGCATGAATTCGTCGCGCGTGAATTCGCCCTTTTCGATGCGCCCGAGCTTCCATTCCCAGTCGCCGGTCAGTTCCGGCTGGGTCAGTTCGTTGATGCCGAGGCCGTTCAACAGCGTCATCAGCGAGAAGGCCTTGGCCGTCGGAATCAGCTCGCGGCCTTCGCGATACATGTACTGCTCGCCGATCAGGTTTTCGATGATCTGCGCGCGCGTCGCCGGCGTGCCGAGACCGCGGCCGGCCAGTGCCGCCTTCAGGTCCTCGTCGTCCACCATCTTGCCGGCACCTTCCATCGCCGACAGCAGCGTGGCTTCCGAATAGCGTGGCGGCGGCTTGGTCTCGTTGGCCTTGACGGTGACGTCCTCGGCCTTGACCTTCTCGTCCTTGGCGACGGCGACCAGATTGCCTTCGGTGCCTTCCTGGCCTTCCTTACCATGTACCGCCAGCCAGCCCGGATTGACCAGCACCTTGCCCTCGGTCTTGAACGGATGGCCTTCGACGCGGGTGATGCGGGTGGTGACCAGGTATTCGGCGGCCGGGAAGAACACCGACAGGAAGCGGCGGACGACGAAGTCGTACAGCTTCTGTTCCATCTCGTTCAGGTGCTTGGGCGCCTGCGGCGTCGGGATGATGGCG
>PHCS01000016.1 GCA_002840845.1 Betaproteobacteria bacterium HGW-Betaproteobacteria-14
CGGGCATCCGGTGCTGGTGTTCCCCGGCCTGATCGCCCCGGACATGAGCACGCTGCCGCTGCGGCGTTTTCTCAAGGGCCGCGGCTATGCAGCCGCACCCTGGAAGCAGGGCATCAATCTTGGCCCGCGCGAGGGCGTCATCGAGTCCTGCCTCGGGCGGCTGCGCGATCTCTATGACGCACATGGCAGAAAGGTCAGCCTGATCGGCTGGAGCCTCGGCGGCATTTATGCGCGCGAAGTGGCCAAGGTGTATCCGGATGCCGTGCGCCAGGTCATTACGCTGGGCACGCCCTTCACCGGCCATCCGAAGGCAACCAACGCCTGGCGGCTCTACGAATTCGTCACCGGCCACAAGATCGGCGCGCCGGAACTTCACGAGCCGCTGCGCACGCCGCCGCCGGTGCCGACCACTTCCGTCTTCAGCCGCACGGACGGCGTGGTGGCCTGGCAATGCAGCGTCGAGCGGGCAAGTCCGCTGACCGACAACATCGAAGTGGAGGCAAGCCACCTCGGCATGGGATTGAACCCGATGACCTTCTACGCCATCGCCGATCGCCTGGCCCAGCCGGAAGACGAATGGAAGCCTTTCGACCGCGCCGGTTTCCCGGGCGTGCTCTATCGCGATCCGTATCGGCGGGCCAGGTTCTAGGGCTTTCGGAAAGTGGCGTCTGTCGAAGTCGATGGCCTGTCAATCGAGTACGAATCGCTCGGCAAGCCCTCCGATCCGTCCATCGTTCTCATCATGGGACTGGGCATGCAGCTCGTCGCCTGGCCCGATGCCTTCTGCCAGGGGCTGGTCGAGCAGGGTTTTCGCGTCATCCGCTTCGACAACCGCGACAGCGGACTGTCCGGCAAGATCCATCTAGAGAAGAAGCCGAACCTGCTGCTTGCCATCGCCTCGGCCTGGCTCAAACTGCCGGTGCGCGCGCCCTATACGCTCAACGACATGGCAGGCGACACGGTCGGCCTGCTCGACGCCCTGGGCATCGAGCGCGCGCACATTGTCGGCGTCTCCATGGGCGGCATGATCGCGCAGGTGATCGCGGCGCGATACCCGCAGCGCGTGCTGAGCCTGACCTCGATCATGTCCTCCAGCGGCAACAAGGCCGTGTCGCGGTCCAAACCCAGGGCGCTGCAGGCGCTCATCAGCCAACCCTCCGATCCGAAGGATCAGGATAAAGCGGTTGAGCACCTGATCCGTCTGTTCGGTGTCATCGGCAGCCCGGGCTACCCGACCGACGAGGCCGACCTGCGCCAGCGCATCAGGCGCGGCATGCGGCGCGCCTACCATCCGGCCGGCGTGCTGCAGCAGCTGCTCGCCATCATCGCCTCCGGCGATCGCCGCGCGCTGCTGGGCAAGATTGCCGCCCCGACGCTGGTCATCCATGGCGCCGACGATCCCTTGCTGCCCGTTGCGGCCGGCCGCGATACCGCCCGCCACATCAAGGGGGCGAAGCTGGTGGTGATCGACGGCATGGGCCACGATTTGCCGCCGGGCCTGCTGCCGAGGCTGGTCGATGCGATCGCCGCGCATTGTGCGCAGGCGCAATCGCGCTAGACTGACAGCCAATGGTTAGTTTCCCCGGAGGCATCCTGAAGTGAAGCAGATCATCTACGGCGCGGACGGCAAGCCTGAATCCATGGCGCTTGCCGAGGCTGCACCGCCGCGGCCCGGCCCCGGCGAAATCCTCATCGAGGTGCACTTCGCCGGCATCAACCGCCCCGACGTGCTGCAGCGCTCCGGCCGCTATCCGCCGCCGCCGGGCGCCTCGCCCATCCTCGGCCTGGAGGTCGCCGGCACGGTGGCCGCGCTGGGCGAGGGCGTCAGCGAATGGAAAGTCAGCGACCGTGTCACGGCGCTGGTGCCGGGCGGCGGCTATGCCGAGTATTGCGTGGCGCCGGCTTCGCATGCCCTGCCGATTCCTGCCGGCCTGGACATGGCAGAGGCGGCGGCATTGCCGGAAACCTGGTTCACCGTCTGGGCCAACCTGGTCGACCTGGGACGATTGAAGAAGGGCGAGCGGCTTCTGGTGCACGGCGGCTCGAGCGGCATCGGACTCACCGCGATCCAGCTTGCGCGCCACCTCGGCGTCGCTTCGATCGTCACGGTCGGCAGCGCGGAGAAGGCGCACTTCTGCCGCGATTTCGGCGCCGGCCATGCCATCAACTATCGAGAAGAGGACTTCGCCGCCCGGGTGAAGGAGATCGCCGGCGGCGAAGGCGTGGACGTCGTGCTCGACATGGTCGGCGCACCCTACCTGCAGAAGAACCTTTCCGTGCTGCGGCGCGACGGCCGCCTGGTGCTGATCGCCTTCCTCGAAGGCAGCAAGGGCGAATTCGACCTCATGCCGGTGATGCTCAAGCGCCTCGTCATTACCGGCTCCACGATGCGTCCGCGCACCCTGGCCGAGAAGGAAGCCATCCGCGACGCGCTTCTGGAGCACATCTGGCCGGAGATCGCCTCCGGCAGCCTGCGCCCGCACCTCCACGCCACCTTCCCGCTGGCAGAAGCGGGCAAGGCGCACCGCCTGATGGAGAGCAGCCGCCACATCGGCAAGATCGTGCTGCAGGTGAAATCGTGAGCGCCGTCCGTCGGGCCGTCCCAAGGACGGCGCAGCCAACGGCATGGAGCCGCATAGCGGCGAACAATCGTCACTCCCTTCCTCGGGAAGGGGGCGGGGGGATGGTTTTCAAATGAGCGAACTTCAGATCGACATTGTCTCCGACGTCGTCTGCCCCTGGTGCTTCATCGGCAAGCGGCGGCTGGAGGCGGCCCTGGGCGAACTGCGCGCCGCGCGACCGGACATTGCGCCGCGCATCCGCTGGCTGCCGTATTTCCTCAATCCCGATACGCCGCAGGAAGGCGAGCCCTACCGGCCCTTCCTCGAGCGGAAATTCGGCGGGCCGGAGAAACTGGCGCAGATCCAGGCCCACATTGCCGAGGCGGGCCGCACGGCCGGCATCGAATTCGCCTTCGAACGCATCGAGATTCGCGCCAACACCCTGCGCGCCCACCGCCTCATCCATCGGGCGCAGAAAACAGGCAGCGCCGACGTAATCGTCGAGCGGCTTTTTGCCGCGCATTTCCTGCAAGGCGAGAACATCGGCGATGAAGAATTTCTGGCGCGTCTTGCCGGCGAGTGCGGCGGGGACGAAGCTGCGACGCTGGCCTACCTGCACTCGGAGGAAGATGCGGAAGAAGTGCGCGCCCAGGCCGAGCGCGGCCAGCGCATGGGCATCACGGGCGTCCCGTTCTTCATTTTCAACGGTCGCTACGGTGTCGGCGGCGCACAGCCGCCGGAGGTACTGCTCGACGCCATGCGCCAGAGCCTGGACGCAGGGT
Organism: Betaproteobacteria bacterium HGW-Betaproteobacteria-14; assembly: GCA_002840845.1. Lineage (GTDB taxonomy): Bacteria > Pseudomonadota > Gammaproteobacteria > Burkholderiales > Rhodocyclaceae > Desulfobacillus. The sequence goes on from PHCS01000016.1 coordinate 3,344, forward strand.
AGCCGTGTTCATCGGCCACTTCGGCATCGGCTTCGGCGCCAAGGCGGCGGCGCCGCGCGTCTCCCTCGGCACGCTGTTCCTTGCGGCGGAATCACCGTGCTGTGCTGGTCCTCGGACAGGTGATGCTCGGTCACTGGCTGCTCGTACTCCGGGCTTTTTGGGTCGATTCACACCGCTGCAGCAGAACGGCGGCATGGCGCGAATAAGCAAAAAAAGCTTGATTTATTGCCGAGTTGCGGGTTCAATGCCGGTTCGCTCGAACTCAAGCTACAGAATGATGCGGTACGCTACTGCCATATTCGGTTCTGGGTACTCGAACGAACCGTCGGGCAGTCGCCCTTCATTTTTTTAGGATAGGACATATGGCAACAGGTACAGTCAAGTGGTTCAACGATGCCAAAGGCTTCGGCTTCATCACCCCGGACAATGGTGGCGAAGATCTCTTTGCGCACTTTTCCGCGATCCAGTCGAACGGGTTCAAGTCTCTCAAGGAAGGCCAGAAGGTCTCCTATGACGAGGCCACCGGCCCCAAGGGCAAACAGGCTGCAAACATCAAGCCCATGTAAGCTTCAAGGCATCAATGAAAACCCCGGCTAGCCGGGGTTTTTTTTTCGCCTGTGCAGCCTGTTCTGCCGCGCGACTGCCACCCTATGGAAAAGGCCGGAAACTGTTTATGATGAGCGGAAGGCGGACACAGGGGGGGAGATGAAGATCACCTGCATGGTCGCGGTACTGGCAGCCGCCTCACTGGGTGCGCAGGCGGCGGAATTGCATGTCGGCGACTGCAAGCGTCCTGCGGCACGCACCGACCTGTCGGCCTGCGACTTGTCCGGCGCCAAGCTGGCGGGCAAGGACCTGCGCGGCGCGCGCTTCGCCGGCGCCAAGCTGGAGAATGCCGACTTCCGCAAGGCGCGCCTCGATGAAGCGGACTTCCGCGGCAGCAATGCAAAATGGGCCAAATTCGGCAAGGCGAGCCTGAAAGCCGCGGATTTCCGCAAGGCCGACCTCTTCCACGCCGTCTTCGACGACGCCGACCTCACCGATGCGCGCCTGGGCGAGGCCAACCTGTTCGGCGCCAACCTCATCAACACCCGTGCCGTGCGGGCTGACTTTGGCGGCGCCTATCTCAAGGATGTCCTGATGGAGGGCATCAATCTTTCCGGCGGCTCCCTGCGCGGCTGCTATGCCTTCCGCGGCGTTCTCACCGATGCCAAGCTGGCCGGCGCCGACCTCTCCGGCGCCGACCTGACCGGTGCCGCCCTGGAGAATGCGGACCTCACCGGGGCGAAGCTGGTCGGCACCAAGCTGCTCGGCGCGACGCTGCGCTTTGCCGTATTCAAGGGCTCGAACATGGCCGGTGCCGATCTCGCCAATGCCGATGTGTGGAATGCGAACTTCTCGCAGGTCAGCAACCGGCCGCCTTCGGTGCAGGAGGCCCTCGTCGAGCCCTTCGTCGCGCGCGAGCGGCGCTGAGGGGATTCGACGCCACATACCAATGACGCTAAGCTCTTTGCCATGATCACGGTCCACCACCTCGAAACCTCGCGCTCGCAACGCGTCCTCTGGCTCCTTGAAGAACTGGGCGTGCCCTACGAGATCGTGCGCTACCAGCGCAACCGCAAGACCCGCCTGGCGCCGCCGGAACTGAAGGCCATCCATCCCCTCGGCAAGTCGCCGGTGATCACCGACGGCGATGTCACCGTCGCCGAATCGGGGGCGATCCTCGAGTACCTCGCCGAGCGCTACGGTCGCGATGCGCAGGGCGAGCTCGCCGGCCTGCTGCCGAAGCCCGGCACGCCGGAGCACCTGCAGTGCCGCTTCTGGATGCATTTCGCCGAGGGCTCGCTGATGAACTGGCTGGTGATGAAGCTGGTGTTCATGACCATCCCGACGCAGCCCATGCCGTTCTTCGTGCGGCCCATCGCGCGCAAGCTGTGCAACCAGGTACTGAAGAAACTGGTCGATCCCAACGTGAATTCGGCGCTGGCCTACATCGAAGACCATCTCGGCAAACACACCTGGTTCGCCGGCGAGCAGCTGAGCCTTGCCGACTTCCAGATGAGCTTCCCCGTCGAGGCCGCGCTGGCGCGCGGGGCCGACCACAGGCGCCATCCGATGCTGCGCGCCTACAAGGACCGGATGGAGGCGCGGCCGGCCTACCGGCGCGCGCTGGAGAAGGGCGGGCCGGTCGTCATGTCGGTCTGATGGCCGCGCAGGCTGCGCCCTCCGGGATGGGGGCGGATTGATGGAAAGGATCTGGCTGCAAAGCTACTCGCCCGGCGTGCCGCACGAGATCGGGGTGGACGACCTCGGTTCCATCGGCGACAGGTTCGAAGCCAGCGTGCGCGCCTACGCCGATCGCGTCGCCTTCATCAGCGGCGCCAGCGGCGTGCGCATCACCTACCGCGAACTGGATGGCCTCTCGCGCAGCGTCGCCTCCTGGCTGCAATCCGTGCTGCGCCTGCCGCAGGGTAGTCGCGTCGCGCTGATGATGCCGAACATCCTGCAATTCCCGGTCTGCCTGCTCGGCGCCCTGCGTGCGGGCTATGTCGTGGTCAACGTCAATCCGCTGTACACCGCCCGCGAGCTGGCGCACCAGCTCGCCGACTCGGGGGCGGAGGCCATCTTCATCCTCGAGAACATGGCGCACGTGCTGGAGAAGGCTATCGGACAGACGGCGGTGAAGCATGTGGTGGTCACCGGCGTCGGCGACCTGCTCGGCTTTCCCAAGCGCCACCTCGCCCATTTCGTCGTGCGGCGGGTGAAGAAGATGGTGCCGCCGTATTCCCTGCCCGGCGCGGTGTCCTTCGATGCGATGCTGGCGCAGGGCGCGGCCGCGCGCTTCGACCCGGTTGCGGTGTCGTCCGACGACCTGGCCTTCCTGCAGTACACCGGCGGCACCACCGGCGTCTCCAAGGGCGCCATGCTCAGCCATCGCAACCTGCTCGCCAATGCGCGGCAGGCCGAGGTCTGGAGCGACCCTTTCCTCGACCCGAAGGACGAGTTCATCCTCGTCACCGCCATTCCCCTCTATCACATCTTCGCCCTCGGCTCGGCCGTCAGCCACATCACGCGCGGCGGTTGCAACGTGCTGGTGTCCGACCCGCGCAACACGTCGGCCTTCGTCAAGGTCCTCGCGAAGTACCGCTTCGTCTCGCTGCCGGCGGTCAACACCCTTTTCAACAGCCTCATCCACCACCCCGAATTCGCCAAGGTCAACTTCAACAAGCTGCGCTTCGCCATCGGCGGCGGGGCGGCTGTGCAGAAGGCGGTGGCCGAGCGCTGGCAAGAGATCACAGGCGTGCCCCTGTGCGAGGGCTACGGCCTCACCGAATGCTCGCCCACGGTGACCTGCAATCCGCTGCATATCACGGCCTACACCGGCTCGATCGGCCTGCCCATGCCGTCGACCGAAGTCTCGATCCGCGACGAGGACGGCGTAGAGGTTGCGCCGGGTGAAGCCGGCGAGCTGTGCGTGCGCGGGCCGCAGGTCATGCTGGGCTACTGGAACCGCCCCGACGAGACCGCCCGCGTCATGACGCCGGACGGGTTCCTCCGCACCGGCGACGTGGCGACCATCGACGCGGAGGGTTTCATCCGCATCGTCGATCGCAAGAAGGACCTGGTTATCGTCTCCGGCTTCAACGTCTACCCCAACGAAGTGGAGCAGGTGGTTGCCCTGCATCCGCAGGTGCTGGAGGCGGCAGCCGTCGGCGTGCCCGACGAGGCGTCCGGCGAGGCGGTGAAGCTCTATGTGGTCAAGAAGGACCCGGCCCTGACTGCCGAGGCGCTCATCGCCCACTGCCGCGAATCGCTCACCGGATACAAGGTGCCGAAGCTCGTCGAGTTTCTCGATGACTTGCCGAAGAGCAACGTCGGCAAGGTGCTGCGGCGCGAATTGCGCGAGCGCGGCTCGGGAAAAGTCAGTCCCCGTAGTACGGCGAGATAGCGAGTTGGGAGGCCGGGATCGGCCAGGAGTGGCTGTCGATGACTTATTCTCGAAGCGGACAATCGGCCGCACTACGAGTATGCTATCGGCGTTTCTTGCGCTCGGACGTTAGTGAAGATGTGAGCCTGGCCCCTTAGATTCGTGCGGAAACGATTTGGAATGAGGTTAGAGGCCATGACAACCAAAAAGCGTGTATCACTTATCAACATATTCGGTGTGTTTCTGATGATGGGGGCAAGCGTGGGTGCGCAAGCGGGCTTGTTCGGAATCGGGGGCGTGAGTTGGAAGGAAGAAGTGCTGCTGCATGACGGTAGCAAGATCGTGGTTGAGCGAAAAGTCGAACGAGGGGGGCGGCATGAAATTGGTCAGCAGCCGCCATACAAAGTGCAAAGCCTCTCGTTCACCTTCCCGGGCACAACTCAGGAGATCGTTTGGGAAGACAATTTTAGTGAGGATGTAGGAAGTGCCAACTTCCTACCGATGCTGCTGGACATCAGGAACACCACTTCCTATCTGGTGGTATCGCCAATGGGTTGTCTGTCTTACAACAAATGGGGCAGGCCGAATCCGCCCTATGTGGTTTTTAGGTATCAGGGCAAGGAATGGCAGCGCATTCCGTTACAAGAATTGCCGGCTGACATCAGATCGCCAAACCTAATTTTTTCAGATCCCGACAACGTGGTGAAGAAAATCGGAAAGGGCCTGATTCCGGCAGATACGATCCAACAAATCATTTCCCGGTACCGCCAACCCGAATACCGCAGCATTTTGAGGGAGCCGGTGAAGATCGGAAGCGAGGGGTCGGCGGTGAATTGCGAGGAACTGGTTTATTACCATGGCGCGTGGGTTGGTCCCGGGGACTCCGTTGGAAAACGAATGATGGATCGCAAGTTGAAGGTGCGCAATTCAGGTGACAAGACAAATTCTGACAAGTAATGAACGCCAAAGGTGTCAGACTCGAATTGTTTTCAACCAGGAAACCAATCTCAACTACAAGTGGAACCGAATGCATGACCCGTTGAGCGGGCGATGCACGGTTGCTGATCCACTGGGATTGTTATTGCGGCATGATTTCCACGAAATGCCGCAGGCCGGAAAACTCGCCGACATTCTTTTCCGGCTGGCGGGTGTCGGGGCAGTAAACCGAAAGCAGATGGGCGATGCCGCCCTGGCGCGCTGCGCGCAGCACCGGCAGGCTGTCGTCGATGAGCAGGGTGCGCGCCGGGTCGTAGGGCAGCAGCGCGCGCAGCGCCGGCCAGAAGGCCGGGTCTTCCTTGGGCAGGCCGATCTCGTGCGAGGTGATGAGGAGATCGAAATGCACCTGCAAGCCGGTGCGCGCCATCTTCAATGAAAGACTTTTCTGGTGCGCGTTGGTGACCAGGACAATGCCCTTGCCCGCCGCGCGCAGGGCTTCCAGAAAGCGCGGCACGTCGGGGTGCACCGCGATCAGGTGCGCCACCTCCTCCTTCAGTCGCGCGATGTCGAGCTGCAGTTCGCGCGTCCAATAGTCCACGCAATACCAGTCGAGCGTGCCGGCCTTGGCGCGGTAGATGCCGGTGAGGCGGCTGCGCGCCTCGGCGTGCGGCAGGCCGTGCCGCTCGGCATAGCGCACCGGCACGTGCTCCTGCCAGAAATGGTTGTCGAAGTGCAGGTCGAGCAGGACGGTGTCGATGGCGGCCCAGTCGATCATTCGGTGCGGGCCTGCAAAGTCAGTCCCTGTAGCACGGCGTCGCTGTCCGGCATGGGGGCCGCGTGCGCCGCTTCGCCCAGCCAGGACGCGGCCACCACGCGGTTGCGCCCGCCGCGCTTGGCGGCATACAGCGCCTGGTCGGCGCGGTGCAGGAGCGGATCGATTGCGGTTTCGTCCGCGTGCAGCTGCGCCACGCCGATGCTGGCGGTGGTGGGCACGGGAAAGGCCGGCGAGGGCAGGTGTTCCGTTTCGGTCAGTTCGCGCAGCCGCTCGGCGATGGCGAGGGCGAATTCCTCGGTGGCGTCCGGCAGCAGCACGACGAATTCCTCGCCGCCCAGGCGGGCGAAGAAATCGTATTCGCGCAGGTGCGGGCCGACCAGGGAAGCGAAGCGGCGCAGCGCCTCGTCGCCGGCGGCATGGCCGAGCGCGTCGTTGATCGCCTTGAAGCGGTCGAGGTCGATCATGAGCAGGGACAGCGGCGTGCTCTTGCGCCTGCAGCGCGCCAGCTCCGCCTCGGCGCGGGTATAGAAGACGCGGCGGTTGCCGATGCCCGTCAGGGCATCGAGCGTGGCCAGGCGGTTCAGTTCCGAGGCGAGCTGGTCGACGATCATCAGGGCGAAGCCCAGGCTCATGAGCATCACGGTGATGTGCGCGCCGCCGAGGATGATGCCGTGCCAGAAATCGGCGGCGAAGAGGTGCGCCGGCGGACTGGGCGAGAACAGGATGTGCACGAGACGCACCGCCATGAGGATGCAGCCGAGCAGGAACAGCAGGCCGGTGAAGCGATGCGAGACGCGGCGCTCGCCGGATGCCGGCAGGAGGAGCCGCGCCGCGCTGAGGCCGGTGAGGAGGATCAGCGCGACGGAGAGCGTCGCCACGGCCAGCCGGTAATGCCCGTTGGTCGCCCACAGCATGGCGAAAGTGACGCCTGAAAGGCAGACAGTCGCCCACGCCAGCCGGGTGCGCGGCTTCTCGTTGAGCAGGCGCATGATGGCGAGGTAGTAGAGGGCGGCGGTGAGCACCAGCAGGGTGTTGCCGAGAACCCGGGCGGGCAGGTCGTTGGCGGTGTGCGACAGGCCGAGCAGGACCAGGCCGATGGCCAGGGCGATGTTGGCGCCGGTCCAGTGCTTGACGCCGCGCACCTGGGCTGCGTAGAAGCGCGAGACCGCCAGCAGCACCAGCGCGGTGGGCACCGCCGTGAAGGCCATCAGCAGGAGGATGGTGCGGGGGTCGAGTTGCACGAATCAGGATTCCGGGGTCAGCAGCGAGGCGCCGAGCAGTGCCCGCCGCTTCAGCCAAGGGCTGGGGCGGTAGCGCGGGTCGCCGTAGCAGCCCTGCAGGTTTTCCAGGATGTCGAGGATGGTGCGCGCGCCGAGGGCGTCGCCCAAGGCGAGCGGGCCTTTGGGGTAGCCCAGGCCGAGGGTGACGGCGCGGTCGATGTCCTCGGGCGTGGCGATGCCCTGCTGGGCGATGTCGCAGCCGATGTTCACGATGTGCGCCAGCACCCGTTGCGCCACCAGGCCGGCGCTGTCGCGGATGACGGAGACCGGCACGCCGTCGGCGGCGAAGAGGCCGTGTGCCGCCTCGCGCATGGCGGAGGCGGTGAGCGGCGTGGTCATCAGGGTGCGGCGCCTGTCCAGACCGACGAGGGCGTCGATGGCGACGGTGCGCGTGGCATCCAGGCCTTCGCGCGCGGCGCAGGCGGTGGCGTCCTCGCCCAGCGGCGTGACGATGCACAGCGCGCCGTCCTGCGGCGACTGACTTTCATCCAGCTTGCCGCCGAGCTGCTGCACGAGGGCTCGAATGGGCGCGGCCAATTGCGGTCGGGCCGGGCTGACCCAGACGCGCTGCGGGCGCGCGGACGGCGCGGGCGGCTGCGGCAGGGCCTGCTGCTTGCCGCCCTCATAGACGTAAAATCCGCGCCCGCTCTTGCGGCCGAGCAGGCCGCCGGCCAATCGCTGCGCCGCCAGCGTGGATGGGCGGTAGCGCGGCTCCTCGTAGTACTGGCGATAGATCGCCTCCATCACGGGATGCGAGACGTCGAGGCCGGTCAGGTCGAGCAGTTCGAACGGGCCCATGCGGAAGCCGGCCGCCTCGCGCAGGATGGCGTCGATCACATTGAATTCGGCGACGTTCTCGCCGAGCAGGCGCAGGGCTTCGGTGACGTAGCCGCGGCCGGCGTGGTTCACGATGAAGCCCGGCGTGTCCTTGGCGCGCACCGGCGTGTGGCCCATGCGGCGGGCGAGCTCTGTGAGCGCTACGCCAACCCACGGCTCGGTGAGCAGGGCGTCGATGACCTCGACCACCTTCATCAGCGGCACCGGGTTGAAGAAATGGTAGCCGGCGACGCGGCCCGGCTGCCTGCAGGCGGCGGCGATCTCCGTCACCGACAGCGAGGAGGTGTTGCTGGCGAGCAGGCAGTCTTCGTCGACGATGCCTTCGAGCGCGGCAAACAACTGGCGCTTGGCCTCGAGCTTCTCGATGATGGCCTCGATCACGACGTGACAGGGGGCAAGGGCTTCCAGCGCAGCGGCGGGTTCGATGCGGGCGGCGGCGGCATCGGCCGCCGCAGGATCGATCTTGCCCTTGGCGGCGAGCCCGGACAGGGTGGCGGCGACGGCATCCCGCGCGGCAACGGCGGCGCCGGACTGCAGGTCGAAGAGCAGGACGCGGAGGCCGGCCTGGGCGGCGATCTGGGCGATGCCGCGCCCCATGGCGCCGGCGCCGACGATGCCGAGGGTCAGATTGGGGGAATGTATTTCAGGTTTCATGATTTCCGTGGCGTGAGCGAGACGGAAGTATAACAACCGCACCGATTGAACCGTCGTGCCGCTTCCTTTACCATCAGGCCATAACGATCACGCGGCGGAGGGGATATGTATAGCAAGGTGCTGCTGGCCTACGATGGTTCGCAAAGCGGGCGCACGGCGCTCCTCGAATGCGCCGACATCAACAACTTCCTGCAGGCCGAGATCCACCTGCTGGCGGTGGCGCCGCTGATCGCCGGGCTCTACCTCACCGAGGGCTTCGTGCCCGACACCCTGCAGGACGATGAAAACCGGCGCTACAAGGATATCCTCGACGAGGGCCTCAAACTGCTCGCCGAGCGCGGCATCAAGGCCGAGGGCCATGTCGTCACCGGCGAGCCGGTGGACGAGATCTGCCGCATCGCCGGCGAACTGGGCGCCGAACTCATTGTCGTCGGCCATCGCAAGCACGGTTTCTTCATGGCACGCTGGTGGAAGGGGTCGGTGGGCGCGTCGCTCATCGAGGATGCGCCCTGCAGCGTCATGATCGCAATCGCCCGGTAGGTCGGGCTTCAGCCCGACCTCCGCGCTCGCTGTCCCACAGGCACCCCAAGGGTGTTTCCTGCGGGGCAGATTTCCTTCGGTCATCGGCCTGACGGCCGACCTACCGGCTCACCAGAGCTTCCACCAGGGCTCCTTGCGATCGAGCCCGCGCTTGTAGTAATCGCTGTTCGGGAAGTTCGTGCGCATGACGCGTTCGGCGTCGTCGCGCAGGTCGTTCATGCCGAGCGCGTCGTAGGACTTGACCAGGATGAACAGCGCCTCCTCGTTGGCGGGCGCATCGATGTAGGTCTTGACGGCGAACTGGGCGCGGTTGGCGGCGGCGACATAGGCGCCGCGCTTGAGGTAGTAGCGCGCCACATGCACCTCGTTCCAGGCCAGCGCATTCACCAGGTATTTCATGCGCGCCGTGGCGTCGGCAGCGTACTTGCTGTTGGGATACTTGTCCGCCAGCTCCTTGAAGGCGGCGAAGGCCTCACGCGCCGCCTTCGGGTCGCGCTCCGACTGGTCCTGCATGCTGATGTAGCCGAGGATGCCGAGATCCTCGTTGAAGTTCACCAGCCCCCTCAGGTAATAGACGTAGTCGACGTTGGGGTGGTTCGGGTGCAGCTTGATGAAGCGGTCGCAGGCGGCGATCGCCGAGGCGGGCTCATTGGCCTTGTAGTAGGCGTAAGCGATCTCGATCTGCGCCTGCTGCGCGTAGCGGCCGTAGGGGTAGCGCGACTCGAGGATCTCGAAATACTTGACGGCTTTGTCATACGAGCCGTCGCCCATGGCTTCCTTGGCGGCGGAATACAGGCGGCCAGCCGACCATCCGGCGGTCTCGTCCTTCAGTTCCGGCAGCAGGCCGCAGCCGCCGAGCAGGAGGGCAAGAATTAAAGCTAGACTACGCATGATGGATTCCCTGCAAAGAAAGCGCGCAAATTATAGCGCAAAGGCATCGGCCGACCCCGCTCAAGTCATCGAAATTCCCGCTGACTGCGCCGGCCTGCGCCTGGATCAGGCGCTCGCGCGCCTGCTGCCGGAGCATTCGCGCAGCCGGCTCGCGGCATGGGTGAAGCAGGGGAAAGTCAGTGTCGACGACACGCCGGCCGACCCGAAGCGCAAGGTGTGGGGCGGCGAACGGATTGCACTCGAAGCCAACCCCAAGGAGGAGGATGCCGCACAGGAAGCGGAGGACATCCCGCTGACCATCCTGCATGAGGATGCGCACATCCTCGTCGTCGACAAGCCGGCCGGACTGGTGGTGCATCCGGGCAGCGGCAACAGGCAGGGCACGCTGCTGAACGCGCTCCTGCACCATGCGCCGCAGCTTGCCGGCATTCCGCGTGCCGGCATCGTGCACCGGCTCGACAAGGACACCAGCGGCCTGCTCGTCGTCGCGAAGACGCTCGAGGCACAGACCGACCTCGTGCGCCAGCTGCAGGCGCGCACGGTCAAGCGGCACTACCTGGCGCTGGCGCACGGCAGCGTCGCGCGCGACGGCGTCGTCGATGCGCCGATCGGCCGCCATCCGCTGCAGCGCACGAAGATGGCCGTGGTCGGCGGCGGCCGCGCGGCGCGCACCCATTATCGCGTGCTGGAACGCTTCGCCCGGGCGACCCTGCTGGAATGCGCGCTGGAGACGGGGCGCACCCACCAGATCCGCGTGCACCTGGCTAGCATCGGCCATCCGCTCGTCGGCGATCCGGTCTACGGGCCGCGCAGGGCGCCGCAGGCGCTGCCGGCGTTCGCGCGCCAGGCCCTGCATGCATGGCGCCTCGCCCTGGTGCATCCGGCAACGCGCGCGGAGATGGGCTGGGAGGCCCCATTGCCCGGGGATTTAGCGCATTTGCTGGCGCAGCTGCGGAGTACGGCCGGGTGAGCGACTGGATCATTCCCGACTGGCCTGCGCCGTCCAGGGTGCGAGCCCTCGTCACGACGCGGACAGGCGGCGTCAGCGTCGGGCCATATGCTTCGCTGAACCTTGCCGCCCATGTCGGCGACGATGCCGCTGCCGTCGCCGAAAACCGGCGGCGCCTGCGCGAGCAGCTGCCGGCGGAACCCTGCTGGCTGACCCAGGTGCACGGCGTCCGCGTCATCGATGCGCAGACCGAATCCGCCGGCGTTGAAGCCGATGCGGCGGTGGCGAATGCGACCGGCGTGGTGTGCGCGGTGCTGACGGCGGATTGCCTGCCGGTGCTCCTGTGCGATGAAGCCGGCACGGCGGTCGCTGCCGCGCATGCCGGCTGGCGCGGCCTCGCCGGCGGCGTCATCGAGGCTACCGTTGAGGCCATGCCGGCTGCGCCGCAGCGCCTGCTGGCGTATCTCGGTCCGGCCATCGGGCCGCAGGCCTTCGAAGTCGGCCCCGAGGTGCGCGAAGCCTTTCTCGCGCATTCCGCCGAAGCGGCGCTCGCCTTCAAGGCCAAGGGGGAAGGCAAGTTCCTGGCTGATCTCTACCGATTGGCAAGACAGCGGCTGAATGCGCTTGGCGTGACGCGCGTTTTCGGCGGCGGACGCTGCACCTTCCTCGAGGCCGCGCATTTCTACTCCTACCGCCGCGACCAAACTACCGGCCGCATGGCCTCCCTCGTCTGGATGGAATGATGGAAGAACGCAAAACGCATCTCGATGGCTCCGCCATGATCCTGATGGTCGTCCTGTGCGCGGCCTGGGGCCTGCAGCAGGTGACCATCAAGGTGGCCAACGAAGGCATCTCGCCGGTGTGGCAGGGCAGCCTGCGCTCCATCGGCGCGGTATTCCTCGTCTGGGCCTGGGCGGCGCGCAGGGGCTTGCGCCTCTTCGAGCGCGACGGCTCGCTCGGCCCCGGCCTGCTGGCCGGCGTGCTCTTCGCTGGCGAGTTTGCCTTCATCTACTGGGGCCTGAACTACACCAGCGCTTCGCGCGGCGTGGTGTTTCTCTATACGGCGCCGTTCATGATCGCGCTCGGCGCGCACTGGTTCCTGCCGGGAGAGAAGCTGCGCCCGCTGCAGTGGCTGGGCCTGGCCTTCGCCTTTGCCGGCGTGGTGTCGGTCTTCTCCGAATCGTTGAGCCTGCCGACGCGCAACCAGCTCATCGGCGACACCATGCTGTTTCTTGGCGCCGTGCTGTGGGCGGCCACCACGCTGGTCATCAAGGGTAGCCGCTTGAATAAAGTCAGTCCCGCCAAGACGCTGTTCTACCAGCTGGCAGCCTCGGCGCTGGTGCTGCCCGTCGTGTCCGTCGCGCTGGGAGAACCGGGCGTCTTCGCCCTCACGCCCCTGGTGCTGGCCTGCCTTGCCTACCAGATCGTGCTGGTGGCCTTCGCCAGCTATCTCGCCTGGTTCTGGCTGGTGGCACACTACCCGGCAGGCCGTCTGGCGGCGTTTTCCTTCCTCACGCCGCTGTTCGGCGTGCTGGCGGGCGCCCTGCTGCTGGCGGAAAGAGTGTCCGCTGCGCTGGCCATCGCGCTGGCACTGGTGGCGGCCGGCATCTGGCTGGTCAACCGGCCGCCGAAAAGAGTTTGAGCCGCCGCGTATAATCCGCGCTTCTCATTTCCGATTCCGCCATGTCCGTTCTCGCCTGGATTCTCGTTGCCTCGCTCGCCGGCGGCGCGCTGTCCGTGTCTGCCGCCGCGCTCTTCGCGCTTTCGGCGCGCGGCGGCTGGGTGCCGCACCTCATCAGCTACGCCATCGGCGCGCTATTGGGCGCGGCCTTCCTGGAAGTGCTGCCGCACGCCATCGAGGCACAGGAGGATGCCGGCACGGCCACCGCCATCGTGCTGGCCGGGATCCTCGGCTTCTTCGTGCTGGAAAAGCTGGTGCTGTGGCGCCACTGCCACGACGACCATTGCGAGGGCCACGAGCCGCATGCCAAGGCGGACGATCACGGCCGCAGCGGGCTGCTCATCCTCGTGGGGGACACCTTCCACAATTTCGTGGACGGCGTGCTGATTGCCGCGGCCTTCATGCAGGACGTGCGCCTGGGCATCGTCACCGCCCTGGCCATCATCGCCCATGAGATTCCGCAGGAGGTCGGCGACTTCCTGATCCTGCTGCACTCCGGGTATTCGCGCGTGAAGGCGCTGGCCTTCAACCTGTTGTCGAGCCTGGCCACGCTGGTGGGCGGCCTGCTTGCCTACTTTGCGCTGTCGGCGGTGCAGGGCGTGGTGCCGGTCTTCCTGGCGCTGGCCGCGGCAAGCATGATCTATGTCGCCGTGGCCGACCTGATTCCCGGCCTGCACAAGCGCACCGAACTGCGCGCCACGCTGCAGCAGGTGCTGCTCATATCAGCCGGCGTCGCTTCGATCGCCCTGGCGCGTTTCCTCGTCGAGCATCACGGCTGAGCGTTCCCGCCGGGCCGCCCCAAGGGAACGCAGACTTTCGCTCTGAGCGTGCGCGGCACGCGAACGACCGTCGCCCCCTTCCTCGGGAAGGGGGCGGGGGGAGGGGCGTTGCGCTCTGCGCCGCTGCGGCGTGCCCATCAGCCAGAGGAACAGGGCAAGGGGGAAAAGACCGTAGAAGAGGAAGGTCAGAATGCCCGCCGTCAGGCTGGCTTCCGTCAGCGCCATCATGAGGACAACCCAGAGCCAGCCGATGGCAACGATGTACATGCCGTCATTCTACTCTCCGGAACCGCGTTGACAGGGGTTATGTTGCGGTGCAAAATTCCCCTCTCATTCCGATGGTTGGAGCTTCTTTCGACCGTCAAAGGGAGAGTGGAGGATGTCGAGTAACCCCCAGCACGACGCGGCTGCATTGCAGAACCTGTTTCAGGCCGGGCAAGCGTTCGCGCAGGGGTTCATGAGCGTCATGGCCGGCCGGCAGGGTGCTCAGCCTGATCCTGCAGCCCGATTCCCGCAAAACGAAGCCATTTCCCGCCTGCAGCAGGAGTTCGCCGAGCGCCATGCCAGGCTGTGGCAGGGCATGCTGCTGCGACAGCAAGGTGGCAGCACGGAGGTTGCCGAGGGCGGCGGCGAGGGGAAGCCCCGCGGGGACAAGCGCTTCGATTCGCCGGCCTGGTCGGAAAGCCCGTATTTCGATTACGTGCGCCAGGCCTACCTGCTGAATGCCGATTTTCTCGCCAGACTGGCCGAAGCCGTGCCGCTGGACGACGATGCCGCGCGCAACCGGCTGAAGTTCTTCACGCGGCAGTTCGTCGATGCCATGGCGCCCTCCAATTTCGTCGCGACCAACCCGGAATTCATCAAGACGGCGCTTGAGACCCAGGGCGCCAGCATCACCGCCGGCATCCGGAACCTGGTTGCCGACCTCAACAAAGGGCGCATCTCGATGACCGACGATGCCGCCTTCGAGGTGGGCCGCAACCTGGCGACAACGCCGGGCAAGGTGGTCTTCGAGAACGAACTGATCCAGCTCATCCAGTACGCGCCGGCCACGCAGAAGGTGCACGAACGGCCGCTGCTGATCGTGCCGCCTTGCATCAACAAGTTCTACATCCTCGACCTGCAGCCGGAAAACTCCTTCGTGCGCCACGCCGTGGAGCAGGGCATGACGGTGTTCCTCGTTTCCTGGCGCAATCCGCAGGCTGACCTCGGCCATCTCGGCTGGGATGATTACGTTGAACTGGGCGCGCTCAAGGCGCTTGAGGTGGTGCGCGAGATAAGCGCCTCGGACAAGCTCAACGCGCTCGGCTTTTGCGTGGGCGGCACCATCCTTTCCGCAGCGCTGTCCGTGGCCAGATCGCGCGGCGAGGACCCGGCAGCCAGCCTCACGCTGCTGACCACGCTGCTCGATTTTTCCGACGGCGGCGAGGTCGTCAATTACGTCGACGCCGCCTCGCTGGCCGCGCGCGAGGCGGCCATAGGCAAGGGCGGACTCCTGCGCGGTGCCGAGCTGGCGGCGGCCTTCTCCAGCCTGCGCGCCAACGACCTGATCTGGCAGTATGTCGTCGGCAATTACCTCAAGGGCGGCAAGCCGCCGGCCTTCGACCTGCTCTACTGGAATGCCGACAGCACCAACCTGCCCGGCCCTTTCGCAGTCTGGTATCTGCGCCATCTCTACATGGAAAACGCGCTGCGCGAACCTGGCCGGCTGGAAATGTGCGGCACGCGCGCCGACCTCGGCCGGCTCGACATGCCGGCCTACATCTACTCCAGCCGCGAAGACCATATCGTGCCCTGGCAAAGTGCCTACCTTTCGCGCGGCATCCTTGGCGGCGAAACGACCTTCGTCATGGGCGCCTCCGGCCACATCGCCGGCGTGATCAATCCGCCGGCCAAGGGCAAGCGCAGCCACTGGCGCAACGATTCCCCGGGAGGCACGGCTGCGGACTGGCTGGCCGGGGCGACGGAACACAAGGGCAGCTGGTGGCCGCATTGGATAGAATGGCTCAAGCGGTTCGCAGGCACGGAACGCCCGGCACGCAAGGCGCTCGGCAGCAGGCGCCACAAACCGGGTGAGGCGGCGCCAGGACGCTATGTGAAGGAAAAAGCTTAGCCGCGTATCAGGGGAAGCGCGGCGGGCAGGCAAATACAGTCCCCTACTGCAAAGGAGAGAAGGTCATGTCGAGAGTGGCACTGGTAACGGGAGGCATGGGCGGTCTGGGCGAGGCGGTTTGCATCAAGATGGCCGCGCTGGGCTACAAGGTGGTGACGACCTACAGTCCGAGCAACACCAAGGCGAAGGACTGGCTGAAGCAGATGCAGGCGCAGGGATACGATTTCCATGCCTATCCGTGCGACGTGTCCGACTTCGATTCGTGCAAGGCCTGCGTCGACACGGTGACGAAGGAACTCGGGCCGGTCGACGTGCTGGTGAACAATGCCGGCATCACGCGCGACATGACGTTCAAGAAGATGACCAAGACCGACTGGGATGTGGTCATGAAGACCAACCTGGACAGCGTCTTCAACATGACCAAGCAGGTCATGGACGGCATGGTGGATCGCGGCTGGGGCCGCGTCATCAACGTTTCTTCGGTGAACGGCCAGAAGGGCGCCTTCGGCCAGACCAACTATTCCGCCGCCAAGGCCGGCATGCACGGCTTCACCAAGGCGCTGGCCCTTGAGGTATCGCGCAAGGGCGTGACCGTGAATACCATCAGCCCTGGCTACATCGGCACCAAGATGGTGATGGCGATCCCGCAGGAAGTGCTGGATTCGAAGATCCTGCCGCAAATTCCGCAGGGACGCCTCGGCAAGCCGGAAGAGGTGGCGGGCCTGGTGGCCTATCTTGCTTCCGAAGAAGCGGCTTTCGTGACGGGCGCCAACATCTCCATCAACGGCGGCCAGCACATGTTCTGAGCATTCTTCCCGCCGCCTTGGGCTCGAGGCGGCGGGACCATTCATTTTTGTTGTTAATAGGAAGTACAGCAATGTCGAAGAGGGTAGCGCTTGTTACGGGCGGCATGGGTGGCTTGGGCACGGCAATCTGCCGCGCCCTGGCCGAAGACGGTTTCATCGTGGTGGCCAACTGCCTGCCCGGTTTTCCGCAAAAGGACGAATGGCTGGTGCAGAACAAGGCGGCCGGCTTCGAGTTCCATGCGGCCGAAGGCAATGTTTCCGATTACGAGTCCTGCAACGAGATGGTCAGGCGCATCGAGTCCGAAATCGGCCCGGTCGACGTGCTGGTAAACAACGCCGGCATCACGCGCGACAACATGTTCCGCAAGATGCAGTCGTCCGACTGGAACGCGGTGATCGACGTGAATCTGAACAGCGTGTTCAACGTGACCCATCAGGTGCTGGGCGGCATGGCGGAGCGGGGCTGGGGCCGCGTCATCAACATATCCTCGGTCAATGGCGTCAAGGGGCAGTTCGGCCAGGCCAATTATTCGGCGGCCAAGGCGGGCATACTCGGCTTCACCAAGGCCATTGCCCAGGAGGTGGCGCGCAAGGGCGTCACCGTGAATGCCATCGCGCCCGGCTACGTCGGTACCGACATGGTGATGGCGATCAAGCCCGAAGTGCGCGAGCAGATCGTCGCGCAGATCCCGATGGGCCGGCTCGGCAAGCCGGAGGAAATCGGCAAGCTGGTGGCCTACCTGTCTTCGGAGCATGCCGGCTATATGACGGGATCGACGCTCTCTATCAACGGGGGCCTGCACATGTGCTGAAATGGAAAGCCCTGAATGGCAGCGGGGCTTTCTGCGTATAATCGATGCGAGTGGGGGGAGGAGAAACAGCATGGCCGAATCCAGACTGATCAAGAAATACCCGAACCGACGGCTCTACGACACCCGGACGAGTTCCTACATCACCCTGTCCGACGTCAAGGAACTGGTGCTGAAGAACGAGGAATTCCAGGTCGTAGACGCCAAGAGCAGCGAGGACCTGACGCGCAGCATCCTGTTGCAGATCATCCTCGAGGAGGAATCCGGCGGCATGCCGATGTTCACCAGCGACCTGCTCTCGCAGATGATCCGCTTCTACGGCAATGCCATGCAGGGCATGATGGGCAAGTACCTCGAGGGCAACATCAAGGCCTTCACCGACATGCAGTCCAAGCTGCAGGATCAGGCGCAGGCCATGTACGGCGAGAACAATCCGGCCAGCAAGGATTTGTGGGCGCAGTTCCTCAACTTCCAGGGTCCCGCCATGCAGAGCATGATGGGCGCCTACATGGAGCAGTCGAAGAACATGTTCATGCAGATGCAGGAGCAGATCGAGAACCAGACGCGCAACATGTTCTCCGGCTTCCAGATTCCCCCTTTCACGGCACCGGCCGCCAAATCCGGCGAACGGGGCGACAGCGCCAGAAACGGCGCAGAGAAGAAGGAAGCCGCCGAAGCGCCCGCGCCCGAGAAGAAGTAAGCGCAGCAGTGCCGCGGCCCAGCACCTGCCGCACGACTCCCCGAACAGAATGCCACGCAAGAAAGAAGCTGCCATCCAGCCGAAGGTCGGCTTCGTCTCCCTCGGCTGCCCCAAGGCCCTCGTCGATTCCGAGCAGATCCTGACGCGCCTGCGCGCCGAGGGCTATGACATCGTGCCGGATTACGAGGGCGCCGACCTCGTCGTCGTGAACACCTGCGGCTTCATCGATGCCGCCGTGGCCGAATCGCTCGACGCCATCGGCGAGGCGCTGACGGAGAACGGCCGGGTCATCGTCACCGGCTGCCTGGGCGCCAAGGAAGACGTGGT
This sequence comes from Betaproteobacteria bacterium HGW-Betaproteobacteria-14, assembly GCA_002840845.1. Classification (GTDB taxonomy): domain Bacteria; phylum Pseudomonadota; class Gammaproteobacteria; order Burkholderiales; family Rhodocyclaceae; genus Desulfobacillus. Next base: position 21,349 of record PHCS01000016.1, read on the forward strand.
GCTGGCCGCCCACCCGCAGGTACTGGCCGTGACCGGCCCGCACGCCACCGAGCAGGTCATGCAGGAAGTGCACCGGCACCTGCCCAAGCCGCACGACCCGTTCGAGGATCTGGTTCCCCCGCAAGGGATCAAGCTGACGCCGCGCCACTACGCCTACCTGAAGATATCCGAAGGCTGCAACCACCGCTGCACCTTCTGCATCATCCCCTCGATGCGCGGCGATCTCGTCAGCCGCCCCATCAGCGATGTCATGCGCGAGGCGGAGAACCTCGTCGCCGCCGGCGTGAAGGAATTGCTCGTCGTCTCCCAGGACACCAGCGCCTACGGCGTCGATGTCAAGTACCGCACTGGCTTCTGGGGCGGCAAGCCGGTGAAGACGCGCCTGCTGGAACTGGCGAAGGCCTTGGGCGAACTGGGCATCTGGGTGCGCCTGCACTACGTGTATCCCTATCCCAGCGTGGACGACCTGATCCCGCTCATGGCCGAGGGGAAAATCCTGCCCTACCTCGACGTGCCCTTCCAGCACGCCAGCCCGCGCATCCTCAGGCTGATGAAGCGCCCGGCCAGCGCCGAGAACGTCCTTGCGCGCGTGCGCGCCTGGCGCGCCGTGTGCCCGGAGCTGACTATCCGCAGCACCTTCATCACCGGCTTCCCCGGCGAGACCGAGGCCGATTTCGAGAAGCTGCTGCAGTTTCTCGAGGAGGCGCAGCTCGACCGCGTCGGCGCCTTCGCCTATTCCCCGGTGGAGGGTGCGGCGGCCAATCAGTTGCCCGACCCGGTACCCGAGGCCTTGCGCGAGGAACGCCGCCAGCGCCTGATGGAACTGCAGGAGGACATCAGCACGCAGCGGCTCGAGCGCAAGATCGGGCGCGAGATCGAGGTTCTGATCGAAGAGGTCGACGAGGAGGGCGCTATCGCCCGCAGCCAGGCCGATGCACCGGAGATCGACGGCCTGGTGCACATTCCCGACGGCGAGCACCTCGAGGTGGGCGAATTTGCCCGCGTCCGCGTGACCGACTGCGACGTGCATGATCTCTACGCCGAGGCGATCGAAGCATGAGCAACGAAACCCTCATCCGTCGCCTCTCCGCCATTGTCGGCGACGCCGCCGTGCTGACGGGCAACGACATGGACGCCCATCTCACCGACTGGCGCGGCCGCTACACCGGCAAGGCGCGCTGCGTCGTCAAGCCCGCTTCGACGGAGGAGGTCGCAGCCGTCGTCGCCCTCTGCGCCGCGGAGCGCATTCCCATGGTGCCCCAGGGCGGCAATACCGGACTCGTTGGCGGCGCGACGCCGCACCACGACGGCCATGAGGTGGTCATCAGCCCCTCTCGCATGAAGCGGATTCGCGCGATCGATTCCGACAACAACACGCTCACCGCCGAAGCCGGCTGCCTGCTGGCCGAGGTGCAGGCGGCGGCGGAGCAGGCCGACCGCTTGTTCCCGCTCTCGCTGGCGTCCGAGGGCAGCTGCGAGATCGGCGGCAACCTGTCCACCAACGCCGGCGGCGTCGCCGTGCTGCGTTACGGCAACATGCGCGAACTCACCCTGGGCATCGAGGCGGTGCTGCCCGACGGCCGCATCTGGCACGGCCTGCGCGGCCTGCGCAAGGACAACACCGGCTTCGACCTCAAGCATCTGTTCATCGGCGCCGAGGGCACGCTGGGCATCATCACCGCCGCCGTGCTGAAACTCTTTCCGCGCCCGCGCAGCAGCGCCACGGCCTGGCTGGCCGTGCGCGATCCTGCCGCCGCCGTGGAACTCCTTTCACGATTGCGCGACGCCTGCGGCGAGCGCGTCACCGGCTTCGAGATCGTCGCGCGGCCGGCGCTCGAACTGGTGCTGAAGCACATTCCCGGCGCGCGCGATCCCCTCGCCGCGCCTTCGCCCTGGTACGTGCTTGCGGAACTTGCCGACACGCTGGCGGATTTCGACCTGGCCGGCATGCTGGAGGCGATTCTTGCCGTGGAAATGGAGGCGGGGCGGGTGGCGGATGCCGCAGTGGCGCAGGACCTCGCCCAGCAGCGTGCCCTCTGGCACCTGCGCGAGCACATCTCCGAGGCGCAGCGCATCGAAGGCATCAGCATCAAGCATGACATCGCCGTGCCGGTGTCGCGCATTGCAGGGTTCATCGCGCGCGCCGATGCCGAATTGCAGCGCGCCTTTCCTGCCGTGCGCATCGTCACCTTCGGCCACATCGGCGATGGCAACCTGCACTACAACCTGTCGCGGCCCGATGCGGAGGCCAACGCCGACTTCATCGCGCAGACGCCGCAGGCCAACCGCATCGTGCACGACATCGTCGCCGAACTGGGCGGCTCGATATCCGCAGAGCATGGCCTGGGCCAGCTCAAGCGCGGCGAGATCCTGCGCTACAAGAGCGCCGTGGAAATGGACCTGATGCGCGCCGTCAAGCAGGCGCTCGACCCTCACGGCCTGATGAATCCCGGCAAGGTGATTTGAAGGGTTTACAAGAGGGGGGGCGCTACGTATAATTCGCGCTCCTCTGTGGGGGTATAGCTCAGCTGGGAGAGCGCTTGCATGGCATGCAAGAGGTCAGCGGTTCGATCCCGCTTACCTCCACCACAAGACACAACGACTTCGAAGCAGCACCTCGGGTCCCCATCGTCTAGAGGCCTAGGACATCGCCCTTTCACGGCGGTAACCGGGGTTCGAATCCCCGTGGGGACGCCATCAAAAACAACGGCTTGCAGAAATGCAGGCCGTTTTGTTTTATCCGTGCTTAAGTTTTGCTTAAGTCGTGTGTCGAGATTGCCTACGTGAATTCATAGCCACAATTCTTTTCTAGTGGCATCCGTTCTCGTGACCAGATTGATTGAGGTGGCTGCCCAAGTAATGCATCAGGGATGAGTTGCCAGGCAAGTCGGTGCGCAGTTGGTGCCGAGTTGGTGCCGACGGTTGTTGGAATCACTAAGCCTGACGGGGCGGCGCCGAGTTGGTGCCGAGTTGGTGCCGAGTTGGCACGCGGCCGGTGTGATAGCCACGATATAGCAAGTCGTTGGAGTCAGATTTCTCCAAGAGAAAATTTGTACGAGGAGGATCGGGAAACAGTTGGCACCCCAACTGCGTGCGATCGAAAAAGTGGGGTAACGTGACAAACTTCGCTCTCCACGTCTGTATTAAGTTTCCTGGGGATTTTGTAACGTGATAAATCCGTGATGGGAAATTACGGTGCGCAAAAAGTTGACGCCGTCCAGAAAAAATGCTGTAGTAGCGCCGCGTGACGTGATGGATGATCTGCGTCGCTGTAGTTGAAGAACACGGTTTTAGCTCGGTGACGAGCTCGGGCATCTCGGTGGAAGACCCGTCAGCCTCTGAAGTGAAGAGGTGAATCCACCGCCTCCGTTACAGCTTTGGCTGTGACCCCCACCGGAGAAGTTGTCCGGCTGGCACCGACAGGCATCATGCCTGTCCATGACTCTCCTGGATTACGGGAGAGTTTCAAGATGGGCTTCGAGCCTGTCAGTTCCGCGCCATGCTTGCCATGGCACTCAATGGAACAACTTGCCTGATTGGCGCAGTTTGTGGCGGAGCGGTCCGTCCACGTCCTGGCTGGTCTGGCATTCCCTATTCAGAAATCGCAGCCATCGTGTCCCTTGCGGACATGAACCGAACGTCTCCCGGCACTGAGCCGATGAGCGCCGCGAAACGGCACCCGGTAGCTCTGGTGGCAGGAGCTTTACATCCCTTGGCGGGCAGGGGCGGTTTCTCTCAAACAGCAGTCTGGCATTCGATGTGATTGGATGCCGCACGCGTGCGCCTTGTGGCGAAGCGTGTGACTGAGCTACGGATCCTGTGAGGATGCCGTGGCCTGGACGGAACGGTCGGGAGGGGAAACATTCCCCTGGAGCCTCTCATCGAGGGTGCTCCTCAACCCATTTTGCTTCGTGCGCTATGAGCGCCGGGCAGCCGTGACGGGTGGCAAGCGATGTGATCGCGTTGCCGCTGCCAGCATTCGGAGAAATTCGAATGTTGTGCGCCACTCGATGGACCTTTCTTACCTCAAGCCGACACCCCGCTGAATTTTCCCACCGCGCGAGATCGCCCGTGCGGCGTTGACCCATTCCTGTCCGGAGCAGACCGCCTCCGGACAACATGACCTTTAGGAGATTGAAATGAACACCCATGAACGCCTTCCGCTGTACCGCGTCGAGCAGAACTCAGTCGAGCACATCGTCCTCCCCGCCATGTCGTCCGATACGGACGACATGCAGGTGGTTGACCACGAAGTCGAGGAGATCTTCCTTGAAGCCCCCGACTGGGACGATGCCCAGCCCACCATTCACTGAAAGGAGATGAGATGAAAACATCCTTGGCAGAAAGAGTCTTGCCGGTTGCGTTCTTGACCAGCCTGGACCGAATCCTTGAAGCCAACAATAAACGTCGGGCGTCACACCCTGGCACAGTTTGCTCGCTGGAAACGCGTCGTGAGCGAAGACTCATTCTCCGGCGCTGCTTCGCTGAGTTGTGGGAGATAGGTTTTCGTCTGAAAAGGCCGGGCGCCTTGGGTGACCGGCACATCCAGGCTTTGGCCACCCGCTGGTACGAAGAGGGGCTGGTTGTGGCATCGTGGCACAACCGCATCTCGATTCTCCGCACCTTCTCCGAATGGATTCAGAAACCTGGGATGGTGCGCGACGTCCAGGATTACTTCCAGGGTATCGACACAACTCGCGTCACCGCGGCCCAGACCAATCGGGCCTGGCAGCCGAACGGTGTCATGCCCGAGGACGTGATCGAGCAGGCCCGCCAGCTCGATGAGCGTTTGGCGCTCTACCTTGAATTGCAGTTCGAATTCGGACTGCGGGTCAAGGAGTCGATCGAGATGCGCCCGGCCCACTGCCTGGTTGAGAGCGGCAAGGCCATCGAGATCTACGAGGGCACCAAGGGCGGCCGCCTGCGCCGGGTGGATATTTTGAACGACGATCAGCGCCGGGTGTTCGACATGGCGCGGGATGTTGCAGCCAGGACGCGCAGCGGCCGGTTGCGATGGAACGACCTCACCTGGCGGCAAGCGCAGCGTCGCTTCTACTACCAGATGAACAAGCTCGGCATCACCCGCAAGCAGCTGGGCATCACCGCCCACGGCCTTCGCCACGGCTATGCCCAGGATCGTTATCGGGACCTCACAGGGCAGCCGCCGCCCCTCATGGTCGGTGAGGGAAAGCTCATCGACCGGGACGCTCATCACCAGGCCGGTATCCAGGTGGCACGGGATCTTGGTCATGGGCGCCCGGGGGTCAGCACCAGTTATTACGGCACACATGGCCACTCGCTGAGAAAAAGCTGAGAGAAAAAAGACTACGACGAGACTAAATGTCAAACTTAACCTTGAGGAGTGAAAAATGCAAAACCACCTGAGTCCAAAAAATAGTGAAGATATTCGTTTCGTTCGAATGCCGGAGGTGATGAGGATTACTGGCCTGGGACGGAGTACTATCTACAAAATGATAAGAGAGGGCAACTTGCCGCCCCTTACAAAACTCAGTTCCAGAGCCTCGGGTATGTCTTATCCGCAGCTTTTGTGCTGGGTCCAGAGTCATGCAACCGTCCGCTAGCTGATGCAAATAACCATGTGCTGGCACAAAGACGGGGCAGGTCAGCACCAAGCAAGGGCGCCAGTATTATGTCGCTGGCGCCCGCTCCGCACCTATGCGGTTATGCTCGGAACTAGGAGAGTGTATGCCGCGATCTTTAGGAATGACATCTCTCCTTCAGGTACATCGCGGCAGATAGATCACTGAAGATTTACTTTGGATCGTGGTTACCAGGACTGCCCAATGAGTTATCTGGGCTCTTTGTAGACGCATGGTCATCTTGCTGGAAGACCTCTCCTTTTCGCTTCTTTGATTTCAACTTTTCCAACGTCTCACGAGTACCCTCCGCGACCTTGCCGGCGGACTTCTTGACCGAACCGTAAGCGGAAGCAGTATGGTCGGCTGTCTTATCAATAACCTCACCAGATTTCCGCTTGAAAGCATCAAACGTGTCACTAACAACGTCGGTGATCTTGTGAGTCACGTCCCCAAGGTTTTTCCCGAAGACAGCGGCTGCAGACCCGATGTATTTCTTGAATTCATCAATGTTTTTGGAAGTAAGTAGATCTTTGGTTTTATCTATGATGAAACGCACCACGGACTTGATCAGTTCTATCCCGATCTCCAGCCCTTTACTTAGCTTCTCAAGCAACTCATCGCGCTCGACATCCGACAATGCACCCCAGCCGTAATAAATGGCACCGACTGCAGCGCATGTCATGGCTATAGGATTTGTAAGAGTAGCGGCTGTGGCGGCCGTGGAAATTGCTGCAAGCGTATTGCCGAGAAGTAGCTGCCCAACAGATATGATGATGACCGGGGTTATGTAGCCAATCCCGAATCCGTACTTTGCCATCTCCAGAACCCTGCCAGTTCGGGATATCGTGGGGTTCTCGGACCCCTTCATTTCCTCTACGTGCTTGTCGAGGAATTCATTGATATCTGTGGCCATCCCGTAGAGTGCCTTGATGGTCTGAGCCATCGCACTGAGAACAAAGCCAGCAGCCATAGGGGCGCCAGCTAATGGCAAGGCAGTGACAGGCATGTTTTCCTCCTGATCTGATGATTATTCGACTATATAGTGATTGCTGGCACTAAGCCCTGAAAAATGACATATTAATGGCCAGACCGCTTTGCGTCGACCTTCCTTGAGACCTTGCGCCAGACAAGAGCGATCGTTAAGAAGCCAATCACCAACAGAGCGAACTGCAACAATCCAGCAAGCACTGTGACCCAGACTGAATAGATTCCGAGTTGAACAAACACCAATGCGAGCGCTACAACCATTATGAAAGTCCAGAACATGGCAACTCCTTTCAGATATCAATAAGGCCATGGCGGTCATCATGATTGACGTTACTGACAGGTGGTGTCGTTTTCAAGCGTCCCGGACAGTATTTGCATGAGGTAAGGTTGAGTATTTACTTGCGTACAGACTTTTCAGGTTTACAAACAGCGACGCAGCCTGTCGTTTATGACTCCCATAATCATTCCCTAGTTATTCGGGCATTGGGGGCCGAAATATAGGTATTTCATGACAACCACAGGCCATGACACCCTCGTTTATCGACTCGCGCAAATGCTGGTCAAGCTCAACCAGGGAGGCAAGCTTGATCCCCAGGCCCTTGCCGAGGAATTTGGTGTCAACTTGCGCACTATCCAGCGCGATCTTAATGTTCGTTTTGCCTACCTGCCACTACAGAAGACAGATGGCCGATATCACCTTGATCCTGCCTTTCTCGGCAAGTTAAGCACCCGTGATATTGAGCGCTTTGCCAGCCTTGCCGGTGTGCGTGGCCTCTTTCCTTCGCTTTCAGACGATTTTCTTCGAGACATCTTCGATGCTCGTATCCAGACTGCCCTACTGGTCAAGGGTCATCACTACGAGGACCTGGCGGGTAAAGAAGATGCTTTTCGCCAGCTTGAACTGGCCATAGTCAGTCGCCGCCACGTTACATTCGTCTACAGAAAAGGGGATGGGAACAAGTCCTACGCCAGCATTGAACCTTTCAAACTGATGAACCATAAAGGCATCTGGTATTTGGCTGCACGCGATTGCGACAAACTCAAAACATTCGCCTTCACCAAGATTGAGCAGCTACGTGTTCTCGATAGTCAGTTCGAACCTGACGCTGACATTGAGAAGAGATTAACTGGGGAAGACGGGATATGGATGGGGGAGGAAAAGAAGGAGATAGTCCTAAAAATATCTCGTGAGGTCGCAAGCTACTTTAAGCGTCGCAGGTTGATCGCCAATCAGGTAGTTGAGAAGGAACTGGAGGACGGCGGTCTGATCGTTTCTGCCAAGGTTGGCCATCCCAATCAGGTACTACCAATTGTTCGCTACTGGATACCGCATATCCACATCATCAGTCCGGAGGGGTTGCAGTCGGAATTGGAGCATGAATTGGCGGAGTACATAAGTCACTCATCCTCAAAACCACTATAAAGAAGCATGAGTACTATTACTGGGCAAACTGTCTCCAACTCGGCCAAATCGGACAACGTCGTCTGCCTTAATTGATCAGGCCAGGATGTCCCTTTCAACGTCGCGGATCAGGCCCGGCGAACCGCAGGTGAGCCGTCGCACTGAAACCGCCTGTTAGGCGACGACATCATTTAACTTTCGGGAAAAACCTATTGAGCACAGGAACACACCTAAGCTTTTGACCTAATTTCAATTGGCCACACCGGTACGGACGTGGTTGCCCTGGTTCCTAACATCACGCTTGGTGCCGGATGATTAGGGCAATGCGCCATGATCACCAGCACATTCATCAACTACCCTACCGTTGAACGATTCCTTCTGGCAATAACAACGAGTTTCTCCAACTTGGGATACTGGGAAATGGGTTCTGGCTTGCCTAACTTTCTATCTGGGTTGTTTCCGTCTTTGAACACAAGGGCGCACCCGAATCGCATGTAGCCCTTAACAAACATCTTTTGAAGTTTCTCGATGTCCTTTTGTTCCTTTGATTCCTGGGTGTCGTACTTGATTTCACAGGCCCACAGGGCAGGCACACTATTATCTGGTTTTTCTGGATCCAGCTTATCGCCCCAGACGACAACGTCCGGTTTTAAAATGCCGTCTTCCCAGGCCGGTTCGCACACCACACGGGGCTCCACCCAGCGCACTTCATTATTCATCCAGGTTGCCAAGTTCAAGCCCTCCAACGTAAGAGCAGCGTCCAACCTACCCCGAAGCTCTGCCTGAATGTCAATTTCCTGCGGCCAATACCACGGCTTCTCCATCCATGCCTTAGCGAGTTTTTCTACCACTTCATTGATGATTTTGAGAACAAGCTCATCATCATCACTCAATCCCATAACTGAGTCATTCTGCGCCATGTCCTTCTTTCCTTCCTATCGCAATTGATATTGAGCCGCCATATTCTGAACCATTTCCCTAATTCCTTCCATCAACGAAGCCGGCTTCACAACCTCCACCGCATCCCCAAACCCCATCAGCCACCACTCCAGCTGAGGCGTGTTCGCCACCGTTGCCGTCACCCTAACACGTGTGTCATCGACGGGCGTGATGACCTGATCTTCACTCAACGGCGTTTCGTACAAGTGCTCCGCCGCCGGTTCGTAGAAGATCGCTTCCAGCTTCACCAGCTTGCCGTCGCCGAAACCGAGCGCCCCCTTGGCGATGTAGCGGTCAATGTCGAAGTCCTTGGGGCGATGCACGCGCTCGTCCAGGATGTCCGCCGACCTGATGCGGTGCATGGCGAGCAGGAGTGGATCGGCATAGTCGAACAGCGTGGCGACGAGATATGTGATCGCGCCGCGCTGGATCAGGGCGAGCGGGTGAGCGAGGTATTCCCTGAGTTCGTCCTCGCCCCGCTTCTGGTAGCGAACGACCAGCTGCCGGTCGAAGAGCAGGGCGTCGCTCACCATCTGTTGCACCCTGGCGTCGATCTTGGGCGGCAGCAGAGGCTGAGCCGGTTGCACGACACGTATCTTGTCGCTCCAGGCCTGGAAGCTGCTGCCCTTGGGCAGGGTATTGAGGCGCTGGCCGGCCATGCGGAAGTACGGCGCCAATTGCGCGAGCGTGGCATGCGGCAGCAGACCGGCCAGGTATTGCTCGATCAGCTTGAAGGCCAGCGCCTCGCCGTTGCCGAGGCTGGGCACATCAAGGGGCACGGCCTCCTTCTTCCAGCTCCAGCCGAAGGGCTTCTCGCGCTCGTCGGAGAGGAGCGGAAACACTTCGGACAACGAGGCCAAGTCGCGCTCGACGGTGCGCTTGGTCACCTTGAAGCCGTCGGTGGCGAGCCGGTCGCAAATGTCGCCGGCAGTGATCTTGGCCGGGTAGCGTGGGATCAGCCGCAGCATCTGCCACTGGCGCAGCAGGGTGTCGTGCTTGGTCGGTTCAGCGGCCATGGGGATACCCTCCGATGTGACGACGGCCTTCGAAGTAGTGGGCGATCTCGACGAGGGCCAAGGTGTCGCGGTAGCAGTAGGCGCGCAGATCCGCGATCAGCGCCAGCCGGCGCAATTCATCGGTGCGAGGAGAGATGATGTCGCGGTAGGCGTCCTGCGCCCCGCCGCCGTCGCGCACCTCGCCCAAGCCGGTGTAATCGAGTTCCGGTGCGATGGTGGGCAGCACATCCTTCAGCGACCAGGAGCCCATCATGGCCGGATGATAGTAGTAGTCCTTTGCCAAGGGGTGGAGGTCGAACAGCCGGGTGATGATGGCAACGAGTCTGTCTTCCAGGTCGGGAAATCGCTTGCGCAACTGGTTGAGCACAGTGCGCTCGTAGTTCGAATAGACAAGGATGGGGCCTTTGTCGCCAAGCGCCTCGATCAGGGTTTCAGCAAAGCGGCGCATTGGCGCCTGGCCCTCGGTGTCGAGGAACTCGCGGTGCTCCAACCGGCCGTTCTGATCTTCGATGTGACAGGACCACTGGAAGGGCAACTGCTCGTAGGGGCGGGTGCCCGGCCAGACGGGCACGGCAAACTGCACCGTCTCGAAGTCCATGTAGTAGCGCGGATAAGCCAGCGTGGCGAGATCTTTCGCCGCCCCCTCATCCAGTTCGGCCAGACCGCGCCGAGTCACGCGCCAGACGCGCAGATGTCGCTCGGTGCCGAGCCGATCCTGCGGCACGTCCCGCAGATCCTTGTAGCCTTCCATGCGCAGCCGGCCGGCCAAGGCACCGCCATGGGGCAGGATGGATACCGGGTATTCGGCCTCAACCGGCTCGCAGTAGTCGAGGAAAGGGCAGTCGTGGGGATCACGGCACTGCTTGCCCACTTCGATGGCCGGCTCCCCGCCGGACAAGGCCTTCTGGCAGCCAGCGGCCCAAGCCGGCACCTGCTTCATCAGTTCGAGGACTTCCTCGGTGAGGTCGTGGCGGGCGAACAGGCCGCGGTAGTCGCCGCCGCCCGGATAGACGAAGGCGTTGTCGACATGCCAGAGCTGGATGGTTTTCAGGGGAAGGCCGGCGCCCTCGATGACCCAGGCCTGGATGGCGACATCGTTCATGTAGTGCGGCTTCAGGCTGGTGGAAGCCTTGACCTCGACCAGATGGAAACCCTCGCCGCGGCGGCTCAGCACGTCGGCGCGCACGAGCACGCGGCCGTGCTGGAAGGTCGCTTCGAATAGGGTCATGTCGCCGGCGCGGTTAAGCAGATGGCCGGTCTCCGCCAGGGCGGAGGACAGTTCCCCCTCGAAGCCGATCAGCACGCCTTCCGGGAACAGCTGGCGGGCGACGGCGCCGACCTCGTGGCCGAACTCGAAGGACTGCTCGGCTCGGTCAGAGAAATGCATCCATCCCGGCCGCTTTACCTCCAGCCAAAGCCGCCGCGGGCATTGCAGGCCGGACATGACTTTGGATTTGGACAGAAAGTACATGCACCTCCTCACTGTGACGAGCCGATTCTAGCCCGACCTGCGACGGATCGCGTCGCACGGATAGGCGTTCGCCGGCTGCGACATGGATTGTCGCATGTCGGGCCGACAATCCGCTCGATGCCACACGAATGCGGAGAAGCCATCTTGGAAACGGACAAGGAAATAACGCCGGACGAGTTCCCCGAAAAACGGTTGCCGGCAGGGGAAGAGGAGTTCGAGGTTCGCCTCTGGGTCTTGAGGCTGCTCGTTCCTTATGGCGCCTACAAGCAGTTCGCGGGGGAGAAGGAGTTCAAGGACGATGACCTGGCGGACATGCTGGGCCTTGGCGACTTGCTGGAATCGGCGAACGACAAGGGCTTCGACCGCCAGCTTGCCATTGGACGCTTGCGGGAAGCCTGGAAGCAGGCCGAGGAACAGGCAGCGTCCCGGCAGGACGCAGGCGGCAAACATGATCGGGCCATCCGGCGCCTAGGCAGCCAGATCGGCCTGACCGAAACGGAAACCGACATCCTGCGCTTTCGCCTGACGAGCGAGCGCGATCGCAGGCTGCGCAGAACGTTCGCGATGTTTGGGCCGCAGACACTGGACAGCATCGTGGACATATTGGCTTGCTGTCTTAAGCGGACGGATGCGGACATCCGTCCTGGCTTGGCCCCAGAAGGTACACTGATCGCTAGTGGCATCATCGAAGTACAGGATCGCAAATGGGGCTTCAATGACACGCTGAATCTTCTTTCCTGCATTACCGACGAGATCCATCTGTCGCATGACGACCCGCTCGCCTATTTCCGCAGCCGCATCGTGCGCGGCGCTCCGCCGCGCCTGACCGAGGCGAACTTTCCGCATGCCACCCGCGACATCACGGTGCTGCGCCAGTTCCTCCTCACTAATACGGTACGGCATTGCCCTGGGGTGAACATCCTCATTCATGGCGTACCGGGCAGCGGCAAGACCGAATTCGTCCGAATGCTGGCCACTTCCCTTGGATTTGACCTGTACGAAGTGGCCACGGAACGCCGCAACGGAAATATGCTGGACGGCAACGAGCGCTTCCGCGCCTACCGGCTGGGCCAGGCCCTGCTGGGGAAATCGAACCGGAACATTCTGCTCTTCGACGAGATCGAGGACATGTTCCGAAGGGATGACAAGGATCCGCAGACGGGATCGAATCGCAGCGGGCGCAAAGGGGCGATCAACAAGACCCTGGAAAGCAATCCGCTCCCGGCCTTCTGGATCACCAACAACATTCACGTCATCGACAACGCCTTCCTGCGCCGCTTTGACTACGTGCTGGAACTGAACGTGCCGCCGCGCAGCGTGCGCGGACGAATCCTCGACGAATACCTAGCCGATCTGCCAGTGTCAGAGGGATGGAAAAAGCGCATGGCCGAACATGAGGACTTGGTGCCTGCTGTCGTCGAGCGTGCCGCCAAAGTTGTTGGGCCACTCAAAGAGTGCAGTTCAAGTCACGAGGTCGAGCGCGCCTTGGGTCGGGTGATGGGCAACACGCTGGAGGCGATGGGGTTGCCACGCGAACCGCGCAACTGGGCGCCGCTGGGCGAGGGCTATCGTTTGGACGTGCTGAATGCCGACTGCGACATGGCGGTTGTGCAGGCCGGCCTCGCCCGTCACCGGCAGGGACGCCTCTGTCTGTACGGTCCGCCTGGTACGGGCAAGACAGCCTTTGGCCGCCATGTAACTGAGGTGCTGGACCAGCCACTGATGGTGCGCCGCGCCTCTGACATCATCTCGCCCTGGGTTGGCATGACGGAGCGTAACCTCGCGCGCATGTTCCGCCAAGCGCAGGAAGAGGAAGCGGTGCTGCTGCTCGACGAAGCAGATAGCTTCCTGCGCGACCGTCAGGACGCCCGGCAGTCGTGGGAAGTCACCGAGGTCAACGAGATACTGGCGCAGATGGAATGCTACGAGGGGATTTTCATTGCCTCGACCAACCTGATGGACAGTCTCGATGCGGCGGCGCTGCGGCGATTCGACCTGAAAATCCGCTTCGATTTCCTCAGGCCCGAGCAGGCGAGGATTCTCTTCATGGACATGGCGGAACGGCTGGGACTGGATGTGCCGAAGGCCATCGAGGCTCGACTGGCGCAACTGGACTGCCTGACGCCAGGGGACTTCGCTAACGTCGAGAGGCAGACGAAATTGAGAAGCATCGCCAGTGCACATGAATTGCTGGAGCGACTGGCGGCGGAGTGCGAGGTAAAAGCGGAGGGAAAAAAGCGGGGGATCGGCTTTTCGTCTGTCTAGCAAGAAAACAAACGATCACGAGCAATCGACATTTTCTACATATGAACGTCCGCTCTGGCCGGCACCGGCCTGTGAGAACTGTCTCAAATTCGGCCTTTGCGGACGTTGGCGTTAATCGCCGGAAGGAACCCAACGTCCGCTTTCGGCATTCACAGACTATCGAATGGACTGATTACCGAGCGGGCGGCCTGCAACACTTGCGTATAGATCATCGTCGTCTAGAGGCTGCGATGCCCCAAGAGTAGCTGAATCGTCCTGATATCCGTCCCTGCGGCCAGTAGATGCGTGGCGAAGCTATGCCGCAGACAATGGATGCTGGCGTACTTATGGATATCGGCGGCGCGCCCCGGATGTAATTTTGTTGGGCATTGTGGTGTAAAAGCTGGCTTTGTCGGGCGAACCTTGAGCAGACTCAAACTAAGGTTTTTGTCATCAGGGCTTGAAATCCAGTGAAAACACCATATACATAATGTGGTTAAACAACCATAGGGTCTCAGTGTGGAAGATGCAAAGCCCTTCCGGGTACTGTGTCTAGACGGTGGCGGCATGCGCGGTGCTTACCAGGCGGCGTATTTGGCCACGTATGGAGAGCGTGTTCGAGACAGCCTCAAGCGTGACCAGTCATTGGATATTGGCACGGCTTTCGATCTGATCATCGGGACCAGCACGGGAGGTATCGTGGCTTGCGGACTGGCTGCAGGCGTCCCATTGAGTGATATCCAAGGGTTGTATGCCGAAGCCGGGGGCAAGATATTCCCCTTGCAGTGGATTCGCAGTCTCCCCGTTATTGGCCTGTTCTTGAAGGTTCTCGGCATTGGTTTGCGCTCCGGAAACCATGCGTTGCAGGAAACACTTACAAAAGCCTTTGGTGACCGCACGGTGGAATCCGTCTATACGGAGCGAGGCATCGCTTTCGCCATCCCATCTCTCGACCTGAATCGTCACGCTGCAGTGGTCTTCAAAACCCAGCATCTGAAGCGGCTCAATGGGCGAGATAACGTGCGTAACTTGGTCGATATATGCATGGCGAGCAGTGCCGCGCCAATCTTGCGCTCCATGGCACGTCTCAAGGAACCTGGCGGGATCGGTGCTACCGCCACGTATGTCGATGGCGGCTTGTGGGCGAACAACCCAGGGCTTGTCGGCATGATGGAAGCTGTTGAGATACTCGCAGACCGGGGTGAGCGCCGCCCCATTCACCTGTTTATGCTCGGCACCTTGCCGTCACAAGGGGGCGAGGAAATTAGTGCCTGTGCAGTACACCGTGGGGCCGTGGGGTGGGGATTTGGTCTGAAGGCGATATCTGCCAGCCTTAACGCCCAGTCAGTCGGCTATGACTACCTCACCGGCAAAATGGCCGAGATGCGTGGCGATGGTAGTTTTGCATTCCGCCTCCCCGCCCAGTGTCCGTCCAACGAACTGCGCGATTATCTTGCCAACATGGATGATGCCCGTCCGAAAGTACTTAACGCGCTTGTGCGTCAAGCCATCTCCGACGTGGATTACGCCTGGGCCTCACGCGCGCCAGAAATGGAAGCGTTTCGTTCCGCACTGGCCTCAGCCAGACCTATAACCACCGACCAACATTGAAGGAGACATATGTCTGACATCGATTGCCACAGCGAAATGGTGAATTTCCATCGTGACAGTGTCACCCTCTCCAGCAAACAGCAGGGTGAAATGCGCGACCGGCGAAACGCCGGACGTACTCGTTTGGAAAGCGGCCTTACAGAGGCCAAGAAATCACAACCTAAAGAGATCTGCTCGCAGGGGTCCTACCAGATGCGGACGATGGTCCAAGACGACCAGAATGAGTACGACATCGACGATGGCGTCTATTTCCTATCGGACGACCTCAAGGATGGCTATGACGTAGGGCTGACGCCTTTAGCGGCGCGCACACGCGTCTGTGATGCATTGAAGTGGGATGGTCGCCTCAAGCATGAGGCGACTATAAAACGCAATTGCGTTCGTCAGGAGTACCCCGAGGGCTATCACATCGACATCCCTGTCTACCGTATCGTAACGACGAAGGATGGGAACGGTAACCCGGTAGAGAGCTACGAACTGGCGAGTGGTGACGAATGGACAAAGTCTGATGCCAGGGCCGTGACACGCTGGTTTAATGGGCTCGTCGGTGAACTCAACTCTGGCGAGATGGACGGTAGCCAGATGCGACGCATCACCAAGTTGACCAAGAAGTTCGCACACCGCACTCAGTGGAAGAATCAGACCACCAGTGGAATTTGCATCACCAAGCTGGTAGTCGATAACTTCAAGGCAAACGCAAACCGTGATGACAAGTCCTTGCGTGATACATGGAAGGCTATCGACGATCAGTTGCAAAAATCGACCGAGATCAAACACCCGGTTCTGTCTTCCTATCTTGCGTCTGCTGGTGACGAAGAGGTCGGCTTCTTTCGCGACTGCCTGCACGACGCGCTCAATACACTTGAGGTGCTGGACAATGGCGACTGTACCCGGGCACAAGCACGTGAAGCGTGGGGTGAAGTGTTCGATACCACTTTCTTCTCCGATGAGCCGGATGACGGTGATGACAAGCAGGCCAAGGGTGCCGCCATGGCAGTTACGTCCGTCCAGACTGCCCGCCGCAACGACGGTGGTGGGAGGTTTGGCTGACTACAGACGTTGAACGCGAATTCCTCACGGCCGAAATCGAGGTCGGCCTGGAGAAGCACCGCCCAGGCCGATGGCGGCGACTAACCTTGGAGGAACTGAAGGCTAAGCCTTTTCAGCAATTTGTGATGGGCTGGCGAGTCAGCGTGCCCTCCGGCAGTTTGCAGATGACCGAGGTTGATCACCTGATTCTGGCGATAGATGGTTCGTTCCCGAACTCGCAGCCCCGGATCTTTGCACCTGCTGCAGGCAGTGACTACCGCTGGCCACATGTTGAGCAGGCAGGTCTCATTTGCCTGCGAGCAACCCGCTGCGCAGCACCCACGGCAGATCGCATCATCACCCACCTGAACGATGCTGAGGAACTTCTCAACTACCCGGAAGCAAAAAGGCGTGAGGAGTTTGAGCGCGAGTTTGCAACCTACTGGTCACACCGATCCACCAATACATCCGATCGCGCGAGAATCTTGAGCCTTGTTACTCCGCGCGGTGTCACCCGGGAGGTTTGTTTCTTCTACGATTCCAAGGCTGACCGTTTCGTTGTTGGAGATGAAAAGGAAGCCCTCAAGAAGTGGCTTCGCAATAGCGGCGCAAGCCCCAGAGACAAGGATATTTTGCCGACATGGCTGTTCCGTTTGTCTCGTCCTTGGATCCCGAAAGACTTTCCTGAACGCGGCGCCGACATCACACGACTGTTGTCGCCTGAAATGGCCAGGCGATGTTTGATCCCTGACTTGTTGTTACCGCTTCTGTTCGAGGTCGAGACGGTATCCGGTACTGCCTTCGCGGCGGTCATCTTGCGGGGAGCCAAGCAAAGCGAGATTGTGAAAGGGTTTCGTCACATCTCGCGAG
Organism: Betaproteobacteria bacterium HGW-Betaproteobacteria-14; assembly: GCA_002840845.1. Classification (GTDB taxonomy): domain Bacteria; phylum Pseudomonadota; class Gammaproteobacteria; order Burkholderiales; family Rhodocyclaceae; genus Desulfobacillus. The sequence goes on from PHCS01000016.1 coordinate 38,518, forward strand.
TGCCGATTGAGCGCATCGTCAATTCTTATGCGAATCGCCCCGTTGAACGCTGCAAAGTGTCTCGTGCTGACGGAGCATGGGTTCATGGACGCGACCATCCATCAAGCCATGTTGAGGTCAAGAATCGCAAAGTCGCCGTCATTGGTTGCGGATCGATCGGAGCGGCTGTAGCTCGTCTTCTTGCCCAGGCCGGCGTCGGGGAAATTATGCTTGTTGACGGGGACAGCCTCAACACAGCAAATGTATCTCGCCACCTGTTTGGCATCAGACACATAGGATTCAATAAGGCATCATTGCTTCAGGACGAGTTGCGCAGACAATTTCCGCACTTGACGTTTGATCAAGCATTCCCAAGACGCTTCGAGTCTTTGTCGAGCAAAGAGTTGGGATTTCTGGCAAACGTTGATTTGATCATCGCGGCAGGCATCGACTTCGATGGCGAAGCGGCATTGGACGCGTGGCGAATAAATCTGCCGCAACCACCGGCCTGCCTGAGTACCTGGGTTGAAGCTTATGCTGTTGCCGGCCATGCTGTTCTGCTCTACGGTAACAGATCGATCCTGTCGGGATTCGATGCAGATGAGCGTCCGCGTTTCAGGCTCACGGATTGGCCAGACGAATCTGGTGCGCTCATTGTTGAAGCTGGCTGTGGGAATAGTTTCCAGCCGCATGGGGTTGTCGATCTACACCCAACCATTGGACTCGCGGCAGGACTCGCCCTTGACACGCTTCTAGACAAAGTTCCCGCCTCATGCCGGCGTGGCTGGATGGGTGACCCGTCGGTCGTTGAACGCAATGGAGGTACATTGCGAAATGAATTTACCGATGCACTGACGATCCGCGAGTTCCCTTGGCCATAATCTTCTCCTTTAGGAAATCACGGTTCGAGAATCCGATTGTTGGTCAATTCGAAGGGATTACGCAAGAACTTCTCATTGAGCTTCCAGTGCTCAAACACGTAGCTCAATGCCGCCAACTAACTGCATGGTCATCCGAAGCAGGCGGGCAGTTGTTCGGGACAATCGATAACGAACATATTCGCGTTATTGAAGCCACGGGGCCATATAAGGGCGATGAACGATCGCGTTATCGATATCGATCGAATCCTATGGCGGCACAGCGTGCTATCGATGAAAGATCGCAGTGCGGACTTTTGTATCTGGGTGAATGGCACACCCATGCTGAAGACCATCCCAGTGCTTCCGATTTGGATGACGACGCGATGCGTCGCCTAATATTGAACTCTCGACTTAACAGCGACTCACTCCTGATGCTCATTGTCGGGCGGGCACCCGACATCACCGGCCTGGCTGTATTGAGTGTTTCTGGTGCCATGGTGCGCACTTGGCAACTTCGGACATTGAAATAGCCATCGGCACCTAACGAGCACCGTCCGAACTGGACGATGAGTAAACGGCACCCAACGGCAAACTCCCAGATCACTGAAAGCGGACGTTAGAAGTTTGTAATTCTGAAACAATGTGAGATGTCTGCTATGGCCGATTTTGAGACGCTGATCACAGGCCGGTGCTCGGCCGGAGCGGACGTTCACGCGCTAGATAACTTTACTCAGGCAATCGACTGCTTCCGGGATTTGAAATTGATAACGAATTGACCGCTACTTCGAAGTGGGTGGATAAAGCGAAGAAGCTTCACATTAGCTGAAATTCCTCTGTCGATGTGGTCATTTTGCCCACCACCCTTTGCCTTCCACAAACTTGAAGCCTAATTCCCTGAGTTGATTGGCTATTGCCCCGTCCTGTATCAAGTAGTGCGCCCACAAGGCACCCTTCTTTTCGCGGTTATCGACCAGCTTTATATTCTTCGACCTACAAAACTTGATGACCTGCGCCATCCATTCCGTTCGGCTCGAAGAGCGCGTGGCTTCAGTCCTTGGCCGAAACATCTCAACCTGCGGTTCTTCCTGCTTAGGCTGCACGATTACGGGAGCCTCAACGTCAAGCAAGTCAGCCTCCGTTGCCGTTATAGCAGCAGACGAAGCAGGTGCCACTTCCTCATTGTCCTCATCTTCCGTATCCGGTGATGTTGCAGGCTGAATGGCTGTAGTATCGACCGTCCTGTGCTCGGTATGCACACTTCTGGGCGCCCCCTCGGCACCTATAGGTTCGATACCTCTCTCTTTCAACGTCTTCACTAGGTCGTCAAGCATTTCGTTACGCCGTCGGATGAAAGCCGAGGCAAAGCAGCGCCAGAAAACCCAACCAGCCCGCTCCAGCACGCGCTGACGCTGCATGTCGTTGGCCCACTTGTCTGCGCCGTGGTATTGGTCTCCATCACACTCGATGGCTAGTCGTGCGTCGTTGTGGCCTTCCACAACCATGTCGATGCGGTACTGACCGACCCTTACCTGCGGGGTCACCCAGTAGCCACGTTGGGTAAGCGCATCGTACATCTCACGCTCGAAGGGTGATTCGCAGAGTTTGCGCAGGTCTTCCACTCGCATCTCGTCTTGCGCAAACGGTGAGCTGAAGTGCGAGATGAGCCTGCGCCTCAAGTGGTCCGCAGCGGAAAGGTGCTCTAGCTCCACTGAGCGCACCAGATACATTCGGTCCCTTGCCCGGGAAGCGGCAACGTTGAAGCGTTGGGCAAAGGTGTCGCGGGATAACGCTGTACCCTTCTCGTTTGGCGCGCTGACCATGGAAAGGAACATTACGTCACGCTCCTTGCCCTGGAATGTTCGCGCATCTCCACAGGCTATACGATGGCGCTGCATGATTTCTGGGCCGAGCTCCTCGGTCAGCCGCTCCCAAACCAGCAACGCTTGTTTGTCTGCCAACAAGGACACCACCCCTATGCTGCGCCCCTCCATAGCCGGGTCTTCCACCAGCGACTTGATTTCATCCACGATGAACCGTGCCTCTGGCTGGTTCAAGTCGCCCTTGCGGTAGCCGTCCTGAACCAGAACATCAATCAATGGCGGGTCAAGGCGCTCAGAGGCTTTTGGAATACGCAGTGGCCGCAGTTCGTGGTTGTAGAACTCGCGCTTGGAGTACTCGATGATAGGCCCAACGCAGCGGAAATGCTCCTTCAGCATCACTGCGCTCTTGGCGAACACGACTTTGTAGAGGTCGTAGATGGACCGCTCCGGCGACATCTGCGGACGATAGGTTGTCACCTGGTCGCCCAGGTAGCGGCTCATGAGACTGCGAACTTTCTCCTCTTCGAGTCCTACCCATTCCGGAGAAACCTGCTTATCGTCACCGACAATGAGTACTTTCTGGGCCCGGAGTAACGCTGGCAATGCTGTGAGGTCAGATTGAGAAGCTTCGTCAATGACTACGAGGTCAAAGCATCCAAGCTCTGGGGGAAGTGACTCAGACACGCGATAATGGGGCATTATCCAGCAGGGCACAGCAGGGTTTGCAAGCGACGCTGCCATCCTGGCATCCTGGCGATAACGCACAGCGCGCTTTCCGGTTCCTTTTCCGATTTTCTGGATGGCGTTGAGATACGCTTGCAGTGCAGCCCTGATGCTGGGGGATGCATTCTCTGCGAGTTGCAGCCAGGTGCGCTTGATGACGATGTCGCGATAGGCGCGTGCCAAATCGCTTTCTACCTCATGGCGGTCCTTCGCCAGTTTCGTCAGTTCCTTCTGGGCGTCTATCGACTCTAAGTAGGTAGCAAGCCGGCGCAATCGCCACGCTTTGCGCCAGTTATCGGGCAACAGAGAGTCGACTGTGCCTTCGAGCGGAAGTGAGAGAGCTTCTGCGTACTTAGGCGCCCCCGAGGACTCTACCTTGTCACAAATCTCACGAACCGTTTCCAAGTACATGCCCAAGCCCAGCACGCGCACAAGTTCCCCCATCAGATCTGACCATAGCGCCTGCATTTGGGAGTCTTCTACTGATTTGTTACCCAGCGTCGAGGTAAGGAACTGACGGATGCGCTCGATGATGCGTCCATTTCGGCCTTCTAATACCTTCTGGAAGCGCTCCTTGATTGCCCAAACGTTGGCCAGCCGATTCTTGGTGAGATGATGGCGAAGCGCCTTTTCCAATTCTGACAGGCGCGCTGGATTATCAGCGAGCTCTCTTACATGTGGCCAATTCGGGAATACGTGTGAGGCAGCGGTGCTGAGCTCCCTTTCTGCCGTCACGACGGACTTCACCTTGAGGTAAAGGGAATAGCCTTTGGCAGCAGCTAGCCCGCCTTCAGGTTTGTCGCCAGGCACTACATCCAGGTGAAACTCCGGAGCAAGCGTATTCCAGCGCAGTGCCAGTTCGCGCAACAGGGCAAGCAGTTCCAGATACGATTTAACATGGCTCCATCCCTCAGCACCATCTGGTTTGACGCCCAGCACCTTGACTGATTCCAGCCGTCTTTTCTGCTCGGTCTTGCCGAACAGCCCCTTGAGACCAAATGCTCCTTTACCGTTTGCAAGGTTATCGACGGCCTCCATGAACTCGCCGTCCATCTCGACTCCTGCCGGCGCGGCGACCGGGCGTTCGATAAAGGCTTTACGGGCTTCCAGAATCTGTACTAGTTCAGCGCCCAAGGATTCCAGCATCTGAAGGAGGTCGTTGGTGCTCCCAAGTCTGAGGCGCTCGCGCATGAGCACTGTCCAGGGGCGGTGCGCCTGGAGCAACTCATCGCGCAAGTGCTGAAGATTCGCAATATGAGTAATGAGCCGCTGGGCGACGGTGAGCGTTTCCTGGCTTGAGTCCGCAAGCGCCGGAACGTCGCCGTTCTCAACTCCCTCTTTCAGGATGTGGAATTGAGACAGGTCCTGATGGACTTCAAGAAGTGCTTTCGAGTCCGGGAACTCAATCAATTGCGGCAACACTGCGCCACGGTAGTCGATATCCTGGCAAAGTTTGCGTCGCGCCTCCCTTAACCGGACGATGTCCGAGTCTGAGAACTGTGGAGCATAGTCTGGCTCAACCCCAAGGGCGTCGGGAATCCACTCATATTGCCCACAGTTTTCGACTACTTCGCGGGCTGCATCCTGCGGGTTGATTTCCTCTGTATCAAGTCTCACTTTGGCAAGGTTCTTCTTTGCCCAGCCGGAAATCTTGTGGTCGATGCTTGAGAGCTTACCGTGTAGCGCATCGATGGACTCTTCGAGATGATTGATGGCGCGCGCAGTAGCGCTTCGGTCAAGGCTCTGCACTTCTGAGGCAATTTTTTGGATGGCGTG